>NZ_JAPJDY010000001.1:0-71825 GCF_030731985.1 Rheinheimera baltica
CCAGCAGATGGCGCGACCTTAACCGTAACGGCCACCATCACCGATGCTGCCGGCAATACCGGCGCAGAAGGCAGCGATAGTGCCATTATGGACGGCACGGCACCAAATGCACCGGGCGTGACCATTACTGAAGATGCGAACAACGACGGTTATATCAATGCGGCAGAGCTGAATGGCGACGTGAACGTTACCATCAGTTTAACCGGCACCGGCGCGGTGGCAGGTGACACCTTAACCGTCAATGGCGTGGCCATTGTACTGACCCAGGCCCAGATTGATGCGGGTGAAGTTCTGACAACAGTAACCGCACCGGCAGACGGCGCGACCTTAACGGTTACCGCCACGATCACTGATGCGGCAGGGAATACCGGCGCAGAAGGCAGCGACAGTGCCATTATGGATACTACTTTACCAACCTTGACCATTAGTACGGTTGATTCAACCCTTGCCAGCGGCGAGCAAACCAACGTCACATTCACCTTTAGTGAAAACGTTACAGGTTTTGACCTATCAGATATTGTGGTAACTGGCGGTACTATAACTGGCCTGGTGCAAGATCCAAATAATCCAAATGTATGGATCGCAGTCTTTACCGCTAATGGAACTGCAGCCATTTCCATTGCTGTAGCGAATGGCAGTTATACTGACATCGCAGGAAACCAGGGTGCTGGCGATACAGCAGTGATTAACAATGCGCCCGTTGCAACTAATACAAACTACACCGTTAATGAAGATCAGGTGTTGGTTGGCAGTGTGCTAGCCAGTGACGTTGATGGTAATACAGTAGTAGTGCAAAGCTTTGTAATTAACGGTCAGACTTACGCCGCGGGTACCGAAGTTATTATTGAAAACCAAGGTACGCTGCAATTAAATGCCAACGGTGGGTTTACCTTTACGCCAAGTGAGCACTGGAGTGGTTCACTGCCTACCATTACTTACACAGTATCTGATCAACAAGGCGGTACATCGACTGCTGCACTTAATATAACGGTTACGCCTGTTGCCGACGCTGCCCTGCTTCAAGTGGCTGATGCCGTTTCTACTCAGGTAGGTGCAACCCTTATTACAACAGGAGCAAACGGCACTCAGACAGGCGCAGGTTTAAGTCAGGCTGCTTTAGAGCAAGCACTTGGTTTAACCAGTGGCTTCCTAGACAGCTTTGCCGCGCCTTCTGGTGCATTAGATGATCCAGGTAATATAGATACCATTGACGGTAACTTTACATCAAGCACAGCTAACTTAAATGCAGGGATGACTATTGGATTTAACTGGCGTTTTACCAACGGTGAAAACGTTACCAGCGAAATACAACAAGGTTATAACGACTTTGTGCTGGTTATTATTACTGCACCGGATGGCACACAAACTACCCAGTTGATTGCGTCGTCTGAGCTTTATGGCCCCTCAGTCAATGGTAGTGGCACATTTAACTTTACTGCCACACAAGATGGCGAATATCAGTTTGATTGGGTCATTCTCAATGGTCGGGATGATGGTAAAGATTCACAGCTGAATCTGTCAGCACCAACAATTGTCGTAAATGGTGTTACCTACGGTGATATGGTTGACTTGACTATAAATGCAGCTGTTGTCGATGCCAGCGAAAGTTTGTCGATCACTATCACAGGCATACCGTCTGACGCCTTGCTAACAGCAGGTATTAAAAATGCAGATGGAAGCTGGACTCTTACGCAAGAGCAGCTTGAAGGCTTAAGTTTGCTTACACCTGTAGGGTTTAATGGCCAACTTAACCTGACGGTTACCGCGACAACGACGGACGGTGCTTCCACCACATCGGTATCTGACACATTAACGGTTGATGTATCACAAACAACCAATACGGTACTGTCAGGCGACAACACCGCGCAAACCATGACAGGTACTGATAACGGCGATTTAATTATGGCCTACGGCGGTAACGACATCGTTAATGCTGGTGCGGGTAATGACGTGGTTTATGGTGGGCTAGGTAATGACACCATTAATGGCGGTAGCGGCAATGACGTGTTATTCGGTGGCGCCGGTAACGATATTCTAACTGGTGGCACCGGTGCAGATGTATTTGCATGGCAGTTGGGTGACCAAAGTAGCGGCACCGCAGCGGTTGATGTTATTAAAGACTTCAATACCGCTCAGGGTGATGTAATAGACCTACGCGATTTATTACAAGGTGAAAATAGCGACAATATCACCGACTACTTAAGCTTTAGCATGAGTGGTGGTAACACTACCATCAACATTAAGCACACTGGTTCGGGTAATGTTACCCAGCAAATTACGCTGGAAGGGGTCGATTTAAGCAGTTTTGGCTCAGATGCTCAGGCCATTATTGACAGCTTAATTAGCAGTGGTCACTTAAAAATTGATGGTTAATTGTTATTAATTATCAAGGCAACAAATAAAACGGGCGCATAAAGCGCCCGTTTTTTTAAGCATCATCGTCATCGAGATCCCAATCGTCTAACAGCTGACGCAGGCGTTTTTGTTCCAATAGATCGTCAATTTTGCGCCGTGCTTCTAACTTCTGTTTTGCTTTGCTGTCTTTCACAACTACATCTTTGATGACTTCAACATCATCGGATAATTCATCTAGTTCAAAATCGTTGCTTTCTACCTGTGACATAAGCGCACCTCAGATTTTTTTGCTTATTTACCGAGATTTCTCAGTTAAAAACAGTGAATTATTTTTTTAAACACGATAAAAAAATTTCAATTAAGCGCTTCGGCTTCATTTAGCAATGAACGAAACCCCTGTTTGCGTGCAGAAGGTAGTGTTTGGCTATCTACAACTTGTTCAATAAAATCAATAACCTTTTCTTGTAAACGCACGTTGTTCAGCCGGTTTATTCTGGCAATACCACCTGGGCTCATTACGTTAACTTCAATAAGTTTGCCGTTGATAACATCAATACCCGCAAAAAATAATCCATCTCGCGCCAGCTTGGGGCCAATATGTGCACAAAGACGTTTCTCTTGTTCAGTCAGTACATGCTTAATAACACTGCCGCCAGCGTGTACGTTAGACCGTACATCATCTGCTGGTGGAATTCGGCGCATAGCACCTATGGCTTTACCATTTAACATTAAAATGCGAATATCACCCAGTTCCGCCCCTTCTACATATTCTTGTAAAATAACGTAATTACCGCGTTCTTGATCGCCAATGTAAAAGTCCAGTAAAGAGCGGGCGCTTTGTGCTGCTGACTTTTCTAATAAAATAACGCCTTTACCACCGTAACCATTTAACGGTTTTAAAATCATTTTTTCGCCTGGCGACTCTGCCAGAACTCGTGCCAGATAGTCCCGGTTTTTTGATACGTGCGTTACCGGAATAAATTCATTATTTGGGTCGTGTAATGATGCGGTATACATTTTGTTGTTCGCAATACGAACGCCATCTAAATCATTCATAATAAAAGTATCTTCGCGAACAGAGTCCAGAAAGTTCAGTACGATGGGGTCTAATGGCGGGTTCAGGCGGATAAAAATTGCATCAAAAGCGGCCAAAGGCAGTTTTTGCTGATTAAATTGTGCATGGCGATAAAAACTGGCGATATTGCTGGAAATTTTCTGGCCTTTAACAAACACGTTGCAAAAAGCCTGGGCAATACTGTCTCGCACCGTTAAGTTATTGGCATGGGTAATTGCTACACTATGTCCACGGCTCACGGCTTCGTGGATCATCCGAATGGTGCTGTCGCCGTCTGGCTGCACTTTTTCCCAAGGGTACATTAAAAAACAAATGCGCATAGCAATCTCAAATTACACTCGATGCGCTAAGCATACGAGAGCATGCTAAAAATGGAAGCGGATGATAGCCCAAAGACAAAAAAACACACGTGAATTTTGCATTAAGTGCTTCAGCTACTGCATCCGAAAGCCAAGGTGTGTCGTAACTGCCATTAACGGTTAACGTAAACAGGGTTACTAATGGAACAATCACAACAACAGCAGCAACTCTTGCAGTGGCTATACGCCACTGCGCAAGGTAACAAGCAGGCGTTTGAGCAGCTGTATCAAGCGACATCGGGTAAGTTGTTTTCGGTCAGCCTGCATCTACTGCGGCGGAATGATTGGGCCGAAGATGTATTGCAGGATGCCTATGTACGAATTTGGCATAATGCGGCCGACTACCACGCTGAGAAGGGCAGTGTGATGAGTTGGATGATCAGCATTACCCGTTATCGTGCGCTGGATTTATTAAAATCACGGCGGGTAAAGGCAGAGCATCTGGATATTACAGAAGAACTGGCAGACGGCGTTTCTGAAGAGGTGCAGCCGGGGGAGGCCATAGGCTTAGTTCGGGAAAAAGTTAAGCTGGACGATTGCATGCAGGGGCTGACAGACGAGCACCGGCAATCTATCCAATTGGCTTATTTTAACGGGCTGAGCCACCAGGAAATTACCGAGCATACCGGCTCACCACTGGGGTCAGTGAAAAGTTGGATCCGTCGTGGTTTAACCCAACTGAAAAGGTGCCTTGAAGCATGAAGTATCAAGATCAGGACTTACTCGACGCCCTGGCGGTCGACTTTATTCTTGGCGCTATGCGCGGTGCTGCGCGTAGACGTTTTCAACAACTCATTATGGCAAATCCTGCAGTACGTCAGACGGTATGGCGTTGGGAGCAGCATTTAAATCCGCTGGCTGAAAGCTTGCCAGCAACGCTGCCAAACCAGCGGGTATGGCAGCGTATACAGCAACGTTTGGGCTGGACCGCTCCCGAGGTGACGACGTTGCCTGCTAAACGTCGCCCAGTTTGGTTTGGGTTGGCGCTGGCGGCGTCATTGTTGTTAGCGGTGGTTATGCTTAAACCGATGTTAACGAGCCCACTGCAGCAAGACATTGCTGTTATTCAAACCAGTGATGCTAAAGCCTGGTGGTTAGTTAGTAAGGCCGAGCGCAAACTGACAGTAAAAGCCACTGCAGCGGTGGGAGAAAAGCAGCTTAACGATTATCAGTTGTGGATGCTGCCTGCTGATGGTGCAGCCCCGGTGTCATTAGGCTTGCTACCACAGCAAGGCGAACAAATACTGGATTGGCCTGCGGCTGCCGATGGCATTACCATTGCTGCGCTGGCCGTTAGCTTAGAGCCACTTGGCGGCTCGCCAACAGGACTGCCAACCGGGCCGGTATTGTTTACCGCTGAAATTATCACGCTATAACCTTTTCACTGTCAAAAAAACCGCTGCGGCGGTTTTTTTTATGTTTTTTTCCAATAGCTGCATCCAGTGGTGGCAGTCAGTCGTTTCTAGGTCGCAATTTAATCAATAAGGGCAACATAATATGAAACGTACAGCAACATTCCTCGCGGTAACCGCGGCGTTAAGTGCACTGACACTGATTGGCAATGTCCAGGCATCAAGCCACCGTGAAGCGCCAAATATTACCCGCACACCAACCGTTGATGCGACCGATTTTTATTTGTTTAACAGTTATGAAAGTGACCGTGAGTCCTATGTAACGGTTATTGCTAACTATATTCCGCTGCAAGATGCCTACGGCGGGCCAAACTACTTTGCTATGGACCCTGCAGCGGTATACAGCATTCACATTGATAACGATGGTGATGCGATGCCGAATATGAGCTTTAACTTTCGTTTCAGCAACACCTTGGCTAATGATGGTGCAGGCGTAAAGTTACCGATTGGGCCAGAAGGTAATCAGAAAATGGTTGCTGTGCCGCTGAAAAACGTCGGTGGTGTAGGCGCTGACAATTTAGCGGCGCTGAATTTTATTGAAAACTACAGCGTAGAAGTCGCATCAGGTACCAGTAGCACAATGCTAAGCCCGTCGGGTGGTGCGATGCAATTTACCAAGCCGTATGACTTTGTCGGCACTAAAACCTTCACCAGTGCAGACGCCTATCAGGCCTATGCCGATCAATATGTCTATGACGTTGCGCTGCCAGGTTGTGAAGCCATGGCTCGAATTTTTGTGGGGCAGCGCAAAGATCCGTTCGTGGTGAACTTAGGTGAAACGTTCGATTTGGTAAATTATGTGCCGGTAGAGGGTGATAGCGCACCGGGTGCCGGAGATGGTGCTGGTTTTCCAGGTGGCATAACGCAAAGCAGTGCAAACGATGATTTAGCCGATAAAAATGTAACAACGTTAGCCATAGAATTGCCTAAAGCTTGTATAACCGGCAGCGGTAACGGCGTGGTGGGCGCCTGGACTACCGCAAGCTTACCGCAAGCGCGTATCCTAAACCCAAATGCAACTTTCGCCCGTCCTGACGTTAATGGCGGTGCTTTAGTGCAGGTATCACGGTTAAGTAACCCGTTGGTAAATGAATTAGTTATTGGTCTTGCGGACAAAGACAAGTTCAACAGTAGCAAGCCGTCTGAAGATGGTCAGTTTGCTGATTACGTTACACATCCAAGCTTACCGGCGTTATTAAATATTCTGTTTAAAGACGCTGTTAACACCACTTTGGGTGCCAATATTGCTGATTTAGCCCCTTCAAACTTTCCACGGCTGGACTTGGTTAATGCGTTTTTAACCGGTGTGGCCGGAGTTAATCAGTTGGCCACGGTAACCCCGTCTGAAATGTTACGTCTTAATACGGCCATTCCAGCTACTCCTGCGGCTATGCAGTCTGCTTTTGGTGTTGCAGGTAATGACTTAGCCGGTTTCCCAAATGGTCGTCGTCCGGGTGATGACGTGGTTGATATCGCGCTGCGCGTGATGATGGGAGCCTTGTGCCATGATATTCCGGTAAACGGCACCCCAACTAACCTGGGCTACTGTATGCCTGAGGATGCGCCGGTAGGTAATGTGCCTTTTACTGACGGTGCACCGCTGGATGCCAGTATGCTTAGTACCAGCTTCCCTTATTTGCTGACGCCGCTGGCAGGCTCACCTAACTAAGGAGTGCATGATGAAAATGAAACACTATAGCTTAGCCGCAACACTGATTGCTGCTGCGATGCTGGCAGGTTGTAATTCTGATAGCAAACTTAACAGCCCACCAGTGATAGGTGCTAATAGCTTTGTAACACAGACCGATGTTGCCATTATGGACCGTATTGCAGCACAAGATGTCGACGGTGACAGCCTGATGTTTGAACTTGCTGCTTCTCCGACAAATGGCAGCGTTATGCTGGCTGATGATGGCAAGTTCACCTACACCCCGACAGCAGAGTTTACCGGCAACGACAGTTTTACCGTGACGGTAACTGATGGTGAGCTGACGGCGCAGGGCCAGATAGACATTACGGTTGAAATGGCAACCGAGTCGTTTCTGAGCTATTCACGCGCTGCGTTTGCCCAGCAGGAAGATGCGACACCATTGGCAATCAATGGCCGTATTTTTACGCAGGATGCCAGTGCGGAAGCCGATTACGCCGATCTATTGACCGGACAATAACCGCAAGCGGTAAAAGGGGCAGCGTGCTGCCCCCTTTATTTACGGTTCTATAGGTAGGGTATCACTATGAAGTTTTTCTATATTTGGTTGTGCCTGGTCAGCAGTTTGCCGCTACTGGCGCAATCGGTTAAGCCTGAGGCTACAGACGTGTTGTCACTGGGCAAAACGCTGCCGCTTACGCCAGCATTGCAAACATTAACGCAGCAGCTGGTAAAGCAGCCTGACAATGATGCAGTGCGCCTGGAAGCAGTGCAGTTATATTTGCAGGGCGCTCGTAAGCCCGGCTTTGATGACTGGTTTCATCAGGCGCAGGCATTACTAGATGAATTAAGTTCGACCAGCAGAAACAGTGACTCGTACTGGTTATTGCTGGCTGATATGCAACAACAGCAACATCAGTTTGCCACTGCGCTGGAAAGTTTACAGCGGGTCTTTGAGCGCGATGCAGCCAATATCAATGCTAGCTTGATGGCTGCGCGAATTTATCTGGCGCAAAACAATACCGCGGCAGCGCAACAAGCCTGCGCGCGTTTGTGGCAAGAGTTATTCTTATTTTCCGTTTGCAGCTATGAGGTCGCCGGTCGGCGCGGCAATGCCGCACAAAGCTACAGCGCTTTGCAACAACTGTATTCACAACAGAAATCGTTGTCTCTGACACTGGATAGTTGGCTGCGCGGCATTTTGGCAGAACAAGCTGAAATGTTAGGTAAACCGCAACAGGCAATTGGCTGGCTTGAACCCGCACTGCCTCAGGCGCCGGTAAGCTTGTGGCTAAAATGGGCTGATTTAAGTCTCCAGCAAGATGCGTCTGCTGCCGTGTATGCCAGATTACAGCCGTTGGAGCAAGAATATGGCTTAACCGACGGGCTCTTGCTGCGATTGGCATTGGCTGAGCGCAATACTAAGCAGGGTGAGCGTTATATGACGCAGCTTGAGCCACGAATGATGTTACGCATAGCACGTGGTGATAAGGATCATGCCGCTGACATGGTGCATTACTTTTTAGCGGTTCAGCCCGATGCGCAAGCAGCACTTCATTGGGCGCAACTTAATTATGCCAGCGCGAAAGAGCCGGATGATCTGATGTTATTACAGCGTGCGCGAAGTGCAGTGCAGCAAGAAGAGGGGCGATTATGAAAACGTTATGTTTATGTCTTGCCTTATTAACTGCTTTGTTGGCGAATAACGTACAGGCACATAAGTTCAGTACAGCCTATCTGGATGTCAGTGAACGTGATGGTCAGCCATTAATTGTCTGGCAAGTCGCTTTACATGACTTAGCACAGGCTAAGTTGTTATCGACCCCTGACGTTAATACAGTGCGCTGGCAGCAGGTGCTGGACAGTGAAGCCGTTCTTATTTCATACATAACCACGCGCATGCAGTTTACCGCAGACAACATAGCATGCACACTTACGCCTCAGCGCGCTGACACCTGGGTTTTACAGCAAATACAGGGTGAGTTTTACCTGCAGCTAGCGGTTGAAGTGCAGTGCGCTACACACCAAGCCTGGCAATTGCAATATCGGGCGTTGTTCGACATTGAACATAGCCACAAAGCGTTATTATTCTGGCACACAGCAGCGGATCGACGTCGAGTGGTGCTTGATAGCGACACCTTAATATTTCCGGCAAATTAAGCCATCATGTAAGGGTTTTTCATGTTAGTTTTTCGCTTATCAGCTTTGAGTTTGGCAATCGCAGGATTAGCCAACAGCATGCTCGCGCATGCGGATAGTTTATCCGGCAATGTATTTGAACAAATAACCGTTCGTGGGCACCAGACAGACTTGCTTGGGCAATCTAGCTCGGCATCAGAGGGGGTGATTGGTAACGGCGAAATTGCTGATCGTCCGTTGTCGCGCACCGGTGAAATTTTAGAGTTTATACCGGGCATGGTAGTTACTCAGCACAGCGGCAGTGGTAAGGCTAATCAGTATTTTCTGCGTGGTTTTAATCTTGATCATGGTACCGATTTCAGCACCTTTGTTGATGGCATGCCGGTAAATATGCGCAGCCATGGCCATGGCCAGGGATATACCGATCTTAGTTTTATAATACCTGAATTGGTGCAGCAAATTGATTATAAAAAAGGCGCTTACTACGCAGAAAACGGTGATTTTTCTGCTGCTGGCTCGGCACGCTTCAAAGTGCAAAACCGTACCCCGCGTTTGATAGAGTTGGCGCTGGGGGAGGAAGGCTTTCAACGTTTACTGGCCAAAGGCAGCACTAAGCAAGGCTTAGGTGATGTGCTGTTTGGTATTGAGCTACAGCGTTACGACGGTCCCTGGACAGATATCGACGAAGATGTACGTAAGGTTAATGTTAATGCGCGTTACAGCCGTCCGCTTGGCGACGGGCAATTCGCTGTAACCTTAATGGCATACGACAACAGTTGGAATTCAGCCGATCAAATTCCACAGCGTGCGGTCGATGCCGGCATTATAGATGCGTTGGGTTCACTCGATACCACTGTAGGCGGCGAAAGTGCACGTTATAGCTTATCTGCCAGTTGGTTAAGCGATGCCTGGCAGGGCAGTGCCTATGCGATTCAAAGTGATATGGACTTGTGGTCTAACTTTACATATTTCCTAAGCGATCCCGTTAATGGTGATCAGTTTGAGCAAGTAGACAAGCGCTGGATTTATGGCGGTGAATTAAGTCATCACTGGCATCATCGGGTTGGCCAGTTTGCGCTTGAGCATGTTGTAGGCGCACAACTACGCTATGACGATATTGCTGAAGTGGGGTTGTATCAGACACAGGCACGACAGCGGTTAAATACCGTGCGGCAGGATCAATTGCAGCAAAGTTCCTTAGGGTTATACAGCCAAACCCAATTAGAGCTTAATGCCGACTGGGCAGCACATCTGGGCTTGCGCTATGATGTGTTTTCCGCTGATGTCGACAGTTCTCTGGTCCAAAATACCGGTAGTGCCAGTGACGGGATCTGGTCAGCTAAAGCCGGTTTAAGTTATCAGTTCGCACCAAAGTGGCAAGCTTACGCCAGCGCTGGGCAGGGGTTTCATTCAAATGATGCGAGGGGGGCTACCACACAAGTTGATCCACTCAGTTTAGAGCCTGTTGCGCCGGTAGATTTTCTAGTGCGTTCTAACGGTGCTGAATTAGGCCTACGGTTTTTTGACTACAGTGCATTTAACGCCTCAATGGCTCTATGGTATTTGGACGTAGATTCAGAGCTATTGTACGTAGGTGACGCCGGCACGAACGAACCCGGGCGGGCATCAAAACGCTACGGTATTGAAATGGCAGCCTATTACTGGTTTGGTGCTAACTGGAGTCTTGATGCTGAGTTAGCGCTTACCCGCTCACGCTTTACAGAAAATGTGACGCAAGAGGGGGTTTATGTCGATGGAGCATTGCCGGTTGTATTGGGCATGGGGCTAATTTACAAAGCCAATTCGCCGTGGCAGGCCAGTGTGCGTCTGCGACATTTTGGTAAACGTACACTGGAGAGTTTTAATCAGCAGCGTTCCAACCCAACTACGGTGGTAAATGCAGACTACCGCTATCAATGGCAACAATGGCAACTGGCTATTGAAGTGCTTAATTTGTTTGACAGTGCCGACAACGATATTGATTACTATTATACGTCACGTTTAACTGCAGAAGCGCCCGAGGGAGTTGAAGATACACATTCGCATCCTATTGCACCACGCAGTGTGCGGTTTAAGTTGTCATATCGCTTTTAAGCGCGCACGATAACGCCGGAATAGATCGGTTTGATCACTTAGCACGTAGTAGAGTGCGATATAAGTTCACTCTCATTAATCGAACGACGGAGAAAAATGATGAAAGCATGGTTAGGAGCAATAGCATTGAGTGCAGGTGTATTATCTACCCCGGTAATGGCGAATCAATGTGGTGATATTTTAGGTCACTCGATGCAGCAGCTAAATACCCGCGAGAGCGTCGATTTATGTGACAGTTACAAAGGCAAAACCATTTTGATGGTTAACACAGCCAGTAAATGTGGTTTTACACCGCAGTTTGATGCGCTTGAAGCGTTGTACCAAAAATACCAGGATAAAGGTTTCGTCGTATTAGGCTTTCCATCAGACAGCTTTAAACAAGAATATGACGATGCAGAGAAAACGGCAGAAGTGTGCTACCTAACCTACGGTGTTAAATTTCCGATGTTTTCCAGTTCAAAAGTGAAGGGTGACGACGCTAATCCGGTATTTAAAGCGCTTATTGCTAAAACCGGCGAAACACCAAGCTGGAACTTTAACAAATATCTGGTCAGTGGCGATGAGCAAACGGTAAAGCATTTTGGTAGCCGCACGTCGCCAGATGATAAAGACTTTATTGCTGAACTGGAAAAAATGTTAGCTGCCAATACAGCCATGGCGGCTAGCACAGAGAAGTCAGGCGAGTAAGTTAACCTTTGCCAATTGCGGCTAGAACCTCGATTTGGTCATCACAGAGTGTCTGAGTGAGCGCAAGCGAACGAATTGCTGTGATGAGCCAAAGCGAGTGTTGTAGCAAAAGCAATTGGTAGCGCCCTGTTTAGCCAGCGTTAGCCTGCGCTTGTTCAAAAGCTTGGTCCACCGTGGTGGGTTTTGCTTCGGCTGCGCTACGGGCTAACACATCGCAGCGTTCGTTCTCCGGATGGCCGGCATGGCCTTTAACCCAATGCCAGCTTACTTTGTGTGCTTGTGCTGCTGTATCGAGCCGTTGCCATAAATCCTGATTTTTCACCGGCTGCTTTGCACTGGTTTTCCAACTGTTGCGTTTCCAACCCGCCAGCCACTGCGTAATACCCAGCCGAACGTACTGACTGTCGGTGGTTAAATCAACGTCGCAGCTGTCTTTTAAGCTTTCCAGCGCAATAATTGCCGCAAGTAACTCCATGCGATTGTTTGTGGTGAGCTTATAACCACCGCTTAACTCCTTGCGATGTTGTTTGTATATTAACACGGCACCATACCCCCCCGGTCCAGGGTTGCCCAAGCAGGAGCCGTCAGTGTATATCGCAACAGATTTGCGCATAAAGCCTTTCCTCAAACCAAAACGGCGTATAATCTAACCCAAATGCTGTAAAAAACGAAACGACCATGGCCAAAAGACAAATTATTCTCGACACTGAAACCACCGGTATTAACCCCAAAGACGGCCACCGTATTGTTGAAATCGGTTGTGTAGAGCTAATAAACCGCCGTTTTACCGGAAATAATTTTCATGTTTATATTAATCCAGAACGGATTATTGACGCTGAAGTAGTCGCCGTACACGGTATTACTAACGAACGCGTGCGGCATGAACCTAAATTTCGCGAAATTGCGCAGGATTTTTACAACTACATCCAGGGTGCAGAACTGGTTATTCATAATGCTGCGTTTGACGTGGGGTTTATCAACCATGAGTTTTCCATGTTACACCCTCAACTGCCGCCGGTTGCCGAATACTGCACCATATTAGATACGCTATTAATGGCGCGGGAAATGCATCCTGGTCAGAAGAACAACCTTGATGCATTGTGTCGACGCTACGATATTAATAATAGCCACCGAACATTGCATGGCGCTTTGTTAGATGCTGAAATCCTGGCAGATGTTTACTTATTAATGACCGGGGGCCAAGTCAGTTTAAATTTGGCAAACGAGCAAGAAGGGCAGGATCAGGGGCAAGGCCCAGCAGCTATTAAGCGTTCAGGCCAGCTAAAAGTACTTCGTGCGACAGATGAAGAGTTAGCGGCTCATGAAAGCCGGCTAGATCTGGTACAGAAAAAAGGAGGCAGTTGCCTGTGGCGAAACTGATAACACTACTTTGTTTGTTGTTATGTAGCCCTATGTTGATAGCGCAAAGCTCGCAAACCAACGATGAGCTTGTGTCTGCCTCTGTAGATGCCGAAGCGCTTTATGACAGCGGATTTGAGTTACTTTCCGATCTGCCCACTAAAAACCAAATCCCCTTGTTTGATAATCGTTTTCGCATAGATGAAAATGTTGACGAAATAACTTTGCTGCTCTTTCGCAAGCGCGGCTCAGCGTCCGTTGTGTTAGTAAAGCCTGATGGCAGCAAAATTCACTTTAGCACTGCGGAAGAGCAAAACGTACGTTGGCACGATGCCAGTACCTTTGATTTAATACAAATAAAGAATCCGGCACCTGGCCCCTGGCAAGCGGTAGGCCGTTTGTTACCGCAAAGCCGAATTTTAGTGCTGACAGATATAAAACTCACTGTCGATCCGCTGCCAGCAAATATGTTGGTTGGTGAGACAATAAAAGTAACCGCACGGCTAACAAATGGCAATGAACCGATAAACGCCAAAGATTTTCGTGACGTGCTGGCACTAGAAGTGATTTTTATCAGTACAAACAATGCTGATTATGACAACTTCGGCCGCGGTGTGGTGCAGGTTGCACATTTTAGGGATGACGGCAAAGGTTACGATGAGCGTGCAAGGGATGGTATTTTTACCGGTGAATTTCAGTTGCGTTTTGTCTCTGGCGAGTGGATCCCTAAATACATTGTTAACACCCCTTTATATAGCCGGGAAGTTGAACAGGCCCCGGTGGTATTAAAAGCAGCCCCTATTATAGCTGACATTACATCGTCGCTAGCGGTTGACGAAACTCACCCTAATGTTGAGGCACTGCCACATGAGGTGGTGTTTCGTATTACGGATGAGAGTGTAAAAGCTGAATCTTTACTACTGCAGGGGCGGGTTAGGTACCCTAATGGTGAAGTAGACGAGTTTGCACTGAACGAGCCGGGTTTGGCACCAAGAGAACTGCAACTGCGTAACTTGGGTCATGGTAGCTATATTCTCGATGTGTCTGCCTATGGCGAGATGCAAGACGGCCGCCAATTTATGCTTAACCTGCCGGAGATCAGTTTTGTAGTAAACCGGCCAGTGCAAGAAGCGCCAGTGCTGGAAGAATTACCCCAAAGCATTAAAGATGAGATTGCCGCGGAGCAGGCGGAGGCTGAACCTGAACCTGAGTTTCCTTGGGCCTTAGTCATTGTAGCCAATATGGTGATCTTGTTTGGTGGCGGGTTTGCTATCTGGTTTATTATCGCTGACAAACAGTTGGCCGATTTAATGTTTTGGCGGAAAAAAGACAGCACTGCGGCGCCATCCATTGCAGGGGCACAGCAAAACAGTAGTAAGACAGAAAAAAAACCGGCTGATGTACAAAAAAACAACGATGTGGACGACATTCTGGATCTTACGCTACCGGATGATTAAGGATTAGGCAAATGCGGCAAAAAAGGTGTTGACGGCCTTTAGGCTAATCCGTATCATTCCCGCCGCACAGCAGGATACCCAAATGAAATTCTGCAGTGCAATTGGTGCGGAGCGGTAGTTCAGTCGGTTAGAATACCGGCCTGTCACGCCGGGGGTCGCGGGTTCGAGTCCCGTCCGCTCCGCCATTTTATCGGTTATACAGCCGGTAAAGCAATAACCAGCCTGGAGCTGGTTTTTTTGTATCTGCCTTTTAACAAGATGATGTAACGTTTAGCGGGCGGGAAGAGTTAACAGGCTTTCTGACAACGTAATACTCGTGTCGTATTTGTGGTTTAGAAGGAAAGCCGCACCTATAGATAGCAATTACCTTTTTGTCGACATGTGCGGCGTTATCTTGTGTTGCGATACCTGTTTTCACAAACTCAAACTTTATAGTTATGCTTTGACACTAAGCAATGAGCCGTTACTGTCTGTACCAAATTTTTGTTGAACAGCAGACAGAATTGCATCTTTGTCGTCGTCACTCAATTGGCTGTCGTAATTTTCCAGCAGCTCTTCCAAAAAGCTGACCAGTTCACTGGAGTTTGACGCTGCAGCCGACGGCGGTGGAGGCGGCGGTGGCATTTTTGCCCCGGCTTGTCCGGCCATATCGCCAATGCTTTTGGCATCGAAACCATTGTCTGCCATTAATTGCTCCAGTTCCCGACCGGGTACAACATTGAGTTCAGCAAAGCTCTTAACGATGCTGGTCGCGTCATCACTGCTTAAATCGTCCGCTGAATACTGGCTGAGAATTTGCTGAACCTGATCTTTTTGCTCGGTCGATAACGCTGCCTGAGACGACTGCATTTGTGGCATTTGCATGCCAGAACTAATGGAATTAATCATATTTTACGCTCCGGTTAGATATAGAACTTTTGCTGGATATGCTTGCACATTATAAAGTTAGTTTGTTGTCGTAAGTGGTTGCTTGCTGGTGTCAGACGGCCCCAGCGTGGCGTGATGTTGATCACTTTGCGCGTTGTCCGGTGGCATTACTGTATCGCTTGTAATGATGGGCTTGTTTCTCACACACATAAGTGTGCCCGTCATACTCTGACAACTGCCCTGATACAGATGTTTTTGGTCCGGGCTGTATTCGCAAACCTGGCTTAGGGTTTTATCAACACAGGCCTGGGCGGCGAACTTATGAACATGTCCCTGATGGGCCAAAAGTGGCGTGCTGAGCAGCGCCAGCAATAATCCCGTGGTATTTTTCATTGCTGTTACTCCTGAATAATGGAACCTTGTTCACCGCTAAAGCATCCGATAAACATATTTTCACCGGCGCTGGCGGCGTGATAATGGTAGCCCCGGCTGCTGTCCGAATGTCCCCGGCATTGATCAAGATCGTAATCTTCGTCACCCGCCATATTTTTCATCGCGTAAATCCGATAACCGTCCAGCGCAAAACCAATTAAACCCGCATGCCCGTCCGCTTCAACAATAACTTCGCTACAACCGGTTGATGCATGGTAGTGATATCCTTCAAACGGGTTGATGTGGCCACCACAGTCATCAAAGGCTGCTATGGTGTAATTACTTAAAATGGCATCGACGGGCGCGGCGGGTGCCAGCACCACGCCGTTTAACGCAATGCCGACGTCGCTGCGTATACTGCTCTGCGTTTTAGCAGGCACGGGTGTTACCGGAATTAAAAATGTTTGCTGTACGGCACCGGTGTATTCAAGTTTGCACTCGACGCAATAGTTTCGATAAGCAGGGTCGACATTCGGTCTGGCGGCAGCCTCACAAGCCAGTTGGCTGTCGGTAATGTTCACTTTACCTGTTTCAGCGTTATACAATTGCCAGCCACTACCGTACAAATTGCTCAGGTTTTTAATAAAATCACCATCTAACTGGTAAAGCTCTCCACTGCCGTCAAACCAAATGCCGCCTTCAGTTGCGTCGGAATCAATATTCGGCGGGCAGAACGGACCAATCATATTATTTGCCGGTGCGCCGGCAATGGTTATGCGATAGCAGGTTGCTGCGGTACCGCCACTAAGCGTACAGTTTTCAGTGCTGACTGCACCGACTAGCGCGTCGGGTAGAAATAACTCTGGATCTACTGTCGCTGCTGTTGTGTTGTCTGTGGTATTGCCAGCGTCTGCGGCCGTGCTGTCAGTGCCGTCTGAACAACCGATGTTGATAAAAACGGTTGCTAGCAGAGGTATTAAACACTTAGAAAAATCGTTTATGTTCATAGGGCTTTACTCATGATGATTGTGCTGTAAGGCAACAGGTTGTGAGCTGTAGTTATGCAAAACCAGTGACGGCAGTGCCAGATTGATAAAAACAGAACCGACAATGGTGTTGTTATCGCTGGTCCAGTTTTCATGTTGATGACTGTTTAGCGATACCGCTATTTGATTAACCCCTGGTGTTAACCACGCTTGCGGAATATGCAAATCTTCGCCGTACAGGCGCTGCCGTTTTTCGCCATTAATAAAAATATGTGCATGCCCCTGTAGCACTGTTGATGTGTCTGCAATTGGGCTATCGGGTGCGTTTAGCCGATAGTTTTTTGTTGTCACATGCACGTTTACGCCATCTGTGGCATCGCGAAAAACCTGTAATGTAATTTGTGGCGTTGGCATATTACCGATGTCACGTGACTGATGCTGATGTACTTCTGCTGCGCTGCTAAAGGCTGCATGTAGCATTAATAATGCGCTTAGCGTTAGTTGAATAAACTTCATCTTTAGCTCCCCGGCCTTGCTGAACCTGTGCTGCAATTGGCTAAGGCGCTGTCGTGCAGTTCGCCGGCAAAACGCAGGCCAATAATGTAAGGAAATGCCGGCACTAATTTATCAGCAGCCCGGCTAACCGTGACGTGGTAATGGTAACCACGCTCCTCGTCGGTATGGCCGTTGTATTGATCAAGATAAGCGCCGCCTTTGCTGGTCAGGCTGGCGTCCCAATAATAATCCTGTAAATAGTAACCATTAAAGGCCGTAAGCTGGTTGCCCGACAGCGTGCTTACGGTGGCAGTAAATGCCGGGCCTGCGCTAACCGTAGTAGTGCCTTTGGTAACGTCATATTGGTCAACCAACGCGCAACTGCGCGCACCATCACTGCAGCCTGTAACCGTGTCTGCGCTGTAATCACGTGCAATCCAACTGCTGATAGCCAATACGCCGCTAGCTTGCCATGGGCCATAAATCGGGTAGCCGTCGGCTGCGAAACCATACAACGGTGAGTGACCGTCAGCTTTGTCGCCAACCATGTCAGCCAGGCATGAAGAATAGAAATGATGATGGTAGTCGCCATTAGCCGCGTGGCCCCCACAGATATCAACATCGTACCCTTCAGCTATCGGCGCAAGATTATTCCAGGCCCCCTGGTTGCGGTAGGTCATACCGTCGCCCCAGTTGTAAACTGAAGAACCGTTGACCCATAACCCAACTTTACCCAGACCGGTAGCGCAGCTACTATTACCGGCTTGTGGTTGCTTTGGGAAATAGCCTTCACGGTAGTCGTCTGTCGGGCAGTCAGGCCCTGGCGGCCAGTATCCGTAGCCGGTGTCAGTGCCACAGTTTCTGTTACTGACATAACCTATGTCCTGGCCAAATGCCACGGTATCGCCGATATCAATGAGCGGGCTACCGCCGGTAAAGTCGGTATTGGCGCGGGGGCGCAGGGTAAGTTCATCCAGCACAGACTGATTGATGGTTACCTGGTAATCCGGTACCCCGAACGATGTCACCAGGGTATAGCTGTTACCGTTAACCGTGGTATCAGTGACGGACTGCACGTTAACCAAGGCACCCAATCCTGACGCCGTCTCAGGGACGTGGGCTGAGCGTTGCTCATTGGTGTTTAGCTGCCAGACGCTGTTTGCAGGCTGTGTTGGGGTGGTGGGATCAGTTGGCACAACAGCGACCGGCTCATCGACAGTAACGGTGTCAGAACCTGAGCCACATGCCGCCAAAACGGTACATACACTAAGCGCAATTAAAGCTCTCATACAAAATAATCACTATGCTGATCCATGGCATAGAGTGTACGGAGAAAATGTTCAGAACTTGCGCAGAAACAAAGAGGAAACGCCGCAGATTTACTCTACTTTGTAGCCCACGCCATAAACAGAATGCACCAGCGGCGGCTGGGTATTAACCGCCAGTTTGCTGCGCAGGTTTTTCATGTGGCTGTCGATAGTTCTGTGACTGACAATTCTGTCGTCTTCATAGCATTTGGTCATTAGTACATCACGTGATAACACGACGCCGGGCTTTGCCACCAGCGCACCTAGTAATCTGAATTCAACCGGTGTTAACTCTATCTCCTGCTGTTCAAGCAGGCAGCGAAATTTATCGGTATCAAGTTGCAGGTTTTTATAGCTAATTAGTTTGCTATTACTTTGCTGCTGCACCTGGTTGCGCTTTAATGTCGCTTTTACCCGGGCAACTACCTCCCGTGGAAAAAACGGTTTGCAAATATAGTCGTCAGCACCGAAACCCAGGCCTGATAGCCGGTCTATTTCATCTACGCGGGCGGTTAACATTAAGATAGGTACCTGCGAAAATTCCCGCACTTCCCGGCAGATGGTTAAGCCATCTTTGTGCGGCAACATCACATCTAAAATAACGGCGGCAGGGTTTAGCGCCTGTACTTGTTTCACCGCATCACGGCCATCATGCAATACCGCGGTGTTAAAGCCTTCCAGCTGAAAAAAATCGACCAGAATTTGCGCAATTTTAGGTTCGTCTTCCACAATCAATATCAGTTGTTCAGTCGGCATGTTGGTTATCCTGCAAGCGGTGAAATATCACTTCTATACATAATCCACCCAATTTGGCGGGTATGGCACGGATGCTGGCCTGATGCGCATCGGCAATGTTTTTACATAACGCCAGCCCCAGCCCCGCGCCGGAGTCGCGTTTTTGTCTTGAGCTGTCCAGCCGGTACAGCGGGTCGAATATCATCTCAAGATCAGTGGTTGGCACGCCGGGCGCACTGTCTTCAATGGTAAGACAAACCCGATGCTGCGATTTGTCCCTGGTGCAGCATAAACTCACTTCTATGCTACCCGGTGCATCGGTATACGCCAGTGAGTTCGTCAGCAGATTTAACAATAGCTGCTCAATACGCTGTTCATCGCCTTTGATCATAATATTGTCCGCCGCCTTAAGCTGCAATTTCAGCTGCTTAAATTGTGCCTGCGGCGCCAGACTCTGGATGGTGTCGGCCAGACATTGTGACAAATTGACCGCAGTAAAATGGTAGCGCAGCGCGCCGATATCTGACGTTGAGAGCTGATACAAATCGTCTACCAGCCGGTGCAGTAACCTGACTTCTTGTGCAAATGACTCCAGCTGCTGCTGGTTAAAAGGTCTGATGCCAGCTTTTAATACTTCAATCTCGCCTTGCAAGACGGTTAATGGCGTTCTGAGTTCGTGCGAAATATTGGCAAACCAGCGGTTTTTCGCGCTGCGGTTTTTATCCAGTGTCAGGCTTAACCCTTCAAGGTTATGCATCAGTTCGCCCAGCTCATCACTGGCATGGTGGGAAAATTTGACCGAATAATCACCATTTGATAACTGCTTTACCCCGGTTAATACCTGCTTAACCGGTCGCAACAATCTGATTGCCACAAGGTGAGACACTACTGTGGCGGCCAGCAGACACAGCAAGCCTATGACCAGGCTGGCCCATAACTGTTGCCGTGAAAACTGCGAGGCTGACGGTGAGATATTTTTCACGGTAAGCTCGCTGCGCAGCTCCGCAATTTGTTCTGTATTTAGCATTACGGGCACGCGAATAATTTCTGCGCCCGCTGAAGTGATATCACCGCTGATCAGCTGTCCCTGCATATCATACAGTGCCGTGGGGGGCATATTGTTAACATTTTCCGGCAAGGGTTGTCGCCGGTGTGGTGGCGGCATATGCGGTGGCGGCCTGCGGGCTGGCGCGCGTGCAGATTGACGTTGCGACTGCGTAATAAAATCATGCAGGCTAGTGCTGTCAAAGGTTTGCCAGCTATTAGCGGAATTTTGGTATTCGATAATTAAATCGATGCTTAAGCGCTGCAACCTCTGCTGCTCAATACCCGCAACAAAGTCTTTTAGCCCTTGATCAAAGCTCCAACGGGCTAATGCCAGATTGACCAGCAAAATAAACGCCGTGATGCTTATCAGGGTGAGGGTGAGTTTTTTCGTAATTTTCATAGCGGTCAGTATATGAACATGCAGAACAGACTGCTACGCAATTTAAAGTAATTAGCGCAGTTCTCCTGCAAGTCTGCACTGATTCTGCACATTTTAGCGGTAAGCTAAGCTGGAATTAACTTATTACTGATAGCGGAGTTTACCATGAAAAAATTAACAATCTTGACTGCAGTTAGCGTGCTATTTGTCGTAAATGTACTGCAGGCTAAACCGCAGGAAGGCCATGAAGGTGGCAAACCACCCAAAGAAGCCATAGCTGCGTGTGAGGGCAAAGCGGCGCAAGATACGGTGACTTTTACAGGCCGTCGGGGTGACGCTGTTGAAGCAGTGTGTCAGCAGATGGGCGATGTGTTGGCAGCAGTGCCAGCAAAAGGTAAAGGCAAACATAAAGACGAATAATAGCGTCGCAAGCGGGTTAACCGTGCATGTTAAACACCGTCGGTTAGCCGCATCATGCAAACGTTGCGGCTAACATTATTTGGTACTGCGCTGTGGCTCTTGCGCAGCGGCACAGCGGCTAAATAGATCTTGCTCGGGGCGAATGGCGGTCGATTCTAACTGCATCCAGCTTAGCAGCGAGTCAAATAACATGTCATGACTGCCAGCTTGCTTTGCATTTTGTAGGATGCAGTTCGTATTAAAGGTGTTTTGTTCAATGGTTTGCGGTGAAAACCACATCAACATGGGTACCCGGGTTTGGCTCTCAGGCGCCATCCAGTAGGGTAAGCCATGTAAATACACCCCATTTTCACCAAGTGATTCGCCGTGATCTGACACGTATAGCATCGAGGTGTTAAAGTCGGTTGATAAGTCCTCCAATAAGTTAATGGTATTGTTGAGTAACTCATCTGTTGCGACAATCGCATTGTCGTAGGCATTGATAATGTGCTCTGGCAGGCACTGGTTTAATAAATTGTTTTTACATTCTGGCAAGAATAGCTTTTGATTATCCAAGCTACGTTTGTAGTATTCTGGCCCATGATTTCCTTGCTGATGTAGCACAATAAATATTGGTTTCGCACCCGATTTCGCTTTCAGAATAGTGTCTTTGAGATGGTTCAACAAGTTGCTGTCCGGGCACTCGCCATCGTTACAGTCTGTTGCTTCTGTAGTAAAGCTTTTATCCTGTGTTACCCGGTCACACATGCCTTTGCAGCCAGAGTTATTGTCCCGCCATATTACGGTGACACCAGATCGTTGCAGCACATCCAGCAGGTTGTCTGAGTTTTTTGCCAAGCCGTCATTATAGTTTTGCTGATTAAGGTAGCTAAACATGCAAGGCACTGACACCGCCGTTGCGGTACCGCATGAACTTATGGCGCCCACATTTAGCAGCTTCCGCTGTGCCAGTTTTGGTGTGGTATTACGATGATAACCATTAATACCTAAATGGTCGGCTCGTACCGTTTCGCCAAGTACCATAATAACCAGCTGTGGTTTGCCTACGCCGGTTATCAGGCGGGCATCTTCGGCGTAGTGCTGAAACTCGATAGTGTTACTTTGTGCAGTGTTGCTTTTTAATAAGCCTATCGCTGCATTAATAGCATTAAACGGTACTGCCTGGTGTTTTAAGTCGCGATGTTCACGCAGCGCCGGGGCGAAATTTTGATATTGGCTAACGACTAATACGGTAGCGAGCAGAGTGCTTACCATCATTATCGCCAGATAATGCAGTACGCCACGTTTTAATGACTGCGGCCGGTGTTTAGTCCAGAGCAAAAATGCACCTGGAAGCAGTAAGTAATAACTAAAGTAGGGCAGCATGGCGATATTGAGCAAGCCCATAGCTTCATGGTTGTCAGTTTCCAACGCATTTTGAAGCATGCCTTTGTCAATTAACACACCGTATTGCTGCATAAAATACTGGCTTGCAGCGGCAATAATGACAAGCGCAAACAGCCAGATCTTCTGAATTTTGCCAATACTTAACAGTTGACATAGCAACACATTGACGAGAAATAACAGGCTCAGTAGTGGCCACGCCTGGCTCCAGCCACCTAAAGACCAGACACTACGCACAAAAATTTGGTTATATGCCAGAGTCAGTAACACAGCCATTGCCAGGGTAGAAAACCCGCGCGAAACTGCAGGGCGCTTAGGAAAAGATAGCGTATGTTTAATCGCAAGAACGGTATTAGCAGGCATAATATACTGCACTAATTAAGGGAGATTCTTGCAGTGTATTAGTGAATTATTAAGTAAAGCTTAAATGGATTGTATATCGAAATAATAGGCTAGGTATTTTCAGTACGGCCGAAATGTATCTGACTGGCAGTCTCTTCCACGGGGCGTCGGGTAGGTGCAAATAGCATAAAGCATATTTTGGCGCATAGTAGGCAAAGGAGTAAGGTAGTTACGTCGTGTGATAAAAAGTGCGCGCCGCGTATTTGCTGATTTATGCCCAATACTACGCCAGTAAATACACCTGCGGCCAGACCTGCATAGCGCCATCGCGACGCTGTTTGTTTTATAAAAAAGTACAGCGCCACCCAAGCATAGCCCACACTGGCATGCCCGGCTGGAAAGCATTGAATATGACGCAAATTAGCCGGACGTGCCTGCAACAAATGATAATAAGGTTCTGTGCCACCAAACATAGCCAAATCCCACGGGCAGGCAATATTGGTGATTGATTTGAGATACGCAACCAGGGCAAACGAAAAAATCAGCGATAAACTTAAGGCTGCGTAACGGCGCGCTTTAGCGGGATACTTTTTGTAATGTACAAGACGATAAAGTGTTAACAGTAACACTACGGAACAAAACACGTAGTTCAGTGTGCGGGCGCCTTTATGAAGCACCTGCTCTGTTAGCCAATGGTCTTGCAGCAGCCACTGCTGCCCTTGCAGATTATAAAGTTTAGCTGCCAGCCATACATCGCCACCTCCAGCATCTAACAGCAGCATTGCGGCGATATACATGAGTAACAGCAGAGGTAATTTTTGCAAACTGTTCATGTGTTTAATCATCATAAGGCTATACCTGTTTACCCCATTTCGCTGCCATACTTATCCCATACTTTATATTTATTTTCTTAAGATAATCTTAAGGTTATTTACCTAGTATGCATTGCAGTTTACTTACACACATTGGCAATGACATACCTATATGAAAACACGTTTACCACAATTGTTAGGCCCTTATTACGTGCTGTTTGTTATGCTGCTGATGATGTTGTTATTGATGTCAATAAGCCGCATTGGGCTATTTATTTGGCAGTTTGACCGTGTTACAGCTGCAGGCAACCTTGGTTATATGTTGTTGCAGGGCGTTCGGGCCGATCTTATTTTTGCCGGTTTGTGGTTAATTTTTCCGGTGTTATTAGCGCCGCTATTAGCAGGTGGGAAACGCTTTGCGCTATGGCGCCGTTTTATCCATGTATGGGTTTTGCTGGGGTTGTGTTTAGTCGTTTTTATAGAAGTGTCAACACCACAGTTTATTTTGCAATACGATATAAGGCCGAACCGGCTTTACATTGAGTACCTAAAATACCCTAAAGAAGTGTTCAGCACCTTGTGGCAAGGCTACCGTGGCATGTTGTTAGGCGGTATAGCGGTTACCGCGTTACTGTTATGGGGTTTACATCAGCTGTTTAAACGCGTATCAGCAGCCTCAAAGCCTTATTCAGGCAAAACCTTATGGCTAACCTGGCCGCTGTTTGTGGTGCTGGTATTTGTTGCGTTGCGTTCCAGCACTGAGCATCGGCCAGCTAACCCTGCTATGTTTGCCATTACCAGTGATGCGCTGGTTAATTCATTAATTATTAATTCGCCCTACTCAGTGCTATATGCACTTTACAATATGAAACATGAGGCGCGATCCAGCGAAATTTACGGCAAAATGCCCGATGATGAAATGCTGGCACTGGCGCTAGACTGGCCCTGGTTAAAAAACCATAGCTTTAGTGATGCTACCCTACCTACGTTGCATCATCACCAAGCCAGTATAAAGCGTGACAAGCCGCTCAACCTGGTAATCATTTTACAAGAAAGTTTGGGCGCAACCTTTGTTGAGTCACTTGGCGGTGTACCTGTTACCCCTGAGCTTGAAAAGTTAAAACAGGATGGCTGGTGGTTTGAGCAAATGTACGCCACCGGCACCCGTTCTGTGCGCGGCATTGAAGCGGTGGTATCTGGCTTTATGCCAACACCGGCACAAAGCACCGTCAAGTTGTCGTTGTCACAGCAAAACTTTTATACCCTGGGCAGTACGCTTACCCGGCAAGGTTATAACACCAGTTTTATTTACGGTGGAGAGGCGCATTTTGATAATATGCGCAGCTTTTTTACCGGCAATGATATCAATCAGGTTATTGATTTGCCGCAAATGCAAAGCCCAGTGTTTGTGGGCAGTTGGGGGGCTAGTGATGAAGACTTATTCACGGCCACAGCCAGCCATTTGGCTGATATGCACCAACAACAAAAACCGTTTTTTAGCCTGGTCTTTACCTCGTCTAATCATACGCCGTTTGAGTTTCCTGACGGGCGTATTAGTTTGCACGAACAACCTAAAGCTACCATGAATAACGCAGTAAAATATGCCGACTATGCACTGGGTAAGTTTATTGAAGAAGCTAAAAAACAGCCCTATTGGCAAGACACGCTGTTTTTGATTGTGGCTGATCATGATAACCGCGTTTATGGCAATAATTTGGTGCCGGTAGAAAAATTCCATATTCCTGCGCTGATTTTAGGCGCTGATATAACAGCAAAACGCATTACACCTGTCGCCAGCCAAATTGATTTAGCACCAACGCTATTATCGCTAATGGGGATTAGCGGCAAAACACCTCTGATGGGGCGCGACTTTAGTGCAGACGATACCAGTCCGGGGCGGGCATTCATGCAGTTTGATCAATACTTTGCCTTGATGCAGGCGCAGCAGGTTACTATTTTGCGCCCGGGTCAGCCCGCGGTGGCTGCCCATTACGACCCACAGAAAAAACACTTACAGTTATCAGAGCAGGTGCCTGATGATGCTCAGGTTAAGCGGGCACTGGCGCAGGTGTTGTTACCGTCTTATCTCTATCGCCAGCAGCAGTATCATTTACCGGCGCAGATTAAGTAAACCTTAAGCTTTTCTTAAGTATTGCTGGATAGTCTGTTGCAAACAGTGTTGGAGGTGCTATGCGGTTTGGTGTGTTAATAGTGTTGTTTTGTAGTGCGTTAGTAGCGGGTAATGGCAATGCTATTGAACTTACCGTGCTTGAAGGTAGCCCGGTAAGTAGCATGCAGCAGCTTGAAGGCAAAGTGGTGCTGGTTGATTTTTGGGCCTCATGGTGCGGCCCGTGTCGCAAGTCTTTTCCCTGGTTAAATCAAATAAATCATCAATATGGCTCAGATGGGCTCTTGGTGCTTGCAGTAAATGAAGATCAAGACCGGGCAGAAGCCAGCCGTTTTTTAGCGCAATTTCCAGCCAATTTTAGTGTGCTTTACGATCAGGATGGCGCTTTGGCATCAGACTATCAGGTAATGGGCATGCCTAGCAGTTACCTAATTGATAAAAAAGGCAATATCCGCTTTCGTCATCAAGGCTTTAAACAAGCTGATGTGGCTAAGTATGAAGAACATATCCGCCAGTTGCTGGCCGAGGAGTAAATAGGATGAGAATAACAAAATTGCAGGGCTGTGCTGCGCTGGTATTAGTGTTAAGCCAGGTAACAGCTTGTAGCTCATTGGGTGTTAAACCCTGGGAGCGGGATGTTCTGGCAAAAGAAGAAATGGCGTTAAATGCGGCGCCTCTGGACAACAGGCTTGACGATCATATTTATTTTAGTAAAGAAGGCAGTAGCGGCGGGCGCAGCTTTGCAGGCGGAGGTTGCGGATGCAATTAAAACAACTGGCAAATATCAGTGCTGCGTTGGCGGCAGCAAGCTGCGCCGTGCTGGGGCAGGATGCACAGGCTGGTACTGTACTGGATGACTGGCAATTTAACAGCGCTATTTTGTTGTATAACGAAACCGAGCGTGTGAGTGCCGGCGAAGCTATCTTGTCTGCCCGCGGCGATTTTGGTGATGATAAATATCTTAATCTGGGTTTGGTTGTTGATGCGCTAACCGGTGCATCTGCGACCGGTGCAGTAGCACAGCCAGGTGTGCAAAGCTTTACCCGCCCATCAGGGAAAGGCAGCTATGACGTCGCTCCAGGCGATACACCACTGGACGACACCTTCCATGACACCCGGGTGCAATTAGATGCCAGCTGGGAGCAACCACTTGCGCCAAACTGGCGTGTCAGTGGTGGCGGGCATTTATCCAAAGAATATGATTATCTTTCTTTAGGGGTGAATGGTTCAGTTGCGCGTGACTTTAACCAGAAAAATACAACAGTTTCTATGGGCTTGGCTTATAGCCATGACACTATTTCACCTGAGGGTGGCGTAGCATCAGGGTTTGCTCCGATGTTATTGCGTAGCAACTTTGCCGACGACGACAGTTATCAGGCTGCATTTGATGCTACTCGCGACCGAGCCGATGATACCAAAGATACTGTGGATATGTTGTTAGGGCTAACACAGGTGATAAACCGCGATTGGCTGATGCAGTTTAACTACTCATTAAGTATGGCCGATGGCTATATGACTGACCCGTTTAAGCTGGTTAGTGTGGTAAACAGCAATGGCGAAGTACAGCAAAATCTGTATGAAAGCCGGCCGGATAAACGCACCAAGCACAGCGTGTACTGGCAGAATAAACTGCACCTTGGTGGCACCTATCTGGATGCGTCATACCGTTATATGTGGGATGACTGGGAATTAAAATCACACACGGCAGACTTTAAATGGCGTTTCCCTGTGAGCGAGCAGTGGTATGTTGAGCCACAGTTACGTTATTACCAGCAAAGTGCTGCTGAGTTTTATCTGCCGTTTTTACAGCAATCAGACTCGCTGCCACAGTACGCCAGTGCAGATTATCGCATTGGTAAAATGAGTACTTATACCTTAGGTGCAAAGTTTGGTACTAAACTGGCGGCCGGTAACGAATTATCGTTCCGCATCGCTTTATATCAACAAAATCCAGAGCAAGATGGTGCTGACGCGCCAGGTGTATTGGCAAATGTTGATTTATATGAAAAAGTTACCGCAGTTATGGCTCAGGTAAGTTATTCTTTTTAAAGATTAACCAACGTAAGGCTAAAGATGACCGATGTTGCGGTTAGCCGCGGAAAAAATTGCACGTTAGGGCAATTTAGTGCAATGGCCAGCCCATGTGAAATACTGCTGGAAACAGCAGACATGACGCTGTGCCGTGAGCTAACCCTGTTAGCCGCTGCTGAAGCTGAGCGTATTGAGCAGAAGTACAGCCGCTATCGTACAGACAGTGTACTTAGCCAGCTTAATCAGGGAGCTGGGCAATGGCAGCAACTGGATGACGAAACCGCCCAGTTGCTGACGTTTGCCAATACCTGTTATCAATTAAGCGATGGCTTATTTGATATCAGTAGCGGTATTTTACGTCGCGCCTGGCAGTTTGATGGTTCCGACCGTCTGGCAAGTCAGGCGCAGCTTGCCGCATTGCTGCCGCATATTGGTTGGCATCAGGTGCAGTTAAAACCGAAACAAATACTGCTGCCAGCAGGGATGGAGCTGGACTTGGGCGGTATTGCCAAAGAATATGCGGTTGATAAGGTATTACAGCTGCTTCGGGCACAATTTACTCCCAGTTCTTTACCCAGTATTGTCGTCAACTTCGGCGGCGATATGCATTGTAGCCGCCCGCGCCATGATGGCAGTCTGTGGCATATCGGTATTGAAAACCCAGGCTTAGTTGATCACGCTATTTCCGCCGTAGGTTTAACCACCGGAGCATTAGCTACCAGCGGCGATAGCAGGCGTTTTCTATTAAAAGATGGCGTGCGGTACAGTCATATTCTAAACCCCAAAACGGGCTGGCCGGTAACTGATGCACCGCGCTCGGTTACCGTTGCTGCACCAAATTGTTTGTTGGCCGGTATGCTAGCGACAACCGCTTTATTGCAAGGCGCCAGTGCCGAAGCTTTTTTGCAGGCGCAGGGGCTTAAGTACTGGCTGGTAGCGTAGTCTTGGCTATTCTATCGGCAAGTAAGTAGGGCCAGCTGAACAGACTAAATCATCTGAAACGGCTGGCCTGGGCTTTTAGTTACTGCTGGTTGCGCGCAAAGCGCTTTAGTTGTTGCTGCGTGCGTGCGGTACCGGCCAGCAAATCTTTAGCCGCTTTATCAATAGAAGACATTTGGTTATACGCGTCACCGGTGACTTGTTCTATTGCACTAAGATGTTGATGTGTTTGCTGATATCGTTGCTCCAGCTCCAAAACCGTATGATTAATGTTATTGATACCGGTTTTTGCTTCCTGAAGTTCTTGCTGCAGTAACGTGAACTCGGTGCTGGTGTCGGCTATTTGCTGTTGGGCGTGTTGTGCTTGTTGGTTCAGGCTTTCTGATT
Organism: Rheinheimera baltica; assembly: GCF_030731985.1. NCBI lineage: Bacteria > Pseudomonadati > Pseudomonadota > Gammaproteobacteria > Chromatiales > Chromatiaceae > Rheinheimera > Rheinheimera baltica. The sequence continues at coordinate 29,216 of NZ_JAPJDY010000001.1, forward strand.
CGTTACGGGTTTCACTGACCAATTGCTCCATTTCATTTAAAAAGCCGGAAATCTGCCGGGTTGCGGCATTTACCTTAGCAGCAAGGGTGCGCACTTCGTCAGCAACTACGGCAAAACCCCGGCCTGCATCGCCAGCTCTTGCCGCTTCAATGGCCGCATTTAGCGCCAATAAATTTGTTTGATCGGAAAAGCTTTCTACCATCACCAAAATTTGTCGCACGTTTTCAGAGTTTTTATGCAAGCCGTTGATGGTCTTTCCAAAGCTATTTAATAAATTAACGATACCAGACAGCTGTCCACTCAGTTGATGCATTTGGGTACTGGCAACCTGAGCTTTATCAACAGCTACGCCTGACACCTGGCCAACCTGATCACCGTTTCGCACAATATCTGACAAGTACTGCAATACCTGATCACTTTCGCGGCGAATTTGCTCACTGCGTTGCTCGGTGTTTTGTAAATGGCTACGGGTATTGTTTACGGCGCCAGACACTTGCTCGTTTATTTGGTGTGTTTCGCCCGCTTGCTGATATATATCAGCCAATAATACACCCAGCTGACTGACAAATTGGTTGTACTCATCTGACAGGGTGCGAAATTCGTCATAGGTAAATGCTGGTAAACGGTGCTGTAAATCAGTGCCTTTTCGGTTGGTATCATGTAACGCCAACACTAAAGCTTTTACTGGCCGGACTATAAGAAAGTGCATGTAGCCAATAGTAAAAGCAAAAGCCGCTAAACCGATTAGCAGTAATAACCACCAACTGCTGTTAGCGCCATCAGCAGGGTAGGCTAAATACAATGCTAGTAGAAAAAATATAGCTAAAAAGCTTATGTTGCCAACAATTTTTCGGCTTAACGTGCCAAAAAAGGTTTTCTCAACAAACAGATAGACTGAGTTAAATCCGCTCATAAGGTCACTACACCCACCATTTTACGTTAAGTAAAATTAGCATATCATAGCCATTAGTTGGCGGCGACCTGAGCAGTAACTTTGCAGTTGATCTGGCGCAAGTCTGGGTTAAATGGGTAATCTTCGACTGATAAACCAGCCTGCAACCATTGCCGCAACAAACGCTAGTGTTCCTAAGCTGCCAGCACTGATGGCGGCTAGTGCCGGACCGGGGCAGTAACCAACCAGCCCCCAGCCTGCGCCAAACAGCAAGGAGCCAATAACCAGAGGTTTATCCAGTTCGCGTTTTGTCGGTAAATGAAAATGTTCTGCCAGCAAAGGTTTACCTTTACCGGCAAACAGCCAAAAACCGGCACTGTAAACGGCCAATGCGCCGGCCATGACCAGCATTAAGCTGGGGTCCCAGTTTTTATTTAACGATAAAAACCCCAACACTTTTGCTGGATCTATCATCTGTGAGTAGGCAATGCCGGCGGACATTAGCACTCCGGCTAGTAAAGCGATAACAACAGGCATTATGTGAACTCCCCAGGCAATTAGTGCAGTAACGTGGCGATAAGCATGCCACTAAACATAAAAATAACGGTAGCAGCAAGCGATCGGGGTGACAAACGGCTAATGCCGCAAATACCATGGCCAGAGGTACAGCCGCTGCCCCAACCTGTACCTATGCCAACCAGCAAACCTGCGACGATTACCTGCCAGCCAAGCTCGGGTGTGCTAAAACTAAAATCAGCGATAATTGCCCCTACTAGTAATGGGCCAAGTACAATACCCAGCAAAAACGCCAGCCGCCAACTGCGTCCTTCAGCGTTAAACAATGCGCTGCTGGCAATGCCGGATATACCAGCAATACGGCCAGAAAAAACCAATAGTATTAACGCGCCCAAACCAATTAACGCGCCGCCAAGTAATGCAGATATTGGGGTGAAGTTTTCCATATTGTCCTCAGTTTATTGTTTAACGGGCAGCGCCGCATCTAGCCAGGCTTGCATTCCGCCGTCAACTGAAAACACCTTGGTGAACCCCATACGTTGTAACGATTCCGCTGCTAACGCCGAGCGCGCACCTGAACGGCAAATAACATAAATAGTGTTATCTGCCAGTTGCTGCAAGGCCATCTTGGGTTCACAGCCGGTGGCGGCCACTTTAGGGTGGTTATGAATATTCATTTCCAGCACTCCGCGCGGGTAATTTACCGAGCCGGTAATGTGCTGTTGGCTATATTCAGCCGGTTCACGAACATCGATAAGTACCGTTTCAGCATCTTGTTTAAGTGCGGTAGCAAGCTCATTAATGCCAACTTCTTTAATTGCGGCTTTGGCTTGTGCAACTAACTCTTGAGACGTTTTCATTTGTTGCTCCTTTGCGTTTATTTCAACACCGACTGATAAATAACCACCGCCGCCATTATCACCAGGAAAACGGCGAAAGCTTTTTGCAATTGTGCTTTAGGTAGACGTTTGCCAAGCGCGCCGCCAACATAGCTACCGGCGATACCCGCTACAATCATTAGACCAATGGTTGTCCAATCAAAAACCACACCTTGCTCAGACATCACCCAATAATACTTACCGAAGCCGACAAACGATTTCATGGCGATGATCACTAAACTGGTAGCAATACCAATGGGCATACTTAAACCGCCCAGCAATACTAAGGCCGGTACAATTAAAAAGCCGCCGCCAACGCCGACAAAGCCTGTGATCACGCCAACAATCAGGCCGTCTAAAACAATTTTTGCCGGTTTAAACGCTTTAGCTTCAACATTATCACCGGTACTACTGCGCCACATCATCACGGCGGCAACTAACATTAATAACGAAAATACCAATAGCTGCCAACGGGCATCAACCAAGGTGCCAAACCAGGCACCACCGTAGGTTCCCATCATGCCGGGAATACCAAACCATAAAACATGACGCCAGCTGATCAAGCGTTGCAACCCATTGCGCACAGAGCCAAATAAGCTAATGCCCGCTACAATAAGAAGTGAAGACGCAATGGCCAGCTGCGGTGGCATATGCAGTAAATACAACAACACTGGCACCGTAAGAATTGAACCGCCTGAGCCAAATAGACCAAGGCTTAAACCAATGACAATCGCACCAAGTAACGCTAGCATGGAATTCTTCCTTTATATAACAAAGTGGAATATGCTTATAACTTAATTGCATTTTAGACTGCTTTTCGTTAAGCTGCAATTGAAATTTAGTAGATTCTAATTTAAGGGGTGTTTATGTCAGTCCTTCATACCAATAATCAGCACAATGTGCTGATTGAAATGTTCTTTGATCAGGACAGCTCAACCTTTAGCTATGTGGTTGCTGATACTCATAGTAAGCGCGCTGCGATTATTGACCCGGTATTGAATTATGATGCCGCTGCCGGCGCAGTTAGCACTGAAGGGGCAGACACGATGTTGGCGTATATTGCCCAGCAGCAGTTGAGTATAGACTGGATCCTTGAAACCCATGCTCATGCAGATCATTTATCTGCTGCGCATTATTTGAAACAAAAAACTGGCGCACCGGTGGCTATTGGTGAAGGCATTAAAAAAGTACAGCAAACCTTTAAGGTGGTGTTTAACCTGGGTGATGACGAGTTGACAGCCAAAGGTGACTATTTTGATAAACTGTTTACCGAGAATGAAACCTTTGCCATAGGTGAGTTAAAGGCACAGGTGATTAATACCCCTGGACATACTAACGATAGCGTGAGTTATTTGATTGCAGATAATTTATTTGTCGGTGATTCCCTGTTTATGCCAGACTCAGGCACCGCGCGTTGTGATTTTCCCGGCGGTGACGCACATGTGTTGTTTCGCTCAATTCAGCGTATTTATCAGTTGCCTGAGCAAACACAGATTTTTATGTGCCATGATTATCAGCCCGGTGGACGTGAACTTAAGTATCAAACCAGCGTTGCTGAGCAAAAAGCACATAATATCCATGTCAAAGCGGATACTGCAGAGCAAGAGTTTGTGTTAAAGCGTGAAACTCGGGATAAAACCCTGGCCGTACCAAGGCTTATCTACCCATCGGTACAGGTTAATATTCGAGCTGGCCAGTTGCCAATTGCGGCTGAAAATGGCGTAAGCTACATCAAAATCCCCTTAAAAGTAGTGCAATAGCCTGAAAAACATCGGCTGTCGCTGACAGCCGATCTGTTGTGTACTATAACCCGTATTGCACTAAATCTTTTACCTAACAAAAAGAGCAATATGATGACTAAAAATGCCAAGCAAAAACAACCACAGCTTCCAGCTGAAGCCTACCAACTTTATGACAAATATGCCCATGGCTTGATGAGTCGTCGCGCTTTTTTTGCCGGTATGAGCGGTTTAGCGGTAAACGCTGCATTAGCGACCACGTTTATCAATAGTATGTTGCCCAATTACGCCTTAGCTGAGCAGGTGTCATTTAATGATCCAGCCATTACAGCACGGTATCAAACATTTCCATCACCCAATGGTCATGGCGAGGGTCGTGGTTACCTGGTGCAGCCAAAACAAGCTGCAGGGCCATTGCCTGTCGTGCTGGTTATTCACGAAAACAGGGGGTTAAACCCTTACATTGAAGATGTAGCCCGCCGCCTGGCTAAAGCCGGTTTTATCGCGTTTGCACCCGATGCATTGTGGTCGTTGGGGGGCTACCCGGGTAATGATGATGATGGCCGTACTATGCAGCGTAGTTTAGACGGTGAAAAAATTGCCGCAGATTTTACCGCGGCGGCCTTATGGCTAAAACAACTTGAGGCGGGCAGCGGTAAGTTAGGCGTGGTCGGTTTTTGTTTTGGTGGCGCGATGACAGGTCGCCTTGCAGCAGAGTTGCCAGATACCGTAAACGCTGCAGTACCCTTTTATGGCTCACCGCCACCGGCTGATGGCATTGCGAATATTAAAGCGCCAATGCTGGTACAGTTGGGAGAATTAGACGAGCGGGTAAATGCTATGTGGCCTGCGGCAGAAATATTACTACAGCAGCATAAAGTGCAATACAGCATTGAACGCTACACTAATTCTCATCATGGTTTTCATAACGACTCTACTGCTCGTTATAATGAAGCTATGGCCGAGCTGGCATGGCAAAAAACACTACAATTTTTTAACCGGCATTTACTCAGCTAACCATTTTACGTGATAACCTGCTCAGTACATTTTACCTAACCAAGAGGCAAACAATGGCTGAGCAGTTTGGCCCACTTCAACAGTTACTAAACATGCAATTTAGCCGCTGGGTGTAGCATGAAAATAGCATTATTGGGCCTGGGTGATATTGCACAAAAAGCCTACTTGCCGTTACTGGCAAGTATGCCTGGCATTACGCCTGTACTTTGTACTCGAAATGAGACTGTTTTGCGGCAACTTATGCAGCAGTACCGTATTCGTGAAGGGTACACTGAGTTGTCTGCATTAATAGCGGCTCAGCCCGATGCGGTGATGATTCACAGCTCTACCAGCAGCCACTTTAGCATAGCCAGCGAACTGCTCAATGCGGGTATTCCGCTATTTATTGATAAGCCGCTGAGCTATCAGCTTTCGGAGTGTGAGCAGTTAATTAGCGCAGCCGAGCGGCGCAATATTTTGTTGTTTGTTGGCTTTAACCGGCGTTATGTTCCGCTGTATCAACAGCCTCTTGCCAACGTACCTTTACAGCTACATTACCAGAAGAACCGTTATCAGCAGCCAGCAGATCTTAGAACCTTTGTGTATGATGATTTTATTCATCTTTTAGACTTTGCCCATTATGCAACGGCGTTACATAATAAAGGCAATTTTACGCCAGTGGTGCACGGTCAGTTTGATAAAGATCAGTTGGCTTGTGTACAAGTAAATTGGCAGCTGGGTAGTACGTCAGTTTCGGTATCGATGAACCGCTTAGCAGGCCACAGTTTTGAACGGCTAGAGTATTTTTCTGCCAATCAGCATTGGCAAGTAGATAATTTGGTGCAGGGTATTCATAGCGCAGCTAACCAGCAGCAGCACCTTGCTGTGAATGACTGGCAAAGCACCATACACAAGCGCGGTTTTGTTGGCATGTTGGACGAGTTTATCCATCAGGTAGAAAAGGGCGGTACTAACAAAGCCCAAAATAAAACGCTGCTTAGTAGCCATCAGCTATGTGAGTTTGTGGTGCAACAGTTAACGTAAAAAAACCTGTCACCTTTTTTTATAGGATGTTTATTATATGCTCCATAAGACAGCGATACTGTTGTTGCTGCCGCTGTGGTTGTTAAGCTTCTTAGCACAAGCTACCACTGTTAGGGTTGTAACCGAGTATCGTAGCTATTATCAGTTAAAGCAAGAAGATGGCCAGCTTGGGGGTTATGCCTCGGAAGTGGTGCAGGCCATGTTTGCGTTAACAGGTGATACGCCAGCTTTTGAAGTAAACCCGTGGGGTCGCACGTTTTACGAGGCAGTGAATAACGACAATGTGTTAATTTACTCATTGTCATACAACCCGGAACGGGCGGCATTGTTTGATTGTGTTGCTGAGTTGGATAACGAACAGTTATTTTTCTGGGCGCTAAAAGGAAGAATAGAGCAGCCACTTCAGGCATTGCAGGACTTGCAGCCTTTTCATATTGCAGTGAGTATTTCGTCAAATCCAGATCAGTATTTAACTGCGCAGGGCATAAAAAGACTTTTGCGAACCTCAACAGCGGAGCATGCGCTAAGTATGTTGTATAAAGAGCGGGTAGATTTGGTAATAAGTGCCGAAAAATCGATATACCGGCGAACGAATCAATTAGGCTATGATGCAAACCAACTTGAAAAAGTGCTTCAGCTCAAAGAACTAAACCACCCATTATGTGCAGCTTTTAATCATCAGTCAGACCCAGCTCTACGTGAGCGCTATCGGCAGGCGTTTACCACGTTGCAGCAAAATGGCACTCTGGCAAAAATTAAACAACGTTGGCAGGTAGACTAGTACTTCAGTCACTGCAATAGCTTGGCTTAGCTGATAAACTGCCGCTTGCTGGTTTATTTTGGAGTAGCTTGTGCGCTATAAGTGGATTTTATTTGACGCCGATGAAACCTTGTTTCATTTTGATGCCTTTAAAGGCTTACAGCTGATGTTTTCCCGGCATCAGTATCAGTTTAGCGCTGAAGACTATGAATATTACCAGTCAATTAACCTGCCATTATGGCAGCAGTATCAACAGGGCGACATTAGCGCCCAGCAGCTACAAGTTAGCCGCTTCACACCCTGGGCACAAAAGCTAAACCACAGCGCCAATGCCCTAAATAGTGCTTTTATGCAGGCGATGGCGGATATTTGCACTACACTTCCTGGTGCCACAGAGCTTATTCAGGCGTTAAAAGGCCGTGCAAAGTTGGGTATTATTACCAATGGCTTTACCGAGCTACAGCAAATACGTTTAGCCCGTACTGGTTTTGCTGATGTCTTCTCAGCATTAGTGATTTCTGAGCAAGTAGGGGTAGCCAAACCCGATATCGGCATTTTTAATCATGCTTTTGCCTTAATGAACCACCCCCCTAAAAACCAGATTTTAATGGTGGGTGATAACCCCCATGCCGATATTAAAGGCGGTATCAACGCCGGTATTGACACCTGTTGGTTAAACCGTCACGGCGCTTCGTGCCCTGAAGGGATAATCCCGCACCATGAAGTCAGCTCGCTGGCGCAGCTACAGCAGTGGTTGCTTGCTTAATACATTTTTTAGTTATCGGTTTAGATCCGCAAATAACAATGAAGCTGCTTTAGGTGTTAGCTTAGCGGAGTCATGGCCAATACCTGCGACCAGATGCACCTTAATATTTGCCTTCATATCATAGCGTGTGGCAAGGTCATTTACTGCTTCAGCCCAGCTATGTGCAAATTCTATCCGGTTACTGCCGATATGTGCTGCTCGTCTATCCTGAGCTTTGGTGTCCAGAGCGCCGATCACTATCTGCGTTTTATCAGCCGCTTTTGCGTAATTAAGCAGTTGCGGGCTGACGCGTTCATGCCGCACAACAGCACCACTGTCCCAACTAATTTTTTTATTAAGGCGCCCGGCACCGTAAGGCCAGGGCACGCGATCGTCCGGGTAAGAATAGCGGCCCGCTGCGCTAATAACGGCTTTAATAACACGTTCGGGGTGAGTAACTACGTAACGGGCAACAAACTGACCACCGGCAGAGTGGCCGTATAAGTAAAACTGGCTGGCGCCAGTTTGTGTTTTACTGCGATATTGTTCTACCAACTGATGCACAAAATCGTCAGCACCAATATATTTGCCAAACAAATTACGATACCCACCATAGCCTTGCGACAGGTTTCCAAAGCGCTCGTTGTCAAAAGCTGGCGCAATAATAATTAAGCCATACTTTTCAGCATAGGGTATCCAGCGTTCGGTATAGATTTTTGCCTGTGCAGCGGCCTGTTGGTTTTTACCCAGCATGCCATGCGCCAGCACCAAAATATTTTTCGCCGCAGCTTTGGGTAGATATAACTGGTAGTCACCCACCGCAGTGGTATGCAGCTGAACCTCTGCCAATGCAGGCAATGTTAGCAAGCAAACTGTTACCAACCACAGTAATAGTCGCTTTATGCTGATAATCATTTCTTAATTTTCTCTGATATTTTATGCGGCGCATTGTCGCATTAAGTTCACACGGATTACCAATATTGACAACATTGATGTTTCATTCATGGTTTTATATTTGTGAGTTTAACCAAAGGGCGGTGTAAAGGCTAACGTCTGCATGGCCTGTTTTAGGAGACATAATGAAATTGCGTAATGTTCTACTGTGGTTACTGTGTTGGTTTGCACTAAGCGGCTGTAATAGCGATACCGCACCATTACAACCGCCTCCGGTTTCAACGCCGGAGCCGTTTGAATTTACTCATCAAGGTCTTAGTGGGCTAATCATTAAGCGGTTGTATCAGCAACAAGACAATATTCTGGCTTTAACCAACAACGGCTTATATCAACAGCAGCCACAGCAAAATAGCTGGCAGTTAATAGGGTTAGAAGGCTATGAGTTGCAAGATTTGGCTATGATTACCGACCAACATTGGTTGGCGGCGGTGAACCTGCAAAATGATACTGAATCTGCGGGAATTCATCTGCAAGAATCTTTTGACGCTGGTGACAGTTGGCTGGAGGTGTCGCGTCCTTTTGGCGAAAATGGCGAGCATGAAGGTATTTATGCCTTGCACTACGATCCGCTGCAACAACGTTTATACGCCACGGGGCATGGTGTGCTAGCCCAATCGGATAACTTAGGCATCAGTTGGCAAAAGCTTCAAGGTGACTGGAACATGTTGGCTCAACCCAACAGTGCATTAGCGTTAACGCCTGAACGCAGCCAGATCTGGTGGGGAGGGCAGGGCGCTATTGAAAATGGTGTCTTGTTCAGTTATCGGTTAGCCGATGGGCATACGCAAGCGTTTAGTGAGTTATTGCCCGATCCCAGCGTGTATTACAACGTGCGTTTTGCCAACAATGCTGTTTATGCCTGCGGCGAGGGCGGCATTGTTATGAGCACAAACAACGGCGCCAGCTGGACAAGCCTGTTACCAGATGCTAATCACCGATTTTACTTTGATGTGGCAATAGACCCTAATCGAAATGGTCGCTTGTACACCGCAGGATGGAACAAGAGCTTTAGCGAGCCACAACCGCTTATTTTGCAATGGTCTGACGATGCTGGCCAAAGTTGGCAAAGCTTACAGTATCAAGGTGCGGCAGATTTATTAGGCGGTGTGCGCAGTATGTTGCTGGTACAGCAGCAACAGCAGTCCTATTTATACCTGGGTTTGTATAAAGGCTGCATGATGAAAGTACGGTTAGAGTAAGTACCGGCTATACGCCTCGCACCGTTAAAAAATAAAAAGCCTGCATGTAGCAGGTTTTTTACTTGGTTGTTTAAAGAATAGTTAAGTAGCTCCGCCGCGTTTTCATACCCAGCCTTAGTTCTCCCGGTTGAGTTGAATGCGAACCGTCAATGTTAAACGTACAATTACCCTTTACACCTCGTTTTTAACAATTGTCGATGCTGTTTTTTTGTGCTATTTTGCGTCGCTGTGAATTAAGGTACAAGCAGTCATAATAGTAATGGATGTGCTTACGCTAAGTATTGTAAACGCCTTTATTGCCGCCACCTTTGCGGCATTGTTGGTGTTGCAATATAAATCAGAACGTCAATTCCGTTATCAGCGATATTTTATATTAGCCGCCGTGTTAATGTTAGTTAATGCCCTTTTGAGCACGGTGAATGGCAGTATCACCAGTTTGCCTTATTGGCTGGTGCCTGCGTTATCTAATACCTGTAGTGTTGGTGCGCACTTGGCATTAGCCTGCGGCATTCACCGCCACTTGCAGTTATCCGCGAAAAGACAATGGCTATTGTTGTTGCTTATTCCCATTTATCTTATTCAACTAACAGATTTTGCCAGCAGTGCCACCGCTAACCGCATGCTATTTGCCATTCCCTTAGTTCTGGCATTTAACCTGTGGAGTATAAATATGCTTTGGCGTCAGCGGCACAGCGAGCTGGGGCGGGTGTATTTAGCTTTTATTGCCACCTTTGCCTTTAATATTATTCAATTCACCTTACGCTCCACTTACATGCTGCTAGAGCATTTTCAAATTGTACATACACAGCAAAGTGCACTAATTCATAGCATTGGTTTTTTCAGTCTTACCGCCTTTGCCATTTTAATGATTGGCTGTGTCATCATGTTAAGCCATTCACAACAGCGGCTCGCACTACTTCATGTCTCTGAGCGTGACGCGTTAACAGGGCTGTTAAACCGCCGCTCGCTGCAAACAAGGCTAGTTGCTGAGCTTAACCGTGGACAGCGCAGCGGTACAACACTTAGCCTGCTGCTGTTTGACATTGACCACTTTAAACAAGTAAACGATCAGCACGGCCATAAAACCGGCGACCGCGCCATCATGCATGTCGTTGATATTGCCAGCGAACAGCTGCGTGACTATGACTTACTATTTCGCTACGGCGGTGAAGAATTCTTACTCTGCTTACCCGACACCGATGAAGCAACAGCAATACTTATTGCTGAGCGACTACGCAAGGCAGTTGCATACACTGCGATGGCTGTGGAACCAAACCTTAAAATGACCATCAGTATTGGTATTAGCAGTACGTCAACCTTTGCTGAGCCTGATGAACTAATAGAGCAAACAGATATCGCTCTTTACAATGCCAAACACACAGGCCGCAACAAGGTTGTGGTGTATCAGCAGCCTTAACACCTCTTTCGGTCTTTAAGTTGTACGGCCACCCTAAATGTTAATTGCTGTAAAAATAACAAGCCCGCTTTCGCGGGCTTGTTATTAATATAGCGGTTAGCTTACCAGCCGCATTGCTGGCCTTTGTTTTGCTCGTCTAAATAAGCTTGCAGCGGGGCGAAGTAGGCCAGAATGGCTGTGGCGTCCATTTCTGGTTTGCCGGTTACCACTTCCAGCGCTTGTTGCCAGCTTTGGCTTGAGCCCATTTCCAGCATTTGGTTTAGCTTAGCACCGGCTTCTTTACTGTTGTAAATTGAGCAGCGATGCACGGCGCCTTCATTTCCTGCGATATCGCACAGTGCCTTATGGAACTGGAACTGCAGAATGTGCGCTAAGAAATAACGGGTATAAGGCACGTTGCCCGGCACATGGTATTTTGCACCTGGGTCAAAGTCGGCTTCGCTACGAGCCACGGGTGCTGCAACACCTTGATATTTTTCCCGCAGTTGCCACCAGGCTTCGTTGTATTGCTCGGGGGCTATATCGCCGTTAAACACTTTCCAGCGCCATTGATCAACCATTAAACCAAACGGCACAAAAGCAATTTTGTCCATGGCCATTTTCAGCAATAAGCCAATGTCTTTTGACTCGTCAGGTACGGTGTCCAGTAAACCAATTTGCTTTAAGTAGCCTGGCGTAACGGACAACGCAATAGTGTCGCCAATGGCTTCGTGAAAGCCGTCGTTGGCGCTTTCCTGAAAATACACTGGCTGGTCTTTATAGGCGCGCTGGTAGTAGTTGTGTCCCAGTTCATGGTGAATTACTGAAAACTCTTCACCAGTGCGCTGAATACACATTTTAATACGCAAATCGTCTTTGGCGTCTAAGTCCCAGGCTGATGCATGGCATTCAACATCGCGATCGGCTGGTTTTAAAAATAGCGAGCGTTGGTAAAACGTTTCGGGTAATGGGTCAAACCCCAGTGAGCTAAAAAACGCTTCAGCACCACGAACCATTTTGATTTCGTCGTAGTTGTGTTTTGCTAATAACTCAGTGACATCATAGCCTGGATCGGCGTCTTGCGGCGCCACCAGATCATAGATATTGCCCCAGCTTTGCGCCCACATATTCCCTAGCAGATGTGCCGGAATAGGCTTATCCAAAGCCACTTTGTCGGTACCATATTGTTCGGCTAATTTACTACGCACATGACAGTGTAAGGATTCATATAACGGTTTTACCTGCTCCCACACCCGGTCTAGCTCTTTAGCAAAGTCATCGGCGGGCATATCGTATTTTGAACGCCACATGGCACCTGTGTCAGCATAACCTAACTCTTTGGCACCTTCGTTGGTTAACGCAATTAACCGCTGATACAACGGGCGCATTGGTTTACTTATTTCGCGCCAGCCTTGCCACATTTCTAACTGTTCGTTGTAATCGCGGCTACTGGCCATAATGGCCGACATGTCGCCTAATGATAAGCAGCTGCCATCCGCTTTACAGTATTTGCCTTTGCCATACAGGCCACCCAATTCGGCAACAAGCTTGGCCATTTCTGCTGTTTTAGCGGCATCTTGTGGTGCGGGTAAGGTTAAGGCTAATTTGAGTTTATCCAGTTTACGGCGACTGTCTTCAGACAGCGCCACCTGATCAAACTTTGCTGCTGCTGTAGCCAGGTTGACCATTTCTACAGTCAGCTTTTCATTAACATCTGCAGCCAGTGATGCCGTGTCTTCGGTAATAAAGTTAGCGTATATCCACTCGGCGCGGTTTGACTCTAAATACAGTTGCTCTAGTTTCTTCTCGGTATCAGCCAGAAAGGCTTCGGCATCGGCTTGCGTTAATTGTTTTTGCTCGGCTTTTACCGGTGCGGCTTGTTGCTGTGGGCTGCAGGCACTAAGCAATAGGGTAGAGGTGACAAAAAAAGCTGTGGCAGAGAGTTTAAATGGGGTCATAAGGCACCTTTAATTGGGCTTGTTATTATGGTTTTAGCCAATGCAGTATAAACAAGCACTGGCAGTAAGCGCCAGTGCAGCCTATTACTGTTGTTGCTTTTGCTGTAATTGCCACATACGGGCATACTCGCCGCCCGCCGCTAGCAACTCGTCGTGGCTACCTTGTTCTGCCAGCTGGCCGTGTTTTAGTACAATAATGTTGTCAGCGTCGGTAATGGTAGACAGCCGGTGCGCAATAACCACGCTGGTATGGTTGCGGGCAACTTCGCGCATTGCTTGCAATATAGCCTGCTCGGAAGCGGAATCCAGCGCCGAAGTGGCTTCGTCAAACAGCAGTATGGGTGAGCGTTTTAAAATAGCGCGGGCGATAGCAATACGCTGTTTCTCGCCACCGGACACTTTTAATCCGCGCTCTCCTACCAAGGTGGTATCACCTTGCGGCAAGCTGGCAATAAAGTGCTGTAAGTGCGCCAGTGCAATGGCTTGGTCTATATCGGCTTCGCTGGCATCAGGGCGACCGTAGCGAATATTTTCGCGAATGCTGCTGTTAAACAAGACCGTATCTTGCGGCACTATAGCTATAGAACGGCGTAAGCTGTCCAGCGTTACGGTACTGATATCCTGCCCATCAATGCAAATACGGCCCGCACTAGTGGTGTAAAAGCGATATAGCAGACGGGCAATGGTGCTTTTGCCTGCGCCACTGGCACCAACAATAGCCACTTTGCTGCCCGCCGGCACGGTAAAGTTTAATTGCTGCAGTATGGGGCGTTCTGGTTGATACTGAAACGCAACTTGCTCAAAGCGTATTTCACCTTTAGTTAACTGCAAGGTGCTGGCACCTGCTGCATCCGTGATCTGTGGTTTACGCTTAAGTAATCCCAGCATGTTTTCTAAATCGGTTAGTGCACGACGTATTTCGCGGTAAACAAAGCCTAAAAAATTTAGCGGTAAAAACAGCTGGATCATGTAGGCATTGACCATAACCAAATCGCCGAGAGTTAGTTGTTTGTTTACTACCTCACCTGCAGCAAGCCACATTAAAGCGGTAATAGCGGCAGCAATAATAAGTGCCTGGCCCGAGTTTAGTGCCAGCAAGCTAAGCCGGTTTTTTAGTCTGGCCTGCTCCCATTTGGCTAAAAAGCTATCGTAGGTCTGAGCTTCGTATTGCTCGTTGTTAAAGTATTTTACTGTTTCGTAATTTAACAGGCTGTCAATTGCGCGGCTGTTTGTGGTGTTATCTGCCTGGTTGGCTTCGCGGGTATATTTATTGCGCCACTCGGTAATGATTACGGTAAAAAAGATATAGATACCAACTGCAAGAACAGTTACCAGCGAATACCAGGGCGAAAACAGCGTGGCAAAAATCAGCGCCACCGCCAGTATTTCAAACAGGGTGGGGGCGATATTAAACATTAAAAACCGCATTAGAAAACTCAGGCCATTGCTGCCTCGCTCAATATCGCGGCTAATGCCCCCGGTTTGGCGGTCTAAATGAAAGGCAAGTTCTAAACTGTGTAAATGCTGAAATACCCGCAGCCCAAGCTTGCGCATAGCATGCTCGGTAACCCGGCCAAACAGTGCGTCGCGAACTTCACCAAAAAACACGGTGGCAAAGCGCAAACCGCCGTAAAGTAATAACAGTGCAGCTGGCACAACAAGCAAGCTTTGCTGGCCACTGTCCAGGGCATCAACAATGTACTTCAGCGCCAGCGGCATCAGTAGCACAGCAGCCTTGGCCGCAATAAGTGCCAGCAATGCCAGCAATACGCGGTATTTAAACTGCCATAAGTACGGCCATAGCATGGCCAACGTCTGTTTTAGATTAACGGCTTCCGGCCTTTTGGCGGGTTCTGGTTGCTTTGCTGCAGAGCGCATACCGCGCATGGTGGTTCCTTAATACAACATCAGGCATAGGTGCAAAGGTACGCGGTATCTACAGCAACCTGCAACTGAAACTTCACATTAGCTGGTACTTCAAACTGTTGGCCGCGACTGAAGGTTTGCCAGCCGTTGGCGCCAGGTAGTAATACCGTTAAAGCGCCGCTAACAACAGTCATCACTTCATGCTGGCTGGTGCCAAATTCATATTCGCCCGGGGCCATGACACCCACTGTCGCAGGGAGTTGCTCGCCGGCAAAAGCGATCGACGCTACGTTGCCATCAAAATATTGGTTTACTTTAAACATGTGGTACTCCTGATAATAGAACGACGTACAGTAAACCTTATCTTGCAGCCAGATGGAAGTGAGTAGCAGACATTCGGATTGCTTTATGGCTGATTATTTCACAGATTGAAGTAAAAACATTTATTAAAGTTTGTGTAAAAATTACTGGCGCATATTCGTAAAAAAATACTTGCAATAATTTGCTCAAAGTTAATTAATCTGCCATAAAAGCGCTTTATATTTGCTTGTCCTTAACAATAATAACCAGGGAGTTAAAATGAAAATCAGGGCGCTATCAGCAACCATCGCCATGTTATTAGCACCGGCCGTCCACGCCGATTTATTTATTTCTGAATATATAGAAGGTTCCGGCAACAACAAAGCACTGGAACTTTATAATCCGACAGCTGAAGCGATCTCACTTAGTGGCTATGCGATAAAAGTTTACTTCAACGGCAGTGCTAATGTTGGTACAACAATAAACCTTGCTGGTACTGTGCAGCCTGGCAGTACCTTTGTTTATGCATCAAGCAGTGCCTCTGCTGAACTTGTCGCATTGGCAGATCAAACATCGGGCAACAGCTTGTGGAATGGTGATGATGCCATAACATTAACCAATAATGACGTCGTCATTGACTCAATTGGCCAGCTAGGTACAGACCCCGGTTCAGCTTGGGGCTCGGGTGACACCACTACTGCAAATGATACTTTACGTCGCACGGCTGTGCTTTACGATACAAATACTAGCGACAGTTTCGACCCTTCAGTGCAGTGGCAAGGTTTTGCTCAGGATGATTTTAGCGATATTGGTCTGTTTAACGGTGAAGGCAATGGCCCGGTTGATCCTGAGCCGGATCCTGATCCGGTATTAACTTGTGGCGAGCCTGCAACGGCTATTTCAGTTATTCAAGGTGCCGGTGATGCCAGCCCGTTGGTTGGACAGATAGTGCAGGTTGAGGCCGTGGTTACACAAACCTCGCCTGGCCTACGAGGCTACAATATTCAAGCCGTTGGTGTTGAGCAAGATAATGACCCTGCCACCTCTGAGGGCGTGTTTGTGTATGCGAATAGTGCCGATTTGGGTGTGAGCACTGGTCAGCGTGTAAGGTTGCAGGCGACTGTTGCTGAATTTAATGGCCATACTCAGCTAACCAATATTACTGCCAGCCAGGATTGCGGCAGCAGCGAATTACCATCTGCAACACCATTGGCACTGCCTGTTACTACAATAGCCGAGATGGAGGCTGTAGAAGGGATGTTGGTACGTTTTGCGCAGACCTTAACGGTAAATGATACCTATACTCTTGGACGATTTGGTGAGCTGACGTTATCTAACGGCAGGCGTTACACGCCAACTCAGGTTGTTAGCCCGGGGGCAGAAGCCATTGCTCTGGCGGCGGCGCATGAATTAAACAAGATTGTGTTAGATGATGCCAACACAAGTCAGAATCCGGCGACAGTGCCTTATCCAGTAGGTGGTTTAGCTGCGACAAACTCGGTACGTAGCGGTGATACTGTAATTAACCTGACCGGTACCGTGCACTACGGTTTTAGTCAGTACCGCATTATGCCAACGCAAACGCCAGACTTTATTCAGAGTAATCCGCGCACTGCTGCGCCAGAGTTGTCAGCGGCAGGTAATGTTAAAGTCGCAAGCTTCAACGTGTTGAATTATTTTAATGGTAACGGCGCAGGCGGCGGTTTCCCTACGGCACGTGGCGCAGACAGTGCCGCTGAGTTTGAGCGCCAGCGGGCGAAAATTGTGTCAGCCTTGGCGGCCTTGGATGCCAGCGTTATCGGTTTGATGGAAATAGAAAATGATGGCTATGCAGCAACATCAGCCATTGCTGATCTGGTGAATGGCCTGCGTGAGACATCAGGTAATAACAATTGGCAGTTTATCAACGCCGGTGGCCCGGTTGGTTCTGATGAAATTACAGTTGGGTTAATCTACCGCAGTGATCTGGTGACGCCAGCTGCTGAGTTGATGATATTGGATTCTTCTAACTCAGCAGTTGATGCACAGGGTGTTGCGCTATTTGACGATAACCGTAACCGACCAATGTTGGCGCAGCGTTTCCGTGAGTTGGAAACTGACACAGAATTTGCCGTCATGGTAAACCATTTAAAATCGAAGGGCTCAGCATGTGGCGCTGGCGATAGCGATAACGGAGATGGTCAGGGTAACTGCAATATTAGCCGAAGCCGAGCAGCCGAAGCTATTGGTACTTTTGCAGCCCAGCAGTTTACTGATATTCCAGCCTTGGTTATCGGTGATCTGAATGCCTACGCCAAAGAAGACCCGATCACTACTTTAGCGCAGGCGGGTTATAAAAATGTGTTTGAAGTCCTGGGTAAAGTACCAAGTCATGGCTACGTGTTCTCCGGTTTATCAGGCTCACTGGATCATGCCTTGCTAAACGACAAGGCGATACAGTACCTGGTTGATGCAACCAAATGGAATATTAACGCAGATGAGCCAATAGCACTGGATTACAATGTTGAGTTTAAGACTCCGCAGCAACAATTGGATTACTTCGCAGGTGACGCTTATCGTTCATCAGATCATGACCCGGTAGTGGTTGCTTTACAACTTCCGGCCAGTTACCAAGCAGCTGATCTTGATCAAAATGGTGCAATTGATCAGCGTGATATTAGATTGTTTCAACAGATACTCAGACAAGGTGGTGCTTTGTCATTAAGTCTGGATTTTAATGGCGATGCTGTCGTGGATCAGCGTGATGTACGCGCTATGACTGCGCTTTGTGATTTGCCACGTTGCTTAAGCCCACAATAATTTAATGGAGAATAAAACAATGAAATCAATGTTATTTGCGCTGTGTTTACTGTTTACTGGTGCTAGTCATGCAGCGTTAATTCAATTAAATGCTGATCGTAGCGATTACCAAGTTGGCGATATCATAACGGTAACGCTGTCTATGAGCGACCTCACCGAGACCATGGGCGGGTTTTGGGCTGAGGTGTTATACCCGACATCTGCAGTGTCGTTACTTAACTGGCAATTTGGCAGTGGTTTCGACGATGGCTTTGGTAGCTATCAATTTGATGAACATAATGCGCTTGTTGGTGCACTCTTCCTGAGTGATTATGCTGATTTGTTTGCGGATGAGATGATACTCGCCACTCAACAAGGCCGCAGTTTTGAATTAGCAACCTTTAGCTTTTTAGCTGGGCAAGTTGGCGATGTATTGATAAGCCTTAATTTTATGAATTTTGGCGCGGTAAATTTTGCTAACGATTTTGTTGATGTTAGTGCTACTGATTTGAACCTTACTATCACTGCGGCTCAAGTACCTGCGCCTGCTTCAGCTCTGCTAATGCTGGCGGGACTTGGTTTATTATATCGCCGCAGATATGGTAAATGAGTCTTTGTTAGTTTGTTTGACTTAAGCGAGTAGCTGAAGCGAGTAACTGAAGTGAAGCTCGTATTAGTCTAGCTCGCAGCTAACTATAAGTTGTTCTGGTTAGTAAAATTAAAAAGGGCCTGTCAATCGACAGGCCCTTTTGTTTAAGTGTTATCAAAGGAACCTATTTAGGCTGCTTTATTTTGTTTGTCTTTTTCAACTGCACCAGCGCCTTGTTGCGTAAGAGTTTTATCCGCTGCCAGGTATTCTGGTTCAAAGTCATCAACATTGATGGCAAATAAGCGGCCTTGTTCTGCAGTACGAAGCTGTTGTGCTTCGGCATCGCTTATTACCTTCAGTTCCAGGCCTAAGTCTGCTACTTCGTTTAAGCGGAAGAATGGCAAACGTTTTCCTGCTGCGTGACTTACTTTGTCAAAAATAGGTTCAGCTGCAAGGATATCTTTTAGTGCCTGTTCCATTAAACCTAACTGGTTTAACGGCTCATTTTTCAGATATAAATGACTTCCAAGCCGTGAGCGTGCTTCACCAGGTGTTTGCATAATACGGGCAACTTTGTGCTCGGTGATGTCGGAGGCTTTACGTAAGGTGCGGCCCCATGGGAACACCACGCGCTTTAATACCACCGCCACTGCGCGGGCAGGGAAGTTATCAAACAACTCATCTAAAGCCAGCTGAGCTTTGGCCAGATTATCTTCACAGCACCACTGTACTAATGGCAAGTCTTCCGCTTTACGTCCGTCGTCGTTGTAACGCTTCAGTACAGACGATGTTAGGTAGAGCATACTTAAAATATCACCCAGACGCGCTGAAATACGTTCACGACGCTTAAGATCACCACCTAAGGTTCCCATAGCAACGTCTGACATCAGCGCTAATGCGGCGCTAAACCGGTTCATTTGTTTGTAGTATTTAGCTGTAGCGTCATTGTATGGGGCGCTGCTAAAAATGCCACCGCTTAACGATAACCAGAATGTACGGAAGAAGTTGCTAATAGCAAAACCAATATGGCCAAACAGCGCTTTGTCAAACGCGGTTACTGCCGCACGCTCGTCATCTAATTGTGCCGCCTGTAGTTCAGCTAACACGTATGGATGACAACGGATAGCGCCTTGTCCGTAGATAATCATATTACGGGTAAGTATGTTAGCGCCTTCTACCGTAATGGCCACCGGTGCACCTTGATATCCACGCGCCAGATAGTTATTTGGGCCCATACAGATGCCTTTACCACCATGCACATCCATAGCATCGATAATGGCCTGGCGCATACGCTCGGTCATGTGATACTTAGTTATGGCGGAAATAACAGACGGTTTCTCACCTAAGTCGATAGAGCCGACAGACATCGATGTTGACGCATCAGCCATATATGCATAGCCACCTACCCGCGCCATTACTTCTTCAACGCCTTCCATTTTACCAATAGGTAATTTGAACTGACGACGAATACGGGCATAAGCACCTGTTGCCAAAGCAACCGCTTTTATACCGCCAGTACTGTTTGAAGGGAGTGTTATTGCGCGGCCTACTGATAAACACTCAACCAACATGCGCCAGCCTTGGCCGGCCATTTTTTCACCACCGATAATATAATCTAGTGGTACAAAGATATTCTCACCCTGAGTAGGGCCATTTTGGAATGGCACATTCAGTGGGAAGTGACGACGGCCTATTTTAACACCCGGTGTGGTTACCGGAATTAGCGCACAGGTAATACCCAGCTCTTCTTTGTCGCCCAGTAAACCTTCCGGATCGTATAATTTAAACGCCAAACCCAGCACCGTAGCGATAGGTGCCAACGTGATGTAGCGTTTGTTCCAGGTAAGGCGCATACCAACAACTTCTTTGCCTTCCCATTCGCCTTTGCAAATAATGCCTGTGTCTGGTATTGCGCCAGCATCTGAACCCGCTTCCGGGCTGGTTAGGGCAAAACAAGGCACTTCCAGGCCTTTGGCCAGGCGTGGTAAATAATGCGCTTTTTGTTCATCAGTACCGTAGTGCTGCAGCAATTCACCGGGGCCTAGGGAGTTAGGTACACCAACGATGCTGGATAACACCATGCTTTTGCTGGTGAGTTTTTGCAGTACACAAGATTGCGCGAAAGCCGAGAATTCAAGACCACCGTACTGCTTTTTAATAATCATGGCGAAAAAGCCGTGATCTTTTAGGTACTGATATACTTCTGGCGAAAGATCAGCACGTTCGTGCGTAGTATGCCAGTCATCAACCATGGCCAGTAATTCTTCAACCGGTCCATCCAGAAACGCTTGTTCTTCAGCACTTAAACGTGGCACCGGAAAATTATGCATTTTATGCCAGTCTGGATTACCGCGGAATAAATCGGCTTCCCACCACGTTGTACCAGCATCAATAGCTTCTTTTTCTGTGCTTGACATTTCTGGCATGATTTTGCGATAGAGTGATAACAATGGTTTCGTAAGATATTGCTGGCGCACCGAGGCAATATTTAATGGTAAAGCTATCAACAGGAACACTAACCAACTTAGCGTACCCACAGTATCTAATACAGTACCAACGGCCAATATTATGGCGATGGCTGCAGTGAACATCGTCAAGCTGGCGCGGTTGTACGCCAGAATGCCAATTGCGGCGATAAGCGCCGCGCTAAGTATTACTAGTTCCATTTTATGCTCCGAAAAGAGGTCTGACCACTATCTCGCTAGAGTAGAACGCTTTAACTAAAGTTGCAAGCCCATATCTACGATGTTGCATAAAGTGATTGTCAACTTAAGTTGCAACTTATACGCTAAGCATAGTCATTTGGTGCAATTTGTCCTGCTAAATGCGTTTAGAAGGTAATAAGAAATATGTGCGAATTACTTGGCATGTCCGCCAATGTGCCAACTGATATCTGTTTTAGTTTTAAAGGCCTGAAAGAACGCGGCGGGCGAACCGGCCCACATAAGGATGGCTGGGGAGTTGCATTTTACGAAAATAAAGGCGTCTGCACGTTTAAAGATGCGCTGCCCAGTTATCAGTCTGAAATAGCCCGGTTAGTGTCGGATTACCCGATTAAAAGTAAAGCGGTTATTGCCCATGTGCGCCAGGCAAACCGCGGCAGGGTAGCGCTTGAAAACACACATCCGTTTACCCGCGAACTTTGGGGCCGATATTGGACCTATGCCCATAATGGTCAACTCACAAACTATCAGCAACTGCCGGTGCAGCGCTTTACGCCGGTGGGCACAACAGACAGTGAGCGTGCATTTTGTTTTCTGTTGAGTGAGCTCGATAAACGTTATCCGCAAAAGCCTGCCAGCCGAAAGCAAGCCTTTACGTTTATTCAGCGCCAATGCAAAACACTGCACAAGCTTGGTGTTTTTAATATGCTACTGACCGATGGTGAGTACTTGTTAACCTATTGCACCACCAAATTACATTGGATAACGCGGCGTGCTCCCTTTGGCATGGCGCGTTTATCTGACGTGGATGTGGACATTGATTTTAGTACTGAAACGACGCCGAATGATGTCGTGACTATTATTGCAACAGAGCCACTGACCAATAACGAGCAGTGGCACAAGATGCAAAATGGTGAGAGCCAATTGTTTCGTTACGGCGAGCCTATAGGCTGAGTTTCCGGGGTAATGTCCAGTTTGTACAGCTGGACATCAAATTGCTCTACGTTGTCTTCACCGCGCCAAAGTCTCACCAGCATATAGTCAAGTTCAGGTGCAACCCAGGCATAAATTTGCTTATCACTATTTTGCTCTATGCGAGCAATGCGCAGCGTTTTTATATTGCCATATGGCAGCGGTAGCATCTCTTCAGCAACCACTTTGTAATGGTATTCCTTTGTATTGCCACTGCGATTAAGCACCGTGTAATTAAAATCGGTTTTACCCGCTTTTAAATCCAGCACCAATTGTAGCTGATAACTTATTTGATCTAACCAGTCATCTTGCCAGTTGACGGCCTTTTGTTTTTGGTTGGCACCTTCGCTGAGTGTTTTCTTTACAGGGTCAAGGTTGAGTTCGTAATAACGATTAGGGCCAGTACCTGAGCGCTGCATAATGTAACGTAACGGCTGAATTTGGCCATTGTTAATCACAAAGTCGGAGGTTTCTTCGCGCTTGTCAGAGAATATCATCCAGCTGATATCGCTGCTGTATCCTAGCTGGTAGCCCTGTTCTGTTGTTTTTAGATAGCGTTTAGCGTCGCCATGTTTTTTACCGGCGCGATACACAATATAGTCAGCATTAAACTCACTAAGTGGTGCTATATCGGCATACAGTGCATTGGAAAATAGGCTGGTAACTATTACAAAAGGCGCCCAAAAGCGCCGTTTAATCATCTTCGTCATTGGCATACCCGTTGGCGGCTAATACATTACCATCCAACCATGCCTGATCTGCTTGCTGTTGTAAACGGCTTTGACAAAACCAACGCACAACCAGCGGATAGATACGGTGTTCCTGTTCATGCACACGCTCAGCCAGAGATGTTACATCGTCATCGCTGAATAACGGTACTTTCGCCTGCAAAATAACCGGTCCACCATCAAGTTGCTCGGTAACAAAATGTACGCTGCAACCATGCTCAGTATCACCTGCGTCGATTGCCCGCTGATGTGTATCCAGCCCCTGGTATTTAGGCAGTAAGGACGGATGCACGTTTAATAAACGGCCTTGATAATGTCTTACAAAACAGGGGGTCAGGATGCGCATAAAGCCAGCAAGTACCACCAGATCGGGTTGATAGGCGTCGATAGTTTTAATCAGTGCCTGATCGTAATCTTCGCGGTTGGAAAATGCTTTATGGCTAAGTGCTTCGGTTGCGATACCCGCATCACTTGCCCGCACTAAGCCGTAAGCATCGGCTTTGTTGGCGATAACAGCAGTGACTTTAGCCGGAATAAACCCGCTACTGCAGGCATCAATGATTGCCTGCAGGTTAGAGCCGCTACCAGAAATCAGTACTACGATAGATTTCATCGGTGGCCTTATTCGTTAATAATGACCAGTTCATCACCGGCTGCTGCCGCGGCAATTTCGCCCAGATGCCAAGCGGTTTCTCCAGCAGCTGAAATTAGGCTAAGTGCTTGTGGTAACGTATCTTTAGGCACGACAACAATCATACCAACACCACAGTTAAAGGTGCGGTACATTTCATGGCGGCTAATATTGCCTTGTTGTTGCAGCCAGTTAAATATGGCAGGCCATTGCCAGCTATTACCATCAATTACCGCTTTAGTATTTTCGGGCAATACACGAGGAATGTTTTCCCAAAAACCACCACCAGTAATATGGCATAGTGCGTGCACCGGTGTTTGCTTAATCATACTAAGCAAATTTTTCACATATATACGAGTAGGTTCGAGTAAATGATCGGCAATAGATTTGCCTTCCAAAACGGTGTCAGCAGATTGGCCACTGACTTCCAGCACTTTACGAATTAGCGAAAAACCATTGGAATGTGGGCCTGATGACGCCAGGGCAATTATCTGATCGCCTGGTTGCGCTTTTGTACCATCAATGATGTCTGCTTTTTCTACCACGCCGACACAAAAGCCCGCGATATCATAATCTTCACCATGATACATGCCAGGCATTTCTGCAGTTTCGCCGCCTACTAATGAACAGCCAGATTGGAAACAGCCTTCAGCAATGCCATTGACGACGGCACTGGCAGTGTCAACATCAAGTTTGCCGGTTGCATAGTAATCGAGGAAAAACAGGGGCTCAGCACCTTGCACAACTAAATCATTAACGCACATGGCAACTAAGTCTATACCAACACCATCGTGGCGCTTTAGATCCATGGCTAAACGTAATTTTGTACCGACACCATCCGTACCTGAAACGAGCACGGGCTCTTTGTAACCTGCAGGGATTTGGCACAGCGCACCAAAACCGCCCAAACCACCCATAACTTCCGGACGACGTGTACGCTTTACGGCACCCTTGATGCGTTCAACTAGGGCGTTTCCGGCGTCAATATCGACACCGGCGTCTTTGTAGCTTAAAGATGTTTTCTGCTCGCTCACGGCTATCCTCGAATGGCTGAAAGTGGAAAGGCTTAAGATTTGCGGCATTTTACCTGTATAACGGCGCCGACAAAAGCCTTACTGCATAGCATTTGCCATAGCTTGCTTCATATAGTTAGCTAAGCTGATCGTGTTATCTTGGGTTATTTTATGGTAACACACTGATGCAAAAGGAAATTCTTTGTCATTAAATTGTACAAAAACAAAAGGTGCTTTCTTATCCGTCTGATTGTATTGCCACTGGCCACCAACATGCGCAATGAATACCTGGCCGATATATGCACCAAAAATGTTGCATAGGGTAAACATAATCTCAGCAGAATGTGGTGCTGCCTGCTCGTGAGAATGAAGTTCTGCCAAAAGCTGGTCGACTAACAGCAAACTAGTGAGTGATTTATCCAATTCAACCTGATGCTCCTTTGCAAAGCGAATCGCGTCATTGGATGCATCCTGCATTAAAGTACTTATTTCGTGTTGTTGCATAGTCAGCCTCAGTTTTTCTGATGTGCAGCCAATATTAACTGGCGTAATTGTTTACTGCCGGGGCCCAGTGTTTCTTCTTTTGGCGTTACCAGCGATATAGCCGCTACGCGTTCACTGTTCTGATTTAGGTCAATCTGCACCAGCGCACCTGTGGCTATTATGTCGGCGACCATAAAATCGGGGATCCAGCAAAATCCCAAACCCATCTGTAAAATGTCTATTGCTTCAAAAAAATTATCCACTGTCCAACGTTGCTCTGCACGCAGCCAACCCGCATTTTCCTGGGGTTTTTTTGCTGTGTCACGGATCACCAGCTGCAGGTGTTGGCTCAGTTCATTTTGATCGATATTGTCTTTTCCGGCGAGCGTGTTGTCACGGCCTGTAACTGGGATAAAGCGGACAACGCACAAGGGTTCACCCAGATAGCCTTTGGGAATAATTGCGGAAGCCGCCAAGACCAGATCGGCACTTTTTTGCTGAATAATTTCTGCGCTGCCGGTAATGACGCTATCGATCAGTTGAATACGGCTACCCCGACTTAACGGGTAAAATGCTGCCAGTGCTTGGTTTAAGAAATGACGGGGGTATGCCAGTTCTACTGCAACCCGTATTTCGGGCTCCCAGCCCTGATCAATATTCGACGCCAGTAATTCCAAATCTTCAACTTGTTGGGTTAATAGACGTGAGCGGCGTAGCATAACTTCGCCAGCTGCGGTCAAATGGGCTTTGCGTCCGCGAACCTCTAACAGCTCAACCCCAAGTTGGCTTTGCAGTTTAGCTACCGCATGGTTTAGTGATGATTGGCTTTTATTAAGCCGCTCAGCAGCTTGTGCATAGCCGCCTGCGTCCACTACTGCTTGCAAAATGCGCCATTGCTCTAAGGTTGAACGGGGACGGTAGGGCATAGAAGTAGCAGGGCTCCAACGCAATTAATTATTGGCAATGATCACCGCGCGTAGCGGTGCCGGATAACCTTCAATGGTTTTACTATGATCAGTTGCGTCCAGAAAATCAATTAAACTTTCATTTTCCATCCAAGCCGTTTTACGTTGCTCGTCTAACGTCGTGCGGTTTAAATCGACCAGTCGCACGTTGCTAAAACCCAGCCGTTGTAACCAGTGTACTAGTGCTTGCACGCTGGGTATAAACCAGACATTGCGCATTTTGGCGTAGCGTTCGCCAGGCACTAATACGGTGTTTTCATCACCTTCAACCACCAGCGTTTCAAGGATTAATTCGCCGCCAGGGCGCAGCTGGTTTTTAAGCTGTTGCAGAAAATCCAACGGTGAGCGTCGATGGTACAACACGCCCATGGAAAACACGGTATCAAACTGTTTTAGTGCGGGCATATCGTCGATACCAATTGGGATCAGATTAACCGCTGGGTCGGGGTTAAAGTGTTTTATTGCCTGAAACTGCGCATAAAACAGTTGTGATGGGTCAATGCCAACCACAAATTCTGCTCCTTCACCGCGCATGCGCCACAAGTGATACCCGCTACCGCAGCCAACATCTAGCACAAATCGATGTTGTAATGGTGCAACATGCGGCAGTACCCGGTCCCACTTAAAATCGGAGCGCCACTCGGTATCAATGTTGATGCCGTGAATAGTAAACGGGCCTTTTCGCCATGGCTTCAATTGCTGTAATACATATTGAATTTGCTGTGCGGCGCCGGTACTGATGTCGTCAGCACTGCCAAACTCAACATTGTGTTTTATTTCAATGTATTGGGCAGTGGTATCAGGCAGATGCGCAATTGCTTTTTGCCATTGCTTAAAGTCACCGTGCAGAGCGTCTTTGCTCCAGTTTGCCAGTTGGGCGGGTAATGTTTCCAGCCAATGATGCAGTTTGTTGGTCGCCAGTTGGGCATAAAAGGAGGTAAAGTCGAGCATAGGAAACCTTATTTAATCGCTAACATTGAGCAAAAGTTAAAGCACTGAAACCATAGCGTCTGGCTACTAAAGCCGGCCTGTTGCAGGCGCTGCTGATGTTGTTGCAAGGTATCGGGTTTCATTACATTCTCAAGTGCGCTGCGTTTTTGGCTAATCTCAAGCTCGCTATAACCATTAGCACGTTTAAACTCATAGTGCAGGTCAATTAACAGCTCATTTGCGGTGTGGTCGGCACTGATAAATTTCTCTGACAATATCAACACGCCACCGGGCTTTAGCCCCTGATAGATTCGTTGTGTTAAGGCGCTTCGGTCGGCTTGTGGCAAAAATTGTAGGGTGAAATTAATTACTACTATTGCTGCATTTTCAATGGGTTGCTGCCTAATGTCAGCCAGTTTCACCTGTACTGGTACGTCAGAGCGAAACACTTGCAAATGCCGTTCACAGCGCTCAACCATTGCTTTACTGTTATCTACCGCCACCAGAGTACTGTTAGCTGCGCTTATATTACGTCGCATCGCTAGCGTCGCTGCACCCAAAGAGCAACCCAAATCATAATAGGTGCTGTCAGGCTGTTGATAACGGCTGGTAAGTTTACCAATGGTCTGAATAATGGTTTGGTAACCCGGCACTGAGCGCTGAATCATATCTGGAAATACTTCAGCGACCTGATCATCAAAACAGAAGTCAGGTACCTGTGTCAGCGGTTCGGCAAAAATGTCGTCTTTATGCATAATTTGAGTTGGGACTGTAAAAAGTGGCGTTAGTTTAGCGTAAAAGCTGGCAACACTACAGTAAGCTGAACTGCTGTTCGCCAGGCCAGGGATCTCTGCAGGGATGTGGATACTGCAGCGCGGCGGCAAATTGCCGGCATAGCACTGGTGCAAGGGTGTTATCAGGCGTATGGAAAAAGCAAAACGGGCTTTTGCCTTCATCTAACCATTGTCTGACTTTTAGCAGCCAGGGTTGATAAAACTGACTGTTTAGTGTCATATCGTCGGTACCGATAAATCTTAGCATTGGTGTTTGACTAAAACTTATCGCATGGACAGGTAATCTGGGTTTTTTGGCGTGAGCGTCAAGCAATGCAGGGGTGTCAGGTGTAACTGAAAACAATGCTCTACTGTCAAACACCACTCGCTCAGCACCATAGTGTTGCAACATCCGGTGTAGTTGTATTTCATGTTCTGCTTTGTCAAAAAATGCAACATGACGCACTTCCAATGCACAGCGATGGTGTTGACTAATCAGGGCTAGCATCGCTTGTATCTGTGGCAGTTGCGCTGGCCCGCAGCGGGCGGGTAGCTGCAATTGCACCATGGCCAGTTTTTCACCTAATATCGCCATTTTCTCTAACCAAACGGTTAGTTGCTCTGCACTGTCTGGCGCGGCTTGATGACTGATACGCTGGGGTACTTTTAACACAAAGCGATAATCAGCTGGTGTGTCACGATGCCAACGCTGCAAGGTTTCGTCACTTGGGTCGGCATAAAAAGTGGTATTGCCTTCTGCACTGTTAAAATAATGGCCGTATTGCAACAGAAAATCTGTCGGTTTTGCATCAGATGTAAATAGGGTGCTTTTCCATTTTGGGTTAGCCCACAGCGGACAACCAAGATATAACATCAGCGACTTGACCTTATTAAAGTGGCAGCGTAAAACTAAAGTACGGTGGTCAGGAAGCATAACATAATGATATTCAGGTTTTTACTTTGTTTGCTTGTACTCAGTTTGGCTGGAATGCGCGCTCATGCTGCATCGACGCTGCCCGACCCGCTTAAAATTGTTATTAGTAATGACACCTTTCCTTATATGTTTCTCGATGAAAACGGTAATGCAGCCGGGTTGGTGGTTGATTACTGGCAAGAGATTGCTAAACAGCAACAGATCGAGGTGCAATTTGTTATGGCAGATTGGGCTCAGACCTTAGCGGTGTTGAAACGCGGTGAGGTACACTTGCATGGCGGTATCGCCAAAACTGCCGAGCGCGAGCTGAATTACCAGTTAGGTGCCACTGGCATTGACATATATAGCAACGTATTTGTGCACAGAGATATGCCAAGTATTTCTAAATTGAGTGATCTAACACCTTACAGTATTGGCGTGGTTGATAAGTCCAGCCATGTCGACAGTATTAGAGCGCTGGTGCCAGATGTAGTGCTTAAACCTTACCCTAATGTCACGGTAATGTATGACGCTGCATTGAACGGAAAAATAAACGTGATGACGGGGCTTGATAGGCTGCCACCCCGTTATGAGCGATACGACGAGTTATCAAAACAATTTCCAATGTATCGCAAAATTCCATTGCGCAATATCTCGCTCAGTTACGCGGTTAATAAGAACAACGCCTTGTTCGAGTTGTTACAGCAAATAACACAAACGGTTGATCAAGCATTTCTAGATCGCCTGGAGCGGCGTTGGCTTGGTACTGCAACAGATGATGATACGTTACTACTCGGTGTAGCCATTGACAATCCGCCCTATACCCATGTTTCTAATCAAGGTGAAGCACAAGGTCTTTTTGTCGATTTGTGGCGGCAATGGGCTAAAGAAACAGGAACGAAAATTGCCTTTGTACCTGATCGATCCTATCAAAATATTCAAAATCTGAAAAAAGGTCGCATAGATGCGCTGATAAGCTTCCCTGACAATAATTTGCAGGAAGACAACATTATGGCGGCCTATCAGATTTATGGTTTCCAATCAAAATTTTATGCCCTAAAAGCGAACCCGCAAAGTACGTTAACGGCGAGCTCCGCTGTTAAAGTAGGCGTCTATGAAAACGCACCTTATGTCAACGAATTGCGCCGGCGTTACCCTAATGCCGAGTTTATTCGTTACCGCAAGTTGGCAGACATGCTCAGTGCGGCAGTCGATGGCAAGTTAGCCGGTTTTTTCGGTGCAGCAGCGATAATGCCGACACGATTACAGCAACTGAATCAGGCTGAGCTGTTTACAGAGCAGCAAGACTCAGAAATTATTTCGCCAATGTATAGCTTAGTTCGTGCAGGTAACGACGAGCTCGCTGAGAAAATTCGCAGTGGTTTTGCCAAGTTGCCGCTTGATACTTTTATTGAAATTGAAAAAGCGTGGGTTCCCCAAAGTAATTTGTGGTATTTCCCACAGTTTAGGTATCAAACACCGTTAACGGAAGACGAGCGCAAATGGGTTAATGAGCATACCCCCCTTAAGGTGGCTATGTTAGCTGATTGGTCACCTATGGAGTTTGTCGATGAAAACGGTAAACCGGCAGGCGTAACGGTTGATATGCTAGCGATTTTGGCGCAGCGATTACAGGTGCGATTTGATATAAAAATTTACCAAACGTTTGAGCAAATGCTAACTGATCTGCAACTTAAAAACATTGATCTCATTGCCAATGTTTCTGAACGGGAAGAGCGGAAACATTTTGCCAGTTTTAGCGATGAGTTTTGGGCAATGAAATGGGCTGTTGTTAGTTCCTTCAATGCGGATGGTATTGTCAGTGCAGCTGAATTAAATGGTCGAAGAGTGGCAATTTATAAAGATTATCAATTAGCGCGGCAGCTAAACGATGTTTATCCTTCGATTGAGATAGTGCCGGTAGAATCGTTAAGAGCGGGTTTGGCGTTGTTGCAACAAGATGATGTGGATTTCGTGCTTGACTCGGTACAAGCGTCAACGGAAGCGTTGCGCCAAGCCGGCTTTGTGCATCTTAAAGTGCAAATACTAGAGGACTTGCCATATTACCCTTCGTTAATTGCAGTACGAGCAGATTATCCCACTTTGACAAATATATTAAATAAAGGGCTGCGCAGCATTGGCGAGCAAGAGCGTGATGAACTCTACGAAAAGTGGTTTAGTTTGCAAATAACGCAAGGCATTAACAAGTCCCAGCTGCGCCAGTTAATGTGGCAAATTGGCGGTGCGGTTGCTTTGCTACTGACGTTTGTTGTGCTGTGGAATTTGTCACTGCGCCGCGAGGTAGCATTACGCAGGCATGCTGAACAGCAAATGCGTTTTATGGCCACGCATGACGATTTAACTAAGCTTCCAAACCGCACTCTGGTAAAAGAGCGCATTCAACAAGCGTTACTTCAGCATGCCCGGCATAATGAGATAATGGCGCTGCTTTTTATCGATTTGGATGGGTTCAAAGAAGTCAATGACCAGTACGGCCACGATACAGGAGATGAATTGTTAATGAAGTTGGCCGCGGTGCTAAGTGGCGTAGTAAGAAAGAGTGATACGGTCGCCAGATTTGGTGGTGATGAATTCGTTATTTTACTCACTGGCCTTCTAAGTCGGGATGACGCTGCCATCGTCGCCCAGAAAGTTTTATCGCAACTGTCAGAACCAATGACGCTGTCTGTAGGCGACGTGCAAGTTGGCGCCAGTATAGGTATTGCTGTATATCCTGATGATGGCACGGATTGCGCAAGAT
Source organism: Rheinheimera baltica (assembly GCF_030731985.1). Taxonomy (NCBI): domain Bacteria; kingdom Pseudomonadati; phylum Pseudomonadota; class Gammaproteobacteria; order Chromatiales; family Chromatiaceae; genus Rheinheimera; species Rheinheimera baltica. The sequence goes on from NZ_JAPJDY010000001.1 coordinate 60,658, forward strand.
TATTAAAAGTAGCGGATAGTCTAATGTACCGGATCAAACAGCAGGGCAAAAATCATTACTGTTTCTCTAAAGCGGGGTTTTCGTGAACGGGCAGTGACATTAGGCGTCAATTCTATATAATTAGCCGTCATTTTAGTGCCGCTGATTAGCAAGGTAGAAGGAAGGTTTAATGCGTAGCCATTATTGCGGTTTGTTAACCGCGCAACATGTTGAACAACAAGTGTCTTTATGCGGTTGGGTTAATCGCCGCCGTGATCTGGGCGGACTGATATTTTTAGACCTGCGCGACCGTGAAGGTATGGTGCAGGTAGTGTGCGATCCAGATTTAAAAGAGTTGTTCGATGTGGCTTACACCTTGCGTAACGAATTTTGTATTCAGATTATTGGCCAGGTTCGTGCGCGTCCAGATTCACAAATCAATAAAGACATGGCAACAGGCGAAGTTGAAGTCTATGCCAGCGAACTGATTATCCTCAATAAAGCTGCGCCATTGCCACTGGATTCAAATCAAAACAATAGCGAAGAACAGCGGTTAAAGTATCGCTATCTTGATTTGCGTCGTCCTATGATGACCGAGCGGTTGAAGTTTCGCGCCAAAGTGACCAGTTTTGTGCGCAACTTTATGGACAGTAATGGGTTTATGGATGTTGAAACACCCATCCTAACCAAGGCTACACCGGAAGGCGCTCGTGATTACCTGGTACCAAGCCGCACGCACAAAGGTGAATTTTTTGCACTACCCCAGTCCCCACAACTGTTTAAACAATTGTTGATGATGTCAGGGCTTGATCGCTACTACCAAATTGTTAAATGCTTTCGTGATGAAGATTTACGCGCTGACCGTCAGCCAGAATTTACTCAGATTGATATCGAAACCTCTTTTATGACATCTGAGCAAGTGATTGAGGTTACGGAAAAAATGGTTCATCAGATGTTTAACGAGTTGTTAAGCGTCGATTTGGGCCAGTTCCCGCGTATGACCTACTTTGAAGCAATGCGTTTGTACGGTTCAGATAAGCCAGATTTACGTAACCCCATGCAGTTTGTAGATGTTGCCGATGTACTTAAAGACGTTGAGTTTAAAGTGTTCTCGGGCCCGGCTAACGATGCGAAGGGCCGTGTTGTCGCCTTAAAAGTACCTGGCGCGGCAGAGAAAGTTTCTCGCAAAGATATTGATAATTACACCAATTTTGTTGGTATCTATGGTGCTAAAGGTTTGGCATGGATGAAGGTAAACGATGTCGCTGCAGGAAGTGATGGTGTGCAGTCGCCGGTGGCAAAGTTTTTAACGCCAGACATTATTGCCAGCATTATTGCCCGTACCGATGCCGCTAATGGTGACTTAATATTCTTTGGTGCAGACAGCTACAAGGTAGTCTGTGAAGCGATGGGCGCATTGCGTCTTAAGCTGGGCGAAGATTTAGGCATTACGCAACCGGGTTGGAAGCCATTGTGGGTTGTTGATTTCCCAATGTTCGAAGAAAACGATGATGGCAGTTTCTCGGCTGTGCATCACCCGTTCACCTCGCCATTAGACACTTCGGCTTTTTTAAGTACAGCCAATAACGATTTGCAGTTAGGTTCGTTGCTATCTAATGCCTATGATATGGTATTAAATGGCACTGAATTAGGCGGTGGTTCGGTGCGTATTCATACGGCCGATGTGCAGGCAAAGGTGTTTACCTTACTAGGCATTAGCGATGAAGAAGCGGCTGAAAAGTTTGGTTTCTTGTTAGAAGCGTTAAAGTACGGCGCGCCACCACATGCGGGTTTAGCGTTCGGCCTGGATCGTTTAGTGATGCTAATGACGGGTGCTACATCAATTCGCGATGTAATGGCATTTCCTAAAACAGCTACAGCTGCTTGTCCGTTAACAGATGCACCTGGTGCCGCTAACCCAGCGCAACTGGCAGAGTTAGGTATCAGTGTCGTCGCTAAGCAGTAACTACGACGGCACAGCGTTAATAGCAACACCGTGGCAGCTTAATGCTGCCACAACTAAGGAGTAACTAATGGCCGGCCATAGTAAATGGGCGAACATGAAGCATCGCAAGGCTCGTCAGGATGCTAAAAAAAGTAAAATCTTCACTAAAATAATCCGTGAGCTTACCGTTGCTGCCAAGCAAAACCCCGATGTCACTGCCAATCCACGCTTACGCTTAGCAGTCGATAAAGCCTTATCTGAAAATATGACCCGCGACACAATAGATCGGGCCATTAAGCGTGGCGCCGGAGCCAGTGATGCAGAAAACTATGAAGAGCTGGTATACGAAGGATACGGCCCCAATGGCGTTGCGGTTATTGTTGAAACGATGACGGATAACCATAAGCGCACGGTAGCCGATGTACGCCACGCGTTCACTAAAGCGGGTGGAAGCCTGGGGACGAGCGGCTCGGTGGCGTATTTATTTACTCGGCGTGGTGTATTGATGTATGCACCTGGGGTGAACGAAGATTCCTTGATGGAAGCCGCGCTTGAAGCTGGCGCCGACGATATCGTTACTGAAGCGGACGGCAGTGTTGAAGTCTTCACAACACCTGAGGAGTTCAGTGATGTGAAGCAGGCCTTGAGCGCAGCCGGTTTTAATCCGGATAGCGCAGATATTACCTTAGTACCGGCAACACGGGCTGAAGTAGATGAAAAATCTGTCGTAGCGTTTTTCAAAATGATTGACCAACTGGAAGACTCTGACGATGTGCAGAATGTGTATCATAATGCCGATATCAGCGATGCATTGATGCTTGAGCACGGGTAAAAGTGAACATTATTTTGGGCATTGACCCCGGTAGCCGTTTAACCGGTTACGGGGTCGTAAAGCAAAGCGGCGCCAAATTTGAATATGTTGCCAGTGGTTGTATTCGGCTTAACACCACAGACCTGCTACCTGAGCGCTTATTGGATATTTTCAATGGTGTCAGTGAAATTATCACCCAGACACAGCCAACCATTTTCGCGATTGAGCAAGTTTTTATGGCCCGCAACCCCGACTCAGCTTTAAAGCTGGGGCAGGCCAGAGGGGCCGCCATTGTTGCTGCAAAGCATGCGGGCCTTGACGTGTTCGAGTATTCTGCTCGTCAGGTCAAGCAGTCAGTTGTGGGCACCGGCGCCGCTGACAAAGCGCAGGTTCAGCATATGGTGCGTACTCTTTTAAAATTGCCTGCTAACCCACAGGCCGATGCGGCAGACGCGCTTGCAGTCGCTTTATGTCATGGGCATACTCAGCAAAGTTTAGTCAGCCTGGCAGGCCAGGCGCGCAAAACGGTTCGTGGCCGGTTGCGCTAACGCTGTTGTCGATATTCTTTAACCATAAGCAGACACTATGATTGGACGTTTACGGGGTATTTTGCTGGAAAAGCAGGCTCCAGATTTATTAATTGAAGTTGCCGGTGTTGGCTATGAGGTGCAGTTACCCCTCACGAGTTTTTATCAGCTACCCGCAACAGGGGAAGAAGCCACACTTTACACGCATTTCGTTGTACGTGAAGACGCCCAGCTGTTGTATGGTTTTGTAAATCAAACAGAGCGTGCGTTATTCCGGCAATTGATTAAAGCCAACGGTGTCGGGCCTAAGCTAGCTTTGACTATTTTGTCTGGCATGACAGCGCAGCAATTTGTGCGCTGTGTGCAATTGGATGATGTGAGTACGCTGGTTAAACTGCCCGGTGTTGGTAAAAAAACGGCAGAGCGACTGGTGGTGGAAATGCGTGACAGGCTAAAAGACTGGGGTATAACGCCTAATACAGCAGTGACAGATGCATTGATGCTACAAGGCGATGAGGCTATTTTTAGTCCGGTAGAAAGTGCTGAGCAGGATGCCATCGGCGCTTTAGTGTCGCTGGGTTATACACAAGTGCAGGCAGATAAAGCTGTGAAGAAGGTACAGCAAAGCGATATGAGCAGTGAACAGCTTATCAAAGCCGCGCTTAGGAGTATGATTTAATCCATGATAGAAGCCGACCGTTTAATACAGACCAGCGCCACGCGCGAAGACGAAGTAATTGACAGGGCTATCAGGCCCAAAACATTGGCAGATTACACCGGTCAGGAACACGTGTGCCAGCAAATGGCAATTTTTATTGCGGCGGCAAAAGGGCGTGGTGATCCGCTTGATCACGTGTTGATATTCGGTCCTCCTGGTTTAGGCAAAACCACATTGGCGATGATTGTCGCTAATGAAATGGGCGTGAACATTAAAACCACCTCCGGCCCGGTATTGGAAAAAGCTGGTGATTTAGCCGCATTACTGACCAACCTTGAACCCAATGACGTGCTCTTTATCGACGAAATTCATCGCTTAAGCCCGGTAGTTGAAGAGATTTTGTATCCAGCGATGGAGGATTATCAGCTGGATCTTATGATTGGTGAAGGCCCGGCAGCACGCTCTATTAAACTGGATCTTCCTCCTTTTACTCTGGTTGGGGCCACAACGCGTGCTGGTGCGCTAACATCACCACTGCGCGATCGGTTTGGCATAGTGCAGCGTCTTGAATTTTATAAAGTAGAAGAACTTACACAAATTATTTTGCGCTCAGCCCATTTTTTAAATTTAGTGCTGGACGAAGCCGGCGCGGCAGAAATAGCCCGTCGCTCGCGAGGCACCCCGCGTATTGCTAATCGCCTGTTGCGGCGTGTACGCGACTATGCGCAAGTTAAAGCCAATGGCGAGGTAACGGTAGATATAGCCGCACAGGCATTGCAAATGGTTGATGTAGACGCCGAAGGTTTCGATTATATGGATCGCAAACTTATTCTGGCTATTATAGAAAAATTTATGGGCGGGCCGGTTGGCCTAGACAATCTCGCTGCCGCTATTGGCGAAGAGAAAGACACCATTGAAGATGTAATAGAACCGTTTTTAATTCAACAGGGTTTTATTCAACGCACCCCACGCGGCCGCATCGCTTCGCCTCGTGCCTACCAGCACTTTGGCTTTGATTTACCCAAAACAGACTAAGTTAAATGGACGTATCCACTAAATGGCTAGTGCTACAGCTAGGCGACAAGTTAAAGTGCAATACGAGCATAGTAAACTATGTGAGTTATTGGACTTTAACGCAGACAACAACGCTGTAGTGTTAGCCAGGACGTGGATAAAAAAAAGCCCGCTCAAAAGAGCGGGCAATGCAACAAGTTGAAGGAGTGCTTCAAAAAAATCCAGGGAACATGTTGAAACAGCAATAAAACTTGGTATCCACACAAATCTCATTACCAAATGATCTTTACTAAGAATTTGCAGCAGGCTGCCAATTCTTTGCGCTAGCTCAGAACACCTGCGTATGATAGATATTTGGAGTAATTACTTCAAACGAGAAAAATTATCACTTTCCCATAAAAAAAACTAATGTATAGGTGAAAACTATTTGGTTAGTAATTGAACAGAGCTTCGGTGTGGTGCACAGGAATGCCACTGTTCATACAGGGTTAAGCTACAAGCTGCACTATAAGCAGTATAAGTTTTTGTTAGTTTTGATAATGTTAATTGCATTCGTCGTACTAATTGGTGCGTTGGTCGACAAGCAAATAAATCGGAACTAAGTGATGGAATATCAGTCAACAGAAACGGTGTTAAAATACAAGTGGGCGCAGCAGAAAAATATAGTTGTGATTCGCTTGTACAAGCGATTGAGTTACTACTCAGGCTTACTTATCATATACAGCAATTAAAGCGAATATTCATGTCTGATACTGTCTTTACAATCCCAATGCGAGTGTACTACGAAGATACCGACGCTGGAGGGATAGTTTATTATGCAAATTATTTGAAATTTTTTGAACGAGCGCGCACCGAATGGTTGCGCGCCCTGGGTATTGAGCAGGATTCATTATTGTCAAAAAATGTCGCCTTTGTTGTTGCTAAGGTTTTAATGGAAAACAAAAAGCCGGCAAGATTTAATGAATTATTGACGGTTTCTAGTCAAATCAGTACCTTAAAGCATGCTAGCATAGTTTTTGCTCAAACAATTCACAATAGCGCCGGCGATATCATTTGCACGGCAGAGATTAAAGTAGCCTGTATTGCACTACAGGAAATGAAAGCCAGAGCGATTCCGGCTGAAGTGACAGAGGTATTAAAACGTGGCAGGTGAGATTTCTATTTTAAGTTTGTTAATTGAAGCCAGTTTTGTCGTGCAATTGGTTATGTTAATTCTGTTGGCAATGTCTGTGATGTCCTGGACCATGATATTTCGCCGTCGTAAAGCATTGAGCGAGGCGGTAACAGAAGCCAAGAAGTTTGAAGACAAGTTTTGGTCGGGTGTAGATTTATCTAAGTTATATAACGAAGTTAGTGCGCGTGCAGCCAATAGTGGTTTAGAAGCATTATTTAAGTCAGGGTTTAAAGAGTTTGCCCGCTTACATAAAACGAATAGCCGTCAGCCTGCTGCGGTAATGGAAGGCACGCAACGGGCGATGCGGGTTGGCTTGTCACGCGAAGTTGAGCGGTTAGAAATGCACTTGCCGTTTTTAGCGACAGTGGGTTCTATCAGCCCCTATATCGGTTTGTTTGGTACGGTGTGGGGTATTATGAATTCGTTTATTGCGCTGGGGCAAGTTGAGCAAGCTACATTGTCTATGGTTGCGCCAGGTATAGCTGAGGCACTTATTGCCACCGCCATTGGTTTGTTTGCGGCAATACCGGCAGTTATTGCTTACAACAAGTTTTCACATCAGGTGGAATCCCTTGAAAGTAGCTATGCAAATTTTGTTGAAGAATTTGCCAACATTTTACATCGCCAGGCGGTGTCTAACACCGGAGATGCGGCCTGATGTACGTGCGAAAAAAGCGGCGGTTAAAGGCTGAAATAAACGTAGTACCTTACATCGACGTTATGTTGGTTTTGTTGGTGATTTTTATGGTTACAACGCCGTTGATTACTCAAGGCGTAAAGGTTGAGCTGCCTAAATCTGCGGCCGAACCTATTAAACAGATGCAAGATGGTAAAACACCTCTTGTAGCAACGGTTGATCAGGACGGCCTGTATTATTTTGAGAAAGACGGTAAGCAGCAGGGGCCGTTTACAGCCGCTGAGCTAACGTTGGAAGTGGCCAGTTGGTTGAAAATTGAACCGGGTACGCAAGTGATAGTAAAAGGCGATGGTAGAGTTAGCTACGACGCCGTTATACGATTGATTAATGTGCTAAAAGTAGCCGGTGCGCCGGCGGTTGGCCTGATGACCGATAACCTGGATTCGAAGTAGTATGGCTTTGCATATTGAAGCGCCACTGGCGAAATCGCTTGGCCTACATTTGGCAATACTGGTGTTGTTATTATTTAGTGCTGATTTTTCCAGTACACCAGAGATGGTGTCAGTAAGCCTGGAATCAGAAGGTCAAGCGCCGGTAGAAGCCGTAGCGGTAGATGAAAAGCTGTTAAATGAGCGGGTAGAGCAAATGCAGCGCGAACGCGATGCATTAAAGGCGGCAGAAGAAAAACGTATACGCGATTTAGAGCGCCGGGCAGAACAGGCGGAAAAAAATCGGACTACAGAAGAGCAGCGCTTAAAGCGGGTGGCTGAAGAAAAACGTAAAGCGGATGCCGAAACGCAAAAAGCCAAAGCAGCAGCGGCTGAAGCGAAAAAGCGTCAGCAACAGGAAAATGCCAAAGCCAAAGAAGCAGAGCAAGCGCGTATTGTAAAAGAGCAAGAAAGACAAAAGGCTGAGGATGCTGCCAAAGCAGCGGAGCAGAAACGCAAAGCGGAACAGGCCGCAGCGGAAAAAGCAGCGGCTGAGCGTGCGCGTCAGGCCGCAGAGGCAAATCAAAAAGCAGAGCAAGAGCGTGCAATGCAGGAACAACTTGCTAAAGAAGCGCAAGCGCGTTCTGCGGCGCGGGCTCGTCAAGCCGCAACAGAGGTTCAGCGTTATATCGCGTTAATTTCTGATGCCGTTGACCGCTCGTTATATAAAGATGAAAGTATGCGAGGCAAGTCTTGTTCAGTAAATATACGCTTAGCAACGACAGGCTTTGTAACAAGTGTTAAGGTCCTTGGTGGCGATAGCAATGTATGCGACTCGGCGTTACGTGCAGTAAACCGGATTGGCACCATGCCAATGTCCAGTGATCCGGACGTATACGATAAATTGAAAGACATAACATTAAGGGTGGAGCCTCAGTTTTGAATATTGTTAAGTTAATTGGTCTGGTACTAGCGGCGTTGCTGTTTAGCTCGCAGGCAAAGGCATCATTGGAAATAGTGATAACCGGCGGTATTGACTCAGGCCGGCCTATAGCCATAGTGCCGTTTACGTTTAAAGGTGCAACGTTGCCACAACAACGTTTGGATGAAATTATTGCCGCAGATTTAATGCGCAGCGGTAAATTTAGCCCATTAGCCAATATAAAAATGCCACAGCGACCACAGAGCGCTGAGCAAATCGATTATGCTGCCTGGGCACGTGAAGGCGTAGAGGCCATAGTTGTTGGGCAAATAACCGAAGTGGGTATTGACCGTTACACGGTTAACTTTGAACTGGTTGATGTGTTAAAAGGCAGCAACACGGCAAATCGGCAAGCATTAAATGCCGGGCGCTTGACAGGCAGTATGGAGCATATACTGGACAGTCGTGAAACGACGATTAATGGTAGCCAATTCAGGCAATATGCCCATCGCATCAGCGATATAGTTTATGAAAAACTGACCGGAGAGCGTGGCGCGTTTTTAACCAAAATTGCTTATGTTTTGGTTAACCGCAAGCTGGAATTTCCTTATCAGTTAGTGGTTGCTGATTATGACGGTGCCAATGAGCAAATTTTGTTGCGCTCAAAAGAACCGTTAATGTCACCCAGCTGGTCACCTGATGGCACCAAGCTGGCGTATGTCACCTTTGAAAAGCGACAATCACAAATTTATATTCAGGACATTTACACCGGCCGTCGCACCATACTCAGTAGCACACCGGGTATTAATGGCGCGCCGGTGTGGTCTCCTGATGGCAAAACGATGGCCATGGTATTGTCAAAAGACGGTAATACCGAAATTTATACTATGGACGTTGCAACAAAAGCATTAACACGCATAACGAATCATCGGGCTATCGACACGGAACCGTCATGGTCGCCAGATGGCAAAGAGCTGTTGTTTAGTTCTGAGCGCGGTGGCAATCCGCAACTGTATAGCGTAAATTTGTTAACGGGTACGACCAGACGTTTGACCTTTGAAGGTGAAATGAACCTGGCCGGATCTTTTATGCCGGACGGAAGTTCGGTGGTAATGGTTAACCGCACCAGAGGCCAGTATCACATAGCAAAAATGGATCGTCAGACCCGTTTTCTGCAAGTGCTGACCAAAACAAATCTGGATGAATCACCCAGTGTAGCGCCAAACGGTTCTATGATTATTTATAGCACTATGCATGACGCTACGCAGGTGTTAGCACTGGTTTCTATGGATGGTCGATTTAAAGCAAGGCTACCAGCAGTTGATGGACAAGTGAAATCTCCAGCATGGTCGCCGTTTTTATAAAAAACAAAACAGTTATTACATTTACATACTAGGACAACATCATGAAATTAAATAAAGTGTTAAAAGGTTTATTAATCGCATTACCAGTGCTGACCCTGGCGGCTTGTAGCTCAACTTCTTCTACTGATCAGTCAGGCGCTGATACTTCTTCTATGCCGCAAGAGACCGTGCAGGTTGAAACGGTTGAGAAGGTAGTTAGCCCAGCTGAACAGATGCGTCAGAAGCTTGAATCACTGCGTCAGGAAAACACCATTTACTTCGATTTCGACAAAGCCACAGTACGCCCAGAGTTCATTGAAACACTGCAGGCGCACGGTGCGTTTTTAACCGCAAATCCAAGCGTACGTATCACTGTTGAAGGTCACTCAGATGAGCGCGGCACGCCAGAGTACAACATTGCACTGGGCGAGCGTCGTGCAGTTGCTGTAGTACAGTATTTACAGAACCTGGGTGTTTCATCTGGCCAAATCTCAACGGTTAGCTACGGTGAAGAAAAGCCAGTAGATATGTCTCGCAGCGAAGCAGGCTTTGCTAAAAACCGTCGTGCAGTGTTAGTCTATTAATCCAGACTCACTACTGTATTGATACGCATGACTGTAAAATATACTCTGATAGCAGCATTAACACTGGTTCATACCAGTGTTGGTGCTAATCCTGCTCCGGTTACTGATCTTAATCGTAACAACGTTGTGGTTAATAATGCTATGGCATCGCCATCAGGCAGCATTGAACAACGCTTAGCGACACTTGAACGAATTGTTGAGGCCAGAACGGAAGCTCAGCTTCGCATGGCGCAGCAATTGCAAACGTTACTGGATGAAGTTAGTGAACTACGCGGAGTAACAGAAACCCATTCGTATCAGCTAGACGAAATTTTGCAACGTCAACGTGATTTGTACCAAGAGATTGATCGGCGGGTAAGTGCTATCCAGACTCCGGTTGCGGCGAATGCCGTACCAGCGCCTCAGGTAGAAACCCCTGTTGCAACCTCCAGCTATTCGTCAGATGTGTCTGAAAATGATGCCTATGACAAAGCCGTAAATATGGTGCTTAAAGACCGTCGTTACGATGCGGCAATTCCAGAGTTTGAGACGTTTATTCAAACCTATCCCAATTCAAGTTATGCCCCTAACGCGCATTACTGGCTTGGTCAGTTATTATTTAATAACAACGAGCTGGCAAAAGCGAAAACGCATTTTGAACGGGTGGTTAATAATTTCCCTCAATCTAATAAAGTTGCCGACGCCTTGTTGAAACTTGGTCAGGTTGCTGAGCGCGAGAACCAAAAAGACGCAGCTCTGCGGTATTATCGCGAACTTGTTGCGAAGTATTCAACAGCGACTTCAGCCAAATTGGCACAAGACAGAATTGACGCTCTAAAATAATATAACCCGGCATATGCCGGGTTTTTTCTGTGCACAAGATGTTAGCAATCGCTGGCATTTTGAGCACTTAGACTATGTTAACGTGGTTTTTAATACTTTTTGGTTGCACAAAAGCCGTAAATCAGTAAGATATGCCTCCGCGGTTAGGGTCGTTAGCTCAGTTGGTAGAGCAGTTGACTTTTAATCAATTGGTCGCTGGTTCGAATCCAGCACGACCCACCAAACCGCCAATAACATTGATATCGAAATGGGTCGTTAGCTCAGTTGGTAGAGCAGTTGACTTTTAATCAATTGGTCGCTGGTTCGAATCCAGCACGACCCACC
>NZ_JAPJDY010000001.1:71925-173613 GCF_030731985.1 Rheinheimera baltica
TGGGTCGTTAGCTCAGTTGGTAGAGCAGTTGACTTTTAATCAATTGGTCGCTGGTTCGAATCCAGCACGACCCACCATGCCGATTCACTGTCTTTTATTACTTTCCAGCGCTATACTAGCCGCCATTTTTTCAGCCAGTGGGTGAGCCCTATGGAACAAGCGTTGTATTTCACAGAGCAAGACTTTGCCTTTCCCCAAAAGCCGGTGCCACTGAGCAGCGACGATAAACAAGCCTATAAAGATCGTATCAAGGCGTTGTTACAACAAAAAGATGCGGTGCTGGTAGCGCACTACTATACCGATCCGGAAATTCAGGCTTTAGCCGAAGAAACCGGCGGCTGTGTGTCAGATTCATTAGAAATGGCACGTTTTGGTAATGAGCACCCAGCCAAAACCTTAATCGTCGCTGGCGTTAAGTTTATGGGCGAAACTGCAAAAATTCTTACACCGAATAAAACCGTGTTAATGCCAACATTAGACGCCACCTGTTCATTAGATTTAGGCTGCCCGGCAGAGCCGTTCTCGGCGTTTTGTGATGAACACCCGGATCACTTGGTAGTAGTGTATGCCAACACTTCAGCCGCAGTAAAAGCCCGCGCCGATTGGGTGGTTACTTCGTCTATTGCACTGGATGTTGTTGACCATCTCGACAGCCTGGGTAAAAAAATCCTTTGGGGCCCGGACAAGCACTTAGGCGCTTATGTGCAAAAGCAAACCGGTGCCGACATGCTACTGTGGAATGCGGCCTGTATTGTACACGACGAATTCAAAGCCAATGCGCTTGTCGAGCTGAAAAAGCAGTATCCTAATGCTGCCGTATTGGTTCATCCTGAATCACCTGACAGCGTAGTACAACTCGCAGATGCCGTAGGCTCAACCAGCCAGCTTATTAAAGCCAGCCAGACCTTACCCAATGACGTATTTATTGTCGCCACAGACAAAGGCATCTTTTACAAGATGCAGCAGTTAATGCCGAATAAAACCTTTATTGAAGCCCCAACCGGCGGTAACGGCGCGACGTGTAGAAGCTGTGCACATTGCCCCTGGATGGCAATGAACGGCTTAAAAGCCATTGAAGCGGCGTTAACTGACGCCACCGGGCATGAAATCTTTGTTGATGCACAGGTAAGAGAAAAAGCGCTTATTCCGTTAAACAGAATGCTTAACTTTGCCACAGCGCTTAAAACACAAGTAAAAGGCAACGCTTAAACGGTTTTGTCTATTACCTGTTTAAAAAGCAGGCAAAAGCAAAGTGCTACGTTATATAACAGTTGCAGCGCAGGCGATATTTCCCTAGTATAGCCGCGCTTGCAACGCAAGTTCCGGAGAGATGGCTGAGTGGCTGAAGGCGCACGCCTGGAAAGTGTGTTTAGGTTAATCCCTAACGAGGGTTCGAATCCCTCTCTCTCCGCCAGATTAAAACAAAAACCCCGAGCCAAAAGCTCGGGGTTTTTGTTTTAAAGCGGCAGAGATCGAGGATTTGATGAGAACCCTGAACTAAAATGACCAAATTTAAACAACCGATACTACTCAGACCAATACCAACTGGTAACGTTATAGCGGTAGTGCGGTGTATTTTTTGTTGTCAGTGCTTTTACCCAATGTTCAGCGCCAGGCGATGCCGGATTAAATAAAACGCATCGGTTGTGTAACGGTGCGATAGTGACGGGAGTGTCCGCAGTGCCCCTAAACACTAATTCACCACCGTTATCATGGTGCCAGTGTTTATTTAAATACAGCAGCATACAAACCTCTCTGCCTGGCGAGTCATCAGCATGTTGATTGACGAAGTCGGTGGCGGCTAAGCGAAAGTAGTTGGTATTAATGCCAGGCTTGGCCACATTGATGTCGGTTAGTGGCACTTTGAAGATACGTGATAATAGCGCCATAAATTCATCGCCACGCAAAAAAGTCAAAAAATCATCGGCGATAGTGGAAGTAGCGGGAACTGTCTTGCTGGCAGCACGTTGCCAAAGATCCCGCTTTACAAAGCGTTGCGTCTGAGGGGTTTTTTGCCATTTGGCATTATCAACATAGAGCGCAGAGTAACTGTGCTTTTGCGTTGTCCAATTATGTTGTTGCTGCAAAACGCTAATGACTGCATCGAGTTGGCTGTTATCAAATAAATTATCAATAACCACATGATTGGGGCTAGAGAGCCGTAATGCTTTTCGATACGTGCGCAGTGCAGCATCGTTAACTTGTAGTTCATTTAGCCACACTGCAATAACTCACATCTGGGATTAAATAATGTCGGCGTATAGTAAAACAAAATCTCTAAACTTCAGTGCAGGATTTTTGCTTTTTTGTTATACCAGCTGATAAAATAACCACGCTTTCCTCCAACCGCCAGCCGGTGGTATAACCTAAGTTCCCGCTCCGGAGTGTCGATGCGTAATTTTATTGCGTTATTGTGTGCTGTGTGGCTGCCTATGGCTGCTGCGCAATCGTTTTCTGTTGTCCTACATGAAGATTTTGAACAAAGCAGTGAGCAGCACTGGCAACAGCTAGGAGATTGCCAAACGGTATTTGCAGTGCCGCGCTCTGGTGCAACAGCATTGCGCTGTAAGCCGGGCATTAACGTGTTGTTTAGTAAAGTGGCCTTAGGTGAGATGGGCGTGCTGGAGTTATGGGTTAAACCAGAAACTGACGCTACGGCTTATCGTATTCAGGTGCTGGTGTCAGATTTACCCTCTATCAATGCGTTATGGCAGCCGGTTGCCTTAATTGACCATAGCGGCGGTGAGCAAGGATACAAAGCACACCGGGTATCTATTGATGACCCGGCTAAACGGTTTTTACGCTTAGATATAGAGGCGATAAACGGCCAGATAGACATAGATGACATTCAGCTTGAGCGTATTTTACTTGCCACTGCTTTACAAAAGAACGAGCAGCGTATTGTCAGTGGTATTTTGGACAAATTGCGGCAAGATCAGAATATTGACCTGCAGGCCGAATCATTTCGTACGCTGGGCGTAAACTATGCCTTGCAGTTAGAACTGCAGCGTCAGCACCTTGAATATGCCAATGCGTTGTATTCGGGTAATGCGCTGGTGTTGGCCGGCTCTGAGCGAAACCGTATGGCCAACCCCATGGCCTACGCCAGTTTTCGTAGCATTGTTAGTGATGCAAAACGGGTAACCACGCCACTGCAGCAAGCGCGGTTAAACTCGATGCTAAAGCCATTCGGTGATTTAGCAGCCGCGACATTAAATGTCGTCAGTGGTGGGGCATATTCGGCCTTTGCCGAGCCGTTTAAGTCGTTTCTGGCAACCAGTTTTGATAAATCAAGTTACAGCGATGCAGGGTTAAGCCGGGCAGACCGAAAGTTTGCCGAGCAAAACGGCCTTAAAATTTATCAGGATGCCGAGCGTTTTTTGGCTGAACTGGAAAAAGAGTTACAGCAGGTAGCAGCATTAGAGGTGGAGTTGCTGGCTATTCAGCGAAATATTGATGGTTTTCGCCGAAGTTTAGATAAGCAACTACGTGACACCTTGCAGCATGCCAGCATGGCGCGCTCGCAGGAAACGGTGAGCCGGGCATTAAGTAAAGACGAAGTGGTGCGGCAAAAGTTAATGCAAGAGGTTGCCGGCAATATCAGCCTTAAAGCCAATAGTTATTTGAACGATGGCAATAATACTGAGCTGGTGCGTTTTGTGCTGAAAACCTCCGAGCAATTAGAGCAAACACAAAGCTATAAAGATCAGTTTAATCAAATTACATCTGCCATGTTAACGTACTACGACCGCTTCGAACGCTCGGTTAACATTGCACAAAACCCGTTTACTGAAAGTGGAGACAAACAGTTGTGGGAAAGCCATGCTCAAAAAGCACGGCAGTATTTGCAACAGTCTAAGGAGTCTTTTAATCGCGCGTATTTGTAGTGTTAAGCGATAGCGACACACGCCAAACAACACCTTGTTCAGTGCTGCTTTAATGCTTTTGGGTCAGTGTGTCCCAGATAAATGCCAAGTCTGCCGGGTTAATGTTATAGGGCAGTAACAGGCTCTCAATTTCGCTAATATGCGGATGCTCTATTTTAGCAACGGCATGATTAAACACATAATTACCTTCTGTGCCCATTCTTAAATCTGAGATAACCACGTGATCGTCAATGATTGTGGTTTTAATAAAACCGTGCGTAAACCAGGTTAATCGCTGCACGGCTGCGATGTTTTGTGTTTGATTTAATAAGGCTTTGTTTAAATCAAACGACTCAAACTGAATGGGTTTTGCTGGCTGCAGCAATGAGTAGAATCCTTGCTGGTAATGGTCGTCATGCAAAACAACCACGCGCCACAATAATGAGTTAAACGCCGTTGGCGTGCTAAATATAGCGCTTGCGGGGTTCTCTAATGAGGCTTGTACATGGTTATCAACGGCAAGTTTTGCACTCCAGGTCCAGGCTAAATAGCCGGTGCTTATAACTATGCCTGATATTAAGGTTCTACTTGCCCAGGTTTTATCTGGCTTAATAAGTATCAGCAGTGTGCCAATTAATAAAGGCAGGGTATACAGTGGGTCTATGATGAAAATAGTACTCCACGATATTGGTGGCGACGTCATGGGCCAAAATAATTGTGTGCCATAAGCCGTATGCGCATCTAATAGCGGGTGCGTAATAAGTGCCAGTGTGATGGCAAAAAACCACGGCATTGGCGCATCTTTAACGGGCTGATAGGTTTTTTTTAGCAGGGCCCACAGCAAAATGGCGAACGGAAACAAGACAAAAAGTGAGTGACTAAAACCGCGATGATAGGTGAAGTTTGCAACCGCATCGCCGTAATTTATTAGCACATCTAAATCCGGCAAAGTGCCTAATACTGCACCTATTACGGCGGCTTTACGTTTAGCGACTTGAGGCACGCATACCGCCGCTACCGAGGCGCCCAATACAACTTGTGTTAATGAATCCAAGACTTGCTCCACTGATTTATAAGGTAATAACAGGCCAACTATTTACACGTTATTTATCAAGCCAACTTAACTGATGATTACCATTATACTGGCGTACGTTGCCAAATCGTTATACTTACGGCTTATTATCTTTGCCAGTTCAGCTGCTGCTCAGATTCAATAGTCTATGCTTACGTTGTAATCACGGGCAGGGTGCTGATAGTGCGCACTGACTCCGCATAGAAAAATAAGGCAGGAATTTTTATGAGTACGGCAAAGCAAACTCGTCAGCAACAACATACTTTTTATGAACAACAAAAAACGGATGATTTAACAGAGAAGGAACGCAAAGCATTGAGCCTGGCTTGGTCGCGTTCGGCTAGTCAAAAGCAGTCGTCTGCCAGGCATGATAGCGATGTCGCGCACTGTGCCGTGTTAGGGTATAACTAAGTGTTTAACCCGCTTTAAACCCAGGCACAAAATCAGTTTTAACTCTTTGCGTTGTATTTAAACGTTAAAAAGCTGTGGTTGTATAAACGGGATCATTGCCAGAATAATGGCTTGCTGGTAAACGCCTGAGCGGGTTAGCAGATGGTTGGTTAACATGGCAATGGCGCCACCTTGTTGTTTCACATTGTGTTGGTTGAACATGCGGTCCATTACATCACCAAGTTCCTCGCCTTGCTGTATTGCATAAAGTGCTGCAGGCGGAATGGGTAAGCTGGCTGAGCGCGTTTTGCTAATGCGATCATTATTTGATATGGCTACCCAGGCAAAGCTGCAGTCGCCATCTAAACCGGCTTCAATAGCAACGTAGTAGTCGGCATGGTAGTGTGCATGCTGTTGTGCGTCGGATATGGCATGCAGGCGGTTTAACGCACCTTGCAACGTTTCTTCACTATTCATCGGTTGCGCGGCAACGCCAGATACCGTACTTACGCCTGTGCAATTAATCTGTTTATCTGGCCACACAAGCGATAACGCACTATGTACTGCGGCAATTTTTGCCGGATTTGCTGAAGCTACAATCACTTTCATTTGGTCACTCGCTTAACTTTTACTGACTTCGCTGTTATTCACTAAACTGTTTTCACTAAACTGTTACTGACTAAATTGTTACTGACTAAATTGTTATTTGGCAGCTGGCACAGATTAAACACTTACCGTGCTAGCATAACCGCTATGGCCAACCGATTGAAGCTTACGCTTGCCGCAATGGAGCTGGCTGTTTAGAATCAGCAGCATAATCACGTTTCGTTTTTAAGGGCTAAGATGAATAAAAATGTCGTTACCAATGGTGTGGCTGCGATAGTCACTTTGCTGGGTTGGTACTTGCAGCAACCGGTGATATTAAGCGTAGGGTTATTTGCCTTGTCGGGTGCGTTAACTAATGCGCTGGCGATACACATGCTGTTTGAAAAAGTCCCCCTGCTGTATGGTTCAGGTGTTATTCCAGCCCGATTTGAAGAATTTAAAACGGGTATTTATCAGCTGGTAATGACACAGTTTTTTAGTAGCGACAACATTGATAGGTTTTTGGCTGATAAGCAGCAAAGCCGCAGCCACGCTTTTAATTTTGCGCCGGTTATTGAACAAACCGACTTATCGCCTGCCTTTGACTCACTGGTAAAGGTGGTTGAGCAATCTTCTTTCGGTGGCATGCTGGGTATGTTTGGTGGTACTGCGGCATTAACCCCTCTGAAAGAGCCTTTTATTGCTAAACTGAAGCTTTCGTTAGTTGAAGTGTCACAGTCAGATGACTTTAACCAGCTGGTGTTAGCACAATTAGACCAGCCAGAGCAATTAGAGGGCATTCGTGCTCAGGTAGACACCATAGTTCAGCAGCGGTTGAACGAGCTAACGCCGGCGTTGGTTAAGGATATTATTCAGCAAATGATCCGCCAGCATCTAGGCTGGTTGGTAGTGTGGGGCGGGGTATTTGGTGGGCTGATTGGTTTATTGGCGGCGCTTATTCAGTAAGCTAAGACAAAAAGCGGTACGGAAGCTAATGAGTTTAGCTTTAAGCTGTCATCGGTTTGCCCACACTAACACGCCGTAAACCCATCCATGGGGGCTCGTTTCCGCCCGTCCAGGGCTTCAACGGTTAGTGTAGGGTAAACCGATTCTGCTTAATTGATCAGCATCCTACTCAGCAACACACTCAGTAAAATAAAGGGGCCGCTACTATTAAAAAGACTGAGCCACTATAAAGACTGAGCCACGGCGTATTGTTCTACCGCACGCCACACCCGCAACAAGTTACCAGACAGAATTTTTTCAATATCGGTTTCGCTATAGCCACGCTTTAGCAAGCCATCAATCAAATTAGGGTAGGTAGACACATCTTTTAACCCAACCGGTAATGAGTCGCCTACGCCGTCGTAATCAGAACCAATGCCCACGTAATCAATACCAACCAGCTTAACCACATGATCGATATGATCTAGCACCGTGTCTAACGTGGCAAAAGGGTAGGGATGTTTTTGCCTGAACGCCAGTTCAAAAGCGTCATCATCCGCTACACCGGCTTGTTTGGCTGCGGCTTTACGCAATGCACCATATTGGTTTGCCATGGCCGTAACAAAAGATGAACCAAAGTTAATTTGTACTACACCGCCATTTTTCGCCAGTGCTTTGATCATGTCATCATCCATGTTGCGTTCAAAACCCGGCGTATAGCTGCGCAGCGATGAGTGTGATGCAATAACGGGTACTTTGCTCAACGCCACTGTTTGGTAAAACGCTTCATCGGATACGTGGGAAATATCGATCATCATGCCAATATTGTTCATCGCAACAACCAGCTCTTTGCCAAACGGACTTAAACCACGCCATTTACGCCGAATGTCATAACTAGAGTCGGCAATATGGTTGCTCTCGGAGTGAGCCAACGTAATGTAACGGATACCGCGCTGATAAAAGTGCTGCAAGTTTTCCAGTTTGCCCTCAATAGGGGTGCCATTTTCCATCCCCAATGCCAACGATACTTTGCCGCTGCCAAATTGTGCTAACACATCCTTGCTGTCGTGTGCCATTGCAAACTTGCCAGGAGCCCGGCCAACCAGCGCTTCCATGTTATCGATTAGCTGATTTGCCAGCTGGTAACCACCGCCGGTTCGCTCATAGGATGCGGGAATGTAAATAGACATAAATGGCGCATTTAGCCCGCCTTGAATGGCGCGAGGGTAATCAAACTCGCCGCGTTTTGTCGCAACGCTAACGTCTTCCCAGTCTTTATGTAAGCGGTAAGGCACATCAATATGAGTATCAACAATAATGTACTTTTGGGCTAACTGTTGCGCCTTGCTAACCGGCTCAGCTACGGAAGTTGCTGGCGTAGTGCTGCAGGCTGTAAGGCCAAAAGCACCTAATATCGCCAGCGAAAGGGCGGTGTATTTTTGCATAATATTTATCTCTTATGGTTTTAGCCTTATCAAAACAGCTTTGAGCGTAAACGGCAAGGGCTGTAGGGTCAGTAGAGGTTATTGCGCGGTGGGGCAGGCATGCCTGTTGCGCGCTTTTACGTTACAATGGCGCCAGTTAAGACAATGTGGTGATTAGAATAATGCGCGTTTTTAGTATCGTAATATGTTTGTTGGGTATGACGTTTTCAGCCATGGCAACGGTAGATTTAGAACAAACCATGAAAAACATGGCGTTGCAGTATAAGCAGACAAGAGATATTCAACAAAGTGCTGACTTAGTGCCGATACTGGATGAATTAATTGTACTAACACAGCAAGCCCTCGAGGCGAAGTTTGCAGATGATAAAGCCAAACAATATAACACCGGGTTACAAAAAGTACTGACTGAGCTCAATGCGGCAAAACATGCAGCCGAGCAAGATGATTTGCCTCAGGCAAAACAGCATTTACAACAAGTTGATGCACTGCGAAAAGAATATCATAAGTTACGCAAAGTTAGTTTTTGGCAGATACTGTTTGGCTAAAATTAAATTTTTCTAACGTATTGTTTTTAAACTGTAAGTAGGGGCAGCTGTACACCTTGGTTGTCAATGTGCATTACTGATAAATTGCTATTTTTATGATTTTATTGCGTTTTTTTACTTAATAACGTTAATGTGCATTTTAATATATTACACGCTGGTACTTGTCTGGCTAAGGCAAGCTGCAACATTTAACGTTGCTAACTTTATAATGATTGGGAGTGATGAATGAAATTGATACCTATTTGGCTGGGTACTGCACTGGTATCCGTCAGTTTATTGGGCTGTACAGATAATTCTACCCCTACCTCACAACAGAGTACTGTTGCTGCAGAGCAGAAAACACAGAGCGAGCAAGAAAACCCGTTATTACAACCCTGGAGTGGGCCGTATCAAGGCGTTCCTGCATTTGACCGAATGAAGTTGGCAGATTTAACCGCCGCCCTAGAACTAGGCATGGCGCAGCACCTTGCTGATATTGATAAGATTACTGCTAATCCAGAAGCGGCGAGCTTCGAGAATACGATAGTTGCGTTAGAAGGGGTTGGCGAAGCTTTAGACCGGGTGTTTACTTATTACGGGATCTGGAGTGCAAACCAATCATCAGAAGAGTTCAGAGCGATTCAGCGCGAAATGGCGCCAAAATTGTCAGAGTTTTCGTCAAAAATCACGCAAAACGAAGCGTTGTTTAAGCGTATTGCTGCAGTTTACCAATCAGAGCAAATGCAGTCATTGACGAGCGAGCAACAGCGTTTAACTAAGTTGGTCTATCTGGGCTTTGCTAATAATGGCGCAACCTTGAACGAACAGCAGAAAAAACGTTATGCCGATATAAACCAGCGTTTGGCGCAGCTTTATACGCAGTTTTCTAACAATGTATTGGCGGATGAGGAAGGCTATGTCCTGTATCTAAGTGCTGAGCAGCTGGGTGGGTTACCCGATTCATTGGTTAAAGCCGCAGCCGCTGCTGCAACCAGCCGCGATAAAGACGGCATGTATGCGATTACCAATACACGTTCGTCGATGGATCCCTTTTTAACCTATTCCACTGAGCGTGAATTGCGTAAGCAGGTTTGGAATACCTATTATAGCCGTGGTGACAACGCTGATGAACACGATAACAATGCACTGATCGCTGAAATTCTGGCGCTGCGTGATGAGCGCGTGGGTTTACTTGGCTTTGACAACTACGCCACCTGGCGCTTGCAAGATCGTATGGCTAAATCACCTCAGCGTGCCATGGACTTAATGATGTCAGTATGGCCAGCGGCTATTGCCCGGGTACAGGAAGAAGTGGCTGATATGCAAGCCTTAGCCAAGCAACAGGGTGACGATATTAGCATTGAGCCCTGGGATTACCGTTTTTATGCCGAGCAAGTGCGTAAAGCCAAATACGATTTAAACTCTGACGAAGTGAAGCAATACCTGCAGCTGGATAAGTTACGTGAAGCCATGTTTTACGTTGCCGGGCGTTTATTTAATTTTAGCTTTACCCCGGTTGCAGAAGGCAGTGTGCCGGTATTTCATCAAGACGTTAAAGTGTGGGAAGTTACCGATAAAACCACGGGTAAACACATTGGTTTGTGGTACTTAGATCCGTTTGCCCGCACTGGCAAACGTTCAGGCGCCTGGGCCACGAGTTATCGTGGTTATAGTAAGTATGATGGGGTTAAAAACGTGTTGTCGTCCAATAACTCTAACTTCATTAAGGGTGCGCCTGGTGAGGCTGTGCTTATTTCGTGGGATGATGCAGAAACCTACTTCCATGAATTTGGTCATGCACTACATGCTTTATCGTCAAACGTGACGTATCCAACATTAAACGGGGGCGTGCGTGACTATACTGAATTCCAGTCGCAGTTACTTGAACGTTGGTTGCTTACCGATGAAGTGATCAATCAGTTTTTGGTGCATCATAAAACCGGTGAAGCCATGCCAGCTGAACTGGTCGCTAAAATTAAAAACGCCGCGACCTTTAATGAAGGGTTTAAAACTACCGAGTATCTGGCTTCTGCCATTATTGACCTGAAATTGCATATGCTGGACGATCCTAAAGGTATTGACCCCGATGCTTTTGAACGGGACACGTTAGCGGCTATGGGCATGCCAAGCCAGGTGGTAATGCGCCATCGTACCCCTCAGTTTGGCCATGTCTTCTCGGGCGAAGGCTATGCCGCAGCGTATTACGGTTATATGTGGGCGGAAGTGCTGACGTCAGATGCAGCTGAAGCCTTTGCGCAGGCACCCGGTGGATTTTACGATAAAAACGTCGCAGCAAAACTGGTTGAGTATTTGTTTAGCGTGCGTAACGCCTTGGATCCAGAAGAGGCTTACCGTGCCTTTCGTGGTCGTGATGCTAAAATTGAAGCCCTGATGCGCGATCGCGGTTTCCCGCTGCCATCTGAACAGTAGTTTCAAGCAGCTAAAGAAAAGGGCACTTATAGTGCCCTTTTTACTTCTTTTAGGTTGATGTTGGCTTATTCGCCTAAACCCACATAGACGTTTTGCACGTCGTCATCAGCATCTATGGCATCTAAAAAGGCTTCAACTTCAGCTCGCTCAGCATCACCCAGCGACACCGGGTTATTGGCGCGATAGACCAATTTGGCGGTTAGCACGTTATAACCAAACTCTGGCAGGGCTTTTGCCACTAAATCCAGATCCGTTGCTTCAGTTAAAAATACCACTTCGTTATCTTCGCCCGCTTCAAAATCCTGAGCACCGGCTTCAATGGCGGCAAGTTCAACGTCAGCATCTGCGGTTACTGGCTCAGCTTCAATCTGGCCCAAGTGTTTAAAGTCCCAGGATACAGCACCCGATGTTGCCAACTGGCCTTTACGAAATAGCTGACGAATGCTCATCGCGCTGCGGTTTTTATTGTCTGTTAAACATTCAACGATAACCGGCACCTGATGTGGTGCAAAACCTTCATAGACAACGGTTTCATAGTTTGCCGGGCCGTCTAAAAGGCCTGCGCCTTTTTTAATTGCCCGCTCGAGGGTGTCTTTGGGCATCGAGGCTTTTTTCGCCGCTTCAATCGCAGAGCGCAATTTGGCGTTCATGTCTGGGTCGGCACCATTACGTGCGGCGACGGCAATCTCTTTTGCCAGTTTGGTAAAAATGCGGCCTTTGGCATTAGCCGCATCCATTTTATGTTTGGCTTTCCATTGTGCGCCCATGCTTGCGCTCCTGTATATTTAGCTATCAAAACGAACAGTGCGCTAGTCTAGCTAATTGCAGGCTTTTAACGCAACAAAAGCCATGATAATTCTATCGTATAGGTGTGTATTAGCGATTATTCCAGCGCCATTACGACGACATGCTGTTGCAGTTGCGGATAAAACTGCAAAAAGACTTGCTCTAACAGGGCATAATTCGGCTTAATTTCTTCGATAATACCGGCAAACTGATTATTAAAACGAATACTTGACGCAATACGGTCGAGTGCGTGGCCAAGCCCGGTAAGTTGCTGGTAACTGAGAAACCAGTCGTGCTGACGAACACTGCGCATTGTTAATGCCATTGAGGCGGGCATAAGATGCTCCGCTGCGGCCAAATTGGTATAAAGCTGCTGTTTGTATTCGTTAAAAGGCTGATCGTAAAAAAGCGTCCAATGACATATTAAAAAGTGGTCAAAAAGCACATCTAAGGCAATACCGGCAAAGCGGCGACGCGACGGAGAAAAAACCTTTTTTGCATCACGTACACTTGGGTGGTTGTCGGTGAAAACATCGACGGCACGATGATTTTTTAATCCTGCTAATATAGGTGGTGGCAAGGTAGTGAGTGCAGTACCTTTGCAAAAGTCGCCTAGTAAGTTGCCCACTAAAGAAAAATGATTTGGCTGAGCCAGCGCAGTATGCGCTAAGTAATTCAAATTGCTTCCTCTTTACGTTTAAACCGTTTTTTGCGTAAATATCATTTTTTTGTCAAATTTAACATGGTTTCCCTGCTAGAAATTAATACTATGCTCTCCTAATATAGTGGCATCAGTAATTCAGCAAAAGGGTTAAGTTATGTCTGTCAGCAATATTAGTAATAGCAGTGCAGCACAACTGCAAATTTATGCACAGGAAAAGGCAGCAGTAGCTAGCTCGCAGCAACAAAGCTCTGGTTCATCTGAGCCTAAAGTAGCAGTAAACAATGCTGACTCTGTGCAAATTAGCGCACAGGCCCAAGCGCTATTAGCCAAAGATACTGCCGCAACATTGGGCAATGGTGCGGGTATTGAACCTCCTAAAACCTCATCATTGACCGGCAATGCTGTTGATAACACTACGTTGGGCAATGGTGCGGGTATTGAACCCCCTAAAACCTCATCATTGACCGGCAATGCTGTTGATAACACTACATTGGGTAATGGTGCGGGTATTGAGCCTCCTAAAACCTCATAATCCATAGGTAATACGACTGGCGACACTACGTTGGGGAATCGTGCAGGTACTGAACCCGCAAAAAGTTAATGTAAAGAGGCACGTATGAATTGGTCGTCGTTCGACAGCATATTATTCACGTTAGACAAAGTAATACTTATTACTTATTTCGTTATATTAGTACTCGCGGTGCTCGTTGAGCGTAAAGTATCGTCATTTGTAATTACAGTAATTGTGCTTACCGTTGCGAATAGCGTGATGACATCGTTATCTCCTGTAATGTATCAATTTTCGAGCCAGCCCGGGTTAATCGCTAAATTCTCGTGGTATGCCGGTTTTGCGTTAATTGATATGATGGCGCTGTTTTTGTTATACAAGTTTCATCAGCTACTTAACCAAAACGTATGTTATGTCGCACAGTTAGTCGGAATGCTATTCCTTGCATTTGCAACATTGCAGACTGCAAGGTTTATTGACCGATTTGTATTTCACACTGACCTGTTGCAACAAGTCTATAAATACGCGATTCCAGTGTTGAATGTCACGTTAGTGCCTATTATTGTTTTTTTCTGGTTGTCAGAGATGAGACGAACACACCGCTATACTCGCATGGGTACTGTTCAATGATAGTGATCCTTACCGTTGTTATTTTATTGATTAATTACTTGGCTGTTTTTTCATATCGTAAGCTTCAGCGTTTACGATCGATAAGTCAAATTCAGGCTGAGGTTGAGCTGGAAATGCATGCCAAAGCACATGAACTATTGGTAAGGCGTGATCAATTGGAAGTTGGATTGGTTAAAGATGCGTTTGCTGAAACAGATGAAAAATGGAAAGGTGATTTAGCTGAGTACATGGAAGAGTTTGAACAGGAAGCCATACTGCGGTCAAAAAGCCGTTTAAATCGCGTTTAATAGTTTAATAGTTTAATTTAAACAGCAGTTCACCTAAATCCGGCTGCCATACATCCTGCGGCTTAGCCCGGTAGTTTTTTAAGATAACGCCTTCAATTAATAGCTGCTGGCGTTGTTCTTCTGCTGCTTCAGATCCAGGTGCAAAAGCCAGACGCCGGTCACTTCGCAATATTCTAAACCAAGGTACTTCTAGCTCTTTAGGAGCATACCCTAAGGCTTTACCAACCAGTCGAGCGCGGCCGGGTAAACCGGCCAAATCAGCTATTTGTCCATAACTGGCTACTTTACCCGCAGGAATTTGCAGTGCAGTTTGCCAGATACGTTGATATTTTGATTCGCTCACACACTATACCCTTTATATCTCTTGGTTATATGGCATGTCGTGGCACTACTGTTTTACCTATGGGCGCCAGAGTAAGTAGTGCTAGTTTCAGATGTTGAATACCGAAAGGAATACCAATAATACTAATGAAACAAGCAATAGCATAGCCAATGTGGCCTAATGCCAACCAGATCCCTACCAGTAAAAACCAGATAATGTTTCCCAGTGTGCCAACGGTTCCCGTGCCGATGTCGTCGAAACGATTGACATACCGTCTGTTGACAGCATCTTGGCCAAAGGGCCAAAATGCCATTTCACCGATGACGAAGCAGCTACGACCAAAAGGGATACCAATAATACTGACAAAGCAAAGTATGCCAGCCAGCCACCATAATAATCCCATAACAAAACCACCCAGCACAAACCACAGTATATTAAAGATAAGTCGAAATACACTCATGCTATTTTTCCTTATGTTAGTTTATCTGACATAAAGCAGAGCCTATGCCAACTTTAAATGCTATATAAAACAAGTAGATATTTTTATTTGAACGCCCCTTAATGGCATGTTTAACTAATGTGTAGCGTAAAACACTAATTAATGAGAGGACTTGTCAGGTGTTAGATGGCATAAAAGCGGTAGTATTTGATCTTGATGGCACCTTAGTAGACTCTGCGTTAGACTTTGGCCGTATTTGTGATGATATCGGTTGGCCTCGTGGCACAGCGTTACTAGAGCAATTAGCCCTAATTGACGATAGTCATGAGCATCAGCGGGTGTCACAAATAATTTGTCGACATGAAATGTACGGTGCGCAAAACGCAACCTGGATGCCAGGCGCCCTTGAATGTTTAACTGAGCTGAGTTCTGCTGGCATACCGCTGGCTATTTTGACACGCAATATGCGTTTAGCGACACAGCTCACAATTGCACGCTTACAAATTCCAATTCAACATGTGCTAACGCGTGAAGACTGCGCCGCTAAACCTGATCCGCAAGGGTTATTGCATCTTTCTGCTCAGTTTGCGCTGCCGGTTGAAAATATGGTTTATGTAGGCGATTATTTGTTTGATTTACAAACCGCCGCGAATGCGGGTATGCGGTCTTGTTTGTACCTAAATGAGCATAATACGCATTTTGCTGCACAGGCAAGCTGGACTTTCCAGCATTTTGATGAATTGCGTGAAATGCTTAGGGCGCAATTTTAGCCATAACACGCGTTAAGACACTTTTTTGTTTTGAAGTGCAGCGTTTCGGCTAGGATGCTTATATATTAATTAAAATAATTAACCGTTTAGCAGGGGACGTATTAGTGTTAGCTCGTCTTAAAAGTGATTTTCATCTGGCGATGTTAACGCTGGTTGGGGCCATTATTGTCCTTTGCGTGACGCCATACGGTGTCTACCGTTTGTATACCGGTACTTACATTGTCGGTGTCGCCGATATGTTAATGGTACTCAGCGCGGTTATTGCTACACGTATGGCATGGCGCACTGGTGATACAGTGAAACCGGGTTTATTTCTGGCTCTGGTGTTTTGTGCAGGCGCATTTCTGGTTTGTATTAAGCTCGGTTCAGATGGCGTGTTCTGGGTATATCCCTTTTTAGTGTTTGTTTTCTTTCTGGTGTCACCCATTCGTGCTTTTCTATTGTTGCTATTAATGTTGTCGGGGCTGTTTTTAATTGGCAGTGTGTTGCCTGATTTAATATTTGCCAGCACATTTCAGATGATGGCATTTTTTGTTACAACGACAATTACCAGTATTTTCTCTTTTATTTTTGCCTATCGTGCTCAGGCACAACGTCAAGAGCTAGAGCGCTTAGCAACAACGGACAGTTTAACCGGTGCTTTGAACCGTCGAACGTTAAATTACCAGCTAGCCGTTGCTATTGACGAATTTGCTAAAACTGGCAAGCAGTGTGGTTTGATTTTGCTCGATTTAGACCATTTTAAACAAGTGAATGATAAACACGGCCATAAAGTTGGCGATAAAACGCTGACAGAGTTGGTGCAGGTGCTGCAGTCAATGATGCGATTAAAGGATCAGGTATTTCGGTTTGGCGGCGAGGAATTTGTCGTGCTGATAGCAAATATAGCACCGGCTAATTTTGAGCGTTTTGCCGAAAAGCTTCGCGCTGGTGTAGAACGTAAAATTGTGTTGCCGGACGGTGTGCACATTACAACATCGATAGGTGCGACAATGTTACAGGCTAACGAAGACTGGGAAGCTTGGTTACATCGCGCTGATATGGCGCTGTATCAGGCCAAACATCAGGGGCGTAATCAGGTTGTGATGGCTTAGTTACACCACGTCTCGTTATTTATATAGGGTTGTAAAATGGGCTCCATACTGTTCATCACCTGCAATGGTAGTGCAGACGTAAAACTGAAGTTTTCAGCATCGGCATCCGGTACGTAAGCGGTTAACACCCCAAAATGGCGGTATCCTATATAAAAAGCAAAGGTAGCAGTGCGATTTAATGCTTTTGAACTGACATGTTGGCCTTTAGCGTTTAGTTGAACCAGCCGGTTATCTCCGGTGCCTGTTTTACCCCCCATTACCAGGTTTGTATCAGTATAAGCTGTACGTAAACGACGCCCTGTGCCGACATTTACCACTTGCTCAAGCGCCGTCTTTACCGCCATGGCGACTTCAGGGGCCATTACCTGTATTGGTTGGGGCCGTGGCCGGTCAAAGTCAGTTTGGTATGGGGTATCTTTGGCAAACTGTAGCTGGTCAATCCTGATATTGGGTAAGCGAATGCCATTGTTTATGATAATACCAATCAGTTCGGCTAATGCTGCAGGCCTGTCACCAGAACTGCCCAGCGCGGTTGCTAATGAAGGAACTAAATAATCGAACGGATAGCCAAGCCTTTGCCAACGTTGATGTAAATCCCAAAAGGCTTCAATTTCTAGCATATTACGAATGCGGTTGTCACGCGCGCTTCTAAAACGGGTTTTAAATAGCCATTGATACACTTCCTGACGCACGTTGCTGCTTTGTGCGATAGCTTGAGGCAATGCAGCATCTGGTGTTTGCTGCAAATAAGCCAGTAACCACAACTCAAGCGGGTGGCTTCGAGATAAATACGCTCTGTCAGGCAAATTGAAGTTGTCTGGTTGGTATTTATTGTACAGTTTTAGCCAGTCGGTTTGTTCAGCTTGTGGTTGGTTGAACTGTTGTTGCATCGCCTGAATAAACTGGGCTTGGGATGCGTTAGGGTTGATATATAAGTAGGCTACGGCCAAGCGTTCAGGGGTCTGACGGCTACTAGCTATGTACATTTGTAAGCGCTGTTCAGCTGTTTTATCTTTATATTTTTGCCAGAAGCGGCGCAAAAAAGTAGTGCCTTCCCTATCAGCAAACCGACGTAAGTATTGATCACGACGAGGATTGTCGTCATCAACCATCAGCTGATAGCTGCTGTTTTCTCCGTGATAGATGCTGTAGTTGACGATGTCTTGTAGTAAGCGCACAAAGGGTAAATTGACCGATTGCTGCAGCGCTTCAGCAATCGTTGGGTTAAGTCGGTTTTCTTCTTGCCGGAAATTGTTAAACGTGTGCAGACCACCCCCGGTATAGAAGCTTTCTTTTGGATCTGCGCTGTATCGGCGAGTGAGAGCAGCTTGCAACATCGTTGCTAGCGTGGCGTTTGGCTGTTCTGTCAGGAAGTTGATTACCCAGCTGGTTAAATTGTCCTGTGGCGCAATGTTAACAAACTGCAGTGTCTCGGTGTCTTCTTCAGCATACAAACGATGCAACTCTGCCACAATTTCCAGATAGCTTACGAGTACACGTAGTTTGGCAGTAGATCCAAGCTCGAGTTTGCTGGAGTCATTCATATCAAAGGGTTGATCAGTGTTGTCTGTTTGCACCCTAACCTTGTTGCCATGAGGGGTGTTTTGGTAAAGGGTAAAGCTGTAACGCACTTTACTTTGCTGCCCAATTTGCAGTAGGCGATCAGCAAATAAACCGGCTTGTTCCGCGCCGGCCTGTTGTGAAAGTTGGCGCAGATGCTGGCTTATATCGCGTTGCAATTGGTTATGGATGGTAGTGTGGCTGGTTAAGTCTAATCGGTCTAACTGGTATAGACTTTGATCAAGTAAATTGCTTAAGCGGCTGCGAACCATGGTACTGGCTTTAAAGTATTCAGCAGACACGGCAGGCGGCGCAGCAATAGAACTAAAGGTTAACGTTTGTTTTGTTGCCAAAGTAACCAGTTCGGCTGATGCTAGCCCTTGCTGCTGCAGTAGGTTTAGATGTCGGTTACTCAATTGAGCCAGATCGTCTTGACCCTGCACCAGGTAATATGAAGGGCGCCGCTGCGCGATAATTAACGCCATAACTTGTTTTAAGGCTAAACCCTGCTCTGCGGTGTAAGGCGGTCCTTGTTTTAGTAGGGTGTTTACACGTGTAGGGTTAGCACCGAACCAAGCATAGAGGCCTTCGCCCATACCATTGACTTCACCATAGGCAGCTGTTGCAGCTAAGGGCACCGTATTAATGTAGTCCAGTACAATTTTTTGCCGGCTCTGTTGAGTGTCTACTCCCGATTGATAGGTTCGTACACTTGCTGACACCAGTTGTCGAAATTTATCCGTGATGTCCGATGTAAAGCCTTGCGAGCTATGGCGGTATTTTTCTAACTGAGTTGCCAGAGTGCTGCCACCCGCTGCAGCCGCAGGAATGCCTGCAGCACGTTGCAGCTGTGACCAAACAGCTGCGCCTAAACGCGGTAAATTTAATACCGGGTTGGCACGCACATGTTCTGGTGTTAACAATGTTCGGTCTTCAACCATCAGCAAACTATTTACAATCAACGGTGCAACACTTTGCAATGATGTGAACTGCATGGCAGGCGCCACACTTTGGTATATCGGTTGCTGTTGGCATCCTTGAATTAGCAAGCCAGCACTGTTTTTTTCCGGGTAGGGCGGATGAAAGCCGAAATTGGCATAACTCATTAGTGGTTCGGAAAACTGGCTTTGTGACTTTATCTGAAAGCCTGACTGCTGCAGCTTAGTGCTCCAATGTGGTAGGTGCGTATAGCCAAAGCGTTGATCAAATGGCCCTGCAGTGGGGAAGCTGACCTGTGTTGCAGCCCCATCTTGCATCGTGTAAGTTAGCTTGCCGGCATACCAATGCCAAAAAGTGGATTGATAAAAATGATTTCGGCTTTCCTGGTAAACGGCTAATGCTAACAAAAGAACAGCCAGTACCAATAACCATGGCAGGTAGCGCACAGGCGGTTGAGCAGGTGCTTTGTAGGGCGCCTCACGAACATTTTCAAACGTCATCCGTTGTAGAAGCGGCTTGGCATTTAAGGTTGGTTCAGTGCGAGGCTGATTGCTTTGTGAGGCACCCATATGTGTTAGGTTGTTTCCTGTTTTTCGCGTTGTAGTAAGCTAGCAAGTTGCGCACGTTCAGTGCTGTTATTGGTTTGCCAGTGTTGTAAGTTGTCTTTAATTAACTGGCACAATGCATTGATATGTTGCGGTTCAGCATTAAGCGCGCTGATATAATCATAGCGCTCGCCTCCAGCGTGCAAAAAGTACTCTTTGTTTTCTTCACCAATTTCTTCAATGGTTTCAAGACAGTCTGCGGCAAAACCAGGACAAAAAATCTGCACACTTTTTACCCCTTGGGCGGGCAGGGATTTTAGCGTTTCGTCAGTGTAAGGTTTTAACCATTCCTCGCGGCCAAAGCGCGATTGAAAGGTTGTCATGTATTGATCTTTATTCAGCCCTAACTGTTCAGCAATTAAACGCGACGTTTTATAGCATTCACAGTGATAGGGGTCGCCATTAAGTAAATAACGTTTTGGAATACCGTGATAAGACAAAATCAATTTGTCTGCCTGCCCATGTTGTTGCCAGTATTGACGGATTTTGTCGGCAGCAGCCGTAATAAAAGGGGCATAATCCGGATAGTGTGAGATAAACCTTAAGTCGGGCAGCCAGCGACGTTGTATAAAGTTTTTCGCCAGTTCGTCAAAGCTAGAACCTGATGTTGACGCGCAATACTGCGGATACAATGGCAATACCAGTAATTTACGCACACCTTGTTTAAACATGTTATCCAGCACACTATCAAAACTGGGGTTGCCATAACGCATTGCAAAGTCGACAACCAGATTTTCAACTCCATCTTGCTGCAATTGGGTTCGTATTGCATCGGTTTGCGCCTGGGTGTGAAACAATAGTGGCGAACCTTGTTCGGTAAATACTGTGGCATAGGCCTTTGCTGAGCGGCGAGGCCGGATACGCAAAATAATGCCATTTAAAATTAGCCACCACAGCACACGCGGTATTTCTACCACGCGGGGGTCAGATAAAAACTGTTTTAAATAGCGTTTGAGCGCTTTTGGCGTTGGCGCGTCCGGCGTGCCCAGGTTGGTTAACAAAATACCAATTTTATCACTTTGTTTATGGTCGAAGTTGGGAGTGTTGATATAACGCATAACGGGACGGCTGCTCTTTCTATTGACGGAACTGACATTACGCCTGTTTGACGTGTCCAGTTTACTTGATTAAAGGCCTGAGCCGATCTTAGCAGCTTATGCCGTGTATAAGTAAGCCAGAGAAAAAATAATCTTGTTGCTGTTGCGTGGGCAAGGTAGCCTAAAACAACCTGTTGATTAGGAGACACACTATGATAGTTGTGCGATGGCACCGGCTTAAGTATCTTTTGCCGGCCGTTTTACTGGTGACCGTATTGGCGAGCATTACACAAAGCTGTTTTAATTTAGCCGCCATAGCG
Source organism: Rheinheimera baltica (assembly GCF_030731985.1). Lineage (NCBI taxonomy): Bacteria > Pseudomonadati > Pseudomonadota > Gammaproteobacteria > Chromatiales > Chromatiaceae > Rheinheimera > Rheinheimera baltica. Next base: position 93,144 of record NZ_JAPJDY010000001.1, read on the forward strand.
GCGCTTAGCGGAAACATACCTATCGCTGATATCGTAGCTACGATGTGGTTCGACTTAACGCACTTTAGTTTAACCTATGCACCTATAGCGCTGATTAATCTGTTATTTGCCTCAATTCTACTGCATATGTTGCCACTATCTCGTGGCTACTTTTTAGCATGTTTACTGGGCGCTGCGTTGCTATATGCCATGGTGCTGATCATAAACACCTTGGTGCCTATGCCAACCTTAATTGCAGCTACGCGCAGTGCTGCGGGTCTGTTAAGCATGATGTTGTGTAGCAGTGCCGGTATGGCACTTTACCTGTGGTTGTTTAAGCGGAGGCCAGCAAATGGTTAAAGTATCGTTATTTTTGGCTGCGGTGCTAATGCAATCTGTTGCAGTGGCTGCTGTTTCACCGTCTTATCAGTTTAAGATATTGGCCGACAACCTGAATTACCCCTGGGCACTGGCTTTTTTACCAGACGGCGATATGTTGCTTACTGAGCGCAGCGGCGCACTTAAGCGGTTAACGGCAGAGGGCAGTGTGCGCTTTACAATTCGGCCGGAATTGCCGGAACTGTTGCTGGTATCGCAGGCCGGTTTGCAGGATGTGATGTTGACGCCGGATTTTGACCAAAGCGCTAAAATTATACTCAGTTATGCTTGTGGCACCTTAGACGCCAACAACACCTGCCTGGCCAGTGCTGTGCTTACTGACAACGGGCTGACTAACATTACACGTATTTTTCAGGCGCAGCCGCTAAAAAGTGGCGCGGCCCACTTTGGTGGGCGTATCGCTTTTTTGCCTGATAACAGTCTGATACTTACCTTAGGTGATGGCTTTGATTATCGAGAGCAAGCGCAAAACCCGGCAAATCATTTGGGGAAAACGGTACGGTTAAATAGTGATGGCACGGTACCGCAAGATAATCCTTTTGTTGGCCAGACAGGCTATGCTGCAGCAATATACAGTCTGGGCCATCGCAACGTGCAGGGTATTTTTTATGATGCCCCCACGCAGACACTTTATAGCCATGAGCATGGCCCGCGCGGGGGGGACGAATTAAATATTATTACACCAGGCACAAACTATGGCTGGCCGGTAGCAACTAACGGTATTGATTATACTGGTGCCCGTGTTTCACCGTTCACTACGTTTACGGGCATGCAACAAGCCATTTGGGGCTGGACACCGTCTATTGCGCCTGCGGGCATGACATTGTATCGCGGCACATTATTTCCAGCGTGGCAGGGCAATATTTTTGTCGCCGCGCTGGCCGCAAAAAACGTGCACCGGCTAGAAATAGATAACCAAAAGGTGATAAGTGAACAGGTAATGTTTACTGAACTTAAACAGCGTATTCGCGATATACGCACTGGGCCGGACGGGGCGTTATATTTGTTAACTGACAGTGTTGCAGGGCAGCTAATAAAAGTGACACCGGCAAGCTAACGGGAAACGTTTAGCGGCCGGTGTTTTGTTGCCGGTGACATAGGGCGATTAATGGTGGTGATGACCACCTTCACCGTGCGCATGGCCGTGAGCCACTTCTTCAGCGCTGGCTTCACGTACTGACAGTATTTCAATAGCAAATTGCAGTGTTTTACCCGCCAGCGGGTGGTTTGTGTCTACGTCAGCTTTAAACATGCCAACTTTAACAATAGTGACCTGACGTTGACCTTGTTCTGTTTGCACTACGGCAGTCATACCTGGCTGCCATTTTTTAGCGCCCATCAGGTGTTTAACCTGCATGCTTTGAATGGCGTTTTCGTCACGCTCGCCATAGGCTTGCGCCGGCGTTAAGGTAATGTCGAGCTTATCTCCGGCGGCTTTACCGGTTAAAGCCTGCTCCAGCGCCGGAAGCATTTGCTCGTGGCCGTGCAGATACAGCAGTGGATGGCTACCATTTGAGCTTTCAAGCTCGGTGGCGCCACCGTTGCTAACGTCAGTTAGGGTGTAGTGAAACTGTACTACGCTATTATCGCTGATTTGCATAAAAGTGGTTCCGTTGGGCATAAAGCCGCTATTATCCGGTGCGGAGACAGAAAAATCGACAGCTTTAGAAAAAAAACACGCCACAGCATGCTGTGGCGTCGGTATTTGCCTGTCCTAAAACCTGTATGGCCTTGTGCTATATCAGGTAGCGGCTTTCATGTTACTAACAAACTGCTTCAGTTGTGCCAGCATAACAGTGGGTTCTGCCTGATATTGTTCAATCAGCTTCACAATGGCTGAGCCCGAGATTGCCCCTGCAGCTCCGCTTTGTATGGCGTCTTTTACATGTGCCGGTGTTGAAATACCAAAACCCAACAGCGGTGGCGCCGGATTATAGCTACGAATGCGGGCAATCAGTTCACTGGTAGGCATTGCGGCGACCGTCTCAGCGCCCGTTACACCGGCCCGGCTTAGCAGATATGTGTAACCGCGGCCATAAGAGGCAATTTCGCGCAGGTCATCGTCATCGACATTTGGTGGCACGATGTAAATTGGCGCAATGTCGTGCTTAATGGCACTTTGGCGAAACAGTTTGCTTTCATGCAGCGGTACATCGGCAATTAATACCGAATCTACGCCAGCTTGCGCCGCTTGAGCATAAAAATGATCAATACCACGCGCCATGACCAGGTTGGAGTAAAGCAATAACCCAATAGGGATAGTGGGGTGATAAGCACGAATTTTACTGATCACATCAAAGCTGATGGCTGGCGTTACGCCGGCCGCTAACGCGCGGATATTAGCGCCCTGAATCGTCGGGCCATCTGCTATCGGATCTGAAAAGGCGATACCCAACTCCAGCGCATCGGCACCGGCGTCTATCAGGGTTTTAATAATCTCAAATGACAACTCAGGCGTTGGGTCGCCAATGGTGACGAAAGGCACAAAGGCACCGCGCTGCTCGCTTTGTAAACGGCTAAACATTTGCTGATAACGTTTCATAGGCTGCCTCCTGCTAATACGCTGTGCACGTGGGCTAAGTCTTTGTCACCGCGGCCGGACAGGTTCACTAACAGCACGGTGGGTTCTGTTGCCTGTGCGGCTAGTTTAAGCGCATAAGCCAGAGCGTGTGAGCTTTCCAGCGCAGGGATAATGCCTTCGGCTTTGGCCAGCTCTTGAAATGCAGCTAAGGCTTCATCGTCATTGATAGCCACATACTGCGCGCGACCAATTTGCTGCAAATGGGTGTGTTGCGGGCCTACAGCCGGGTAGTCTAAACCAGCTGAAATTGAATATGACTCTTCAATTTGGCCATCAGTCGTTTGCATAATGGCGGTGTACGCGCCATGCAAAATACCATAACTGCCGGTAGAGAGTGCTGCACCGTGGTGATGGGTTTCAATACCCTTGCCGCCAGGTTCAACACCAATAAGTTTTACGCCTTCTTCTTTTATAAAATCGGCGAAAATGCCAATGGCATTAGAGCCGCCACCAACACAGGCAATGACCGCGTCTGGCAATTTGCCCTCGGCTTTTAGAATTTGTTGCTTGGCTTCTTCACCAATCATTTTTTGAAAGTCGCGTACTATGGTGGGGAACGGGTGCGGGCCTGCCGCGGTGCCAAGCATGTAATGCGTGGTATCGTAACTTGCTGACCAGTCACGCATGGCTTCGTTTACCGCATCTTTTAATGTGCCGCTGCCGCTGGTGACGGGAATAACGGTGGCACCCATCAGTTTCATCCGAAACACATTGGGTTGTTGGCGTTCAATGTCTTTAGCACCCATATAGATACGACACTTTAAGCCCAACAATGCGCAAGCTAAGGCGGTAGCCACACCATGTTGGCCAGCACCGGTTTCAGCAATGACTTCTTTTTTACCCATGCGCTTGGTCAGCAGGGCCTGACCTAAAACCTGATTAGTTTTATGCGCACCGCCGTGCAGTAAGTCTTCACGTTTCAGGTAAATTTTTACTAACGGATTGGGCGAAATATTACGGCACAATGTTAGGGGGGTTGGCCGGCCAGCGTACTCGGTGAGTAATTGCTGAAACTCGGCATGAAACGCAGGATCTTCCAGTGCGTCGACATAAGCTTGCTCCAGCTGTTTTAACGCTGGTACCAGTAATTGCGGCACAAACATACCGCCATACTGGCCAAAATAAGGATTAAGTTTTAGCTCACTCATAGTGAAACTCCCGGATCTGTGTAAAGGCTGACTGGATTTTTGCCGCATCTTTGATGCCTGGCGCACTTTCCAGCCCTGAATTGAAATCGAGTGCCGCCACCGGCAATTTAAGCGCGGCGCTGCAGTTATCGCTGTTAAGGCCACCGGCCAGCATAATGGGTTGTTCACTGTGTTGCTGTGTTAGCAACTGCCAATCAAAGCTTACGCCACTGCCGCCGTGCTGGGTTGGATGATAGGCATCCAGTAAAATGCGATCGGCTAGCAAGGTAAATTCTGGCAAGCTGTCTTTTACCCTATATGCTTTCCATATTTGGCATGTTGGCGGCAGCATTGGCTTTAAGCGTCGCAGGTAGTCATCAGACTCGTCACCGTGTAGTTGTACTGCGGCAAGTTGTAGTTGATGCGCCAACGTAGCGACATCCTCAATCTGCGCATTAACAAATACCCCTATGTAATGCAAAGGGGCACCTTGTTGCACTGCAGCCGCTTGCTGCGGGTTAACATGGCGTGGTGACGGTGGATAAAAAATTAAACCGCCGTAACAGGCGCCTGCTGCAAAAGCCGCGGCAGCGTCTTCTGGCCGGGTTAGCCCACAAACTTTATGCTCGCCCAACACCAGTTTACGGGTGGCCGTTGCTAAGTCTGTTTGTGCCATTAACGAGCTGCCAACTAAAAACGCATCGGCCACTTTTGATAAGTGTCGTACTTGTTGTTCTGTGTAAATGCCTGATTCTGATACTACTGTTATGCCGATGGGGATCAGTTTGGCCAGCGTAAAACTGGTGTCTAAGTTGGTGCTTAAATCACGTAAGTCGCGGTTATTAATGCCAATCAGTTCAGCGTTAAGAGCTACAGCCCTCAGTGTTTCTTCCTCGTTACTCACTTCGGTCAATATTGTCATATTCAGCTCTGCCGCAGTAGCAGCCAGCTGACGATATTCGTCATCGCTAAGTACTGACAGCATAAGCAGTACCGCGTCGGCACCACAGTGGCGGCCTAAGTAAATTTGGTAGCTGTCGATAATAAAGTCTTTATGTAACAGTGGTTTATCTACTAGGGTGCGCATGGTTCGCAGGTAGTCGTAGCGGCCTTGAAAGAACTTTTCATCAGTCAGTACCGATATGCAGTCGGCATATTCGCCGTATACTTCTGCCAGTTGCTGTAAGTTAAAGTCGCTGCGGATAAGCCCTTTTGACGGCGAGGCTTTTTTACATTCTAAAATAAACCGCGGGCCGGTTTGTTTAAGTGCAGCTAAAAAATCACGCTGGCTGGGGCCAACGTCTGCAACAAAACAGGCCAGCGGCTGTGCTTGCTTGAGTGCCGCAACTTCTTCGCGTTTATACGCGACAATTTTGGCCAGTACATTTGGCATTGACTCAGCCATGCGCGGGCTCCTTAAGTTGACTTACTGCTTTAAACTTTGACAAGGTGGTAAAGGCTTTATTGGTGCTTAATAATTCCAGTACGGCTTGGGTATTTACTTTAAGATCATCGCCCATGCCGGCAATTTTGATCATTGCCGCCACGTTTATGGCCACAGCCGCATTGTGTGCGCTTTGGCCTTCGCCTTGCAAAATAGCCAGAGTTGCGGCTGCGTTTTCGGCAGGCTCTCCGCCCGCCAGGGCGGCAAGTGGCGTAACTGCAACACCAAAATCATCGGGCGTCAGGCTAAATTCGGTTAGTTCGCCATCCTTAAGCTCACATACATAGGTGGTGCCATGTAAAGCCACTTCGTCACAACCACTGCCATGCACTACCCAGGCGCGTTTTACCCCCAGTTGCTTAAGAGCCTGTGCCATAACACGACATAGCTTTGGGTCATACACACCCAGCAGTTGATAATCCGGCGCAGCCGGGTTTACCAGGGGGCCAAGTAAGTTAAATAAGGTACGACTTTTCAATGCGTTACGTACTGGCATCGCATGTTTAATACCGGCATGGTACATGGGGGCAAATAAAAAGCTACAGTTGCTTTGCTCCAGCGCACTTGCGGCTTGTGTTGGTGACATCTGAATATTCACCCCTAACTGTTCAAGTAAATCTGCAGAACCAGAGCGAGAGGATACACTGCGGTTACCGTGCTTTATTACCTTTAAGCCCATAGCGGCGCCAACAATGGCTGCGGTACTGGAAATGTTGATGGTATTGCTGCCATCGCCGCCGGTTCCGCAGCAGTCGATGCTATCGACAAAGTGTTGCGGGAAGTCGGTTGCTGCTGCACGTAATGCACTGGCTGCACCGGCAATTTCATCGGCCGTTTCGCCGCGCATTTTAAGTGCTACCAACAGCGCCGTCAGGTGCACTGGTTCAACATCACCTTTTACTACTGCAGTAAAAAACTGCTCAGCCTGAGCAAAACTCAGCGGCTTGCCATTTAAGCTATGTTGTACCGTTGCTAATAGTGTATTGGTCATAATCAGCCTCGTAGTAAATATTCAATGCTTTGTTTTAACAGCGGTTTACCCAAAGTGGTTAAAATAGACTCCGGGTGAAACTGGTACCCCAACATTCGTTTATCTTCGTTTATCACTGCCATAGGAATATGGCGTTCACTAGCCAGTAGCTGCAGCGCATTGGGCATTTCTGTCGCCATCAGCGAATGATAACGCGCGACTAAAAAGGGGTTAGGTAAGCCAGTAAAAACGGGATGTTCTTGTAGCCTAATGGCTGAGGTTTTACCGTGCACCGTTTCTCCTGCGCGACCCACTACACCACCAAAGTGCTCTACTATGGCTTGATGTCCCAGGCAGATACCTAAAATGGGAAACTTGCCTTCGCACAGTTTCACTAATGCTGGCATAGAGCCGGCTGAAGCCGGACTGCCGGGGCCTGGGGATAATACCAACAACACGGGTTCGGTTTCGGCTTGCATTTGTTGGCAAATGTAATCTGCCGGTACGGTGTTACGATACAATTTAACCGCATAGCCCAGTTGGGCAAATTCATCCACCAGGTTGTAGGTGAAGGAGTCTATGTTATCAAGCAAGTAAATAACGGCCATAGTTTACCCCTTAACCGGTGTGTGTGATGACAAAATGGCGTTTATTACGGCCTGTGCTTTGCTTCGCGTTTCATCAGCTTCAGCTTGCGCGACGGAGTCAAACACGACACCGGCCCCAGCCTGAATATAGGCTGTGTCATTTGTAATATAAGCAGAGCGAATAACAATACAGCTGTCAAAATCACCGTTTCCTGACAAATAACCTACAGCACCGCCATAACTGCCGCGACGTTTACCTTCAACACCGCGAATAAGTTCTGCTGCTTTTACTTTAGGCGCACCCACTAATGTGCCCATGTTCATACAGGCTTGATAGGCATGCAGCGCATCCAGCCCAGGTTTTAGTGTGCCAACCACGCGCGAAACTAAGTGCATTACGTAAGAATAGCGGTCTACTTTAAGTAGCTCTTTTACATAACGGCTGCCGGGAACACTGATCCTCGCTACGTCGTTACGGGCTAAATCAACCAACATTAGATGCTCAGCCTTTTCTTTTTCATCCTGGCGCAGCTCCAGTTCAATACGGCTATCCAGATCGCGGTCTATGCTGCCATCGGCTTTAAAGCCGCGACGGCGTGTGCCGGCTATTGGATAAATTTCAACCTGGCGGCTTTGGGCATCAAATTTTAATGCTGACTCTGGCGAGGCACCAAATAACGTAAAGGCCGTATCTTTTAAGTAAAACATGTAAGGGCTGGGATTTTGCTGCTTTAAACGCGCATAGGCGGCTAATGGATCAGGGCAGGGTAGACGAAAACAGCGAGATGGTACCACCTGAAAAATATCGCCGGCGACAATGTTTTGTTTTAGCTTTTCAACCTGCTGAATAAAGTCAGCATCACTGATATCGACCTCAACTTGGGTAGTTATTGGCGCGGGAGCCGGTGTGTTAGTGGGAGCTGCTTGCAGCAATTGTTTAAGTTGTTCCAGTCGCTTTCCAATAACAAAGCAGTTAGCTGGCGCGTGTTCGCCACAAAATACATTACCAACAAGGCGGCTTTGGCCGGTTTGATGATCCAGTACCAACAAGGTTTCTGCCAGATAAAACACGTAATCCGGGCACTGATTCTCTGCTGTTGGTACTTCGGGTAGCTGCTCAACGCAAGCCACCATGTCATAACCGATAACACCACCTAAAAATACCCCGAATGGTTCATCGCCATGGCATTGCAGTTCGTGTTGTAGTGTGCGCAACACACTAAAGGCGTTAGGAGCATTAAGCCGGGCGTTTTCTTCCAGTAATAACGCCGGGCGCTGGTATGTCAGCGTTAGTTGTTGCTGCTGTTGCTCAACAATGGCATCGCGACGTAATTTTTCAGCCAGATAAGGCAACAACACCGCGCCGTTGTTACTGACTGCGCTAATAACCACGGTTTGGTCATTACACTCTATGCGCAGCGCGGCATCTATGAGTAACAAACTTTTTAAATTGTCTTTGCTGTCTATCTCAGCAGACTCTAACAGCAATGAATACGGGCTTTGTGCTGTCAGGGTCTGATAGCAGGCCAGTGCATCGCTTTGATACTGCAATTGCATGGCAATGCTGGCAACTTCGCCTGGCGTATCGGTGATATGACTAAAAATCATGCTTTAGTTTATCCTTGTAATTCAACTTTATAACTTAACAATGTTTTTATTCAGCCGGTTTGCACAATTTTGCAGGCACATAAAAAAAGCCCGCTTCTTGTGGAAACGGGCTTCGGTAATTAAAGCTAATACAACGCCTACACACGCCCGTTAGGAATGTGCCACCACCAGTTAGTCAGGTTTAGGGTTGTGATAAATTGCATTAGCTTTGGTTACCTTAATATTTGTGCCATACATAAAACCGCAAAACAGTGGTAGGCGTCAAGTGCTTATTTGTTATAACACAGAATTAAAAACGTATAAGCGGCTATATGGCCAGAGAGTTCGCTATGAGATGCTTAACGACATCCTGTTCAGTAACTTGCCGTTACGGTGAACTGGGTTGGCACGTTACTCGTATAGACAACATTATGGAAAATATCTGAGGTAACTATGTTTGGCTGGTTAAAAACAAATCCGATAAAAAAACTTCGGAAAGCCTATGATCAAAAACTTGAGCAAGCCATGCATGCCCAACGTAATGGCGATATGCGGCTTTATGCAGATTTAACCGCTGAAAGTGAGCAAATCTGGCAGCAGATACAGCAACTAGAACAATCAACAACTTAAGTACTTCAGAGATAAGCAAGTCAAATGCTTATCAGCATCATGTTAATTTTTTTAATTTTCTGCTTCCTGTTAATGGTAAAAATAGGTAATTTACTGTTTTTAATGTTGGCAGAATAAAGGGAATTACTTTGAGGTATCTGTTGCTAATCTGTGTGACGCTTTGCACAAGTTGTGTGTCAAATTCAGATAATCGTAGTGCGAAAAACGTAAAGCAAGTTAATCAAATCGCTGTAAAAATGTTAGTTGATCAGAGTGCAGCGTTTTCCAAAATGAGTACCGATACCATTTGGGCTCGTGAGATTTTTCTATTCCGCCACGCATCAGATCTGACGTCCCAACTTAACTATGTCAATGCCAATAAGCGCCTTGAAAGTGCAACCAGCGATGATATCTGCAGTGAGCAGTACAACGAACCTGTTACACAAATGTTGCAGTACAACAAGAGTAGCCTGGTGGCAAACTACTTTAAGTTTGCCTGTGCTGAGCAATTAGGGCAGCAAGCTTTAGCTGAAAAGTATATGTCTGATTTATCAGGTATATTACAGGCGATGCTGCTTGAAGGAGATGGAGTTAGTGCCGAGCATCCCATCATAATAAGAGAGTTAAATGAAGCCTATGTAATGTTGCCGTTGGCCGGCCTCGACATTATTAATATTGAAATACTTATCGATAACGACACTTTCCTATACCGCGTGCTGTGTAAGGATCAGCAAACAGGCGAGCAATCATTTCGCTATCTATCTAATTTTAGCTTGTTTAAATCGGTTGCAGAAAATGACATTAAAAAAATTAGCAACCGCACTATCCTCAATCAGATTTTATCGTTATACATCGATCAAAAATTTGACGCGGCGCTCTATTCGCAGTCGCGTTATTTTATGGAGCAGAAAAAGTTTGCAGAAGCTAATAATACATTAGCCTCTGTCGGGGAAGGCGATGGATTAAGGCTTGCCCTACAAGCAGAAATTTTTCTGATGCAAGGCGACAAAGCTGGCCTTGAGACAATTTTGCCAACACTGCTAAGCGCTCATCAAAATGGTCATGCGGCGGTGAGTGCTGTGCTAGCACAATGGTTATTGCTTCAAGACGAACACGCTTCATCTGCCAATGACAGCAAGGCGCTGTTGCTGGAAACCGGCGATGAAAGCCAGTTACTGGTACACTACCAGTATCTATTTGAATTTCTATTGTTATCTGATGACTACTTAGCGCAAATTGGTCGTTTCTTAGGTGACACTCCAACAGATACCCAGTTACAGGCGTTACATCAAGCCGCAACTACTTTGATGCAAGCAGGCGAAGCGCTGCATCAAACAAAGTACTTAAATGTTACAAATCTCCTGGTCGACCTAAATTACGCTGCCGCCCAGTTTGATATGGCCTGGATTAAACTACGTGGCAAATTTGGCGTAACAAAAAATATTGCCCTTGGCCTATCTTTGCTACAACAGGCAGCTGGCGCGGGGTATGCCGATGCACTACTCGACAGTGGTTGGTTGGCGTCAAGCGGGGAGTTTGGAACAGATATCAATAAAAATAAAGCGCTAAGCAGCTATCAACAAGCAGCGGCAGCCGGCAGTGCTGTAGCGTTACGCAATTTAGCGTTTTACTACCGCGATGGTGAAATTGTCGACTTAAGTATAGATAAAGCGAAAGAAATGTTAGAGCAGTCGATAAATATGGGGTTGGGGGAAGCGTATTGCCTTCTTGGCAACTTGTACCAATTTCGGTTGAAGTCGACCGATTACGAAAAAATTGAACAGCTCTATTGGTCAGGTATTCTCGCTAATGATGGTAATACCAACAAAGCAATAGAGTGTCAGTATGGTTTAGCTGTTTTAGGCCGCAACGTAGCTAAAAATGGCCCGCAAGCAGAATATTGGTTCAAACGTGCTGGTGAAAGCGATTCGATCAGTGCTTACAACGCATTAGGCTGGATGTATCAACATGGCGAGCTTGTTAACATAAATGTCAACCTTGCGGTTGAAGCGTATCAGAAAGCAATTGATTTGGGCGATGCCACCGCACCAGCAAACTTAGGTTATCTGTATGAAATGGGCGAGTTAGTTGATAAAGACTTAAATAAAGCCGCCGACTTATACCAGTTGGCTGCTGAGCGGAAAGATGGCGTGGGCATGAACAATCTTGCCACGTTCTACTTAAACGGAACCGTGGTACAGCAGAGCATCAAAAAAGCACTTCAATTATATGAAGAAGCTAGTTTGGCAGGCATTGGTTTGGCGAGTATGAATCTTGCCATCCTTTATGGCAATGGTGATGTTGTAACCAAAGATTTACGCCTCTCCTGTGATTATTATGAACGTGCTGTAACACAGCACTATGATGATGCGTATCGGCCATTGGCGAAATGTTTTGAGAAAGGTGAGGGGCGTCCACAGAGCTATTCCAAAGCGCTTAACTTTTATGAACATGCGGTGATCAATGGTCAGAGACTTGCACAGAATGAACTGGTCAATATGTTATTAACTCAATATCAAGTTGCTGCTGATTCCCAGCCTGTTATTGACGTACTTACACGCATGGCTGTGGCGCAAGATATTGACGTAAATACCTACCTTGGTCATTTTTATTATTTTGGAGTTAACGGTATAAAATACCTTGACCTTGCACTGCAATACTACGAAAAAGGCCATCAACAGCAAAATGCTGGGGCTATAAATAATCTAGCTGAAATGTACCGTTATGGTCAGAGTGTTGAGGTCGATATTGGCAAAGCAATCACTCTCTATCAAAAGGCTTTCAATCTAAACAGCAGTCACGCTGCATTTAACCTCAGCGAACTTTACGAAACAGGTACTGGCGTGCCACAGGATAGTATTGTAGCGTTTAATTATGCCAAATTCGCTGCAGAGCAAGGGTTGATTGACGGTATGTTCCGTACAGCTGAAATGTACAGATTAGGCGATGGTGTGGTGGCAAATATTGAACAAGCCAACGTGTGGTACAAGCAAGCTGCTGAGCAAGGTCTAGCTGTTGCGATGTATCAGTGGGGGGTGAATTTGGTTGAAGGTATTGGTGTTGAAGCGGACCCGCAATTGGGTCGATCTTATTTAAGACAAGCTGAAAAAAAGGGTAATGAAAAAGCAAAATCTTATCTCGCAGCAGGTGTAACAGCATTAGGAAACGTGGCAGCATGAAAAAATATCTGAACTGCTTTATGTTGTTAATACTATGCTGTGGTCATCATGCTACAGCGGCAGATGCCTCAGAGCATCTAACAGAAGGCTTTAAATATCAGATTTCAAAAGTACCTGATTGGGTTATCGCACATCAGATTCCATCTGACGTTAGTAATAGTATTAAACAAGGTGCGGTGAGTTATCTTTTGAATGATGAGCAGCTGACATTACGAAATGCCGATTTTAAACGATACCGTCATAGTGCTGTGAGTGCCAACACTAAACAAGGCCTGGAGCAGGTTTCAAGTTTTGACATCTATTTTTCACCAGAATTCCAAACTCTTGATTTGCATTATATTCGGGTTGTTCGGGATGGCAAATTCCGGGATGTCACGGCTACGGCGGATATCAGGTTGGTGCAACCAGAGCAAGAGAGTGAGCGCAACATATATAATGGTCTGGTTGCTGCAATGATTTTGTTAAGTGATGTGCAAGTTGGTGATCAGATTGAATATGCTTACACCATTAATGGCACAAACCCGATTTATGGAACGAAATATTTTGCGTCTTTTTCAACGCAATGGAGTGTTGCGGTGGCGCAGGCATATGTACGCGTATTGACGGATGCAGCTAGGCCTTTAAATATTCGGGTAAACAATTCAGATACTACAGTTGATAAAAGGCAGCAGCATGAACTTGTCGAATATACCTGGCAGCAAACTGGGGTGCCTGCATTAGATGATGAAGGACAATACCCAGGTTGGTATTCGCCGTATGCTTATATAGAAGTGTCTGAATTTTCAAACTGGCAGGATGTCGTTAACTGGGCTTTACCGCTTTACGATTCAGTACCACTGGCCAACGAAGCGCTGTTGGCGTTGGAGCAGAAGTGGCAGCTTGAAAGCCATTCAAAACAAGAATATGTCGAGAAAGTAATACACTTTGTACAGAACCAGATTAGGTATTTTGGTATCGAAATAGGCAGTAACACTCATAAACCTTATTCCGCAGATGAAGTGTTTGAACGAAAATATGGTGACTGTAAAGATAAAACAAATTTGATGATAACGTTGCTAAGACGTGCAGGCATTGATGCTTATCCTGCGCTGGTATCCAGTTATCTTGGTACCGACTTGGCAAACCATCTGCCAGCACCAGGCGCTTTTGATCATGTAATTACTTATTTCACTCTAAATGGCACGGCTTATTGGGTTGATGGTACTCGCAGCCAACAATTTGGACCACTGGAAGCCGCCGGCGAACAATACTTTTCGCGAGCGCTGTTGGTTAAACCAACTACGACTGACCTTACTATTATTCCTGAACCTGTGTTACGCAAAAACAGCGAGCGTACAGAGGAGCATTTTAGCGCTAGTAATTATGATGGCAATGTGACCTTACAGACTGTTTTTGAGTTTCAGGGTGACAATGCTGAGTATTATCGCTCGGCATTGCAGCGCATGGGGCAACAAGATTACGAAAAACATCTGCAAAATTATTATCAGCGGCAGTTTCCAGGTGCTGAGTTAATGACCGGGCTTACTATTAAAGATGATCGCGAACGTAACAGTATGCTAGTCACGGCGAGTTTCAGTATTAGTAATTTTTGGGACAATGAACAAAATAAAATAGAGTTACCTCTGTATGCTGAATCATTATTGTCGTTTGCAGAGCTGCCTGACAGGGTTAAGCGTAAAATGCCATTAGCCCTGGAGCAAGATGTCATAGCACAGCACATTGTCAGTTTTCAGCTACCTGAGATTGTTCACTGGCAATTAGACGAACAGCCACTGACAATTGAAGCTGATGCTATGATCTACAGTCGCTCTGTGGCATTGCAGCCAACAAAGATATCGGTAACACATCATTATCAAAGTAAGAAAGATCACGTTAGCAGTAACCAGATTGACCAGCATATTCGTGCGCTTAAAAAGCTGCTTGAATCGATATATTTTTCTGTATCGATAAGTGATAGTAGTAAATCACCTGACAGCAAAGAGCAGCAATTACGTCAACGTTTTCAGAAACTGCTAAATAAAGTGTAACGCTCGTCGATCTCTGTTGGTGTTAGTGAGTTCATTCTAGCGACTGTTAAAGGCGCTTTATGGAAACCGCAGCGTGTGAGACAATGGCCGCCTTATTTTGAGGTGCCAATGAAAATTGATTTACACAGCCATACCCTGTGCTCGGACGGCGTATTATCGCCAGCCGAACTGGTGGCGCGCGCAGCGGAAAAGGGCGTGGATGCGCTGGCAATTACTGACCATGACACCGTGGCAGGCCTTGCCGCTGCAAGGCAAGCAATTAACGAGCAGCAATTATCGCTGCAATTAATTAATGGTGTGGAAATTTCTTCCAGCTGGCAGCAACTGGAAATTCATATCGTTGGCTTAAATGTTAACCCGCAATGTCCGGTATTTTTGCAGCGTTTAGCGACACAGCAACAGGCTCGCCTTGAACGGGCCGAGGAAATGGCACGGCGGCTGGCTAAAAACCAAATTCCGAATGTCTTGCCTGCAGTATTGGAACTGGCGAATGGGGCGGCATTAACGCGCACGCATTTTGCCCGGCATTTGGTCAGTATTGGTAAAGCCAGTTCGATGAATAATGTGTTTAAAAAATACTTAGGTCGCGGCAAAATTGGCTATGTGCCTAATAATTGGGTTGAAATGGCAGAAGCTATTCAATGGATCCATGATGCCGGTGGAGAAGCAGTACTGGCGCATCCGCTAAAATATAAGTTAACAACAAAATGGGTAAAACGCTTGGCTGAGCAGTTTGCGGCCGCCGGTGGCGATGCAATTGAAGTTATTTCGCCACAACAAACCCCAGTGCAAAAACGCGAATTATGGGCGCTGTGTCAGTTGCATAACTTAACTGCTTCTGTCGGTTCTGATTTTCATCAGGTAACAACTTGGAATGATATTGGAAAAAACCTATATTTAACCGATGATGTTTTACCGGTGTGGGCCAGTTGGCCGTTACATGCCTCAGCGAATGCGGCTGTGTAAGCCACTAATTATATTTAAGAAGAACAAACATGAGCCAATTTTTTCATATTCACCCTGAAACACCGCAACAGCGTTTATTAAAGCAAGCGGTGCAAATTATTCAGCAAGGCGGTGTGGTTATTTACCCAACCGACAGTGGCTATGCACTGGGGTGCCATGTTGGCGATAAAAACGCGATGGCGCGTATTTTACAAATTCGCCAGGTTAGCGGTGATCATCATTTTACGCTGATGTGCAGCGATTTATCTGAGCTGTCGGTATATGCCAAGGTTGAAAATAGCGCTTTTCGCTTAATTAAAAACAACACACCAGGCGCATATACGTTTATTTTGCGTGGCACCAAAGAGGTGCCTAAGCGCTTGTTAAATGAGAAAAAGAAAACCATAGGTTTACGTATTCCAGAAAACAAAGTGGCATTGGCGCTACTAGCTGAGTTGGGCGAGCCTTTGCTTAGTACCAGCCTGATATTACCTGGCGAAGAATTTGCCGAAAGTGATCCGGAAGAAATGCGCGCAAGGCTGGAAAAGCAGGTCGATTTAATTATGCATGGCGGTATTATTGGTGAAGACCCTACAACGGTTGTTGATCTGTCAGATGACGACCCGCAGGTATTGCGCGAAGGCCGTGGTGACCCTGCGCCATTTCGTTAAGCACTGATTGCAAGAGCGCCCCTTGAGCGATATTCTGCCAGATAGCCTAACCCTGCAGCAGCCATTGCCGTTGGCTTTTGTCCGCGGCGAAGCGGTACTGGATAGGCCGGAAGATTTATATATACCACCGGATGCGCTGGAAATTCTGCTGGATGCATTTGAGGGGCCGCTGGATTTTTTGCTTTACCTTATTCGTAAACACAAATTTGATATTGTCGACTTGCCCGTAAACGAAATTACTCTGCAGTATATGGAATATATTGACCTGATGCAGGGCCTTAATTTTGAGTTGGCTGCAGAATATCTGGTCATGGCGGCTATGCTGGCGGAAATTAAATCACGGCTGTTGTTGCCAATACATCGCACAGTAGAAGATGAAGAAGCCGACCCACGCGCTGAACTGATACGCCGGCTGCAGGAGTACGAGGTTTTTAAGCGCGCTGCCACCGAGCTTGATAGCCTGCCACGGGATGAGCGTGATCACTTTAATGCCAATGCGGTATTGGCGGATAATTTCGCCCCACTGCTTATTCTACCTGACGTTGATCTAGCCGAGCTGACACTGGCGCTAAAAGACATTGTAAAACGGGCAAAAGATTTTCAGCATCACCATATTAAACGTGAGCATTTATCTACCCGCGAACGTATGAGCCGAATTTTAGATTTACTCAGTCAGCATCAGGGCTATCTGGCCTTTTCAGCCTGCTTTGACGTTAGTGAAGGCCGCGAAGGTGTGGTTGTCACATTTTTAGCCATACTGGAACTAACCAAAGAAAAACTGGTGGAGATTATTCAGGTGGAGGCGTACGGCCAAATTCATGTCAAATTGAAGGAAGCTGAGGCATAATGGCGGATAAAATTAATGACGTGCAGCTAATGCAGCTGGTAGAGGCCGCTATTTTTGCCGCTGATAAGCCATTAACTGCGGATGATCTGCAAGCCACAGTGCTGGATGGCTTTAATGTTAGCAAAAAACGTCTTAGCAGTACGCTTGAGCGATTGATACAAGATTACTCCGGGCGCGGTGTAACGTTAAGTGAAACTGCCTCTGGCTATCGTTTTATTACCAAGCCCGAACTAAGTGATTATTTAGCCAGGCTTTGGCCAGAGCGATCGCCACGTTATTCCCGCGCTGTACTGGAAACACTGGCATTAATTGCCTATCGCCAGCCCATTACCCGCGGTGAGATTGAAGATATCCGTGGTGTATCGGTAAGTAGTCAGATTATGCGCACCTTACTGGAGCGTGACTGGGTTAAGGTGGTGGGCCACAAAGAAGTGCCGGGGCGCCCCGGCTTATATGCCACCACAAAAGCATTTTTAGATTACTTTGGTTTAAAACATTTAAACCAATTACCCCCCTTGCCAGAATTTCAGGCTATTAGCCTGGATCTGGCTGACACCGTCGTGACGACAGGAGAATTGCACTAATGAGTGAAAAAGCAGGTAGCGAAAAGCTACAAAAAGTATTGGCCCGGGCTGGCGTAGGTTCACGCCGTGAAATGGAAGAATGGATAAGTAGCGGCCGCGTTACGGTTGACGGTAAACCGGCAACCTTAGGTGACCGGATAAGTCCGAATCAGCAAGTACGGGTTGATGGTCATCCGGTGCAAATTGCCAGTGAAGCAGAGCAAATTTGCCGTGTGCTGGCGTACCACAAACCGGAAGGCGAAATTTGTTCGCGTACCGACCCAGAAGGCCGGCCCACGGTATTTTCGCGTTTACCTAATATAAAGGGTGCGCGTTGGATAGCCATTGGCCGTCTTGATATTAATACCTCAGGTTTATTGCTATTCACCACTGACGGTGAATTGGCCAACCGTTTGATGCACCCTAAATTTGAAGTAGAGCGTGAATACGCGGTACGGGTATTTGGCGATGTAAACGATGCAATGATCCAGCGTCTGCGCATTGGTGTTGAACTGGAAGACGGCAAAGCCAACTTTAAAAAGATTAAAGCCTTACCAGGCGAAGGCATAAACCGTTGGTTCCATGTGGTGCTAACCGAAGGGCGCAACCGTGAAGTTCGCCGGATGTGGGAATCACAAGGTGCTGTTGTCAGCCGTTTAATTCGGGTGCGCTACGGTGATTTATTGCTGCCAAAACACTTACCGGCAGGTGGTTATGCCGAGTACCCACTGGATGATGTTAACTACCTGCGTAAGTTAGTCAGCTTAGCACCAGAAGTGGCTACTTTGGTTAAACCGGAAGACCGTGACGAACGCCGCCGTCGCATGGCCAGTATGAAACGTGCAGTGCGTAAGCACGATATTGCCGCTAAAACACCTGAACGCACGCCAAAAGAGCGCAAGCCCACCGAAGCTCGGACTAAACCTGATGGCGCTAAACCCGCCGGACGTCGCGGACCGGCCGCCCCTAAAGGTAAAGCGCCTAAGCGCCAGCCAACGGGCAAAAAGCCAAGCCGTGAAGGTAGAAATTAATAACAACAAAGGCGCGTAAAGCGCCTTTGTTGTTTTCAATACCTGTTGTGATATCTAAGAGGTATAGATTGTTCTTGGCATAGCAAGCAGGGTGGTTAGTGCAATTAAGCCCCCTACAACAGCAATTAGCGGGCCAATGATACCGCCGCCTATCTGAAAGTAACCCATTGCAGAGCCAGCAATCATCATAACTAAACCGATTTTTTTAAAAAAGGTAGCCTTACTACTTTCATGGCTCCATTGTTTGCAATTAGCGCACTGCAGCATAAAAATGCCGTTAACGTTTTGATTCGCTGCAGCGTGCTTTAAATTAATGTTGTGGCCGCAGGCTGGGCATTGCAGTAATTTCATCAATGCATCTCCCTAACCAATCTGAAGCCGAGAGAGGGGGATTTATCATCAACAGAGAATCCGTGCCGGGCAGATAATCGCGTATTGTGTGCCCGGCTGGAGTAATCTCCCCCTTTGATAATACGGTATTCACAATCGCCGGTTTTTACTGGTGTTGTGTCATTAGCACGGTTTTTTTCATCATCACAATCCATTACCCATTCTGCCACGTTAGATGAAACATCAAATAGACCATACGGGTTTGCATTATAACGACCGGATATCCAAGGCTGAGCTGCTTCAGTGCCAGCTTTGCAGCCGCCGATATCGCGATCACAATGCTCTTTACTCTGAATGTACTCTTTGCCCCACCAATAAATTGTTTTTGTGCCAGCTCTGGCGGCATATTCCCACTCGGTTTCTGACGGTAAGCGGTAATATTGATTCGTTTGCTCCGTTAACCATTTAGTGTAGGCCGTAGCGTCCATCCAACTGACATTAATCACTGGCATATCGCCGCGACCCCAGCCTCTATCATCCGGTAATTTACGATTAGTGGCGTTAGCAAACTTATCGTACTGAGCAAAAGTAACTTCAGCGCGGGTTATGGCAAAAACCGTGTTATTTTTTATGCTGCGCTGCGGGCCATGATAACCGATTGAAGACGTGTATTCTTCACCGGCAATACCTGCCCCTGCCGGGATAACACTTAGCTGCGGCCCGTCAATGCCATCGCTGAGCTTATCGGAAAAGAATTCAGCGCTATAAAGAGCTGGATTGCCACACGACGTGATTAATGATGAAAGTGCTAACACGGTAAATATGTTTCTCAGTAATGACATTCTCTTCCTATTTATTAATTCTGTAACTGATAACTAAACTATGTAACGATAGCTAAGTTCGACGCATGCTCAGACATACCCATTATTTCCAGAGTTTGTTTGTAATTGAAAATACTAATTAAAACAAGGCTGAACAGTGCCTGATATTGATATGCTCACCATGCTGGTAATCGCTTTAGCGGTGTTACTCACCGGTATTTCTAAATCCGGTTTTGCTGGTGCTATTGGTGGTATTACTGTGCCGTTAATGTCGCTGGTTATTAGCCCGGCGCTGGCGGCGGCGCTGTTGCTGCCCATTTTGATTATTGCTGATGTGCTAAGCCTGCGGCAGTGGTGGGGGCAGCAAAGTAATCAGCACTTGTGGTTACTTGTGCCAGCAGCACTACTGGGTATTGTGGTAGGTTATGTTAGCTTTGGTTGGTTGGATGAAAACGGATTGCGCTTGTTGCTAGGCGTTATAACCCTGCTATTTGCGCTGAACATGCTGTTAAAACTGGTTAATCAGTCGCATTTAACCTCGGCTTGGGCGGGCAGATTACTGGGCGCTTTAAGTGGGTTTACCAGCTTTGTCGCGCATGCTGGTGGGCCTCCACTGAATATGTATTTGTTACCCCAGCACTTACCTAAAGCGCAGTATTTAGCTACAGCGGTGGTGTTTTTTTCCGCTGTGAATTTACTTAAGCTGCCACCATATATATTGCTGGGTCAGCTCAACACCACGTTATTTGTTTATGCGCTACTTAGCTTGCCGCTAGTCTGGTTAGGGGTGAAGCTTGGCATGGTGTTGCAACATAATATTAGCGAACAGGTGTTTTACAAACTGATCAGTATCAGCATGTTGTTGCTTGGGTTGCGGCTAATCTATACCGCACTTTTTAGTTAAATTGGTTTTTTTCTATTACCCCCCTTATGCTGCGTTAAATCGATGGTTTAATTTAACTTTTCTATTTCATTAACCGCTTGTTTTAGACTATGGTTAGAGTCCGATCGCACAAAAAAGTAACCTTATTGTGTTTAAATATCTACATGCCCATGCGGTGTTGCTGGTTGTTAGCTTTATCATAGTAAACACGCTTAGTCTTGTTCAAGCTGCAGAAACGGCGCCGCGAACCCTTGTCTATGCATTACCCAACAGCAATCTTAACCCTATGTCCACCTATCAGGTTCGCCTTTTGCAAGCGGCACTTAATCATTCTGGTGAGCATTTTGTCTTAAAACCTGCGGCTGAAGCTATGGTGCAAAGTAGGGCATTAAAGGAAATAACAGATACTTCGCAAATAGATTTATTTTGGAGTATGACAAGCGAGGCGCGCGAGAAAATACTTCGGCCTATTCGTATTCCTATTGATAAGGGGTTGCTAGGTTGGCGTCTGTTACTCGTAAAGGAGCAAGGGCACATTGCGCCTAATTGGCAACGGATTACTGCTTTTCGCATGGTGCAGGGACACGACTGGCCAGATACGGAAATATTAAGAAAAGCAGGTTTCAAGGTAGACACTTCGGCAGATTTTAATTCGTTATTTAACATGATAGAAAAAGGCCGTGCAGATGCAATGCCGCGTTCAGTAAATGAGATACAAGGCGAGTTGGCCACTATCGCCAATAAATTAAACGTCGAGCCTGGCATTATGTTGTATTACCCGGCTGCTCAATACTTTTTCGTCGCCAAGCATGATGATAAGTTGGCACTGGCACTAGAGTACGGATTAAAGCAAATAATACAAAATGGCGTTTTCGACCAGCTTTTCAATGAGGAGTATGGCGACATACTACAACAACTGCAGCAAGAGCAGCGACGAATCATTAAACTGGATAACCCGTTACTGCCTAAAGGCACTCCGTTGCACCAAACTGAGTTATGGCAGCCACTGCCATCTAATGTTGATGACAACACCCATGCTTATTTAGAACGACCATAGAAAACACGCTTTGCCCATTGGCCGCACAGAGCGTTAACGCACCTTACTTTTTCGCACCATTTTATACAGTAGCTCTGGCGAAAGCCGTGATACTAAGGCGCCTAAACGCTCTTTTAGCCCACCGATAACAATATAGTTTTTTCCTTTTAGCAGTGCTTTTACCGCTTTTTCAGCAAACAGCTCGGCGCTCATGGCGTTAGCCTGGGCATCATCCATCTGGCCAAGTGCGCTGCCATCACCGGTTAACGCGTTGCGTGATACATCGGTTTTAACAAAGCCAGGGAAAATAGTCGCGACACTCAGGCCTTGATCAAATAATTCAGCACGCAAGCTGTTGGCCCATAAATGCAGCGCCGCTTTTGCCG
The DNA here is from genome assembly GCF_030731985.1 of Rheinheimera baltica. Classification (NCBI taxonomy): domain Bacteria; kingdom Pseudomonadati; phylum Pseudomonadota; class Gammaproteobacteria; order Chromatiales; family Chromatiaceae; genus Rheinheimera; species Rheinheimera baltica. The sequence goes on from NZ_JAPJDY010000001.1 coordinate 115,146, forward strand.
CAGAGTAACTGCCACGATACTGCGTGCCAACTAAGCCAGCGACTGACGACACAAACACCACCTTGCCACCGCCGTCGGCTAGCAGCAGCGGTAGTGCCTGGCGAGTGAGGTTTATTTGGGCAAAATAATCGACTTCGAACAACTTACGCTCTGTATCCAGTGTGGTGTCGGTTATTAATGCTCGCTGGCTAATACCGGCGTTATTAATTAACCAGTCTAACCCGCCAATGAGTTGTTTTATGCTGTCAATGGCTGAGGTTATCGACTGGCTGTTGGTAATATCCAGCGGTAGTAGCAGATGCTGTGCGTTATTGGCAAGGCTGGCGCGAACCCGTTCCAGTTCGCTTTGCCGCCTGGCGCTTAAAATAAGCCTTGCTCCATCGGCGGCTAATTCCCGTGCCAGCGCCTCGCCAATACCGCCAGAGGCGCCGGTTATCCAGATCACACGGTCTTTAAGCTTTGTATTTTGCATTAACAGAATCACTTTGTCTTTTCGTTAGTCACGCACATTAGGGCAGAATTAGGCGTGTTGTAAAGGGCTGTCTTGCTTGGTTTTCACTTTGTATTTGCGCTGAAAATGGCCTTTAAACAAGATGATGGCGCCAACGCCTATTACTGGTGCAGCAAGCCAGGTCAGCATCATCCATTGCTCCGGCAACAACTCGCTGATAAGGCGACGGCCGCCAGCGGCAAAGAATGCAGTGTAAACGGCAATGCCGGTGCCGACCATTGAAGTGAAGTGTTCAATAATCCATTGCCGTGGTTTAATTTCTGCTTTAAATACATATACACAAATACTTGCAGCGATATAAAAACTCACGCCGGCAAAAATCATTAGCAGTGTTTGGTTAAATTTGTATCCTTGCCAGGCGACAAACAGCGATAACGGTAGCATAAGCAATACTGGACCAAGAAAACTAAGGCGTTTTAACAGGCTGCGATCGGCTTTTGCTAACAGCACACCAATAGCGTGGCGCACGGACACCCAGGTAAGCAGGCTTAACAATAGCAAAAATTGTGAAAATACTACGCGCCAACCCAAAAAGCGCTGCAGTTCAATGCCGGTTAAATTGGGCATGGGGTAGATGGCGAGCGGATCATAAATAGTTAAGCCGCTCATCACCATGCCAGAGCCGGATACTAGCAGCATAATGTAGTAAAATACTTTTCCGGCGTTGTTATGCAATTTACTGCCTTTTTTAACAATAACCGGTAGCCAAAAAAGCAGTAATGCAATGCTGCCAAGTGCGATGTGTGTATATAACAAAATACTGTGTAAAGCGGACATAATCAGTCTCCTTAGTAGTTGGACTAAGTGTATTACGACTGCTTGTTCCGCACAGGTGCCGAAAGTCAGGATTTTACACTATGACTTTTGGCCTATTGCAGTTTTGCAAAGGAAAAGCATAATACGCGGATGACAAATAAGTTGCCTCTATCCAGCCTGGCCGGTGTATTGACCTGGGCGCTGGTATTTATTATTACCTTATCTCTTTTGCCGCCAACTACCGAGATGCAACATTGGCTTGGCGTTATCAGCTTGTTTTTACTCTATGGTGCGGCCTTTACTGCTTTAACCTTTGATTATTTTCGCTGCCCGCCGCATTCGACAGCAGGCAAAAGCTTGCTGGCGTTGCAGTTAGCTACTGCGCTTGGTCTGCTGGTGTTGTTGCCCCAACCTCAATTCGAATTTCTGGCTATTCTGACTATTATTTGGGCTGCCGTTTTACCCTTTGCACTGTCTCAGCGCAATGCCATAGCGTTAACGCTTGTCGTCGTTATTCTTTGGTTTAGCGTCGCATCTTACCAACAGCACCATGCGCTGTGGATTACGGCGTTGCTGTATGGTGCTTTTCACTTGTTTGCGGTTTTAGTGCAAAGCACGGCAAAGTCAGAGCAAACAGCTAAAGAAGAATTGGCAGCGAAACATCAGCAGCTGCAGGCAACGCAACAATTACTACAGGCGGCGTCCCGCCAAAGTGAACGCACCCGCATTGCCCGTAATTTACACGACTTGGTAGGGCATCATTTAACCGCGCTGACTATACAGCTGCAGGTAGCAGGACATATTACCGATGGCGAGGCAAAAGCGCAGATTGGTAAGTGTCACCAATTGGCGAAATTATTGCTTTCTGATGTCCGTGAAGCGGTAAGCACCATGCGGCAATATGCCGATTTGAGCTTGCTGGAGTCGGTACAGCAAATGGTTAATGTGTTACCACAGCATGTGGAGATGAAATTGGCTATTGCTCCTGACATTGTCATGCACGATTTATCACAGGCGCAGCATGTGCTGTGTATTATTCAGGAAGCAACATCGAACAGTTTAAAGCACAGCGGCGCAACAGCGGTGCATATTTCAGCCTGTGTTACACAGCAGCAGTTGTGTATCACGATTCATGATAATGGCTTTATAGATATTGGCTGGCGCGCTGGTAATGGTATTAAAGGTATGCAGGAAAGAGCCGCTGAATGTGGCGGACAGTTGTGCTATCAGCGTGTTGATGATGCTATGCACTTAAGGTTAAATTTGCCCTACAAAGGATCTGAGCATGTATAAGGTGTTACTGGTCGATGATCAAAAACTGATCCGCGACGGTATTAAAAGTTTGCTTGGCTTGTCGGGCAAAGTGGATGTGGTTGCCGAGTGCAGCGATGGCACGACGGTGTTAGAAGCCTGCAAAATGCATAAACCGGATATTATTTTGCTGGATCTCTCCATGCCGGTAATGAATGGCGTGCAAACGTTGGATGCCTTAAAACAAGCTGGTAGTGCTATTCCGGTACTTATTCTCACCACCTTTGACGAACATGAAATGGTGTTAAAGAGTATTGCATTAGGCGCGCGCGGTTTTTTACTTAAAGATGTATCACTGGATACGTTGCTAGATGCTATTGCCACCTTAGTCGGTGGTGGAAGTTGTTTTGCGCCCAATATTACCGAGCGCTTGCTGGGGGCTATACGCAGTAACGATGCTGGTGAAAAAAGCGACTTTGCTATGCCGGCGCAGTTGGAAGCGCTAAGTGACAAAGAATTAGAAATCCTGCAATTGATGGCCGCGGGCTACAGCAACAAAGAAATTGCAGCGGCATTGTTTAAATCTGAAGGTACAGTTAAAAACCAATGCTCAGCAATCTTGTCTAAGCTTGGGGTGCGCGATCGCACCCGTGCCGTATTGCTGGCATTGGAGTTAGGGTTAATTAGCTAGTTGTTGTAGCCATTAGGGTTAGCCGACTGCCAACGCCAGCTGTCACGCACCATATCGTCCAGTGTTTTTTCTGCCTGCCAACCTAACAGCGTTTTAGCTTTAGTTGGCTCAGCGAAGCATACTGCTATATCACCGGCGCGGCGCGGCGCTATTTGGTAAGGTACAGCAATATTATTTACCCGGCTAAACGCATTAACCATATCCAGTACGCTGTAACCGGTGCCGGTGCCCAGGTTTATTGCTTCAATGCCGCTGTGTTGTTCAAGATACTGTAGGGCTTTAACATGGCCACGGGCTAAATCTACTACGTGAATATAATCACGTACACCCGTGCCATCATGGGTGGCATAGTCATCACCAAACACACTGAGCTTGTCACGCTTACCTACTGCTACCTGCGAGATAAAAGGCATTAGGTTATTCGGTATGCCATTGGGATCTTCGCCAATCTGGCCACTGTCGTGAGAACCTACCGGGTTAAAATAACGCAGCAGGGTAATGCCCCAGTCGGGTTCGGCACGCACTAAATCTTCCAGGATATGCTCTATCATAAGCTTACTTTGGCCATAAGGGTTGGTGGCAGAGCGCTCAGCGGTTTCCGGGATCGGCACTTTTTTGGCATCACCATATACCGTGGCAGACGAGCTAAACACCAACGTCTTAATATTAAACTCACGCATTACACGACACAGTGTTACTGTGCCAGCGACGTTATTATCGTAATAATGCAGCGGTATTTGCGTAGATTCACCTACGGCTTTTAACCCGGCAAAATGTACCACCGCACTGATATTGTAATCCGTGAAAAGTTGACGTAGTGCGGTTTCATCCCGAATATCGCCGTTAAGGCTGACAATCTGTTTCCCCGTAAGCTGTTCAACTCGTTTAAGCGCTGTATCTGAGCTATTGCTGAAGTTATCAAAGCTCAGCACCTGATAGCCTGCGTTTAGTAATTCCAGTGCAGTATGGCTGCCGATATAGCCGGCGCCGCCAGTCAGTAAAATATAACTCATGCCTGTTTCCTTGTTCCTGCTTTACGGCAGTACTTTTTTGAATGGCTTAACGGTTGAGCGGGCATATACACCTGCGGCCAGATAAGGGTCTGCATCGGCCCACGCTTGGGCGTCAATTAATGAGGCAAATTCGGCGACCACTAACGAGCCACTAAAACCGGCCGCACCGGGGTCTATGCTATCAATAGCGGGCGTTGGCCCCGCCAGTAATAAACGGCCTTCAGTCTTAAGTTGTTCTAAACGGGCCAAATGTGCCGGGCGCGTGGCCATACGCTTATCTAAACTGCCTTCATTATCTTCAGAGTAAATCATGTAAAACATGGGGGATCCTTCTGCAGAGCTTATTTTGACTGGCGCACGATAGCAGATCTTGACCGTTGTTCCAACGCTGTTGAACGCATCGGAGCAGTACAGACTAGGATTTGCTGCAACAGCCTGTTAGCATGCAGTGCGCTATAACAATAACTGGGCACAGCTCAGACATTCTAATAAGAAAAATTCAGGGAGTCCGCGTAGCAATGAAACGTGAACAATTTAGCTCTAGCCTGGGCTTTGTGCTGGCAGCCGCCGGTTCAGCCGTCGGTATCGGTAATTTAGTTGCCTTTCCGGTCATGGCCAGTAAAAACGGCGGTGCCGCCTTTTTAATTATGTATACCTTCTTTGTCTTCTTTATCTGTTTGCCAGTGATGTTGGCAGAGATGAGTCTGGGGCGTCATACCCGTCAGAACCCACTGGGGGCTTACACTGAAATTGGCCAAAACCGTGCATGGCGCACCGTAGGGTGGATGTCGGTTATCACGCCTTTTATGATCGGCGTGTTTTATCTGGTTATTACGGTGTGGATTTTTGGTTATCTGGCAAAATCAGCGATGGGGCAACTTACTGAGCTTGCCGCGCCTGACAGCTTTGGCAGTTTTATTAATAGCAATGAACTGTTTGTCTATATGGCCATTGTTATTGGCCTTACCTTCGCTATCTTGCAGGGGGGCGTTAAACAAGGCATTGAAAAAGCCGCGCGGGTATTGATGCCGATGCTGTTTGTTATGCTTATCGCCTTGGTTATTTATGTATTTACGCTGGAAAACGCCATGTTAGGGGTAAAGTTTTTCCTTATTCCAGAGTTTGATAAGTTAACGGGTAAGGTATTAAACGGCGCCTTGGCGCAGGCGTTTTTCTCACTGTCACTGGCGATGGGTATTTTAATTACCTATGGCTCGTATATTCAGAAAAACAACAATATCGTGCACGCCGGTAAAATGGTGGCAGGGTTGTCGGTGTTGGTGGCGTGTTGCTCTGGTTTACTAATTTTGCCCGCGGTATTTTCGTTTAACCCGGATATACAGTTAAGCACCTTATCTGAATCTAGTATCAGCATGATTTTCACCTTCTTGCCAAAAATCTTCTTAGCCATGCAGGCTGATATTGGTTATTTTGGTGCCAGCTTTATTGCCGGATTCTTTTTCTTACTGGTGTTTTTTGCCGCGTTAACATCGTTAGTTTCAATTATTGAAGTACCGGTGTGTAGTTTGATGGACCAAAAAGGCGTAAGCCGTCGCACAGCGCTGTTTTCTTTAGGTGCTGCGATGATAGCGTTAGCGGTTATTTGCGCGTTGTCATTTGGCCGGGTAGAGCTATTTAGCAACCTGTTAAGCTACGGTGGTATCAATAAGTCATTCTTTGATTTGGTCTATGACATCTTCTACGAAACCATACTGCCACTAAATGGTTTGTTGTTATGTCTGTTTGTTATCTACCGTTGGAAGAAACATAACTTTGACGCGGAAATTAGCCAAGGCAATGACACCTTCGCCGGCTCGTTACTGCAAAAATACGTTAACTTCTCGCTGGGTACCTTTATTCCATTTATCTTGGCGGTGATTTTCGTGAATACCGTTGCAACGATTTTCTTTGGTAAAAACCTGTTGTTTTAACTGAGGTATAAAAAGAAAAAAGGCAGCGAATTCGCTGCCTTTTTTATGTCTATTGCCAGCTTACTTTGCCAGTTTTTGCGCCATTGCTGCGACAACGCCAGCGATATCCAGCATCTCTTTCTCGCCGCTGCGACGGTTTTTATATTCCACCTGCTGGTTGTCCAGGTTGCGCTCGCCAACCACGATGCTGTGTGGAATACCCATCAGTTCCATGTCGGCAAACATAACGCCAGGACGCTCTTTACGGTCATCAAACAGTACCTCAAAGCCAGCAGCGATTAACTCGTTATATATGCGCAATGTGGCTTCTTCGACGCGTGCAGACTTGTGCATATTCATTGGGATCAGTGCAATTTGGAACGGTGCAATCGCGTCCGGCCAGATAATGCCGTAATCGTCGTTATTCTGCTCAATAGCAGCGGCGATAATGCGTGATACGCCGACACCATAACATCCCATCGTCATGATCTGGTGTTTGCCTTCTTCGTTTAACACTCCGGCTTTAAGTGCTTGTGAATAACGGTCGCCTAATTGGAATATATGGCCAACTTCAATGCCGCGTTTAATCACTAACTTGCCGTTACCGCATGGGCTGGCATCGCCTTCGACGATATTGCGTAAATCCGCTACGCTGTAGTCTATACTATCACGATCCCAGTTAACGCCTGTGAAATGGTAGCCGTCTTTATTGGCGCCACAGATAAAGTCACTTAGGTGAGCTGCACTGCGATCAACAATTACCGGTATTGGCATGCCAACCGGCCCCAGTGAACCCGGGCCTGCGCCAATAGCTGCGCGAATTTCTTCTTCAGAGGCAAATACCAGCGGGCTTTGCACTTGCGGTAGTTTTTCTGCTTTAATTTCGTTTAGCTCATGATCACCACGCAGTACCAGTGCCACCAGCGTTTGCGGCGCTTTGTCATCAGCTTTTGCGGCATAAACAATTAGCGTTTTGCTAACCAACGCCATTTCTTGCTGTAAAAGAGCGGCTACGTCGGCGACTGTTTTTGCATTTGGCGTTGCCACTTCGCTAAGTGCTTGTGTTGCCGCTGCTCGCTGTCCTTCAGGGGCTAAAGCTTCGGCCATTTCAATGTTGGCGGCGTAATCACTTTCATCTGAAAACGCGATAGCGTCTTCACCAGATGCGGCTAGCACATGGAATTCGTGCGACATGCTACCACCAATGGCTCCGGTGTCTGCCAGTACCGGGCGGAAATCCAGCCCTAAGCGGGTGAAAATGTTGCAGTAGGCTTGATACATCGCATCATAAGTTTGCTGCAGGCTGTCCTGGCTTAAGTGAAAAGAGTAAGCGTCTTTCATCAAAAACTCACGTGCGCGCATCACGCCAAAGCGCGGACGACGTTCGTCACGAAATTTAGTCTGAATTTGATATAGGCTCAGTGGTAACTGTTTGTAGCTGGTAATTTCACGCCGTACTATGTCAGTAATAACTTCTTCATGCGTTGGACCCAGAACGAAATCACGCTGGTGGCGATCTTTAAAGCGCAGCAGCTCGGCATCCATTTTGTCCCATCGGCCTGACTCTTGCCACAGCTCAGCCGGTTGTACCATCGGCATTAACACTTCAATGGCGCCGGCTTTGTTCATTTCTTCGCGCACAATGTTTTCTACTTTCCGTAGTACCCGCACGCCAGTGGGCAAATACGTATACATGCCTGATGCGACTCGACGTACCATACCGGCACGCAGCATTAATTTATGGCTAATGACTTCGGCATCGGCCGGTGTTTCTTTGATGGTAGATAATAAGTACTGACTGCTGCGCATCGTATTCTCATATTCGTGCTAAAAAATTGCCGCCATTCTAGCAAGGCGGCAAGTGCAATTCTATTGGAGTTTTATCTGGTGATTAATCAGTTTATTGCTGACTTGCTGTTTATCTGTCATGCCACCCACAGAGTAAACCTTGCCATCTATTGTTACTAAACCACGAAGATCCATTACTGGCAGGGTATCTGCCGCATTTAGCCAGCGTTTCTCGGACGGTGAAAATAGCCAGACACTGTTATCTGGCTCTGACGCGACGGTGTTATAGCCAATACCGTTGTAGTTGTATGGGTTTGTTGTTCCACCGATAAACGCCATGACGGCTTTGCCATCAACCACAGTGTTAATGCCGGCCATGCGATAACGAGCAGTGCCGGTTGGGTGGGGAACTTTACGCCAATCAATGACATTGGCATTGTTGCCGACTTCTCCCAGATAACAGGCTGGTTCACTAACGTATTCACGTTTTTTATCAGCAAAATGTTCTAATGCGACACCATCGCAGACCAGCATTTTATTGTCGACCATGGCCGCTGCATGGCCAAACACCGGTTTGCCAGGAAAGGGTGTGGCCTGTGACCAGCGCTGAGTGTAGTTGTCGAACAGCTGCACTAAATTGACATTACCATGGTCGCTCCAACCGCTTATAATATAGATATAACGATTTTGATAGGTCAGTGCTACGGCATCATCTATTGGAACGGGGATATCATTCAGTTTGGTATAACGCTGTGTCACAGGGTCAAACCGATAACTATCTTGTGCGGTTTGTTCACTGCCATCGGCATTAACCGCAAAGCCACCAAAAATGAAAAAGTTGTTATTAAGGGCGACTGCGCTTGCTGCAATACGACCATTTAAACGCTGCTGACTTGGTACGTCTGGCATAGCGCGCCAGCCAAACTCACCCACGGTATGCATAAAGACTTTATTATGAATATCGGTTTGTTGTTTGCCCTGTCCTATGCCCATAAAACTGACAATATAGGTTTTGCCACGTACAGTGGTACTGGCAACGGCATTATTGCTTACCGGCTCGGGTAGGTCGGGCAGTGGCGATGCGGCTATCGTCATACAAGTGGTTGCCGCTGCCAGGCTACTCAGATAGCGAATGGATTTCAGTAACATGGTTATGCTCTCCGTTGACGGTCCATTTAATATTGTAGTTATACAGTGTCATGCCATAACTTTGTTCACCATCACGTTGTTTTTTATAAGATGGCCTGGGATCTTGTTTTAATACTTTCTCTATAAACACGGCTAAATCCGGGTATTGACGTTGTTGTTGACAAAATGCACTGGCGTTATCACTAAAACTCACTGTCATTGCAGTATGCGGTGCCGCATCCGCAAAGCCTCCGGCAGCGTTGGGTAGCGCATCGGAATAGGGTAAGTAAGGCTTGATATCCAACACTGGGGTGCCATCGAGTAAATCAATGCCGCTGAGTTTAAGCATGAGTTTACCGTTTTTGCGTTCTATCCCTTCTAGTTTTACGACAGATAAACCAACAGGATTAGGTCTGAAGGTTGCTCGCGTAGCAAACACGCCTTTACGGGCATTACCGCCCAGCCTTGGCGGGCGCACCATAGGAGACCAGCCTTTATCAGCGGTTTCATGGAATACGAACACTAACCAAAGGTGGCTGAAACTGTCGATACCACGCAAAATAGCATCATCGCTGTAGTTATCTTCCAATACCAGATGCCCTGTGGCCTCAGGGATTAACCCTGGCTGGCGCGGGATAGCAAATTTTTGCTTATAGGGTGACTTAACATAACCCACAACATTAAATTGAAAAGACGCCATAAGCTCCTGTGGTATTAAAGACAAAACTGAACATGCAGTATTATGCGGCTTTTTTATAAAACAACAAGTTATGCAAAAGACGTCTAAATGTCTTTGACGCTATACCCTAATGTGCGGTAAAAAAGAGTTATTAATAAATACTGTAGATACCGCTATGGAACGCAAAATTTTACTTACCGAGTGTCCTGATTCAAAAGGGCTCATCGCACAAATCACCAATATTTGTTACAAGCATCAGCTTAATATTATTCGTAATACCGAATACGTTGATCCCGTAAGTGGCCAGTTTTATATGCGAACTGAACTTGAAGGTGTGTTTAATGATCATACCCTGCTGTTTGACTTAGACCGGGCTTTGCCACCGGGATCTCAGCGCAGCCTGGTCAGCAAACGAGCAAAAAAAGTAGTGATACTGGTAACAAAAGAGGCGCATTGTCTGGGCGATATTTTAATGAAGGTGTTCGATGGCTCGCTGGCATTGAATATTGCCGCTGTGGTAGGGAATTATCCTGAGCTGGAACAACTGGCCGCCCGTTTTGAATTGCCCTATCACTATGTCAGCCACCAAGGATTAAGTCGAAGCGAGCACGAGACGGCTTTACTGGAGATCATAAAGCCTTATCAGCCGGAATATTTAGTATTAGCCAAGTTTATGCGCATTTTAACCCCAGCGTTTGTGGCGCAGTTTCCAAGTAAAATCATCAATATACACCATAGTTTCCTGCCTGCGTTTATTGGCGCAAACCCTTATCAACAGGCTTTTGAGCGCGGTGTTAAAATTATTGGTGCAACAGCACATTTCGTTAACGATGATTTAGACGAAGGGCCAATTATTCAGCAGATGGTGGCACAGGTCGATCACAATTTTAGTGCTCAGGATATGGCTCGCGCGGGGCGGGATGTGGAAAAGTCAGCCTTAAGTAAAGCCTTGCAATTGGTCGTAGAGGACAGAGTCTTTGTGCACGGGAATAAAACGGTTATTCTTTAATAAACGGAATAAAGCACAAACTGTAGCTGGTATTCTTTGTTTTGTTACCTAAACAATGTGATGCCTCATACTGGTCTGAGCCATGATGAGGCAAAATATGCCGCTTAAATCAAGCTTATTCGCTATCAGTTGAATTTGTCAGGTCTAGCGTATAAATGTTATCAAGGTTATCAATACAAGCGTGGCTTACGCGCAAATCTTTTACGCGGCCATTACGCAAACTATAAACCCAACCATGAACAGTCAGTGGCTGGCCACGTTCCCACGCTTCTTGCACAAAGCTGGTGTGACACAAATTGCGAACTTGTTCCATCACATTCAATTCTATCAATCGATTTAGCCGTTCACCTTCATCAGCGATAATATCGACTTCATCACGATGCATAGCATAAACATCTTTAACGTTACGCAACCAGTTATCGACAAAACCAACCCGTTGTTTTGTCATGGCTGCTTTCACACCGCCACAGCCATAATGGCCCACAACTATAATGTGCTTTACCTTTAAAATATCGATAGCGTACTGCAGTACGGACAAGCAGTTCATGTCGGAATGTAGTACCAAATTAGCGACATTACGGTGCACGAATAACTCACCAGGTAATAGACCGACTATTTCATTAGCTGGGACGCGGCTATCGGAACAGCCAATCCATAAATATTCAGGTGCTTGTTGTTCTGACAGTTGCTTAAAAAATCCTGGCTGGTCCTTTTCAATTCGGTCAGCCCAGTTCTTGTTGTTAGCAAACAGTTGTTTAAAATCAGGCATACTTATACCTTGAATTGATAATCGCGATAAGATAGCCGATCTTACCTGTTTTTAGAGCACCGACCAGCAAAAATCTCACTTTCTATTGGATAATAGCTACTGTGATAGGGTTTTATTATTTTTAGAATAACAAAAAATAGTACATTTGTTATTATAAAATGTTTTAATGTGCCATCGTGCATAGTATTGAATAATTATTAACTCAAGCTGAATGAGGAGATTTTTAATTTTATAACATTATTTGTTTTGCCTTTATTTTTTTTGGCTGATTGATTATGCTGTTAGCATTAGTTATTAAAGGAGATTGTAATGTCAATTTTATTAGATAAACGTGAGCTTAAAAAAGCAGCTAAAGAGCTAACACTCGCTAAATTAACAGAAGTGATTGATGTCCTTAATTCGGTTTTAGCTGAACGTCAAAATGAAGTTGAGTTGATTACGCAATTAGAGCAGTTAGCGAAGTCGCAAGGATTCACCCTGGAGCAGTTAGGTTATAAGTTAAACAATGAAAATGTTATTGTTGCTGCAGCGGATACGTCTGCGAAGACAGCAAAGCGACCAACCAAGCCAAAATTTAAAACAATTAATAAAGACAGCCAATATTTTTATGTCGAAAATGGCCAACTGCAGTTATTGCGTACTCATACGATGAAAAAGGGCTTGCAGGCGCGAGGTATTGATGTGGTGCCGGTTGCCAAGGTAGAGAAAAAATATGCAAAGCAAATTGATGGTTTGATCGCTGAAGCCACTGCACAAGCAGTTGAGAATTTTAATGCCAAAGTGGGAGCCTGGAACGAATGGGCCGCTGCAAATGATGAAGAAATTTTGACGGCAAAGTAAAATGATTTAATAATAAATAACCCGGCCATGTGCCGGGTTTTTTTATTTGCAATGAGTTACTTTATCTGGGCATCCAGAGATTGGCCATTGACGTCTTTACTGTCGTCACTCATTAAATATAAATATAACCACATTAAATCTGCCGGCGTTTTAAGCAAGCTAACATCTTCCCCAGGGTAAGCACGACTACGCATTTTTGTACGGGTGGCGCCAGGGTTTATACAATTTACTCTTACTGTCGTATTATCAAACTCATCGGCCATAATTTGCATCAGGCCTTCAGTAGCAAATTTTGATACAGCATAGGGCCCCCAAAACGCTCGCCCTTTGCGCCCAACACCAGACGACGTAAACACAATCGATGCAGACTCTGAACGTTTTAATACGGGGATAAGCGCTTGGCTTATTAACATAGCTGCGGTAACGTTTACCTGCATTATGTCGTTCCAGGTTGGCAGGTCAATATGTTCAAAAGGGCTTAGAACACCAAGTATGCCCGCATTATGCAATACGCCATCAAGTTTACCGAATTCTGCCTGTATTGTTGATGCCATATCGCGGTAATGTTTTGCGGTAGCACCTTTTAAATCCAACGGTATGATAGCTGGTTCTTTGCCGCCTGCGGCGATAATTTCATCGTAGACTGCTGTTAGTTTACTGACGGTCTTTCCTAGCAATATCACTGTAGCACCGTGGCTAGCATAAGTTAATGCTGCCTCTTTGCCAATACCGTCACCGGCTCCGGTAACCAATATTACTTTATCTTTTAGTGCGTCATTAGCTGCTTGATAACTTTGCATAAACCTTAACCTCTTGCCGCAAAAACGGCGCAAGCATACTCGCAATTAGGTCACTTTGCACCTTTCTTAGCGGATTCTGTATTTTTCAGCTAGCGAATTGCTTAGGTTTGAGTTAACTTTAACTGGTCGTAGCTGTTGCAGCTATATGAATAGAATTACCAATAAGCAAAACGAAAATTTGTTTTGCATATAAAAAAGAAAAAATAAGGATAGGGGGAGAAACTATGAACAAGCTGGCACTCAGTGTAGCTGTAACACTCGCACTTGGTTTGACCGGGTGTGGCAGTGAGTCTTTAGATGACATTAAAACCGAAGTCGGTGAAAACACCGTAAAACCGTATTCACGCGTCGTTTTCGATCCGGCTGCCAGTACCCCACGCCTATCAGTACCCAATGATTTGTTGTTCCAGGGCACAATGGATGGCACCTTAACGCTGGATGCTGGCCCAACACCAGACTACACGAACCCTGAGGTTGCGTTAGGTGCACTGGACGGTTGGTCAACCCAAAACCCGTTTACCATGGCAGTTGACCTTGCACCTGGCGCGACGCTGGTTGCAAGTTCAGTACAACAACCAGGTGCAGTGCGTTTGTATGAAATGGTAATGCAAGATCCAGCCTCAGCGGTTGATGAATGTCAGACTCCATTTAGAGGTTTTGCCTGCCAAGCCGTTGCTGAGTTAACCTTTGGCCAGGATTTTGTCACAACAGTGAGTGGCAACAACATTGTTGTTGTTCCTTTAAAACCGCTTAAATCTGCCACAACCTATATGTCGGTGTTAACGTCGCTGATTGAAGATAGCAACGGTCAATCTATCGCTCCTTCAACGTCCTATGAATTGGTAAAACAGGACGATGATGCGCTACCACTTAGCACCCCCTCACAAATTTCATTACAGAAGCTTATTAATAGTTTTGAAGATGCGATTGAAGCTGAAGGGGTTGATCGCGATAGCATCATTTACACTGCAGCCATTACTACTCAATCTACAACGAATGTGCTGGCAACCGTGAAGTCATTGATGGCCGCACCTGGTTCACCGTACGCGCCAACATCTTTTGGTGTGCAAGCCGTTGCACCAGTGTCTATGATCCCTGGTACGCCATTAACCGGTAATCCGTCTTTTGACAATGTAATACTGTATCAAGGCAGTGTTAAGCTACCTTATTATCTTGGCGCTCAAACTGCTGAAGCACCAACGGCGCCGCTAAGCACCCGTTGGATGGCGGCATGTGATAGTGGCGCAATTTTAGCCCAGGCACCTGAAGGTGTTATTCCTGAATCACCGGTGTCAGTAAATGATGGTTTGTGTGCTGCATTATCGCAAGGTCAATTACGCGATTTGGGCTTAGACAGCGCACGTCACCTGACCAAGTTTAATACCATCCCTAAAATTAATTCTTATGAAACTGTTCCGGTTCTTATGACGGCTCCAAATGCACCAACACCGGCTACGGGATGGCCGGTTGTTATGTTGACGCACGGTATAACGTCTTGCAAAGAAAACATGCTGGCGGTTACTGCGGCTTTAACACAACAAGGTTTTGCTACTGTAGCAATGGATCAACCGTTACATGGTGACAGAGGTTTTGCTGGTATTAATGCTTCTGGCTCGGGCTGTGGTATTTCTAACGGCAATGCAACTGTTTACATGAACTTGTCAAACTTGTTGGTGACCCGTGACAATTTGCGCCAAAGCGTTGCAGATATTTTGGCGCTGCGCTTAGCACTTAATAGTGTGCAAGGTATCTCATTGGATATGTCAAATGTGCAGTTGTTGGGTATTTCACTGGGTTCTATAACCGGCACATCTGCTGTAGCTATAGCCAATAGCCCAAGTGGTAATCAGATGTTAGATGCGGCTTATAGCATTAAATCAGCAGCGTTAACTGTACCTGGTGGTGCTGTTGCTAACTTCTTGCTTGAATCTGCAAGTTTTGGTGGCCTGATCAAAGCGAGCGTTATTCTGGGATCGCCGGCACTTCAGCCTGGCTTTGTGCAATATTTAGCAACAGAAGGCACGCCATGCCCCGAGTTAATAGCTAATCCAGCTAGCTTTACTGGCTGCGCGGCGCAGTATGTCGATGCATACGTGGCAAGCCTGCCGGGTGCTAGCAATGGTGCTGCAACGTTAGCAACAATACAAGCGACGCTGGCACAGTTTGCTTTTGCAGCGCAAACGGTAACGGATAGTGGTGATCCTAATAACTACGCACAATTACTGGCTGTAACTGAGACGCCAGTCTACATTGCTGAAGTTATTGGTGATGGCATTAACTCATCTACTTCAGACCGAGTTATCCCAAATCAAACTACAGGTATGCCACTGGGTGGTACTGAGCCTTTAGCACGTTTACTGGGTGCAACAAGCATTGACACGACTGCTGGTCCACAGGCCTTAGCGGGTAATGTTATTGCGCGTTTCACCGCGGGTAGCCATAGTTCTCTGCTAGACCCTTCATCGAGTGTGGCTGCAACAGTGGAAATGCAAACACATGTTGCGTCGTTCTTAGCGAGCAAAGGCACTGCATTAGTAGTTGCAAATCCAGGCGTTTTGGCACCAGCCAATTAATCACGTCAATAAACGTTAAAGCCCGGTTCGCCGGGCTTTTTCTTTTCTGCTAAGGCGATACAATATCGCAAACGAAAATGAAAGGATTGATACGTGGAATTTTTATACGAATACGGGTTGTTTTTTGCCAAGACACTGACGTTTGTTGTTGCCATTGCCATTATTGTTGGGGTTGTTGCCGGTGCAGCCACCGTAAAAGGTAAGCCGAAAAAAGGCCAGTTATCGGTAACCGATTTAACCGAACAATATCAGACAATGGCGGAAGAGTTTCAACAGCAGCTTTTGGGTAAGAAGGCATTTAAGCAATGGCAAAAAGCACAGAGTAAAAATAAAACTAGCGTTAAGCCAAAATTATTTGTTGTTGATTTTAATGGCAGTATGGATGCCCGTGAAGCTGAGTCGTTAAGGGAAGAAGTCACCGCGATACTTGCAGTGGCAACGAAAGAAGATGAAGTGTTATTGCGGTTAGAAAGTGGAGGCGGTGTAGTTCATGGATATGGCCTGGCAGCATCACAATTGGATAGATTACGCCAGCAACAGATTAATCTAACTGTGGCTATAGACAAGGTTGCAGCCAGTGGCGGCTATATGATGGCTTGTATCGGTAATACTATTTTAGCGGCACCTTTTGCTATCGTTGGATCTATTGGTGTGATTGCGCAAATTCCAAATTTTAATAAATTGCTGAAAAAACACGATGTGGATTTCGAACAGTTTACCGCCGGGGAATTTAAACGCACCATTACGTTATTTGGTGAAAATACCAACAAAGGCAGGCAGAAGTTTCAGCAAGAACTGGAAGACACTCATGTGTTGTTTAAACAGTTTGTGCAACAGCACCGGCCTCAGCTTGATATTGATACCGTTGCCACCGGTGAACATTGGTTCGGCCATCAGGCGCTGCCGTTGAACCTGATTGATACTATCCAGACCAGTGATGACTATGTTTTGGCCCAAATGCCGCAGCGACATGTATTTCAGGTTAAATATCAATTACGCAAAGGTTTAGCAGAAAAAGTCGGCATGGGCTCCGCGGGTATAGTGTCGCATTGGTGGCAAAAGTTAATTCAACACGCCTGGTTACGATAATGGACGCAACTTTTTGGCATGCTCGGTGGCAGCAAAATGAACTAGGGTTTCAGCTTGAGGCTGCCCATCCTTTGCTGCAGAAATGGTTAGCACATGTTGACTCAGGTAAAGGGCCGGTTTTAGTGCCGTTATGTGGTAAGTCTCCGGATATTCAGTACCTGGCAAATTTTTCTTCAGTTGTTGGCGCTGAGCTGTCACCTATAGCGTGCCGCGATTTTTTTATTGAGCAAAACAGAGCGTTCACCCAAACCCAAGTTGGTGATTTTAACTGCTTTCAAGGTGATGCTATTACTTTATGGCAAGGAGATTTTTTCGCGTTAACGCCACAACACACTGCAGGTTGTAGTTTTGTTTATGACCGCGCTGCACTTATAGCGTTGCCTGAAACCATGCGGCAGCAATACGCTAGGAAATTACAGCAGTTGCTACCTGGTGGCAGTAGAATTTTATTAATTACCGTTGAATATCCGCAGCATGAGAAGCAGGGACCACCATTTAGTGTCTATCGGGAGGAGTTGGAGTCACTATTTCCAACTGCGGCTATCGAGGTATTGGAAAAACTGAATATAACGGGTAAAGGTTTCGCCAGGCGCAGATTCGATACCTCAACATTATTTGAAGTCGCCTACTGCATTACGCTGCCTTAATAGCAGCGTAATATCTGATAGGGCGTGTTATCGCAGGTGGTGGAAGTCTACGTCTTCTTCTTTACATCCTGCATTTTCATCATCAAATACGGTTTGATCAAAAGCGCCTTCGCTTTTACCAACGATACACGACACCATGGCGTCGCCTGTTACATTTACTGCAGTGCGAGTCATGTCTAACAAGCGGTCTACACCAATAATTAACGCGATACCCTCTACCGGTAAGCCAACTTGCTGCAATACCATCGCCAGCATTATAAGGCCAACCCCGGGCACACCCGCAGTGCCTACTGAGGCTAATGTCGCTGTTAAGACCACCATAAGATAATCTGTTAAGGTTAAATCCACACCAAAAACCTGAGCAATAAACACCGTTGCAACACCTTGCATAATGGCAGTGCCATCCATGTTAATGGTAGCGCCAAGCGGTACGGTGAAGGATGCAATGCTGTTTTTTACCCCCAATTTTTTCGTCACAGTTTCCATTGTCACCGGCATAGTTGCATTACTGCTTGACGTACTAAAACCAAATAAGGCGGCATCCTGCATTTTTCGGAAAAAAATCATAGGGTTTAGGCCCGACAGCAATTTTAAGATAATGGCATAGCTCACCACACCATGTATCAACAACACCGCCATTACAACACCAAAATATTTTGCCAAGCTCGCAATCGTTTCAAGCCCCAAGCTGGTAAAGAGTTTCGCCATCAGGAAAAACACACCATAAGGTGCCAAATTCATTAGTAACGTCACCAGTTTCATGATGACATCACTAAGGTCGGAAAACACACTAGCAAGCCTTTCACCCGCTTTGCCACTCATTGCCATGGCAAGGCCAAAAAGTACCGCAAAAACGATAATTTGTAGCATGTTGCCTTTGGCCATAGAGTCTATAGGGTTACTGGGGAAAATATTGATAAACACTTGTGATAATGCCGGGGCTTCGTTTGGATTAAACGTCGCGTCCGACTGCATTTGCACACCATCGCCCGGACTAATTAACAAAGCGGCAAAAATGGCCAAACTTATTGCTATCGCGGTGGTAACCAAATACAAGGCAATGGTTTTGCCCCCAAGCCGGCCAAGCGCCGAGGTGTCTGAGAGCGAACAGGTTCCGCACACCAAAGAGACAAAGACTAATGGCACAACCAGCATTTTTAAGCTTGCGATAAAAATTTCGCCACCAATGTGAAAAAATCCGTCAACAAAAAGGGCTTTTAACGCGATGTCCATGCCTAGAATGTGCAGTATGCGATCGTCTTGTCCTGCCAGCAGTAATTTAAAAACAAAACCAACCGCTATACCCGCAATCATGCCTATTACAATGCGAGCTGTTAATCCCAGCTTTTTTTTATTTGTCATAAAATTCGAATAATATTATGTTCCTAATGGCGCTAAGCCTAACAGGTTGAACATGCGAAAGGCATATTTAGACAAATTTTTTTTCAAAATAGCTGTAACGTTTGTAAGATTAATGGTTTAAGATACAGAATTAACAAAAACTATATAATAAATACAGCTAGGGAGAGTTTTCATGCGAAACATCCAGCAATTTCTCATTGCATTAATGGTGATATCATTGGCTGCTTGCAGTGGTGGTGGCACATTAGATACAGGTGGCACAGGTGGTGGGGGTAATACGCCTGTCTATACCTTGAGTGTTAATTTATCAGATGCCGGTGGTGCTGAGTCAACTGCGTTGTCGCAGGACACGCCATTAACGGCAACGGTAACGCTAACGGCAACAAATAGTGGTGTCGTTGCTAATAAATTGATTGCATTTACCTTGAATGATACTGACCTGGCTAGCTTTGCTAATGCTGCGGGCACGGCGTTAACTAACGCCAATGGCGTAGCGACGATTGGCTTGCTAGTGGGTAATAAAAGCGGTGCGGGCACGGTAACAGCAAGTTACGACAACGCTACCATCAGCGCAGGCTTTAACTCCGCCGGTGATGGCGGTGACACTGTCGATGTTACCGTTGGTAGTGTGTCATTAATTGCTGACTCGCTGATGTTAGGTTCTGGTGCTGGCAGTAAGGTCGAATTAACGGCGTTAGTGCGTGATACTAATAATGTTGTGCTGGAAAATATTCCGGTGACCTTCGCAACTGATTCTGGCGAACTAACACAAATTGACGATGTAACGTTAGAGAGTGGTGTAGCAAAAGCAACGTTAACCACTCAGACAGATAAGCAGCTGCGTGACATTACCGTAACGGCACGTGTGCAGCAGCAAAGCTCAGTATTAACCGTTGCCGTAGTTGGTACAACGTTGCAAATTGCCGCGCCAACTTCTGTTGTTCTTGGCGATACAGCCGTAATTGACATTTTTTTAACTGACTCAAATAATACTGGTATTCAGGGGACGGAAATCGAAGTGGTTTCAGCACTGGGTAACACCATCAGTGATACCTCTCCACAAACTGTTGGTGCAGCAGGTAAAGCTAGTTTTACCTACACCGCTGTAAATAGTGGTTCTGACACCATAACAGTATCGACTTTAGGCGCCTCTAATGGCGCAACAATAAATATTAGTGCTGATGCATTTTCATTTTTAGCAGAAGCAAATGAGGTAAACCAATTACTTGAAGTGCCACTTGATAGTGCACAATCAGTGAATGTAGAGTGGTTAGTTAACAATTCGCCAAATGTTGGCGCTGAAGTAACTTTCAATACGACACGTGGTGAAATTGCTGATACGGCTGCTAATTTAGCGGGTGCAGTGTCTGCTGGAAATATAACTGATGCTGAAGGTAAAGCTCAGGCTGTTGTGCGTTCTGAATATGCTGGTTTAGCAACCCTTAGTGCTACTGGCGGGATTGATGAAGGTTCGGTAAGTGCGAAAAAGACAATTGAATTTATTGCAATAAACCCAACAACGGTAGAAGTTCAAGCATTTCCTGCGCAGGTTGGGCCTGGTGAAACCAGTGCAGTGCGCGCGATAGTGCGTGATGTAAACAATAATCCGGTAAAAGGCCAAACCATAGTATTCTCATTAGATAACTCTGCTGGCGGCCTGATTAGTGCGGGTACCGCGGTTACCAATTCGCAAGGTGTAGCGTCGACGGTATTTACTGCCGACACTAACACTGGGGCTGGGGTTAATGGCCTTAACTTACAGATCAAAGGTACCCTGCAAAGCAATAGCACTATTAGTGGGATGACCGATATTGCAGTAGGTGAAAGAACCTTGTTCTTCCGTTTTGGTACAGGTAATACTATTACTAAGCCGAATCAGAGCATGTATGCGAAAGAGTTTTCTATTATTGTAACGGACAGCTCAGGAAATCCGGTTGCAAATCAGCAGTTAAATGTAGCTGCTGTACCTGTTTCTTACGGTATAGGTTATTGGGTTAAAGACCCTCAACCGCCTGAAGCTTTTAAAGTATGGGCTTCATTAAGATTACACACTTGTGCTAATGAAGATCAGGACTTAAATGGCATTTTAACCTTGGTAGATGGACAGCCAGGTACCGGCGAGGATCGTAATACAGATGGTCTTTTAACACCGGGCAATGCTGCAACAGTACCGCAAACCGTTACTGCTGATGAAAATGGTATTGCAACGTTTGAGGTGTTGTATCCACAGGATCACGGTGCTTGGTTAGATTTAAGGATACAGGTGTCTGGCTTTGCAGCGGGTACTGAGAACGTGGCATACAGAGAGTATAATTTGACAGTATCGTCGGAAGATACCACCAATGAAGCTTCACCACCGCCGAGAAATCCTTTTGGTGCAATTAACGATTGTTTCTCTCCACCAAAGTATTTTGAATAGTGTTTTAGACGTATTCGTTGGTTAAATAAAACCCCAGCGCTTAACGCCGGGGTTTTAGTTTTGACGCTGATGTATTAGTTTAAAGTACCGGGTGATATTAAAAAAGGGAGCCAGAGGCTCCCTTTGTTTTTACTAGTGAATATTAATCTTGCTGGAATTGATACACTGAACCCAGTTGTAATATCTGCGTTAGTTCATCAAGTGCGGTACGTGACTCAAGCAGTAATTGCGGGTCGACCAAATCAGCTTCGCTTAGTTGATCGCGGTAATGCTTATCAACCCACTGGTTTAATATGGTAAATAAACTCTCGTTCATTAACACATGTTGATTAAGCGCTTGCTTTTCGCCTTCGCTCATCGCAACCCGCAACCGTAAACACGCCGGGCCGCCACCATTTTGCATACTTTGTTTTACATCGTAGTAATGCACATGCTTAATGGGCGTATTACGCTGGGTAAGCTCGGCTAAGTAGGCTGAAACCGCAGGGTTATCCTGGCTTTCTGTCGGTGCAATAATTGCCATTTCGCCATTAGGCAGTGTAATGACCTGCGTATTAAACAGATACGTTTTAACGGCTTGCTCAACAGTTACTTCCGAGTCTTTCACTTCAATAAGGTGTAGTTCGGTGTCGTTACCAAATTTGCGTTGTAGTTCAGCAAGTTTATGCTGCGTATCAACAAAAGCTTGCTGATGATAAAACAGCACGTTTTGGTTACCTACGGCAATAACGTCGTTGTGAAACACACCTTGATCTATAACATCGGGGTTCTGCTGAATATAAACCACATGCTCATCACTTAAACCATGTAAGCGGGCAACCGCTTCACATGCTTCAAGTGTGTGGCGGGCAGGGTAGCGTTTAGGTATTGGTTTGCTGCTGTCAAATGCATATCGTCCAAACACAAACAGTTCTACGCCTTGTTTGCCGTAGGCACTGCAAAGTCTGGTATGATTGGCTGCGCCTTCATCACCGAAGTGATCATTGTCCGGTAAATGTGTATGATGCGCAAAATGTTTAGGGTCACGGAACATAGCCTGCAAAATTTTGCCGGTAGTGACAGGCTCTAATGAGCGGTGGAATTTGTTGGTTAAATTAGCTGGTGTAAAGTGTATTTTGCCATCTGCAGTGTCTGCACTGGGTGAAATAGTGGCAGCATTGGCTGTCCACATGCTTGATGCAGAGCACACAGCTTTAAACACAGCAGGCGCCTGTTTGGCGGCTTTTTCTATAACCTGGGCGTCTGTGCCGGTAAAGCCCAGACGACGCAGTGTATAGACATCAGGGCGTTCTTGTGGTGCTAATACCCCTTGAACCAAGCCCAAATCGTGTAAGGCTTTCATTTTACTTAAGCCTTGCTTAGCCGCTTGTCTGGGGCTTGAGCTATTTTTGGCATTAGAAAGCGAGGCAACATTGCCGATAGATAAACCGGCATAGTTGTGGGTTGGCCCTACCAGGCCATCGAAGTTTGCTTCAAAAAATTTCATATTTGCTTTATATCCTTTATTTGGAATGGGCACTGTTTTTATTATTTTTGCGGCCGCTTAGGATGCTTCATTTGTTTTGGCGAACGTTTCGCCAGACAGCTCTTAATTTGAGCTGGTTTGCATAATAATGAGTTTATTCACTTGTCACAACTGCGGTTTGCGGATATATGTTAAAAAAGCAGCATTGTTGGCATGCACTGAAAAGATAGGGACCACAGGATTAAGATGGCGAAATCACTGGTTATAGTCGAATCACCGGCAAAAGCGAAAACGATTAACAAGTATTTGGGTAAAGACTTTATCGTCAAATCGAGTGTTGGTCATATTCGTGATTTGCCTACGAGTAGTAGCAAAGAAAAATCAACGGATAAAAAAACGCTGAGTAAAGAAGAAAAAGCCTACCAGGCGTTGGTAGACCGTATGGGTATCGATCCGGAAAACGGCTGGAAAGCACGTTACGAAATTTTGCCCGGTAAAGAAAAAGTGGTGAAAGAGCTCAAAGCACTTGCTGAAAAAGCCGATACCGTATATCTGGCAACGGACTTAGACCGAGAGGGAGAAGCTATTGCCTGGCATTTGCAGCAGATTATCGGTGGCGAAGAGCAGAAATTTAAACGTGTGGTATTTAATGAAATTACCAAAAATGCCATTCAAAGTGCGTTTAACGAACCTGGTGAGGTTAATGTCGCTCGGGTAAATGCACAGCAAGCCAGACGGTTTTTAGATCGCGTCGTCGGTTTTATGGTGTCCCCTTTACTTTGGAAAAAAGTGGCTCGCGGCTTGTCCGCCGGGCGCGTGCAATCTGTAGCCGTGCGTTTAGTGGTCGAACGCGAGCGTGAGATTAAAGCCTTTGTCCCGGAAGAATACTGGACGGTAGCAGCAGATACTTTAACTGCGGCAAAACAGGCATTGCAATTAGATGTGACCAAGCAACAGGGCAAAGCCTTTAAGCCCGTTAATAAAGCGGAAGCAGAAGCCGCATTAGCCACCTTGAATACTGCTGGATACAAGGTGCTGGAGCGCGAAGATAAACCCAGTAGCAGCAAACCGCAAGCGCCGTTTATTACCTCTACTTTGCAACAAGCCGCCAGCACAAGGCTAGGCTATGGTGTTAAGAAAACCATGATGCTGGCTCAACGTCTATACGAAGCCGGTCACATCACCTATATGCGAACCGACTCAACGAATTTAAGTGCAGATGCGGTTAACGCGTGTCGTGACTATATCGTTGAGCAGTTTGGTAATAAGTACTTGCCCGAGCAACCGCTAAGCTATGGCAGCAAAGCCAACGCACAAGAAGCACATGAAGCGATACGGCCTTCAGATGTTGACGTGCTGGCTAGCAGTCTGGCAGATATGGAAGCTGATGCACGCAAGCTGTATGAATTGATTTGGCGTCAGTTTGTCGCGTGTCAGATGCCACCCGCATTGTATGACGTCACTAATATTATCGTGCAAGCGGCAGAATTTGAATTAAAAGCCAAAGGGCGGGTATTACGTTTTGATGGTTGGACTAAAGTACAGCCAGCCGTTAAGCGAAAAGACGAGGAAGATAGCCTGTTGCCCGACGTAAAGCCTGGTGAAATGCTGCAGCTGGAGCAATTACACAGCGCTCAGCATTTTACCAAGCCAACCGCGCGCTTTAGCGAAGCCAGTTTAGTTAAAGAGCTTGAGAAGCGTGGTATTGGCCGGCCATCTACGTATGCGTCAATCATTTCTACTATTCAAGACCGGGGTTATGTGCGGGTTGAGAATAAGCGCTTTTATGCGGAAAAAATGGGCGAGATTGTTACAGACAGATTAGTTGAAAATTTTAACGACTTAATGAACTACGATTTTACCGCCAATATGGAGCTGAAGTTGGATGATATAGCCAACGCCCAGGCGCAGTGGCGCAAAGAGCTCGATAGTTTTTACGGTGATTTCTCGCAAAAGTTGAAAACGGCTGAGAACGATCCTGAACAAGGTGGCATGCGATTAAATCAGGTTGTTATTACTGATATCGTTTGTCCAACCTGTGGCCGAGCCATGGGTATTCGTACTGCGTCAACCGGGGTGTTTCTTGGGTGCTCTGGTTACAATCTTCCGCCTAAAGAACGTTGCACTACCACGATGAATTTAGTGCCAGGCGATGAAGCGGTTAAGGTTGTTGACGATGAGGAAATGGAAACTGAAGCATTACGGCAGAAAAAGCGTTGTGCCAAGTGCGGAACCGCAATGGACAGCTATTTAATTGATGAGCAGCGCAAATTGCATGTTTGTGGGAATAACCCGGCTTGTGATGGCTTTGATGTTGAGCAGGGCAGTTTCAAGATTAAAGGCTACGATGGCCCGCTAATTGAATGCGATAAATGCGGTTCAGATATGCAATTAAAGTCAGGCCGATTCGGTAAGTACTTTGGTTGCACCAATTCGGAGTGTAAAAATACCCGTAAGCTGTTACGCAGTGGAGAAGCCGCGCCACCAAAAGAAGATCCGGTGCATTTGCCTGAACTTAAGTGTGAAAAATCTGACGCTTATTTTGTGCTGCGAGATGGGGCGGCAGGTTTATTCCTTGCCGCGTCTACGTTTCCTAAATCACGTGAAACCCGGGCTCCATTGGTTGCTGAACTGGCTCAATTTCGTGAACGTTTATCACCGAAGTTTTATTATTTAGCCGATGCCCCGGTAAAAGATCCGGATGGAAATCCGGCGATAGTGCGTTGGAGCCGTAAGACGAAACAACAATATGTCATGTCTGAGCGAGACGGCAAAGCAAGTGGCTGGTCAGCGTGGTTTGAGAATGGCAAATGGGTTGTAACGAAAAGCTAGTGTGTTAATGACTAAAAAGGGGTTGCCACTGCAACCCCTTTTTTAAATGTACTTTATATACATTAAACGGTTATTACCATTTGCGTTTTGGTGCAAATAACTCGTCCAGATCTTTGTTTTCTTTTTCTTCTTTCTTTTCGCGATCCCGCATATTGCCTTCTTTAAGCTCACTGGCTATATCTTGTAAGGCTTGTATTACTTCTGACTTTCGCGTTGTAGAATAGTCATCTTGATGTGGTGTGTTACTCAGTGCAGTAAGCGCTTTTTCATAATATTGCCTTGCTGACCCTAGCATGTTGTTTGTTCTGGCCTGGCTACCGCGTTTTATCTGGCTTTCTACGTTTATTTTAAGCTGTAAGATTTCCAGGCGCTTGTCTTCCTGTATCACCATTTGTGTATCAACATTGCCTCGGGCGTGCTCTGCGCGCAGTACTGTGCGCAGTTTTTTAATGCCTTTAATCATGCCAATCAACTGTTGATCATTGTCTGGCAACGCTACCGCATCAGACATGCTATTTGTATCTGAATTACTATCGGCAAGTCGCTTTTCCGTTTCTTCTAGTCGCTGCTTAATGTCTCTGGCGCTGCTCTCCAATTCAACCATTGCTTTTAACGTTAATGCTGTACGCCTGAGTAGCATTTGACTCATACCTGGAGACATTGGCACATTTGGCGAATTAACCAACAGCTCTTCAGTGTCTTCTAATATTGTCCGAAGCTTACTGAATTCTGCTCGTCTTAACGTCGCCAATCGCT
Organism: Rheinheimera baltica; assembly: GCF_030731985.1. Taxonomy (NCBI): domain Bacteria; kingdom Pseudomonadati; phylum Pseudomonadota; class Gammaproteobacteria; order Chromatiales; family Chromatiaceae; genus Rheinheimera; species Rheinheimera baltica. The sequence continues at coordinate 141,434 of NZ_JAPJDY010000001.1, forward strand.
CTTTATGTTGTTGAATGGCATTGACTATTACAGCAATAACGACCAGTGCAATTACCAGTGTTATTATCAAGGTTAACAGCATCTAAACCTCATTCCAGACTCAGTTTTATCATCATATTAATCACAAAACAGGTTAAATAACAGCTGTCCTCTTGTTTCAAGGTAAGATCAACTGAAATACGCCACCACCTAGTTTGCCACCGTTGTTTAAGTTTACAGCCCCTTGACTACCTTTGTTAGAATGCGCAGCTGCAATGAGTTTAGCAAAAAATATACCAAGACCGGTATGATTGTTAGCAAAGTCGGGCGTGCTCATGTTGACAGTACTTTGGTTCATCATCAAGTCAGGAAAACCGGGCCCGTCATCATGTACTTCAATGACTAACTGGTTTTCTTGAGCTGTTATCTTTAGCAATACTGTCGTTTGGCAGTATCGCAACGCGTTTGATACGGCGTCGTTTAACAGGTTTATGATAAGGTCATAGTCAAAAAACCATCGCAACTCGTCACGTTGTTCTATCTCCATCCGCAGTTTACGTTGTTCAATATAGAACTGATTTTTTAGTAGTACTTCTTCAGTAACGTCGCATAAATAGTGCTCGTCTATTTGAACGGGAAATTGATTGCGTTCAAGCCGATACAGCGCCAACAACTGTAACAGATTTGAATTTAACCGATTGGCCTCGTAATTTAAACGCGCTAACTCCTCTCTGGCACTGTCTGATAGCTGGTGGCTTTCTTGCTGAATAAGCTCTGAGGATTGAATCAGCATACATAATGAATTTTTCATATCGTGCACGGCGGATGCCAGCACTGACGCGAAGTCTATCGCGGGAGTTATTTTGCTCATCTCAATTTAACCCTCAAGGCTTTAGCCACAGCAAGTTTGTAGGATACATGTTGTTTTTAGTTACCATTAGTTATAGTAACCGGCAAATTAAATATTAGTTGGAATATCCTGCCATATATGTATATTGAGCAATGATATGCCATTACCGGACTTGTGACACATGAAATTGCAGCAGTTGCGTTATATTGTTGAAGTACTGAACCATAATCTGAATGTCTCTTCTACCGCAGAAAGTCTGTTTACCTCGCAACCGGGTATCAGTAAGCAAGTCCGTATGCTGGAAGATGAATTAGGTATTCAGGTATTTGGCCGCAGTGGCAAGCATTTAACTCATGTGACACCGGCCGGCCGTGATGTGATAGACATTGCTCAGCAAATTTTGGCAAAAGTAGAAAGTATTAAAGCCGTCGCAAAAGAACATACGTTACCGGATCAAGGCAAGTTGAATATTGCGACTACCCATACTCAGGCACGCTACGCTCTGCCTCCAGTGATTAGCGGCTTTATGCAAAAATACCCTAAAGTGTCTCTTCATATGCATCAAGGCACTCCACAGCAAATCTCTGAAGCTGCATCACGCGGTGAAGCTGATTTTGCTATAGCAACTGAAGCACTGCATTTATACAACGATTTAGTCATGTTGCCATGTTATCACTGGAACCGTAGCGTTATTGTTCGAAAAGACCACCCGCTGGTGCAATTGGCTAGAAAAGTTACTGTGGAGGATGTTGCTCAACACCCTATAGTTACTTATGTATTCGGTTTTACCGGGCGCTCAGAGCTAGACCGGGCCTTTGCGGCTAAAGGCTTGGAGCCTAAAATTGTGTTCACAGCGACAGATGCGGACGTGATTAAAACCTACGTACGATTAGGTCTGGGAGTGGGGGTTATTGCCTCAATGGCTATGGACAAAGAACTTGATAAAGATTTGGTTGCTATAGACGCAAGTCACTTATTTGATGCCTCTACGACGAAAATTGGCTTTCGCAAAGGCGCATTTTTACGTACTTATATGTATGATTTTATAGAGCGATTTGCCCCGCACCTGACAAAAGATGTCGTAGAAAAAGCAAATTTACTGCGTAACCAAGAAGAAATAGATCGTATGTTTTCCCGCTTCGACTTACCCGTACGCTAAACCAGTTAAAGACCTTATTACTTTGATTGTAATTGGCTTGGAACTTTCAAATGTAAATGCTATTGCAAATGGTAATTATTCTCAGTAAGATGCTTGAGGTGTTAAGCGTTAAGTATTCTTACTATGAACTCATTCCAAAAAAACGTCATTTTTGCAAAATTAGTGCGCGCGTTGCACAGTTACAGCTCTATGCTGGTATTGGTTTTGCTGCTTTTTTTTGCCATTACGGGTTTAACCTTAAATCATCCTGATGTACTTCATTCTAAGGCCGGATACGTGTCCGAGCGCGTTATACTTCCGTTACCTGAGTATTTGCAGTTAAGTCTCATACCCCAATCTGAAGAAGCGCAAGCCGAACTTGCCCATCAATTTCGTCAGTGGTTAAGTACTGAAGATCACGTTAAAGCGTCAACCTACAAATATCAATTTGATATTGCAGAACAGCTGCTTGAGTTAGATTTCAAGCGGCCTGGAGGCTATGCGAATGTTGTCGTAGATTTTGCTGCCGGGCAAGCCGACGTTGATAAAGAGTTTAGCGGTTATCTGACATTGCTTAACGAGCTACATAAGGGACGAAATGCGGGAGCTAGTTGGATTTTTTTAATAGATGCCACTGCACTTGCTTGCATTGTGTTTGCTTTGACCGGGTTTTATCTGCTGTTGAAGCAACCATCCCGACGACCTATTGGCAATAGCCTGGCAATGCTGGGCGTTTTTCTCGCACTTTTCGCATACATCTTGTCATTGCATTAATGTCTCACAGCAGTCGGAGTTTACTATGAAATTTGTCATTACCCGTTTAATTGTCTGGTTTAGTGCACTGTTGCTAAGCGGCAATGTAATAGCCGCTCCAAGCGAAATCACGTTAGAGCTGCCTCAAATTGAAACGAGCCAATACCACCGGCCCTATGTCGCGGTATGGGTTGAGGATGCGCAGCAACAACCGGTAAAGCTGATAGCGCTATGGGTAGAGAAACCCGATTGGCTAAAAGATCTGCGCCGTTTTTGGCGGAAAATTGGCCGTAGCAATACTGCGCTTGTAGATGCAGTTAGTGGTGCGACGCAAAAACCTGGACATTATAAGCTGCATTGGGATGGTAAAGATGATCAGGGGCAAATGCTGGCTACAGGTAATTATACCTTGTTTGTTGAGGCTGCACGTGAGCAGGGTGGGCGCAGTCTGGCAAAACATGCATTTCAACTTCCGGCAACGCACGGTGTTATTGAGATTGAGGCCGAGGGCGAGCTTGGCGTTATCTCTGCAGTGATGCGCTAACACTAAATTTATAAGCATTAAATTTATACGTATTTAATAAGAAGGATTTGTTTATGTTGAAAAAAGCAGTATTACTTTTGTCCTCGCTATTCCTTAGCAGCAGCTTACAAGCGCATACTTTGTGGTTAGTACCTAGCCATTATGTGTTGTCCAAACCGAATAGTTGGATAGCGGTTGATGCCTCTGCGGCTAACATGACATTTGTGCCGGATAAGGGTATTTCTTTGAATGCATTAAAGCTTTATTCACCTGACGGCAGTTCAAAAGCAATTAAAGACGTGTATCAGGGAAAACGTAAATCAATGGCTGATGTGCAATTAGCAGGTGATGGCTCCTATCGCCTGGAATTGGCTAACCCGCCTCGATTTATGACCCTGTACGAGCTAAACGGCGAGCGTAAGCGTTTAATGGCCGATAAGCAGCAACGTACCGCGCAGTTACCGGCTGGTGCAACTAATGTAGAAACGGTAAAAAGTAGAAGCCGCAGTTTCGCATACATTACGGTAAATGCCCCGACTGATACGGTATTAACATTACAAGGCGAAGGGCTTGAAATTAGCAGTTCAACTCATCCGGCAGATGTAGTGGCTCAAGAGGCACTGCAGTTTGTGTTTAATATCAATGGTAAACCGCAACAGCATGTTAAAGGCGTATTGTCTTATGCTGGCGAATTATATCGCAACGCGGCAGAGCGCATAGAGTTTATAACTGACAGTGACGGCGTATTTCGTTTTGTGCCTGAGCAGGCAGGACGCTATTTAATTGAAGCGTCATACTCCGCTGATATAGCATCTGCGCAAGCAGATAAAGTGCGTGAATCTATAACCTATAGTTTTGAAGTTGCGCTGCCTTAAACGGGAAAATCGCGATCTTTTACAAAAACCAGTCTAATGCATTAGGCTGGTTTTCTGCTCTTTGTTACACTGCTTGCCACTCAAAAGCCTGTCGTCAGGATGAATAGATGCAAATATTTGCTGATGAAAATATGCCGTTGGTTAATGCGTTCTTCGAAGACATAGGGGACGTTACGCTGTTCAACGGTCGAAATGTGACAGCATCCCAGCTAGAGAACGCCGATATTTTATTAGTTCGTTCTGTTACAAACGTAAATGCTGAATTATTGGCAAAAAACAGTAAGCTCAAGTTTGTTGGTACAGCAACGATAGGTATGGATCATATTGACCAGGCCTATCTTGCGTCGCGCAACGTAAGCTTTGCCAGTGCACCGGGTTGCAATGCGCAATCTGTTGTTGAGTATGTACTAAGCAGTCTATGGTGTCTGGCTGAGCGCTATCAGTGGCACCTGGAGAAAAAAACCGTTGGTATTGTCGGTGTTGGTAATATTGGTAGCCGGTTAGTCAGGGCCTTAACCGCGCTTAATATTAAGGTGTTGCAGTGCGATCCTGTGCGTGCAGAGCAAGACAACGGTTTTGAACACACGGATTTTGATCTGCTATGTCAGCATGCAGACATTATCAGTTTTCATACACCACTGCAGACATTGGGTAAATGGCCGACCAGGCACATGTTAAATACAACGTCGTTGCAGCGGCTAAAACCTGATTGCGCCATCATCAATGCGTCGCGTGGGGCCGTTATTGATAATCATGCGTTACTGAATGATCTGCTTGTAACGCACCGGCGCCGTGCCGTTGTGCTCGACGTATGGGAAAGTGAGCCCGATATTCTTACCGCATTGCTTCCTTATGTTGATATTGCAACAGCTCATATTGCCGGACATAGCGTGGAAGGTAAGGCTCGGGGGACAGAAATGCTGTACCAGCATTGCTGCAAATTGCTTGGGCAGCCCGTTATTCATCAGCTTGGGCAAGTTTTGTCCGTACCAGCAATGGAAAAATTGCAAATATCTGGAAAATTTAGGCTTCCAGATGTCCAAAATTTAGCAAGACTGTTATATGATGTTCGCCGTGACGATGCCATGTTGCGTCAGCATCTGGCAGAACAGGGTTTTGACTGGTTGCGTAAACATTATCCACCGCGTCGAGAGTTCGGCTCGTTACAGCTGTGCGGCAAAATAGTACCTGACTATTTGCCGCAATTAGGTTTTAGCCTCGCACAATAATATGAGGGAATGTCATGGCTTCGCAATATAATGTTGCTGTTTTAGGTGCAACAGGGTTGGTTGGACAACATTTAATTGAAATCCTGGAACAGCGCGATTTTCCGGTCGCACAGCTTTTTCCGCTGGCAAGTAGCCGCTCAGCAGGCGGTACCGTGACATTTAAGGGTAAGAAGATTAAGGTTATCGACGCTGAAACCTTTGATTGGTCAGAAGCGCAAATTGGTTTATTTTCAGCAGGTGGGAGTGTGTCTGCTATTTATGCGCCTAAGGCAGCTGATGCTGGCTGTGTTGTAATTGATAACACATCACACTATCGCTATGAACCCGACATCCCGTTGGTGGTGCCAGAAGTTAATGCACATGCAATAGCTGATTTTCGCAATCGTAATATTATTGCGAACCCAAATTGTTCTACCATACAAATGCTTGTTGCATTAAAACCTATTCATGACGCCGTGGGTATTAGCCGGATAAATGTCTGTACTTATCAATCTGTAAGTGGCGCTGGTCAAGATGCAGTGGAAGGGCTTGCGCACGAAGCGGCACAATTGATGAATGGTCGCCCGATAGATACTGAAGGTAAATTCGCCCGCCAGATTGCATTTAACGTGATCCCACAAATTGATGTGTTTATGGATAATGGCTACACCAAAGAAGAAATGAAAATGCACTGGGAAACCCAGAAAATTTTTGGTGACAGTTCTATTTCCGTTAACGCTACCGCTGTGCGGGTGCCGGTGTTTTTTGGTCATGCTGAGGCCGTGCATATTGAAACACGTATGCCCATTAGCGTTGATCAGGTCAAAGCACTGTTAGCCAATGCACCTGGTGTTGTATTACTGGAAAACAATGCAGAGTTCCCAACGCAAGTTTGCAGTGCAGCAGGGAAAGATGACGTCTTTGTTGGTCGTGTTCGGCAAGACTTATCGCATGAAAATGGTATCAATCTATGGGTTGTTGCAGATAACATTCGCAAGGGCGCTGCCACAAACAGTATTCAGATAGCTGAGCATCTGATACGCGATTATCTCTAAATTATTATAGGGGCTCCTTTAAGGGGCCCTTTTTGTTTTAGTATTAAATCACTCATTCACTTACCTGCGTTTAGAAAGGCTGGTCAGAATCGTGCCAGTGCTTTATATTTTCATTCATTCGCTAAACTGCCAAAGTTGGAACACTGTTTGCAAAGGAACTAAAGCCGACGGTAACGCTGCCGACATCCTTCGTAAATGCGCCTGAATTGGGGTAGGGACCTTTAATGCCTTTGTTATTTGTTTTTTTCATCACTGTGCTTGTCAATTTTCCGTCATTTGTGCAGGCACAAGACACGAGCACCCAGCTCCGTGGGCCGCGTAGTACAGACGCCCCGTTGGCGCCAGTGACAATAGGTCCGCTTAGTCCGGCAGATACGTTGTGGCGAGTTGCAGAGCGGATAAGAACCGATCCCAGTATTAGTCTATATCAGGTAATGTATGCGTTATACCTGAAAAACCCAGACGCGTTTTTAGATAACAACTTAAACCATCTGCGTCCGAACTCAGTTCTGCTGTTGCCCACAATGGCAGAAATGCGGCAGGTTGACGTAAACACCGCAAAACAAAAGTCAGAACAAGATGACAAGAATTGGGCTCAGCGGCAAAAAAATGCCAGCTCAAATACCGATACCAATCTTTCAGACGCATCATCAAAGCAGCAGCGAGAACTTGAACGTATAAGTAAGCAGCAGCGTGAAGATTTAGAACGCCAGCAAAGCCAGTTTGCAGATTCAATGCAGCAGGTTGAATTGATAGCAGAAGAAAACCGTCAATTAAAAGCCAGTTTGATAAATGTTGAGCAAGAACTTGCACTGATCAAAGCTCAGCTTGGTCAGGACAGTGAGCTGCAGCAACAAATTAGCCAATTACTGGCTCAGCAGGCCGAGCTGCTCAAAGCAAAGTCTGAGCAGGAGGCCATTGCCGCAGAGCAAATTGATTGGCAACAATGGTTTAAAAATCCGATAGCCTGGATTTTGGCCGCCTGTATTCCTGCGCTATTAATACTATTTGGTATTTTGCTGTGGGTGAAAAAGCGCGGTAGACAAACCGAAAAAGTCGTTCATGCTGCAACATCAGAAACGGCGCCAAATCCAACATATCATTCTCCGCTGCCTCCGCTTGACGACAACAATGATCTTGATGAAAGCTTATTCGAAATTGACGAAGCTTTGCTTGAAGATACGTTCAGTGATGCTGCTGAGCCGCAAGCGGTAACCATTGAGGATGACTTGCTTGATCTGGACGACGAATTATCGTTTGAAGACGACAGTTTATTGCCGTCTGACGCGCCTGGACAAGGTGATGATGCATTATCGATGGATGACTCGTTAGAGCTGGATGATACATTTGACCCCGATAATATCTTATCCGATACAGATTTATCAGCATTATTAGCCGCTGAAGACGATGATGATGATGTGTTTATTGAGCTTGCAGATAATAGTGCAGAGATGGAAGACGTTGCTCTGGATGAGGTTGATGACACGGTTGTTAGCCATTTAGCCGATGATGATTTTGAGATGACATCAGAGCCTGATGTTGCTGAAGATGATATAGACGCATTGCTAGCGCAAGTTAATGCTAACAATACCGGCAATGTTGATGACAACTCCGACAACGATTTAGCCGTTGACGATGTTGATATGAAACCAGAGCCAGACGTTGCTGAGGATGATATCGACGCCTTGCTAGCGCAAGTTAATGCTACCAATAAAGATGATACAGATACTGACGGTTCAGATGCTGAAAATTGGGCTGAAGACATTGAAATTGAAGACATTGATATTGAAGAAATTGACCTGGATGAAATTCAACCCGACGAAATAGAGCAAACGTCCAAACAAGATGAAATCGTATTATCGACATCGGCAATCTCTGCACAAGAGCAACAATTAGCAGCGTCTTTAGACGACGATAATGACATCTTGGCTGAGGAAGTCGCAGCTTCAGTTGACGTAGATCACGCTAGTAACGCGGATGTTGACAGTTTTGATAGTTCAGAACTGGAAGAGTTTGCAGAAAGTTTAGTAACAGAGAGCTTGAATGCTGAAAGCTCAGTTACAGAGAGCTTAGATTCAGAGAGTTTGGATTTAGAGGGCCTGGATTTAGAGAGCTTAGTCACAGATAGCACAAATACAGAATTGCCCGATGATACCGAAGAGCTGTCTGTTGATGAAGATGCACTGCTTAGCGCAGAGCTAACCGATTTGTTGGATCAAGCCGAAAACTTGAATACGCGTGAGACTGAGTTGTTGCAGGAAAACGTTGCGCTCTCAGATAGTGATGTAGTCTTAGAGAGTGATGCACTCTCGGACAGCGATGAACTAGTTGATAAATACGATAGTGAAGACGATCTATTAAGCGAAAGTCTTGAGACAGAATCTGACGATAGCTCCGTTTTAACACCGGATTTAACAGCCAATGACGATGGCTCTGTCACCCGTGTCACTGAGGCTGCGTTGTCGGTAGAAAATCCAAGTAAGATGCTAGAGCAGTATCCTGAGCTTGAACTAACTGATGACGACGTCGAAATTGAACCTCAAGGGGGGGATGAAAGCGAGCTTGACGCTGAGATGCTACTTGAGGACTTTGAGGTTCTACCTGACGTCGACGATTTAAGCGAGTTGCTCAATGACACCGATGATGATGACCACGCAAGCGATAGTGATCTGCTTGAGCATGAAGAGCAAGAACTCGATCCTATTGAAGGTGCTCAGTTTGACTCGATGCTGTCTGAACTTGAAACTATAGCTGACAATCTGGACGCGACAGAATCTGATGTGTCGACGGCTCCCACTGTCGATGTATCTGAAACTGAAAACGGTTTTGATTTTAACGAAGATGATTTTGTTGAAATTGATACCTTACTGGCCAATGCGGAACTTCAGGACCAAGATCCTGATCGGTTTAACCAGCTCAATGTTGATGTTGGTCTAAATGATTATAAAGATATCATCGGTGAGCATGAACGGCGTGACGTTGACAAAGAAGATAACGGTTATGCTGCGAAGCTTGACTTGGCAAGAGCCTATATTGAGATGGACGACCGGGAAATTGCTGATTTACTGCTCGACAGCATTCTGGCGTCTGATGCACCCGACCATATAAAAGAAGAAGCGCAGAATTTGAAATAAGTGCATCTATAGTGAAGGCTTTATTAAAACCGCTCTTGCGTTATAATTGGCGCTGTTTATAACAAGGGGACGGCATGCGCATTGCATTGGGTATTGAATATGACGGTTCAGCATTTTATGGTTGGCAGCGTCAGCGTGAAGTTAACAGTGTACAGCAGGAATTAGAGCAAGCACTGTCTGTTGTGGCTAATCAACCTATAGAACTGTTTTGTGCTGGCCGTACCGACGCAGGTGTACATGCAACGGGGCAGGTTGTGCATTTTGATACTTCTGCTTTACGCGACAATAAAAGCTGGGTTATGGGCACCAATGCTCAATTACCCGATGCTATTTCAGTGCGGTGGGCAACCGTTGTACCTGATGACTTTCATGCCCGCTTTAGTGCAACTGCGCGACGTTATCGTTACATTATATATAACCATAAGTATCGGCCGGGCATTCTGCGTACCGGCTTGAGTCACTATCATCAAACGTTAAATATCGACTTGATGCAACAAGCCGCACCTTTTCTGTTAGGTGAGCAGGATTTCACCTCGTTTAGAGCAATCCAATGTCAGTCACACACGCCATTTCGTAATGTGCATCACCTTAACATCTCACGTCATGGCGACTATATTTTAATAGATATCAAGGCAAACGCATTTTTACATCATATGGTGCGTAACATCACCGGTAGCCTGCTTGAGGTGGGCATGCAAAATCGTCCGCCGGAATGGATTGCTGAGTTGTTAGCGGCTAAAAACCGTAGTCTGGCTGCAGCTACAGCTAAGCCCGGTGGTTTATACCTGGTCGATGTTGACTACCCGGAACAATTGGCCTTACCCAAAAGTGAGATGGGTCCGTTGTTTTTACCTGATTAGCCGGCACTACTAAGACCAGTTTTCTGTATTCGACCTTATACGTTTTGTGCTTTAATAGCGCCGGTTTACAGATTTTCGGCGTTGTTTAACGTTATTTCGGCATGGCCAATGTGCGGTGTCGTTCCTAATAGGACATATTTATGAGTTGGTTAGAAAAAATCCTGCCCAGAACATCCTCTTCTTCCGCGCGTCGAAATATCCCGGAAGGTGTCTGGACAAAATGCACTTCATGTGAGGCTGTTCTCTATAAAGCGGATTTAGATCGGAACTTGGGCGTTTGTCCAAAGTGCGATCATCACATGCGTGTTTCTGCCCGTGCGCGTTTGACAGGGTTCTTAGATACACAAGCGGTAAAAGAATTAGCTGCTGAGCTGGAACCACAGGATTTACTAAAATTTAAAGACAGCAAACGCTACAAAGACCGCATTAGTGCGGCGCAAAAAGCGACCAATGAAAAAGATGCTATGGTCGTAATGCATGGCACGCTAAAGGGGATGCCAATTGTCGCTGCAGCATTTGAGTTCGAATTTATGGGTGGCTCAATGGCGTCGGTTGTTGGGGCAAAGTTTGTTGCCGGCGTTGAGCATGCATTAAAGCACAAGGTGCCGTTTGTTTGTTTTTCTGCCAGTGGTGGCGCTCGAATGCAAGAAGCGTTGTTTTCACTGATGCAGATGGCGAAAACCAGTGCAGCGTTGGCAAAAATGAGTGAACAGGGCTTACCTTACGTATCGGTATTAACGGACCCCACAATGGGCGGTGTGTCGGCTAGTTTAGCGATGTTGGGTGATGTCAATATTGGTGAACCTAAGGCCCTGATAGGTTTTGCTGGTCCTCGGGTTATTGAACAGACTGTGCGTGAAAAATTACCGGAAGGCTTCCAACGAAGTGAGTTTTTATTAGAACATGGTGCAATTGATATGATTGTTGACCGGCGCAAAATGCGCGATACAATTGCACGATTAGTTGCTAAGTTTATGCAGCTTCCTGCTCCGGTATCGGAGCACGACGCCGCTTAAGGGTTTCATGTCTGCAGTTATTCCTGATAGCCAATCGTGCCACAGTCTGGCCGATTGGCTTTGTTATATTGAACATAACCATCCTGTCCACAAAATCGAGCTCGGCCTTGAGCGGGTGCTTGAGGTGGCAAAGCGCGCAGATCTAGCCAGCCTGCCAGGTAAAACGATTCTTATTGGTGGAACTAACGGCAAGGGCACAACGGCATGTGTGCTGGAACAGTTGCTTATTGCGCAGGGCTTCCGTGTCGGGGTTTACAGCTCACCACATCTACTTAAGTTTAACGAACGTTTACGTCTTGATAGTCAAGATGTGCCAGATGCTGCTTGGTTAAGTGCATTCGCGTTTATTGAGCAAATTCGTGGTGAAATTGCGCTGACCTACTTTGAATTTACTACCTTGGTAGCATTTCGCGTTTTACAACTGCAGCAACCTGACTTTTGTATTATTGAAGTGGGTTTGGGTGGGCGGCTTGATGCAACCAATATTATTGCGCCAGACATTAGTGTTATCACTACGGTAGATTTAGATCATCAAGACTGGCTGGGGGATAACAGAGAACTCATTGGTATTGAAAAAGCAGGTATTTTTCGACCGGGTCAGCCTGTCGTTATCGGCGACTTAGATCCACCACGTTCAGTGCTGGCACATGCTCAGCAACTGGCGTGTGATTATGTTTTGGTGCACAAAGATTATCGCTACACCGAACAGTCTGAAAGCTGGCAATGGCAAAGCCAACTGCATCAGTTTGAGCCGTTACCGCTGCCTGCCATGCCGGTACAAAACGCAGCCTGTGCGTTAGCCGTGTTGGAAAAACTTAGCTTGTTACCCGATTTAGCGCAGTTGCAAAACGTTTTATCATCCTTGCAATTGCCCGGGCGAATGCAGTGGCTGCAGCAGCAACCGGCCGTTATTATTGATGTTGCGCATAATCCTCAGTCTGCGGCGTACCTGGCAACACAAATAAGTAAGTTAAAGCCGCAGTTTAAGCAAATTATAGCGTTAACGGGTATGCTAAAAGACAAAGACATTACGCAAACTCTGCTACCGTTGACGTCATTGTTTGATCAATGGAATCTTGTTAGTCTAGAGGGTGCTCGAGGTGCAACAGCAGCACAATTGGCTGTTAAGCTGCCACAAACTAATGCGAGTGTGCAGTTACATGACGATGTGAAACAGGCTTATTTAGACGTTAGTAGCAAGTTACAACCGGACGAGTTATTAGTTGTGTTCGGCTCTTTTTTCACCGTGTCGGCTGTGTTGGCCGTGCATCAGGAGGTAAAGTGACACCCGCATTCAAACATCGTTTACTCGGTACCGCAATACTGGTCATGGCAGGGATAATTTTCCTGCCGGATTTATTGGATGGCGAAAAACAGATAGTAAAAGATGATTTTAAGGTGATCCCTAATCGTCCTGAATTTAAAGGTGTTATGCAACAACAGGTCATGGATCAGCAACCTTTTGAACAGGCGGTAGCAGATGTTACCGCTGTGCCGGTGGATGAACAACCACTGGATGCCAGCGAGGCGGCTAACGACGACAATGTGGATGACAGCTTGCCTTCACAGCAGTACACACAAGTAACCGTACCGGCTAATGACACTACGCCAAAGCGTGTTGCCAACCCTGCACTGGCACAAAGCGGTTGGGTGGTTAGAGTAGGCTCTTTTAGCAAAGAACAAAACGCTAACGCATTAGTCTCTAAGCTGCGACAGGCCGGTTTTGTTACCTTTACCCGTAACATTACTAACGCAAATGGTATTAAATTGACCAGTGTGTTGGTAGGCCCTGAATTACGTAAAGATTTACTGGAACAGCAACTGCCAAAGCTCCAACAACTTACCGGAATCGAGAGGTTGTCGATGGTGAGTTATCAGCCAACTGAAAATAATTAGCCAATCTGGCGATCAATTTGATAGAATGCGCGCCGTCATCAAGCAACCTTTGGTAGCAAATGGTCTGGGTTGATTTTGCCATTTTGGCAATTATAGCGTTATCAGCGATTATTAGTCTGGTACGTGGCTTCGTTAAAGAAGCTATCTCACTGGCGGTTTGGATTCTGGCGTTTTTTATCGCTAGTCAATACTATCCTCATTTGGCCGGGTTATTTACCTCTATGCAGGATCAGACTTTACGTAATGCGTCTGCTATCGCGATTTTATTTATCTGTAGCCTGGTCTTGGGCGCCCTCATTAATTTTTTAATCAGCAAACTGGTACAGTCGACGGGACTTTCTGGTACAGATCGTGTGCTGGGCTTGGTTTTTGGAGCCTTGCGAGGGGTGCTGGTTGTCAGTGCAATTTTGTTTTTTATGGATGCCTTTACGCCCGTTGCAACAACAGATTGGTGGCAGCGTTCTGAATTGATCCCCGAATTTGGTTTTATCATTGAATGGTTCTTCGAATACTTGCAGAACCATTCCAGTTTTATGCAAAAGCCTTAACACTGGCGAGGAAAAAATCCATGTGTGGTATTGTTGGAATTGTTGGGAAATATCCGGTTAACCAAGCACTTTATGATGGTTTAACGGTGTTACAGCATCGCGGTCAGGATGCTGCCGGAATTGTCACTGTGGACAACAACACGCTGCGATTACGTAAAGCTAACGGTTTGGTAAAGGATGTGTTTGAAACCCGCCATATGCAGCGTCTGTCGGGCAACATTGGCCTTGGCCATGTGCGTTATCCTACCGCGGGTTCATCAAGTACTGCTGAAGCGCAGCCTTTTTATGTAAACAGTCCATTTGGTATTGCGCTGGCACATAATGGCAACCTAACCAATTCTCATCTTTTAAAAGAAGATATCTTCCGCGTCGCACGCCGTCACGTTAATACCACTTCTGATTCGGAAGTGTTGCTAAATGTATTAGCACATGAACTCCATAACAGCGGCGTAATGGAACTACAAGCAGAACACATATTCCGCGCTGTAGCGAATGTACACCGCAAAGTTAAAGGTGGCTATGCTGTAGTGGCAATCATTATTGGTCATGGTTTGCTGGCGTTTCGAGATCCTAACGGTATACGACCGCTGGTTATGGGCAAGCGTGAAACGCCGCTAGGCACCGAATATATGGTTGCTTCTGAAAGTGTTGCACTGGATGCTGACGGTTTTACTGTGCTTAGAGACGTATCACCGGGTGAGGCGATATACATTACCGAACAGGGAGAGCTACACAGTTTTCAATGCGCTGAAAACCCAAGTTACACGCCATGTATTTTTGAATATGTCTATTTTGCCCGTCCGGATTCAACTATCGATAATATCTCCGTGTATGCTTCCCGTGTAGCTATGGGCACTATGCTTGGGCAAAAGATTAAACGTGAATGGGCGCATCTGGATATTGATGTGGTTATTCCTATCCCGGAAACCAGTAATGACGCCGCGTTACAAATAGCCACCGAGCTTGGTTTGCCTTATCGTCAGGGCTATGTAAAAAACCGCTACATCGGCCGTACCTTTATTATGCCGGGACAAGAAGCGCGGAAAAAATCGGTTAAGCGTAAACTGAACGCAATAAAACAAGAGTTTAAAGGTAAGAACGTTTTACTGGTTGATGACTCTATTGTTCGTGGTACTACGTCAGAGCAAATTATTGATATGGCACGGGAAGCTGGTGCGAAGAAAGTATACTTTGCCTCTGCAGCACCAGAAATTCGTTTCCCTAATGTGTATGGTATTGATATGCCTTCCGCCAATGAACTCATTGCGCATGGTCACGATGTTGACAGTATCTGTAATATTATTGGTGCTGATGGATTAATCTTTCAGTCGCTGCCGGATTTAATTGAAGCGGTGCGTTTGGCAAATCCAGAAATTAAACGCTTTGAAACCTCAGTGTTTGATGGTAACTACGTTACCAATGACATTGATCAGGATTACTTAAACCGCCTGGATCAAATGCGCAGTGATGACGCAAAAGCAAAGGTGGGGGCTGCTATGGCAACTAACCTGGAAACTTACAACGAAGGTTAAATATAGCCTCGAACAAAAAAGGGAGCCGATGGCTCCCTTTTGCATATTGAAAGTACATTAATGCGTGAATGTGGGGCCGAAGCCTGAACTCCACAACATCGCAGTTACCGTTAAAATGCAAACCAACAAAATCAATCCACACGTTACAACAGAACTGGCATAGATAAAGCCGCGTTCCTCAGGAATATGCATCAATATGGGAACGCCAACATAAAGTAAATAAACGGAGTAGGACAGACCCAACAAGCCAACTGACATCACTACCCAAAGCTCAGGATAGAGCCCGGCAAAACCTACCATAAATAGTGGCGTAGAGGTATAAGCTGCTAGTTCAAGTGTCTGAGTATAAGTGGGCTCTGCACCGAAGGTATGTGCCATCCAGTGGGCTAGCAACGCGAGTGCAAAAACACCAGCAATCAGTGCAATGTACATTGCTACGGACAACATTAATGCGCTGTCATGCGTTAACATAATGCGATCACCTACACCGATACTCCAGCCGAGAAAAACAGCGGAATAATAAGCGCATACTGACGGTATAAGTGCTACGAGTAAAATGTGGATCAGGCTGTAACGAAAGCTTTCATGTCGTGTGTCTATAGTATGCCATTCTTCTTTTGGATGCGCATACAGTCCCCATAAGTGATTCAATATCATAATTATTATCCTTGTCACTGCATATGAACTACTAAGCGATTATTTTTATAACCGTTATATCAGTTATGGCCAAAATAATGGTCTGCGTCAAGCGTCATGAACAAAATTTGCTCAGGTAATGCCTAGTTGTACGTTAGCTTGGTGTGGAAAGTTCTATCCGGTATAATGCACACTTCAATTTAATGTCGAAGTAACCGCATGCTTAACGCAGAAACAATATCGTTATTAGGTCCTATCCAACAGTTTTTGCACTGCGAAACACCTGAGCAGTGGTTAACGCTTGCTGCTCAACCGGGTAGCTTGCCAGTGTTATTGCAGGACCATTTGATCTGCGAATTAAAAGCTGCGCAGTCCGCCATGTATCTTATTCGCCGTTATGCTATTGATGAGCA
Organism: Rheinheimera baltica; assembly: GCF_030731985.1. Taxonomy (NCBI): domain Bacteria; kingdom Pseudomonadati; phylum Pseudomonadota; class Gammaproteobacteria; order Chromatiales; family Chromatiaceae; genus Rheinheimera; species Rheinheimera baltica. The sequence goes on from NZ_JAPJDY010000001.1 coordinate 157,850, forward strand.
AAGTGCTGATGCCTTATTACAATGGTTAAAGCCGTATGAAGATTTTACCTATCGTCAGGTTGGCGATTGGCAAGCTTTAGCGGGATTAAGTTTAAAAAAATCCATGCTGCCAAAAGCCAGCTCACAGTATGCGCAGGATCTGATAGATAAGATGGTGCTGTTGATTAAAGAAGAGCTGCATCACTTTTATCAGGTGCTCGAAGTGATGGCCGAGCAAGGTATAGTGTATGAAAAAATCACTTCCAGCCGCTATGCAAAAGGCCTGTTAAGACATGTTCGTACCTATGAACCTGAAGCGATGATCGATAAACTGATTTGCGGGGCTTATATTGAAGCCCGCTCTTGTGAACGTTTTGCCAAACTAGCGCCTTTCTTACCCCAACGCATTGCAGATTTTTATATCTCATTATTACGTTCAGAAGCACGACATTATCAGGATTACTTGTCCTTAGCACAACAAATCGCCCAAGCTGACATTAGTGAGCGTGTGGCTTTTTTTGGTGTAATAGAAGCGGAGCTAATTACTACGCCAGATGCCGATTTTAAGTTTCATAGTGGCGTGCCGCAATAACATCACAAGATAACGCCGTACTTCGCTACTATAGCTTGGTTGCGCCCGCTTTGTTAATACGCAGCTGGCATTGGCAAACTCAGCCAGTTTAGCAGCAAAATGCTTGAATGAATTTCACCTGTAACACAACCCGTTTCAGAACAGTGCTATAGTGCTAAGCATAGCCAAATTTAATGATGTTTTCAGATTACTGCAGGAGAACAGATGCTGCAGCAAGAACACCCGAGCCGGCTTTGGCTGGTTGTTATATTAACGCTGATTGCCCTGCAGGGATGTAGTCAGGGTAAGTACATTCATTGGAAAACCCCTGTAGCGGCGCCGGTTGAAGCAGTAAATGGTTTGCTGGCATACCACTACATAGCGTTAAACCAGCTTAGTGATGCAGAGGTGGCAGATTTTTGCTTGCAGCTTGCTACGCAACAAGCGCCTGGTTATCAGCGGTTTTTGTTACAACTAAGCTGCGCTGAGCGCTGGTTGGCACAACCGCTGAGTAAGGCGCAACAAACACAGGCTATAGCCTACTACAATCGGGCTTTAATACCGTTAGTGCGCGCGGCAATATCGCGCAGCGATACCACTGCACAGAATTTACAGCTTAAGCTGCAACTGGATCCGGATGAAAGCGGCCTGACGTTTGAGCAGTTGTTTCTGGCGGCTGACTTACAACCCTATGACGGCTTTATGTTGCGTCAGCAGGACAATGGCATTGGTATCGCGGTTATTGGACAGCGTGCTAACAGCAACACTGCAGTGGACCGCTATTTCCCGCCTGAAGGGGTTTTCCGGCCGCTCACTTTTATGCCAGTAAAGTTGGATTTCAGCAATCCAGTGCTGCCTGTGCTGACGTTGCGTGGTGTTTATATGCAACAGCAGCAGCTTTGGCCTTTTGCCGAACAGCGCTATCAAATGAACTATGATCCGGCATCAGCCTACTTGTGCCTGCTAGAAGCTGCAGTAGCTGATCAACTGGAAAAAACCGGCCTGTTTGACGCCGATAAGGTAGAAGATAAGCTGGGTATTTATGCCATTGAACCTCTACGTGCAGATAAAATTCCTGTATTGATGATCCACGGTTTAAATTCCAGCCCGTTAATTTGGCGTCGCTTAAGCTGGGCGATATTTTCTAACCCGCAACTGGCAGCAAAGTATCAGGTGTGGCATGCGTTTTACCCATCTGGCCCACCACCGTTTTTTAATGCGATGCGTTTAAGAAAGCTAACAGATGAATGGTTGCAACATATTTCACCTGATTTGCAGGCAACTGCCGCTAATAATATGGTATTGGTTGGCCACAGTATGGGCGGTGTTATCAGTAAAACCTTTGTACAAAACAGTGGCAGTTCTTTGTGGGATACCACTTTTTACCGCGGCGCGGCTGAATTACCTGTCGATGACAACACCCGCAGCACCTTGGAAGATATTTTTATCTTTACTGCCAAATCCTATGTAAAAACGGTAGTGTTTATTGATACGCCGCATCGCGGTGCTGCCACTGCAGACGGTTGGATTGGTCGGCTGGCATCAGCCATGATTACGCTTCCTAAAACAATGAAAAACGTATTTGGTAAAATGTGGCAAGCATTAACCGAAGACGATATTAAACCGGCCATGCGTGGCTACATGAGCGGCTTTGGTCCTAACAGTGTTGATGTGTTATCACCGCGCCATCCGCTGGTGCAGCAATTAACAATGTTGCCGCTGCAGGTGCCGGTGTATTCAGTTATCGGCAACGATGATCCGGCGCGCTGCACAGCATTTGCCTTGTGCCCCGGGTTAAACGACAGTGTAGTGTCCTACCATAGTGCACATCTGGCGGCTGCGGCGGCTGAAATAGTTGTGCCTTCAGAACATAACTCTTACCAGTCGCCAGAGGCGATTGAGTTTATTTCAAATATTCTTACCTCAGCCGCTTTGCCATAGCAACAGCCGGCACAGCAAAGCGGTAAGATAAAGCCGTTCAGGTTGAGCTGCGCATGATAATGTTATAACCCACATCGACAGGAGCTAATGCATGGCGGCCTTTACCTGTGGCACTAAATAACATTTCTACCGCCTGGCGGCCCATTTCTGAACGTGGTGATGACACCGAGGTGATAGCCGGCTCCACCAGTGCCGAGGCTTCCAAATCATTAAAGCCGCATATGGCGATATCTTTGGGTACGCTTAAGTTCATCCGTTTGCTTTCAAATAACGCACCTAAGGCTAAATCATCATTACAGCAAAATACGGCATCGCACTGATGGTTTGACTCCGCAATTACTGCCTGCAATAACTGACCGCCAAGCTTTATCGATGAGGGTTGTACTGTTGTGTGTATATAACTGCTACACGGCTGTGGCCAGTCGGTTATCGCTTGTTTAAAGCCGGCCAACCGTTGTTGGGTGCGTGGGTCCATCCGGGCACCGAGAAATGCTGGTGCGCGATAGCCACGTTGCAGCAAATGATTAGTCATATCGTAGCTGGCTTGATAATGCGAAAAGCCAATGTTCATATCTATCGGCTGATGGGTCAGCTCCATAATTTGTATCACCGGAATATCGGCCTGTAGTAACAATTTACGTGCGTAATCGGTTTGCGCTGCACCGGTAACAATAATCCCCTCGGGTGACTGGCTCAGCAAAGTCGCGATGAGTTTTTCTTCTTCCAGCGGCGAGTAATGGCAATCGCCCAGTAACACCTGCAGGTTCTTGGCTTTAACCGCCTGATAAATACCTTGCAGTACATCGTTAAACACAATGTTGGATAATGACGGAATAATTACTGCCAGCACGCCGGACTTTTTTGATGCAAGTGCACTGGCGGCATGGTTACGGATATAACCGATATCATGAATGGCTTTTTCTACTTTACTACGTAATTTTTCCGACACCCTGCTGGGGTCTGTCAGCACCCGCGATACCGTGATGGCACTAACCCCGGCTACTTTAGCAACGTCTTTTAAATTAGGTTTTGTGCTCATTAATCCGGTTACCTGCTTTTTTCTGCGACAATACTGCATTGTACAAACTGAGTCAAAATGGTTGCGCAATCATTGCTGTTAATTTAAGCTGAAGGCTAACCATGACATACTCAGGCAATGGCGCGTTATTATGTGCTCTGCGAAACATCGAACAGTTGTAATTATGGGCGTGGCCGGCAGTGGAAAGTCCACAGTGGGGCATTTACTGGCGCAGCAACTGGGTTGGCGCTTTATTGAAGGTGATGATTTTCACAGCCCTAAAGCAAAACACATGATGGCCAGTGGCATTCCATTGGCCGATAGTTTGCGCGACAGCTGGGTGCAGGCTTTGTGCAACGAGCTTAGTGTCTGCAAAGCAGCACACACGCCTTGTGTGTTAAGTTACTCTGGCTTAATTGCACGTCACCGGCAGCAAATCCGCAGCAGCGCCGATAACATCCATTTCTTTTATTTGCACGGCAATGCGGTGTTGTTGGCAAAGCGTTTGGCACAGCGGCAAAACCATTTTATGGCACCGGCTATGCTGCAAAGCCAGTTATTGACCATGCAAAGCTGTGACGATGAAACCGACGTCACCCTGCTTGATATTGCTTTGCCGGTACCGCAACTGGTGCAGCAGATAACACAATTTTTAGCAGCGTAACGCTACATTTGATTGCGCTATCATATTCAGCCGCAGAGCTGATGGCATAACAATGGATAACAGGGTATGACAGTTCCGGTAAGACACATCACAGCAGCGCCAGGCGGCAAAGCACAGCAAAGCACAACAGCGGTGCGGCTGCGCGAAAAAATCGGCTATGGCCTGGGGGATATGGGCTTTAACTTTTACTGGGCGAATATTTCTGCCTTTTTACTGATTTATTACACCGACGTTTTTGGTATCTCAGCCGCAGCGGCTGGAACTATGATGCTGGTAACCAAAATAGTGGATGCTTTTACCGACCCGTTAATGGGCGCAATTGCTGATCGTACCCGCAGCCGTTTTGGTAAGTTCCGGCCTTATTTGTTATGGCTGGCGCTGCCGCTGGCCGGCGCCGGTGTACTGACCTACAGCACACCGGATTTAGGCGAAACCGGTAAACTGGTGTGGGCCTATGGCACCTATACTTTGTTGATGCTGGTGTATACCGCGATTAATATTCCTTACTCGGCGCTGTCCGGCGTAATAACTAATGACAGCCAACAGCGCACTACGCTGATAAGTTATCGTTTTATTGGCGGTTTTAGTGGCGGCATACTGGTAACCTATTTAACACCCAAATTAGTGCCGCTGCTGGGGCAGGGCGATGATGTGCTGGGCTGGCAGCTGACGATGCTGGTATTTGGTATTGCCGCTGCGCTGATGTTTTTCATTACTTTTCTTACTACTAAAGAGCGTATCGCGCCACTGAGCCTGCAGCCTAATGCGGTGCGGCAGGATTTAACCGACTTAAAAAATAACAAACCCTGGTTGGTGCTGTTTGCGCTGGCGCTGATCATTATGGTGACCATTACCATGCGAGCCGGTAGCGGGGTCTACTACTTTAAATATTATGTAATGCGGCCGGATTTAGTCGGCGAGTTTTTATCTTCCTACATGTTGGCATTAGCATTGGGCGCTGCCGTCACACCGTTGATGACACGCTTTATTGATAAAAAACGCCTGATGGTTTTACTGATGTCCCTGGCAGGCTTGCTTTCTATAAGTTTGTACTTTGTGCCGGCAGATGCGGTGGGCGTTATTTTTGCACTCAATCTGGCCATTGGTTTTGTGCTGGGGCCAAAGTCACCACTTGCATTTTCGATGTATGCCGATACGGCCGACTACAATGAATGGTGCACCGGGCGTAGGGCCACTGCCATGACGTTTGCCGCCGCCACTTTTTCGCAAAAGCTGGGCGGGGCTATTGCCTCAGCCTTAATTGGCTGGCTGTTGGCGGCTATTGGTTATGTCGCTAATGAGCAGCAAAGCAGTGGCTCGCAAACCGGCATTGTACTGCTGATTTCGGTGATCCCGGGCGTTATTGCGCTGCTGGCGGCATTTGTTATGCGCTACTACAGTCTGGAAAATCAACAGCTGGCAAAAATACAGTGTGACTTGCAACAGCGGAAGGCAGAAGCCGCCTCGTGCTAAGTTTATTTTATCCGGAGTACTATCTTGATGGCAGCCACTGGCATGCAACCTGGTGATAATGATCAGCGTTACGACTTATTCAGCCCCACCACTATGCCACTGGCCGCGGCGTTTTTATGGAACAAACAGTTAATGGTGCAACTTAACTGCCGTGGTTATGCCACCGCACAGTTTATGCAGCCGGAACCGGCTAAGTACGCCCATGCACCTGCCCTTGAAGCAAAAACCTTTATGCAGCCGGAGCAGCCGTATTACGCGCATCATCCGGGCCGTTTTGTGTATATTAAAGATGAGCAAAACGCAAAGCTCTTCTCTGTGCCTTATGAGCCGGTACGCAGCAAAGCTGACAAGTTTGTGTTCTCTGCTGGTAAAAGTGATATTTGCTGGCACCTGCGTCAGCAGGGTTTGCAACTGGAGTGGCGGCTATGCCTAAGCCCCGACCAACCGCATGAGTTGTGGCAGCTTACTGTGACTAACCTTGGCGCACAGCCACGCGAGCTCAGTATCTACCCGTATTTCCCGGTCGGCTATATGTCGTGGATGAACCAGTCGGCCAAGTTTGAGCCAGCACTAAATGCCATTGTTTGCTCATCGGTTACGCCGTATCAAAAATACCCCGATTACTTTAAAAACAAACAGTTAAAAGATAAAACCTTTTTACTGGCTGAGCAGGTGCCCACCAGCTGGCAATGCGCGCAGCAAGCCTTTGAAGGCGAGGGCGGCCTGCATGCGCCTGATGCTTTGCAACAAACTGAGCTTGATGGCGGCGATGCCTTATACGAAACCCCAGCCTGTGTGTTGCAATACCGGCTGCAACTGGCAGGCTCAGCCCAGCAGGTTTACCGTTTTGTATTTGGCCCGGCGCTGGATGAAGACGAAATTGCCGCCGCGCGGCAGCGTTATTTTTTAACGCCGGATGGCTTTACTAAAGCGCAGCAGCAGTACAGCGCTTATATTGCCCAGGGGCAGGGCTGCATACAGATTGAAACCCCGGATGCGGCGCTGGATAATTTTGTTAACCACTGGCTGCCGCGCCAGGTGTATTACCACGGTGATGTAAACCGGTTAACTACTGATCCGCAAACCCGCAATTATCTGCAGGATAATATGGGCATGAGTTATGTGCGGCCAGAGGCGTTTCGTACTGCTTTACTCACTGCGCTATCGCAGCAGCACAGTAGCGGTGAAATGCCTGACGGTATACTGCTGCACCCCGACGCGGAGTTGAAATACATTAATCAGGTGCCACATACCGACCAATGCGTTTGGCTACCGGTATGTTTAAGCGCTTATTTGGCAGAAACCAACGACACTGCCTTATTGCAGCAAGAAATTGCCTTTGGTGACAGCGCTGTGCAAGCCAGTGTATTTGAGCATATTTGCCGCGCGATGAGCTGGTTGCTGCATAAACGCGATGCGCGTGGCCTGAGTTTTATTGAGCAGGGCGACTGGTGCGACCCGATGAACATGGTGGGTTACCGCGGTCGTGGTGTGTCGGGCTGGTTGTCACTCGCGGCGGCTTACGCACTTAACTGCTGGGCTGATATTTGTCAGCATTGCGGTGATACAGCGCGTGCTGAGCAATACCGCAGTGATGCACACAGTGTTAATCAGGCGGTTAACCATTACCTGTGGGACGGCAAATGGTATGGCCGCGGCATTACCGATGACAATGTGGTTTTTGGTGTCAGTAAAGACGATGAAGGCCGTATTTATTTGAACCCACAGAGCTGGGCTATGTTAAGCGGTGCGGCTAATAACGAGCAGCAGCAACTTATGCTGGCCGAAATTGATGCGCAGCTTGCTACACCTTATGGCGTACAAATGCTGGCGCCGGCCTATACTGCTATGCGCGAAGATGTTGGCCGGGTTACACAAAAACATCCAGGTTCGGCCGAAAATGGCTCGGTATACAACCATGCTGCAGCGTTTTACTTATATGCACTGTATCAGATTAATCAACCGGATAAAGCCTTTCAGATATTACGCCAGATGCTGCCTGGCAGTACTGAACAAGATTGCCTGCAGCGCGGCCAGTTACCGGTGTTTATGCCGAATTACTATCGCGGCGCTTACCGGCAATTTCCGCGCACAGCGGGGCGTTCCAGTCAGCTTTTTAACACCGGCACGGTGCACTGGGTATATCGCGCGTTAATCGAAGGGTTGTTTGGTGTAAAAGGCTGTGCAGACGGCTTATTGCTTAAACCACAACTGCCAACCGATTGGCCGCAAGTTAAGCTTACCCGGCAGTTTCGCGGTGCAGAGTTTAGCATAGTGATGCGTCGTCAAGCGGGGATTAAAACTGCGCAATTATGGGTAGATGGCCAATTACAGCCTGCAGCGCTGATTAAAAATATCGTCAGGGGCAGGCAGTATCAGGTAGAACTATTACTTCCCTAGCGGCTTAAGCTTATAGCGCGTTAAAATACAGCTGCCACTGGCTGGCACTGACTTTTAAATAACTGCTTTGCGTGTACCAGTCGCCCAATACATAACGCTGTGCGGCTTTACCGTTAACTTCTAGCTGGTGCACGGTAGGGCGGTGAGTATGGCCATGGATCAGCTTTAATACGCCTGCGTCTGCCATCACTTTGGGGACTTCATCCGGTGTGACATCCATAATTTGTGGCTGTTGTTGAGAAGCGTAGCGGGCTTTATGCTCTGCACTTTTACGCCGTGCCTTAGCGGCCAGGCGCTGGCGGTAGGCTATTGGCGTTTTTAGCAGTAACCATTGCCACCACGGCTGGTTCCACCATTTGCGAAACTTCTGGTAAGCAATATCCAGTGTACAAAGGCTGTCGCCGTGCATAATAAGGGTAGGGGTGCCGTACAGGTTGATAACTTCCTGTTGGGGTAATAACTGCATACCGGCGCGGCTGGCATAGCCCTGACGCAAAACAAAATCACGGTTGCCGTGAATAAAGTAAACCGGTACCTGAGCGCTAAGCGTGGCCAATGCTGTTGCTACGGTATCCAGCAACGGCTCTGGGTTATCGTCACCTATCCACACTTCAAACAAATCACCGAGAATATACAGTGCATCGGCATGAATCGCTTGTGCGCGCAAAAAATGCAAAAAAGCGGCGGTAATATCAGGCCGATCTGCAGCTAAGTGCAGATCGGCGATAAACAGCGTGTGCTGCTCAGACATCAGTTCAGGCATCAACAATGCTTAAGCGTGCAGCTCGGCTTTTTCGATAACGACCGGTTTTACCGGTACATCGCTATGGCCAGCATTGCGGCCGGTGGCAACTTTTTTAATTTCGTCAACAACGTCCATACCTTCAACCACTTCACCAAATACGCAGTAACCCCAGCCTGAGCCTGTTTCAGAGCTAAAGTTTAAAAAATCGTTGTCTGCGATGTTGATGAAAAACTGGCAAGTGGCAGAGTGCGGATCATTAGTACGCGCCATCGCAATAGTGCCTTTTTTATTAGGTACTTTGTTGTTGGCTTCGTTTTTAATGGTTGCTTTGGTTTCTTTTTGCTCCATGTCAGCCGTAAAGCCACCGCCCTGGATCATAAAACCGTTAATAACACGGTGAAAAATGGTGTTATCAAAAAAACCGTCTTTTACATAGCTAATGAAGTTTTCTACTGTCGCAGGGGCTTTGTCAGCAAACAGGTTTAATTTAATTACGCCGTAGTTAGTGTGTAAGCTAATCATAATTGAGAGTCCTTTGTTAAAGTAGCGCTATTCTAACGTAGTCAGGCCAAATCATAAAGCAAGGATAGCGAGGCTAAACAGGCGATGGTACACTAATGCGCTGATGCAACAGCAAGATCTATTCGGCCACTTTGGGCTATTTTCGAGGACGTCATGTTACAGATATTTAATACCTTAAGCAGAAAAAAAGAAGTGTTTACTCCCATAGTGCCAGGAAAAGCGGCACTTTATGTCTGCGGTATTACTATTTATGATCACTGTCATGTCGGTCACGGTAGAACCTATGTGTCTTTTGATGTTATCAATCGTTATTTACGTTTTAGCGGTTACGATGTCACCTACGTGCGTAACATTACGGATGTTGATGACAAAATTATCAAACGAGCCGCTGAGAACAACGAAAGCTGCGATGCATTAACAGAGCGTTACACTAAAGCCATGCACGCCGATTTTGATGCACTGGGTTTATTGCCTGCGGACATAGAGCCACGCGTTACCACGCATATGGCAGAAATTATCAGCATGATTTCGCAGCTGGTAGATAAAGGTTATGCCTACGTTGCTACCGACGGTGATGTGTTGTTTGACGTCAGTAAATATGAAGCCTACGGCGAGCTGAGCCAGCAAAACCTTGAAATGCTGCAATCTGGCTCACGGGTAGAAGTTGCCAGCAATAAAGACGACCCATTAGATTTCGTACTATGGAAAGCCGCTAAACCTGGCGAGCCGTTCTGGCAATCACCGTGGGGCAATGGCCGTCCGGGCTGGCATATTGAATGTTCAGCGATGAGTGCGAAACACTTAGGTGAGCATTTCGATATTCATGGTGGCGGTTCAGACTTACAGTTTCCGCATCACGAAAACGAAATTGCACAGTCTACCTGTGCGCACGGCAATAAATACGTAAATACCTGGATCCACACCGGTATGGTGCAGGTAGATAAAGAAAAAATGTCTAAGTCATTAGGCAATTTTTTTACGGTTAAAGACGTACTGGCGCAATACAACGCCGAAGCCGTGCGTTATTTCTTGTTATCCAGCCACTATCGCAGCCAGTTAAATTACTCCACGGAGAATGTAGAGCAAGCGCATGCGGCATTAGGCCGGTTATACACCGCGCTGCGTAATGTAACCCCAAGCCACAGTATTGACCTGAAAAGCCCGTACATTGCCCGTTTTAAAGCGGCGATGGATGACGACTTCAATACCCCGGAAGCCTTACCGGTATTGTTTGAACTGGCGCGTGAAGTAAACCGCTTTAAAGAAGTCGAGCCCGCCAAGGCTGCTGAGCTGGCAGGCTTGTTAAGTTTATTAGCCGGCGTACTGGGCCTACTGCAAGGCGATGCCGAGCAGTTCTTGCAATCAGGTGCGTCAATGGATGATGTAGCCGAAATAGAAGCGTTAATCGCCAAACGTAATGACGCCCGCGCGGCTAAAGACTGGGCAGCAGCAGACGCCGCCCGTGATGCGTTAACCGCCAAAGGCATTATCGTTGAAGATAAAAACGGCGTAACCAGCTGGCGCAAAGGCTGATTAAGTTACTTTTCTAAAAAAACCGCCTACTGGCGGTTTTTTTATGCGTTAATTTTACATGGCAGCTTTGCAGAAATTTCAAATGTTGCTTTTTGGTTGATTAATTGTTTATCAAAGATACAATGGCATAAAATTTTCAAAATAGGATGTTTTGTGTGGAGCTTGCAGCGCAGCACCTTAAAGTGCATTTGGGTAGTGTTATTTGTCCTGCTTATCAACAACTCTGCGGAGGCCGGTGTGTTTGGTTGGTTTAAACGAATTGATGTGCAGGTTTCACCGGAAATTAAGGGCGCTATTGCCCTGGAGGGTAAGCCGCAAGCGGATATGGTAATAAAGCGTGGCACCTTCTTTGATGATAGCTGGAGTTGGGAGAGCACCCGCACCGATGCCGATGGTCACTTTTACTTCGCTGAGAAATTAGTTAAGGCACGCCCGGTATTGTACGAGCGCCAGGTAGCGTTACAGCTGCTTGCTGTGGATCACCCCAAAAAAGGTGATGAAGATCTGTTTTTTGAAATGGGCACATCACACAACCTGAAAAGCCCATCCAGCGATTTACTCGCCGCCGGCATGCACTGCGAACTTAGCGACGATTACACCACAAGCTATATGAAATATATTGAAAATCCCAGCGGAGTATGGCGCGGTTTTCACTCAAAATGCCGCTTTTTGCACGCCGATAAAGTTGTGGTGTCGCAGGCTGAACTGGATGCAGCTGAGCTTGAAGATATTTGGGCGGGCCTTTATCGACAGCTTACTTATTTAGAGCAAAACGCTTCACTGATTAACTCCGATGAGTTTGTCCGCTATCACATGCGTAATAATGCAGAAAGCGGACTTGAAATGTTAAAGCGAATTAGTGAGTTAGAGACCAACGCTGACAAGCTTCGCGCTATACCTAAGTTGGAGCTTCAATTTCAGAGTTATCTGGATAAATTACCAAAGGAAGATCAACGATGAGTATTCCAGTATTAAACCCTAAGATAGCTGCCGCTCTGGCTGCTGATGTATATGAAACGTTAAAAATGCCTTCAGGTGCCGCTTTTATTCCTAAAACCGGAGAGTTGAAAGCAACCTTTGATTTTAGTGGTAATGGTGGAACGATATATGGCCGCAGTGGTGGATTTTTGTTTCGCCGTGATTCAGGCTTTGCCGTGGTAGGCCGTGGCAAAGAAAACAGGGAATATAGAGGTAGTGTCGCTATCGGTTTCCGTGGTACCCAAACCAGTTTTGACTGGTTAAGTAATAGCAACACCCGCACTGTAACGGTAGAAAACCAAACTCAAGCCCATAAAGGCTTTTATGATATTTTTAATAGTATGCGCCCGGCATTAGAGCAACAACTAAACCCGATATTACGCGGTAACGGACATGCTATTGTGCACTGCGCGGGTCATAGCTTAGGCGCAGCATTGGCACAGTTGGCTGCAATCTGGGTGAAGAAATTTTATGGTAACAAAGTGGCTCTGTACACTTTTGGTTCGCCGCGAGTTGGATTAAAAAGCTTTGCTATGCAGGCACCAGGCAGTATTGATGCCAGCTATCGCTGTATTCATGGTGATGATCCGGTGCCGTTGGCACCGGTTTGGCCCTATTACCATGCGCCATACAATGGCCAGGTGGTGCGTTTAACGTCCGATACCGGTATCCGAATCAGTTCCCATGCCATGCGAGAGGCGAATCATTGCTATCAAAACAGTGCCCGCGGCGAATGGGCCAACTTAATTGGTGCAGAGCGTCTGCCCAAACAAGTGTATCTGAAGTTCGGCGACCAGCATAAAGTGACCTTTAGCGAATATTGGAAAAACCAAATTGAAGATGCGCTAACCACTATTTTACGGAAGTCAGGCGTAGCGTCTGCCGCTATTTTAGGTGTGCAGAGTCTGGGCGGCGGCGTGCATACCTTTTACGACAATTTGGCGATGGAGTTGGAAAAAAGTGCCAAAGTTTTTCCCAATGACGAGCATGTAAAAGGCTTACTGGCGCATATGCTGGTGTTTGCCGGAAGGGGAGCACACGTGGTTATTAAACTAACCGCCCGCTTTATCCGCTGGGTGTTTGAACAAGTGCTGGCTGTACTAAGTCGTGCAGTGCGCTACGCAGTCTCGGGGTTAAGCTAAAGACAGTGGTCGGGCTTGCCGAGCTTTCCCTGCGTCAATGGATACAACCCTTGTTCTGGCCGCGTTAGCGGCCAGTGTTTTATTTATCAGCAAGATAGACTGCTGTATCTGTCATCATTGTTAGCAGGCGATTGTTCAGCGGGTTAAAACGTATTTCCCTATCGGAGTAGCAACTTTTAAACGATGAGTGCTTTCGCTGAGTATTTGCCAGGTAATTTGTTCATCGCCTGCAGTTAACGTAAGCACGTTACCTTGCCTGGTGTAGGGATACTGTCTGCTACCGTGACCTTTAATAACTTCTGTTATAGTGTTCGCATCTATATAAACAAAATTACTGGTTTCCAGTTGATTGACACTGCCATCATCATAAACCACCTCGGTCATCACCCAGCGTCCTAAAATGTTATCAGTCTGGTTGGCATTGGCATGGAAGAACATGCTGATCATAAAAATGGCGAACACAGTTACAGTCTTAATATTTAGTATTATTTTATGCATCAGCTGTTACCCGTAAAGATCACACATCTAAATGCCTAATCTACCATCGCCACTAAGTCTGAGCGAATAAACTTAGCTAACACTGATTGATGTTGCTGGGCCCACAGGTCTATTGCCTGGCTGTTATTAGTGGTTATTTGCTCAATAAAAGCACTGGATAACGCCTGGGTGGCCGCTTTAATCACTTGCTGCTGTGACTTGGTATCTTTGCCACCGCGCCAGCCGGAAAAAATATTGTGGCTGCCTGCGCTAAATACCGCCAGCACTTTGTAGCGGCTGGCCATGGCGTCATACAAGTCAAACCTGTCTTGTGGTGATGAATAATATCCCGGCACCCGAATTTCATCTTCGGTGGTCGTAATATGCAACGTGGGAATGCTCACCTCTGCCAGTACGTTATCCAGCGGCTGGTCGTTATAAAAAGGAGGGGCTGAAATTAAAATAGCCGCTTTGATGCGATTATCTTTCAGGCTAACTAAGCTGCCGTTTTGCTCAACTTGGGCACCGCTTAATAACATTGAGGTGTTTGCACCATAAGAGTGGCCAGCCATTACGATATTCTGGTTATCAAAATCAGCGGCATGGGCTGACGCTAATATCTGGTCCAACGCAAACTTCACATCCTGCACTCGGGCTAAGGCTTCGGTGGTATCTGCCGCGTCCATCAACCGAAAAGGGAGCATTAGTCTGCTGCCGCGCCAGACTTTTCTGTCGCTGCCGTCATGCTGCACATGTAAGCTGGCATAGCCTTGGCTGGCCCAATACTGACCAAGATAAGCGTAACGCTCTTTCGCCCCCCCTAAGCCATGAGAAAACACAATTAATGCTGTGGCTTTTTGCTGGCGGGCCGGTTTAAATAACAATGCCGGAACAAGCCGATCCCGGCTTGGGTCTAGCCAGTTGAAACTCACTTTTTCAACATTTAGACACAAGTGCTTAGCAACTTCAGCTGAGTACTTTACCGAGGGCAAATTCAGTTGTTGTTGCCAGACAACACTATCGGGTACTTGTTTTTGTGCGCATCCGGTTAAAAATAACAGCAAAGCAACGATAACTGCGACGGCGCCAGATGGTTTGAGCATGGTATGAAATAGCATAAAAATCCTATTGGCGGGAACCAATCCATTTAATACGCGTAAAAGTGGATTAGGGTTTGGTTGCAAGTAAGCGCACGCTAACTTTAGCCATATAAACAGTAAAAATAAAAAACCGCCTATTGGCGGTTTTTTATGCTTATTACTATTTGTTAATGCTTATCGTGATACAGCTCGCAAGCTTCCAGCGTGTTTTCAATTAAACTAGCGACTGTCATCGGGCCTACGCCGCCTGGTACCGGAGTGATATAACGCGCGTGTTTTACCGCTGTGCCGTATTCCACATCACCCACCAGTTTGCCGCTATCTAAGCGATTAATACCTACATCAATAACCAGCGCGCCCGGTTTTACCCAGTCGCCAGGAATAAACTCTGGCCGGCCTACAGCGACAACTAATAGGTCGGCACGGCGCACCTGAGCTTCAAGGTTCCTGGTAAATTTATGACACACCGTGGTAGTGCAACCTGCTAATAGCAGTTCCAGCGCCATTGGGCGGCCGACGATATTAGACGCACCGACAACCACTGCATCCATGCCTTTAACATTGACGCCGGTGCTTTGTAGTAGCGTCATAATGCCTTTAGGCGTGCAAGAGCGCAGGGCAGGCATTCGTTGTGCAAGGCGGCCGATGTTGTAGGGGTGAAAACCATCAACATCTTTATGCGGAATAATGCGCTCAAGTATCAGTGATGAGTCTAAACCGGCAGGCAAAGGCAGTTGAACCAAAATGCCATCGACGCTATCGTCATTGTTTAACGTGTCAATAAGCTCTAGCAGCTGTTGTTGCGAAGTTGTAGAGGGGAGATCGTAAGAAACAGAATGAAATCCTACTTCTTCACAGGCTTTACGTTTACTGCCAACATAAACTTGCGATGCGGCGTCAAGGCCTACCAGTACAACGGCCAACCCCGGGGCTCTTTTACCTGCAGCCAGGCGGGCACGCACCTGCGCGGCGACTTTATCTTTTGTTGCCTGAGCAACGGCTTTGCCATCAATAATTTGTGCTGTCATTTGTTAACGTCTCTGCCATAATTCTGCTGCGGTATATTTTCGCACAGCTACCGACAGAACTCCATCTTGCAATGCTCAGCGCATAATAGGTTCAAATAATAGGCAATCAGTTGATTTGTGCAAAAAAAGGTTTGACGCTATTGCCGCCCAGCTGTAATATTCCGCCCCGTTGCAGCAGTGCAGTGATGTCGGT
>NZ_JAPJDY010000001.1:173713-336043 GCF_030731985.1 Rheinheimera baltica
GATTGGCGCAGCTTGGTAGCGCACTTGGTTTGGGTCCAAGGGGTCGCAGGTTCAAATCCTGCATCACCGACCATTTTAAAAATGGTAAGTTATACACGTGGTTTGGGTACTTTTAATCCACGGGTAGCAGGCTAAAATACTGCGTATAAGACCATTAATTTTATAGCTTGGTAGGGCTTTCGATTTTGCGCCCGTAGCTCAGCTGGATAGAGCAACGCCCTTCTAAGGCGTGGGTCATAGGTTCGAATCCTATCGGGCGCGCCATAACAAGCGCAAAACAGTTTCAGTGGTGGTTGTAGCTCAGTTGGTAGAGCCCCGGATTGTGATTCCGGTTGTCGTGGGTTCGAACCCCATCATCCACCCCATCTCTTTACGTTGTACAGTCGGTGATTGGCGCAGCTTGGTAGCGCACTTGGTTTGGGTCCAAGGGGTCGCAGGTTCAAATCCTGCATCACCGACCATTTTCCCTAAATCCCTCATCTATAATCAAACTAATTTTTCCTTACGGCTTGTATTGAACTATCTGTCCAATTTGCTATAGCAAAACTATTTATACTGCTAAATAATGCAGCTAAATTCTTGTTCCCATAAACCGTTATCTTAATGTATGCTCACTGTAGCCTGTGTTTTAAGGATGATTTTATGGTTGTTGCAGAGACTCCTCGTTTACGGATCCGACACCTTACGGCGGCCGATGTGACGTTTACCTGTCGATTGTTGAACGAGCCTTCCTTCATTGAAAATATTGCTGATCGTGGTGTAAGAAACGAGTTGGATGCTATGCATTATCTCGCTGAAGGACCGATAAAGAGCTATCGCCAACATGGTTATGGTTTGTTTTTAGTTGAGGAATGTATCAGCGGAATACCGCTGGGGTTTTGTGGTCTATTACGTCGTGATGCTTTGCAGGAAACCGATATTGGTTTTGCTTTTATGCCGCAGTTTTGTGGCCAAGGCTATGCCTTTGAAGCCGCATCTGCTGTGATACATTTTGGCTATAGTACGTTGAAATTAAAACGCATTGTTGGTTTGACTCATGCAGGAAACACGGCGTCAATTAAATTGTTGAACCGGCTTGGTTTGCAGTTTGAGAAAATGGTGAAACTTACCCCATCAGAAGACTATATTCAGTTGTATGCTTAGTGCATTAAAATGTAATTAAATTACATTTTAATGCACTTTTGTTGCCCCTTTTAAATGTATATATGGTATTCACTATATTTATAATCTATTTAAAACAATAGTTTAACTTTGATTTGTAGTTTGTGTTTGTGTTGGTTTTTGTAGGTTGGGTGGTGCCGGGTTACAGATTTTGTTATTATAGCGACTGCAATAACCATTGGAGGAGTTATGATTAACCCATCCTGGCGTCGGGTCGTGCTGAAAGTTGGCAGCGCCCTAATTGCGCCAGAACATCAGGGGTGTAGTGAGCAGTTTTTGCGTCCCATCGCCGAATTTATTCGGCAGTGCCGACTACAGGGTCTTGAAGTGATCCTGGTTTCTTCTGGTAGCGTTGCTGCCGGTCGCCATCATTTTAACTTTCAACATCAACGTGTACCTATTGCGCTTAAACGTGCCATGGCAGCGGTTGGGCAAAATGAGTTAATGAATTTCTGGAGTCGTTGTTTTGATTTTCCGTGCGCACAGGTTTTGCTAACGCATGGTGATTTAAGTGACAGGGTCCGCCATGTCAATATTCAGAACACGTTACGTCGTTTACTTGATCATAACGTACTGCCAATCGTGAATGAGAATGACACCATTGCCACCGATGAGCTTAAAGTGGGTGACAATGATAATTTAGCCGCGATGGTAGCAACGGTAGCTAATGCTGATGCCTTGATCATTTGCTCTGATGTTGCTGGCCTCTATACCGCAGATCCGAATAAAGACCCCAATGCTACGTTAATCCCAGCTGTTAAGCGTATTAGCGCTGACATTTATGCTTTGGCTGGTGGTGCTTCTTCTGCTATGGGCACAGGTGGCATGCGAACCAAAATTGAAGCGGCAGAAAAAGCCGCAGCTCATGGCATTGATACCATGATCATTGATGGTCATCAGGAATTTAGTTTTCAGTGTATTTTAGCGGGTAAAAACCCAGGCACAATTTTTTATGGTCAAGCTAAGCCTTTATCGGCTAAAAAACATTGGGTGCGTCATACGTTAAGGGCTAAGGGTGAAATCTGGGTAGATGATGGCTGTATTGAGGCACTATGCCAGCATGGCGCCTCGCTATTGTGCAGCGGCATAGTTAGTATTAATGGTGAGTTTGATTCAGGTGATGCTGTTTTAGTGCGCTGTGCTGTTGGCAAACGAAAAGTTGCTAAAGGGGTTAGCCGTTTTAGTGCCAGCGAGCTGTTTTCCATTAAAGGACAACAAAGCCGGGATATAGAGTCATGTCTTGGATATTGTCCAACCGGCAGTGATGCTGTGATCCATCGTAGTGAAATGATGTTACTGGAGAGATTATGAGTACCGAAGTTGCGGCCAGTATTGCCGCCAAAGCGTCGCGTGCAGCTAAAGCAGTGGCGAATTTAACCACAGAACAGAAAAATGCAGTGCTGCAAAGCATGGCAAATCAGTTGCGCTTAGCAAGTGCAACTATTCTGACAGCGAATAAAGATGAAGTGGCTGCAGCCAGTGCAAACGGCACCAGTGCGGCCATGTTAGACCGGTTAACGCTAACCCCAGAACGTATAGAGGTCATGGCTAAAGCCATAGAGCAAATTATTGCATTGCCAGACCCTGTAGGTGCCACGCGACAGATTGAACAACGGCCTAATGGCATAAATATTCAAAAGCGTCGTATCGCGCTTGGCGTTATTTGTATGATTTATGAAGCAAGACCCAACGTTACAGCTGACGCGGGTGCTTTGTGTTTTAAATCTGGCAATGCGGTTATTCTGCGATGTGGGCGCGAAGCCATTCAAACCAGTTTAGCCATTGCAGCTGCCATGCAACAGGCGCTGCGTGAGCATAACTTGCCTGACGAAGTGGTGAGTATCGTACCGGATCCGGATCGTGATCTGATGTTGGCACTGTTAAAGCAAGACCAGTATATCGACTTGGTGATCCCACGGGGCGGGGAAGGGCTTATTCGTTTTGTGACGGAGCATAGCCGTATCCCGGTAATCCAGCATTATAAAGGGGTATGCCATTTATATGTCGATCAGTCAGCAGACTTAAACATGGCATTGGGCTTATTACTAAACGGTAAAGTGCAACGCCCAGGCGTGTGTAATGCGTTAGAAGGTTTATTGGTTAACCAGCATATCGCGGCTGATTTTCTGCCGATGGTGGCAAGCGCTTTGGCACAACACGATGTTATTGTGCATGCATGTAAACAAAGTCTTGGTTATTTCAATCAGGCACAAGCTATTGCTGATAATGAGTTTGGTCAGGAATACCTGGCTCCTGAGATTGCTATTCGGGTGGTCGATGACATGGACGGAGCAATAGCGCACATTGACCAGTTTGGTAGTCAGCATACTGAAGTTATTTGTACTGCCGATAGTACTAATGCAGATCGCTTTATTCGTGAGGTAGACTCAGCTGTGGTGATGCATAATACCTCATCACGCTTTTCTGACGGTGGCGAGCTGGGTTTAGGTGCTGAAATTGGTATATCAACCAGTAAGTTGCATGCATATGGCCCTATGGGGCTTGAAGCGTTAACAACGGAAAAGTATGTTGTTACCGGCAATGGGCAAACTCGAAGCTAATACATTTTGAGCATAATAGAACGACACGCAGCCTGAAATAATTCCTCTTCAGGCTGCGTTTTTTTATGTTGTTTGCGTCGGTTAAAAAGCGCTTTTGCTAAGGGCTCGACGTCGGACATTTACCCCGCTATAATGCCGCGTCCTATTTTATAACAGGTCTGGTTCAGTGCTGCGTTTTGATACCAGATCACACTAGTAAGGCGTTAATTACGCGCCCGTTTTTGAATTTGAGGTAACAAGATGCAAGTTTCTGTGGAAACCACTCAGGGTTTAGAGCGCCAGTTAACGATTACAGTTCCGGCCGACAAAATTGATTCGGAAGTTAAAAACCGTTTACGTGATCTGGCCAAGCGTCAGCGTATCGACGGTTTTCGTCCAGGTAAAGCACCAGTATCTATTATCCAGAAGCGTTATGGTTTAGCTGTATTGCAAGAAGTTGCAGGCGAGCAAATGCAGCGTCATTTTTACGATGCCATTATCGCTAACAAACTAACGCCAGCAGGTTCACCAACTTTTGCACCAGGCCAACTGGAGCAAGGTAAAGATCTGGAATTTAAAGCGACTTTTGAAGTTTACCCAGAAGTAGAAGTTAAAAATCTGGATAAAATAGAAGTTAATAAGCCAGTTGTTGAAATTGCTGATGCTGACTTAGACAAAATGCTGGACACTTTGCGTAAGCAACACGCCAAGTGGGAAGAGAAAAAAGGCAAAGCAGTGTCTGGTGACCGTGTGGTTGTCGACTTTGTTGGTTCAATCGACGGTGAAGAGTTTGAAGGCGGTAAAGCCACTAACTTCACACTGGAATTAGGCCAGGGCCGAATGATCCCAGGCTTTGAAGACGGTATTATCGGTAAGAAAGCCGGTGAAGAAACCACGGTTGACGTTACTTTCCCAGCAGAATACCACGCTGAAAACCTTAAAGGTAAAGCAGCTAGCTTCGCTGTAACAATCAGCAAGGTAGAAGAGCAAGTATTGCCTGAACTAAATGATGAGTTCGCAACATTGTTTGGTCTTGAAACGGCTTCTGTTGATGCGCTTAAAGTTGAAGTACGCAAAAACATGGAGCGCGAGCTTAACCAAAACATCAAAGCAAAAGTTAAAGAGCAGGTAATCAAAGGATTACTGGCAAATAACGACGTTGATGTACCTAAAGCCTTAATTGAAGGTGAAGTGGACGTTTTACGTAAACAAGCTTTACAGCGTTTTGGTAATAATGTTGATCCTAAGCAATTACCTGAACTGCCAGCATCACTGTTTGAAGAGCAAGCAAAAGACCGCGTTAAAGTAGGTTTGTTGCTGGGTGAAGTAATTAAAACAAGTGAACTGAAAGTAGATGACAAGAAAGTACAGGCGTTAATCGAATCTGTAGCTTCTGCATACGAAGATCCACAAGAAGTGGTGCAGTACTACAACAGCAATAAAGAACTGTTACAGAGCATGCGTAATGTTGCACTGGAAGAACAGGCGATAGAAGTTGTTTTGGCCAGCGCTAAAGTGACTGACCAAAAAGCGGCTTTCGATGAAATAATGAACCCACAAGCCACCAACTAAGATTGACTTATTTGGGCTTGACGGCTTTAATGGCTCGGACACTAGTTCGGGCCATTTTATTTTCTGCAACAGTAAAATCCAGCCATTTAAAGGGAACCCTATAATATGTCTATGCCGCAACATCTTAATGACATAGTAAACGCTTTGGTACCAATCGTTATTGAGCAAACCGCAAAAGGTGAGCGTTCTTTTGATATCTATTCACGCTTGCTCAAGGATCGCATCATATTTCTAACTGGTCAGGTTGAAGATCACATGGCAAACCTGATTGTGGCGCAATTATTATTCTTAGAATCAGAAAATCCTGAGAAAGACATCTATATTTATATAAACTCACCAGGCGGATCCGTCACTGCCGGCTTATCAATTTATGACACTATGCGTTATATCAAGTCGGATATATCTACCATTTGTGTCGGACAGGCTGCCAGTATGGGCGCGTTTTTATTGTCCGGTGGTACTAAAGGTAAACGCTACTGTCTACCTAATGCCCGCGTAATGATCCACCAACCCTTAGGTGGTTTTCAAGGTCAGGCAACAGATTTTGAAATTCATGCCCGTGAAATATTAGGCATAAAAGAGAAATTAAACCGTCTGATGGCAGAGCATAGCGGTAAAAGTTACGAGCAAGTCTGTAAGGATACTGAGCGTGATAATTTCTTAAGTGCACAGCAAGCCTTGGAATATGGCCTTGTAGATGCCATATTTACTAACAGAGACGCGAAGTAATCATTTTTTGGCAACCAGACACCATCTGGTTGCACCGTAGTGAAAGAGGTAGTTACATGTCTGATCACCGCACTGACGGCGATAAGAACGGTAAATTGTTGTACTGTTCTTTTTGTGGCAAATCACAGCATGAAGTGCGTAAGTTGATTGCAGGCCCACAGGTATATATTTGTGATGAATGCGTTGATTTATGCAATGACATTATCCGCGAGGAAATAAAAGATATTTCCCCTAAGCGCGATGCCGATACCTTACCGGTACCCCGTGAAATCCGCACTCATCTGGATGACTATGTTATTGGTCAGGACCATGCCAAAAAAGTATTAGCAGTTGCAGTGTACAATCATTACAAACGCTTACGTAGCGCACAGCACAAGCAAGACGTTGAGTTGAGTAAAAGTAATATCTTGTTGATTGGCCCAACCGGAAGTGGAAAAACGCTGCTGGCTGAGACCCTGGCAAGATTGCTGGACGTACCGTTTACGATGGCTGATGCGACTACGCTGACAGAAGCCGGTTATGTTGGCGAAGACGTAGAAAATATCATTCAGAAATTGCTGCAAAAGTGCGATTACGACGTTGAAAAAGCTCAGCGTGGTATTGTCTACATTGATGAAATCGACAAAATTTCTCGCAAAAGTGACAACCCTTCTATTACCCGTGATGTTTCAGGTGAAGGGGTGCAGCAGGCTTTGTTGAAACTTATTGAAGGAACCATTGCCTCTGTTCCGCCACAAGGTGGGCGTAAACATCCACAACAAGAATTCTTGCAGGTGGATACCTCCAAGATCTTGTTTATCTGTGGTGGTGCTTTTGCCGGCTTAGATAAAGTTATAGAACAGCGTTGCGCCAAAGGAGCCGGCATTGGTTTTGGTGCAACGGTGCGTAGTAAAGAAAGTAGCCGCAGTCTCAGTGAGTCTTTCCGTGATGTTGAACCAGAAGATTTGGTTAAATATGGTCTAATACCGGAATTTATTGGTAGGTTACCGGTTGTTGCAACATTAACTGAACTTGACTTAGCTGCCTTGGTGCAAATTTTAAGTGAACCGAAAAACGCTCTGGTTAAACAGTTTGCAGCTTTATTCGCCATGGAAGATGTTGAACTAGAGTTTCGTGAAGATGCGTTAAGAGCCATCGCACAGAAAGCCATGGAACGTAAAACAGGCGCGCGTGGCCTACGTTCTATTGTTGAAGGTGTGTTACTTGATACGATGTACGACTTACCTTCGATGCAGGATGTGGCAAAAGTTGTAATCGATGAGACGGTGATCCGTGGTGAAAGTGACCCGATACTTATCTATCAAAGCAGCGAGCCTGTAGCTGCAGAATCCCACTAATGTTGAAGTAAAACGAGTTTTTTTGATAAAAAGGAGCTGATTCAGCTCCTTTTTCGTATATAGAATTGAAGTTTTAAAAATGAACCCCATATACTGAAACATATTCGCGCCTGCAGTAACTAATTTCGAGAGAGTATCAATGACATCAGAAAACGCTGAACGTTTGCATATGCCCGTGCTGGCACTGCGCGACGTTGTCGTCTATCCCCATATGGTTATTCCACTATTTGTCGGGCGGGCAAAGTCCATTAAGTGCTTAGATGCAGCAATGGAAAATGATAAACAAATCTTTTTGGTCGCTCAAAAAGATGCCACGCTGGACGACCCTACTGCAGCAGACTTATATCAGGTAGGTACCGTTGCGACGATATTGCAATTGCTGAAATTACCCGATGGCACCGTAAAAGTGCTAGTCGAGGGCAGCCGTCGTGCCCGGTTAGCTGAATTTACAGAAACAGATAATGCCTTTGCTGCTTATGTAGAGCTTATTGAAACGGCTGAAGTTGAAAGTAAAGAGCAGGAAGTGTTTTTACGCTCAGCCATTAATCAGTTTGAAGGGTATATCAAGCTTAATAAAAAAATTCCACCAGAAGTGCTGACAGCATTAACCGGTATTGATGAGCCGGCTAGACTGGCTGATACCATGGCTGCACATATGCCGCTTAAGGTTGAAGATAAGCAAAAAGTACTGGAAATTTTTAACGTGACCGAGCGGCTTGAATACCTGATGGCAATGATGGAGAGTGAAATTGACATTCTTCAGGTCGAGCGCCGTATTCGTAGCCGCGTTAAAAAGCAGATGGAGAAAAGCCAGCGCGAGTATTACCTAAACGAGCAAATGAAAGCTATCCAGCGCGAGTTAGGTGAGCTGGAAGATACACCAGATGAATTTGAAGCACTGAGCAAAAAAATTGAACAGGCGCAAATGTCAGCTGAAGTGGAAGATAAAGCTAAAGCAGAATTACAAAAGCTTAAGATGATGTCTCCGATGTCAGCAGAAGCAACCGTTGTTCGCAGCTATATTGATTGGTTAGCCAATGTGCCGTGGAAAAAACGCAGTAAAGTTAAAAAGAATTTGGCAGAAGCAGAAAATATTCTGAATGCTGATCATTACGGGTTGGAAAAAGTTAAAGAACGCATCGTTGAATATTTAGCAGTACAACAACGGGTGAATAAGTTAAAAGGCCCAATACTGTGTTTAGTTGGACCACCAGGCGTGGGTAAAACCTCGTTAGGGCAATCCGTTGCTAAAGCGACGGGGCGTAAGTACGTCCGTATGGCACTGGGTGGTGTACGTGATGAAGCAGAAATTCGAGGCCACCGTCGAACCTACATTGGCTCAATGCCAGGTAAAATTATCCAGAAAATGGCAAAAGTGGGTGTACGTAACCCATTATTTCTACTTGATGAAATAGATAAAATGGCGTCAGATTTTCGTGGTGATCCTGCAGCGGCGCTTCTAGAAGTATTAGACCCTGAGCAAAATACCGCTTTCAGTGATCATTATCTTGAAGTCGATTATGACCTATCTGATGTAATGTTTTTTGCTACATCTAACAGTTTAAATATCCCGGCGGCATTGCTCGATAGAATGGAAGTTATTCGCCTGGCAGGATATACCGAAGATGAAAAACTTAATATCGCCAAACAACATCTTATTACCAAGCAAATTGGCCGAAATGGCTTAAAAGCCAGCGAGTTAGTTATAGAAGATAGTGCCATCATCGGCATTATTCGCTATTACACCCGTGAGGCTGGTGTGCGTAGTCTTGAACGGGAAATCTCAAAACTATGCCGCAAAGCAGTAAAACAAATTTTGCTGACAAAAGATTTAAAACAAGTTGTCATCAATCAGCAGAATTTAGAAGAGTTTCTGGGTGTGCAGCGCTATGACTATGGTAAAGCCGAAGACAGTAACCGGGTAGGGCAAGTGACTGGTTTAGCATGGACCGAAGTGGGTGGCGATTTACTCACAATTGAAGCCGCATCTGTAGTAGGGAAAGGTAAATTAACCTATACCGGCTCACTAGGTGATGTAATGAAAGAGTCTATTCAAGCCGCAATGACTGTCGTTCGCAGTCGTGCAGAAGGTTTGAGGATAAATGAAGACTTTTATGAGAAACGTGATATCCATGTCCACGTACCAGAAGGTGCTACACCTAAAGATGGTCCAAGCGCCGGTATAGGCATGGTAACGGCATTAGTTTCTAGCTTAACCGGTAACCCTGTGCGGGCAGACGTTGCTATGACAGGTGAAATTACCTTACGCGGAGAAGTGTTGCCTATTGGTGGCTTGAAAGAGAAGCTATTGGCGGCGCATCGTGGCGGTATCAAGCGTGTGCTAATTCCACATGATAATGTGCGTGACCTTAAAGATATTCCGGATAATGTAAAAGGCGATATTGAAATTTGCCCGGTAAAATGGATTGATGAGGTGCTTGAACTGGCACTACAAGAGCCATTAGCACGTGTATCTGTGGTAGAAACGGCAAAATAATCAGCAAATAGCGAAAAAACGGAAAAAAATTCTGTATAGGGGCTTTTCATTCCCGTTGGCTGTGCTAACTTATGGAAAGTTTTAGACCAAGCCCTTGTTATACAAGGGCTGCAGTCAAAGCAAGAATTATTAGTTTTGTCGCTTCTTTTACTTGCAAGCTCCAAAAATGCTTGTTATAACGATGAAGCGCACTGACAAAATTAGTAAAGTGTAGCTGTTGAAAATAATAACAATTGAAGGGGATGATATTGTGAACAAGTCTCAACTTATCGACAAAATTGCTGCTGGTGCAGACATTTCTAAAGCGGCAGCAGGTCGTGCTTTAGATTCGTTCATTGATGCTGTTACTGAAGCTCTTAAGGAAGGCGACTCTGTAGCATTAGTTGGTTTTGGTACATACAGCGTACGTGAGCGTGCAGCCCGTACTGGCCGTAACCCACAAACTGGTGCAACTATTCAAATCGCTTCTGCGAAAATTCCTTCTTTCAAGCCAGGTAAAGCGTTAAAAGACGCCTGTAACTAAGCTGAGGTTCTGTGTTACGGCACAGAGCACAGATGGGAGCAGCGTTTTGACAGCAAAACATTTTAATGTGCGCGAGTTAAGACAGGCAACTGAATACAGTAGCTATCGCGTCCCAAGGCTTCTCTAAAAAAAGCGCATCTGTTAAGATGCGTTTTTTTTTACGGCAACACAGCAGTTGTTTTGTTGTCTTCCAGCCGCTAGTAAGTGAATAAAGAGATTGCGCTAAGATGTTAGAGAAAATCAGAGAAGGCTCACAGGGCATTATCGCTAAGTCTATTTTAGGCTTAGTGATCCTGACATTTGCCCTGGCAGGTGTGGGGAGTTATTTGAATACACCCGCTGAAACCAATGTCGCTGAAGTCAACGGCGAAAAAATCAGCCGGGAAGCATTCGATCAGGCATTTCAGGCAGAACGTGGACGTATGCAGCAGCAGTTTGGTGAAATGTACGCCGCTATGGCCGCAGACAGCACCTATATGACAAAGTTTCGCAGCGAAGTGCTGGAGAAATTGATAGATGAAACACTGCAAAAGCAACTTGCAGAAAGTTTAGACTTGCGTTTGAGTGACGAGCAAGTGCGTGATGCTATCCGGGATATGCCGGAATTTCAGATAGACGGCCAGTTTAACAATGACCGTTATATTGCCTTATTGCGTCAGGCCGGGTATCAGCCTGAGTCATTTCGGGAAGAAGTTCGCGAGCAATTATCACGTAATCAACTATTACTGGGTTTAATTGGTAGTGAGTTTGCAACCGGTAAAGAAATGCAGTTGCTAATGACATTACAGCAGCAGCAGCGCGACATTAACTATGTCCGTTTTAATGCGGCTGACTTTGCTGATAAGGTCACCTTAACCGAGCAAATGTTGCAAGATTACTACACCATGAACTTGGCGCAGTATGAAACTGAGCAAAAAGTAGCGGTCGAGTATATTGAGTTATCTGCTGCAAACCTGGCTTCTGACGAGCAGGCAACAGATGCCGAGATTGAACAGTATTATCTTGCGAACAAAGCGCGTTATACCAAAGAAGAGCGCCGCCAGGTTGCTCACATTATGCTTGAATCGGAAGATGCGAGTAGTGATGTAGAAGCCAAAGCTGAAGCGCTTTTGGCGCAACTGCAAGCTGGAAGTGATTTTGCTGAGTTAGCAAAAACGGCGTCAGCAGATACGTTTTCTGCAGAGAATGGTGGTGTGCTTGATTGGTTAGCACCAGGTGACATGGATGCAGATTTTGAAAGTGCTGCTTTTGCATTGAATGAGGTTGGTGCATTAAGCCCTGTTGTTAAAAGTGCCTATGGTTACCACATTATTAAGCTGGTTGCATTAGAGCGCGCCCAAGAGAAGTCATTGGCTGAAGTGTCAGCTGAAATTGCACTGCAATTAACACAAGACCGTGCCAGTGCCGCATTTTATGAATTACAACAGCGTTTAGCTGAGGTGAGTTTTGAAGTGCCTGATACGCTGGAAGATGCTGCAGAGGCAACGGGATTAAAAGTGTTGTCGACGCCATTATTTAGTCGGTCTGAAGCTACTGCACCATTGTCTGAACCGTTAGTCCTTAACAAGATGTTTGATGCCGCTTTTATTCAGGAAGGCTTAAACAGCGAGCTTATCGAGCTTAGTAAAGAGCATGCTATTGTGGTTCGTGTTAAAGAGTTTCAACCGGCTCGCACTCAATCTTTAGATGAAGTGAAAGCTGACGTTGAAGCGGCTGTACGTGCAGAGCAAAGCGCGCTGCTTGCTAAGCAGCAAGCTGAGTCGGTACTGGCGACAATAGCTGATAGCACGCTTGCTGTGCAAGCGGAGCAACAATCTTTAGATTTGCAACAATCTTTAGATACGCCGCGTTTTGGCGGCACCTTAGACGCTGAAATTCGCGCAAAAGCCTTTGCTATGGCAAGGCCTGTAGACACGCCAAGTGTTGAGTTAGTGAATTTGGTGAACGGTGATAGTGCTATTGTTTCATTATTAGCGGTAAAAGATGCTGAAGTTACCGTTGCGCCTGAGCCAGCGCAGTTAGAGCGTTTAGCTGAGCAACAAGCTGATCAAGCTTACAAAGCGGTTATTGCATCGTTAAAAGCTAAAGCTGAAATAACGCGTAATTTGCGTGTAGCACAAAGCGGTGATGTGTTATAAGTTAGCGACCAGAAAAAAACCGTGGCTTGCCACGGTTTTTTTTATGCTGTTAGACTGTTGATGAGTTTTCTACTGTAATCATGTTGTGGGTGAGAAAACACCTGTGCCGTGGTGCCATAGTCCAATGTCATTCCCTGATGCAATACCAGTAGATCGTCTGCGATATGTTTTACTAATCGCAGATGGTTAGTGATCAATAGATAAGCTAATCCTGATTTTTGCTGAAGATCGAGTAACAGATTAACAATTTGCGCCCGCAAGGATGGGTCAAGTGCAGTTAACGCTTCGTCAAGAATAAGCAGTTTAGGGTCTAAAATTAACGCCCGGGCCAATGCTACACGTTGCAACTGACCGCCAGAAAACATATGCGGATAGTACTCGCTGTGTTCATCTAACAACCCCAACTGTTTTAATGTCATTCTAATTTTCTGCCGACGTTGATGGCTGTCCAATACCGTACTAAAACGTAATACGTCATCGAGCATTTGGCCAACTTTTTGATGAGGATTTAACGACTTTGCCGCGTCCTGAAAGATAAATCGGATCATGTGATTATACTGGCGGTAATGGCTTATTTTCGCGACGGTCCCTGCCAGTAATATCTCGCCACTATCGGGTTTTTCAATACCCACTAATAATTTAGCCAGGGTGCTTTTACCCGAGCCAGTTTCACCCACTATGGCCAGGGTTTTCCCTTCCGCCAGGCTAAAGCTAACATCATTGAGTGCGCAAATACTGCGTTGGCGAAACAAACCAGCTTGTTTGCGGTATGTTTTATGTAAATTGCGCACTTCCAGCAAAATACTCATTAATCGTTCTTTCCAGTTAATGGGAAATGGCAGCTAAAGTAGTGATTTTGCAGCCGTTCAAGTGAGGGCGTTTTCACACACTCTTTACGCGCATTGGGGCAGCGTGGGCCAAGCCTGCAGCCAATAGGAAGGTGCTGCAGAACAGGAATGCTGCCAGGAAGCGCATAAAGTGGTGTCTTAGGTTGTAAATTAGGTTGAAATTCGGGCACACTTTTTATTAATGCATGCGTGTAGGGATGATAGGGCTGTTTCAATATCGCTGCGGTCTCTCCGGCTTCCACCAGCTGGCCGCAATACAATACGCTGAGGCTTTGTGTGTAGCGCGCAATACTTTCCAGTTCATGACTGATTAGCAGCACGGACATGCCTTTTAGCTGATTAAAACTGGCGAGTAATCGAAATAATTGCGCTTGAGTTGTACTTTCTAATGCGGTAGTTGGTTCGTCGGCAATGAGAAGTTTGGGGTTTTTGGCGATGGCCATGGCAATCATGATTTTCTGGCAAATACCTTCAGACAGCTGGTAAGGCACGCTTTGCAGCACGGATTGATGGTCGCGAATACCCACTTTGTGCAACAAACCTATGGCTTTTCGTCGGCGCAAATAACTGCGTTTCCACCAGGGACCATCGAGCAAGTGATCTGGCACAGCTTCTTCTAGTTGTTCGAGAATGGCTGCAGTAGGGTCCAGGCTTCGGCTGGGCTCCTGATAAATCATAGCAATATCACGGCCGATAATTTTTCGTTGCTCGTCGTATGACAAATTTAACAGGTCTTGTCCACGCCAGCTAAAGCGATCTGCGGTAACCTTCCAACGTTTATTCAGCACACCAACTATGGCTTTAGCAATTAAACTTTTACCAGAGCCTGATTCGCCCACTAAGCCTCGAATTTCACCTTCGCGCAAACTTAGATTTACGCGATCTACGGCGCGCACTAACGCATCTGGTGTTTTCAGTTCTATGGTAAGATTTTTTATATCCAGTAATAGCATTAGTTTTCCCGCCGCTTCTTGGCTGCATTGCGCAAACCATCGCCAACCAGATTAACCGATAACACGGCCAAAAATATCAGCAGCCCGGGGATTGCCACGCTTACAGGTGCAATATAAATAAGGTCGAGTGAGTCTGCAATCATTGCACCCCATTCAGCTGTGGGGGCTTGTGCTCCTAACCCCAGAAAACCCAAAGCGGCAATATCCAACGTTGCGGTAGAAAGTGCCATCGTTGCCATCAGCGTGAGCTTTTCCCAAATATTTGGCAATATTATACGGCTAAATACTTGCCAATTATTGGCTCCGTCCAGGCGATAAGCAATGACATAATCTTGATTAAGCTGTTCTGCTATCGCGTTGCGGATACCATGTACAAATTGAGGTAGCAATGCCAGCATAATAGCCCAGGTGGTGTTTTGTAGCCCTGGGCCTAAAATGGCGACGATAATAATCGCGAGCAGTAATGATGGAATTGTCAGTGCCAGATCAAGTACGTGGTTTAAAATACTGGATTTAAGGCCTTTTGTCATCCCCGCAAGTGTACCTAGGAGTAATCCCATAACCAGAGCCCCCATGACCGTTATCATGGCAATACCAAAGGTATAACGGGCGCCGACGAGTAAGCGGGAGAATAAGTCACGCCCTAAGTCATCAGTTCCAAACGGATATTGCACCAAGCCCTGTTGTGACCAGGATGGCGGCAACAGTAGTAAACTGTCGTTTTGCAAATATGGGTCGTGTGGTGTCAGCACTGCTGATAACAGCACCAGTAAGAAAAACAGGCTAAATATCAGTAGCCCTGCAATGGCGCTGTGTTGTCTGGAAAATTCACGCCATAATTGTTTAAAAGGAGAGCGCGCTAGTTGCTCATCGGGTAGCAAACGAAACTTAGCCATACTAGCGTTTCCTTGCCAGTGGATTAAACAGGGTATGCAAAATCTCTGTAATCATGTTCACGGTAATCACCAGAGTGGAGATAACCAACAGGCCCGCTTGAATGGCGGGGTAGTTTCGCTGGTATATGCTGTCAATCATCCAGCGGCCAATGCCAGGCCATGAAAAGATAACTTCGGTGATCATCGCCAAAGTGATTAGCGTACTAAATTGCAGACCAATCTGGCGAATAACCGGTAACAAGGCATTACGTAGTGCGTGGCGATAAAGCACCTGTGCTCTGCTCAGACCTTTAGCTCTTGCTGTTTTAATATAGCTTTGCTCCCACACTTCAAGCATAGAGTCACGGGTAAAACGAATCATCACTGTTGTAGGGAAGGTTGCTAATACCAGCGTCGGCAGCAGCATATGCCGCAGAGCATTTAACATCGCTTCGTGTTGATGCTGAGTGTCTGATAGCAGAATATCCAACAGCATAAAGCCGGTAACATGGTTAATTTCAAATAATACGCCAATTCTACCTGCGGTAGGCAGCCACCCCAAGCCAAGCGAGAAGATCATTATCAGCAACAGAGCCCACCAGAATATTGGAATAGAATAACCGGTAACGGCGAGGGCAGAAATGATTTTACTCACTGCACCTTCGGGTTTAATTGCTGCGATAATACCAACGGGGATACCAATAAAAAATGAAATTAACAATGCATATGCTGCAAGCTCAAGGGTGGCGGGCAACAATCGTTTAATCTCTTGCAATAACCCTTGCTCGCTAGCGAATGACATTCCCCAATCGCCGCTTATCACGCGGGTTAGATAGCCAAGATATTGTTGAATGTAACCCTGGTCCATGCGGTATTCGGCGCTAAGTTGCTCCAGCTGATTTACCGGGATGTGTCGAAGTCCGGTAAAGTTTTGCAGCGGTTCACCAGGGAATAGGTATCCGAGGCTAAACGCTAAGATGGTCAAAGCGATAAAAACAAAACACAGCAAAAACAGGCGGCGTAGTAAATATAAAATCATTCAACGTCCTTTACCGCATTGGCCAGCGCTATTCCGCCATAAGGGTTAATTTTCACACCTTTAATATCGCTGCTAATGGCTTGAAAGCGTTGTGAGTGGGCAATGCTAAGCAAGGGCATCTGTTCGGCGAGGTATTGTTGTGCTGCCATATAGTAACTACGACGTTGCTTTTGATCTGGTGTCAGTAATGCCTGGCTAATAAGCAGATCAAAATTAGCATCGCACCAATTTGCTCTATTTGAGCCCGTTAAGGCTGCGCTGCAACTTAGCAGTGGCCGGAAAAAATTGTCTGGATCAGCGTTGTCAGCAGACCAACCAATTAGTACTGAGTCATGCTCATAGGCACCCAGCTTACGGCGAAAGCTGTTCCACTCGTAAGAGATAATGCTAGCTCGGACACCAATTTGCGCTAAATCTGCTTGCATTAGTTCTGCCATTTTTAATGCATTTGGATTATACAAACGTTGCACCGGCATGGCCCAGATATCCATGCTAAAGCCATTTGGGTAACCAGCTTCCGCCAGCAATTGTTTAGCCTGCAGCGGATCATACTGTTGTACTGGCAAGTTAGGATTAAACGCCCAAGAGGTAGGTGGTAAAACTGAGTTGGCAGCTGTTGCATGGCCAAAATAGACGGCTTGTAAAATTGCATCGCGGTTAATGGCATGGGCCAGAGCCTGACGTACCTTTACATTGTCAAACGGAGCTTTGGCGGTATTAAATGCCCAAAAACCTATGTTCATACTGGTACTTTCTTGCACACTTACATCTGGGCGCTGACTGATTAAGCCCAGTTCCGATACTCGCGGAAAGGCGACAACATCACATTCATGCGTAAACAGTTTGGCCATCCGGCGGGCATTATTCGGCACAATGTCAAATACTAATTGTTCCGGTTTTGCCAGCTCACGCCAGTAGTTCTTATGGCGGTAATAACGTATCAGTAAGTCTTTTTGATATTCTTTAAACCGAAATGGGCCGGTACCGATAGGTTTGCTATCAATTAGAGCAAGTTCACCTGATGTGACTAGTTGTTGGCCATACTCAGCGGACAATATTGCGGCAAAGTCTGTAGCGAGATTAGACAAAAATGAACTGTCTGGCCGACTTAACTCAAACTTTACTACATTTGGCGCTTCTGCTGTGACGCTGGTCACCAAATCTGCCCAATCAACACTTTGAAAAAAAGGGTAGTTAGCACCGCCTTGTTGGTGAAATGGATGCTGACTGTTCATTATACGGTTAAAAGTGAACACTACATCTTCTGCGTTCAGAGGCCGTGTAGGGGTAAAGTACTCTGTTTGGTGAAACTCGACGTTTGGGTGCAGAGTAAAGTGATACACCTTACCTTCGTTACTCACTTGCCATAGCTGTGCTAAACCGGGTATTAGCTCACCATTTTCTGGATTAATATCCAGCAGCCGATCGTACAACTGCTGGCTGATCGCATCTATAGTAGTACCGGAAGTAACCAGTTGTGGGTTGAATGTTTCAGGTGAGCCTTCAGAGCAATACACTAAACCGCTGCGCACAGTTTGCGGCAGTTGAGGTTGGCAGCCAACAACAGCAATAATTGTGCATAGTAGCATTGGTAATACACTATGGGTTGCTCTCATTGTAATTGTATGGCCCAGTGTAAGTTTCATGTTTGCTGGCTTTCAAGTAGTTGGTATTTTTTCATATAACCACGTAGCTGATGATAGGTCAGGTTTAGGAGTTCAGCCGTTTTTTTCTGGTTGTATTGGCTTGCTGCCAGTGCCTGTTTTATCAAACTAACTTCAAAATCCTGTGACAAGGTTTTAAAATCTTGAATGTTGCTAAAATCAAACTGGTTAAAACCAGTCGTTGGGGCTTGCACAGAGGCTACCACTGAATTGGGTGGTAAGTCAGCAACCATAGCTTGCACCGGTTGCTGTATCCTTTTAATACGTTGTTGTGGGCGATAGGGCGATTCAAACGGATCCAGTAAGATATCATGTACCGGGACATAGGCATTGTTTGTTCGATAGACGCTGCGTTCAACCACGTTTTTTAGCTCTCGTACGTTGCCTGGCCAATGATAATCCAGCAAGATATGCTTGGCTTTTTCACTAAAACCGCTGAAAAGTTCAAACCCAAGTTCGCGCGCCATATTAATCGCAAAATGTTCTGCTAATAGCATAATGTCTTCACGTCTTTCACGCATTGGCGGTAAGGTGATAACGTCAAACGCTAATCTGTCTAGTAAGTCAGCGCGGAACTCTCCCTGTTCGGCCAACAAGGGTAAATCTTCGTTAGTGGCGCAAATCAAACGCACATCGGTTTTAATCGAACGGCTACCGCCAACACGCTCAAACTCGCCATACTCAATTACCCGCAGCAATTTTTCTTGTACCAGCCCAGGGGTGTTGGCTAGTTCGTCAAGGAACAGTGTGCCACCGTGTGCGCGCTCAAAACGTCCTTCATGGCGCTTACTTGCCCCGGTAAATGCGCCAGACTCATGACCAAACAGCTCGCTCTCTAGTAAGTTCTCATTTAGCGAGGCGCAGTTTAAGGTTAAATATTGCTGATCCCAACGTTGGGACAAAAAGTGTAGACGGGCTGCGATGAGTTCTTTACCGGTACCCCGTTCACCGATAATTAACACCGGCTTGTCCAATGGCGCGATTTGTGAGACCTGATCCAGCACATTTAGAAAGCTGTTAGACTGGCCCACCAGATTATCTTGTTTGAATTTTCTGCTCATGGCGTGCTATTAGTTGGTTAAATTGGCTAATTAATAGTGTATTTCATAATAGGTGGTAGCAGAAGCATTAATGGAAAATAAATAAAAATTAATTAAAAACAAATGCTTATATTGTTTTGAAAAGTTGGCAAGGAAACTGAATAGGTTAGCTTGTACTAAATCAGTCAATAACGAGGTAAATATTATGGGTATTTTTTCACGCTTCTCAGACATAGTGAATTCAAATATCAATTCATTGTTAGATAAAGCCGAAGATCCGGAAAAAATGGTGCGCCTGATTATTCAGGAAATGGAAGACACCTTAGTCGAGGTGCGTTCTTCTTCTGCTAAAACCATTGCTGAAAAGAAAGAGCTTCAACGTTTGGTTAACCGTTTGCAGGAAGAAGTGGCTGATTGGCAGGCTAAAGCAGAACTGGCATTAAGTAAAGAGCGGGAAGATTTAGCACGCTCTGCATTGATTGAGCGGCAAAAATCGTCTGATCAGGCTGATGCCGTTGCAGCAGATATTGCTAATCTGGATGAGCATATTGGTAAGTTACAAGATGAAGTTGCTCAGTTGCAAGAGAAACTAGCCGATGCCAAGGCTCGCCAAAAGTCAATGTTGATGCGCCAGAAAACGGTATCTTCGCGGCTTGAAGTTAAAAAGACACTGGATAGCAACCGCATTAACGATGCCATGTATAAGTTTGAGCGTTACGAGCAGAAAATTGATACATTGGAAGCTCAGGTTGAAGCCTATGATTTAGGTAAGAAAACCTTGAAAGACGAGTTTGCTGAACTGGCTGCGCAAGACAAAATTGATAACGAGTTAGCTGAGTTAAAAGCTAAAGTTAATCAAAAAGATAAAAACGCCTGATTTTCAGGTGTTTAGGAGCGAACATGGAATTTTCAGAAGTTATTGGTATCCCGTTTATTTTGTTTATGATTTTTGTGGCGCCAATCTGGGTCATAATGCATTACCGTAGCAAAAATAAAATGGGACAGGGGTTGTCTGACCAAGAGCTTACTCAGTTAAATGACTTGGCGCACCGGGCAGAAAAAATGGCGGATCGTATTAAAACACTTGAAGCTATTTTAGACGCAGAAAGCCCAAAGTGGAGAAATCAACATGACTAAGCCCAAACGTGAACTACTTCGCGACGATGCAAATGGCAAGATAGCCGGCGTTTGCGCCGGTATTGCTGACTACTTTGGCTGGGAGCTTTGGTTGGTAAGAATTATTACCGTATCAGCGTTTTTTCTCGGTGCAGGTGGTTTGGTGTTAGTGCTATATATCGCCGCTTGGGTGGTGCTAGAAAAAAAGTCCAAGGCCGTTGTCAAAGCTTCCACAACGGCTGATTTAAGCCCTGCAACAGAGAAAGCTGTTGAGGTTAAAATTCGCATGTGGCAACGTGGTGAAGCTCCAAAACAAGCGCTACAGCATTTAGCCAATCAGTTTGATAATCTGGAGCTTCGGCTTAGAGGCATGGAAAGCCATGTTACATCAGCGAAATTCCAGCTGAACCGTGAATTTAATAACCTCTAGGGTGGTACACCTTAGCTTATGAAGCTACTCGATAAGATACAGCATCAAGGGCGCGAACTGACCGGACGCGCTCTTGATCGTCATTTACGCTTAGGGGTTACAGGCTTAAGCGGTTCAGGTAAAACTGCGTTTATTACCTCACTCGTGCAACAGTTAACGATGGGTGACCAAAGCGCCAACTTGCCGTTTTTTGATGTGGTGCAATCACAACGTTACCTGGGCGGACGTCTTGCCAAACCGCCGTTGGATGTGCCGCGTTTTCCGCTAGAGCAAAATTTACAGGCACTGCAACAAAGTCCGCCGCAGTGGCCAGCGTCAACCCAAGGCTGGAGCCAATTAAGTCTAACTTTGCGCTACAAAGCGTCAACCGGACTGCGGGCGCATTTGCAGTCGCACAGCGAATTGGCGCTGGATATAATCGACTATCCAGGGGAATGGCTGCTGGATTTACCTTTGCTGGACATGAATTACAAGCAGTGGTGCGAATTTAGTTGGCAGTTATTTAGCAAGCCCCATCGCGTTGATGTAGCCGCACATTTTAATCAGCAATTGGCTGCCATTAGTTTAGATAATGCCACTGAGCTGCAATTGCAAACCTTGACTGACAGTTATAAAGCACTGTTGCAGCAGTTTCATCAAACCCCAGGCGCTTATTTAAATCAACCCGGAAGATTGTTGGTACCCGGTACCTTAGCGGGGGCGCCAATGTTGCAGCTATTTCCGCTGTTGCCACATCAGGTGTCGGCGGATTCCGCGTTAGCTAAAAAGCTAACGCAACACTATGAAAGTTACTGTGCGCATGTTATTAAACCGTTTTATCAAAAGCATTTCTCTGGCTTAGATCGGCAAGTCATTCTCGTTGACTGCTTATCTGCGTTAAACGCCGGATATGCTGCTATGACCGAGTTACAGCAAGCATTGCAGCTTATATTGAAGAGCTTTCACTATGGACCAGCCAGTTTATTAGGCCGGTTATTTAGCCCAAGCATAGATAAAGTGTTATTTGCAGCCAGTAAAGCCGATCACGCAACGCCAGAACAACACAAGGCATTGACGCTGCTATTGCAGCAATTTCTACAGCAACCGTTAAAACATAGTCAGTATCAGGCAGCAAAAACTGAAGCCATGGCTATTGCGGCTATTCGGGCCAGTAGCAGTGGCTTTGTTCAGTCAGATGGGCTACCACAGCCTTGTATTAGTGGTACAAGCCTCGAGCAGAAAGCGGTAACTTTCTTCCCCGGTGATGTGCCTGCTCAGCTACCAACAGCGAAGATGTTTGCTCAGCATCAGTTTGCTTTTATACCACTGCGTCCGCTGCCATGGCAGGACTGTAAACCTTTACCTCATGTGCGAATGGACCATGTATTGCAATACCTACTCGGAGATAAATTACGATGAGTGAGCTAAAGCAAGCCCGCCATTTTGAACCACAGCAATTAACGCCTTTACCAGAGTTAAAAGCAGCGAGTCATTTTGACAATGACGCTTTTGTAGCGGCAGATAATGCGGCACCGGTGGCACTAAAACAGCCTATACGCTGGTGGTGGCGATTAGCCGGGCTGACACTCGTTGCTATTGTAGTGCTGTCTGTCTGGCAATGGTGTCAAACCCTGCTGCTAAGCTGGCAGCAAAACGTGGTGTATGGCATATTCCTAAGTTTAATTACTGCCGCAGTAGGGGTGCTGTGTGTGACGGTATTATGGCGAGAGGTCAAACTTTGGCGACGTCTAGCACGAAATAGACGTTGGCAACACAACGCAGACCGTATTCGCCATAGCGTACAATATGGCGAAGCGGGTGAGCTCTGTAAGGCAGTTGCCGATAGTTTACCAGCATCACCTGCTATTACAGCCGCCAAACAGCAATGGCAAAATGCGCTAACCGACGCACATAGTGATGAAGAGCAATTACAGTTGTTTGAGCGCTTTGTGCTTGCTGAGCTAGATAAGCAGGCGCAGCAACTCATCTATCGGGCGGCTACAGATACCAGTCTTGCCGTGGCTATCAGTCCTTTTGCTTTAGCTGATATGCTAATTGTGCTGTGGCGTAGCAGCCGCCTTGTACGTGAGTTGGCCCAGCTTTACGGTGGCGCCATTGGCCAATTGCGCAGCATGTTGCTGCTCAAACGTTTGCTGGGAGCATTATTGTGGGCAGGTGGCTCAGAGCTGGCATTGGATATGGCATCTGACGTTTTAGGCAGTGAGTTAACCTCGAAACTTTCGGCCCGTGCCGGGCAGGGTATCATCGCAGGATTACTGGTCGCCCGTTTGGGTAACCTGGCGCAACAGCAGCTAAGGCC
Source organism: Rheinheimera baltica (assembly GCF_030731985.1). Classification (NCBI taxonomy): domain Bacteria; kingdom Pseudomonadati; phylum Pseudomonadota; class Gammaproteobacteria; order Chromatiales; family Chromatiaceae; genus Rheinheimera; species Rheinheimera baltica. Next base: position 196,475 of record NZ_JAPJDY010000001.1, read on the forward strand.
GTTACCTGCAAGTGAATCCGCTAAAGTGAGTATTAAATCACTCAGTACCAGTTTACTGTCTCGCTTTAAAGCTGCAGTGCAAACTAAAGCTGACAATAAAGGTTAAACTTACAGGGTACCGCCAGACTGCAAGATGTCTGGCGTGCTTCCATTAATTACCAATTCTGTTATTTGTTACTGCGAAATTAACTATAAGTAGCAGTTTAACTATGCATAACAATAATAAAAATGCCGAGACGTTGTGTATTCACGCCGGTAAAGAAAAAAATCAACACGGTACTTTAGCAACACCTTTATATCAAACTTCAACCTATATTTTTGACAATGCTGAGCAGGGGGCCGCGCGCTTTGCTGGCGAAGCTGAGGGGTACATTTATACCCGGCTTGGCAACCCCACTACGCGTGAGCTGGAGTTGAAAATTGCGGCGTTAGAAGGCATGGAAGATGCCGCAGCAACGGCTACCGGAATGGGAGCTGTCGCCGCCAGCACGATGGCTTTTTTGCAACAGGGTGATCATTTAATCGCCAGTAAAGCAATCTACGGATGTAGTTTTGCCCTGTTTAATCACATGTTTGCTCGTTATGGTATTGACGTCAGTTTCGTTGATATGACCGATCACGCAGCAGTAGAGCAGGCTATCAAACCTAATACAAAAATGCTGTTTGCAGAAACGCCAATTAATCCAAATATGGTGGTGCTAGACCTCACCTTTCTGGGCGAGTTTTGCCAGCGGCATCAACTGATTTCGGTTATTGATAATACCTTTATGACCCCGCTACTGCAAAAGCCTGCTCAGTTCGGTATTGATATCGTTATTCATAGTGCAACCAAATACCTAAATGGGCATGGTGATGTGGTCGCCGGTATAATAGTGTCTGATGCCGAGCGGATAAAAACCATTAAACTGACGACGCTAAAAGACATGGGAGCGACGATAAGTCCGCATGATGCCTGGCTTATTATTCGCGGTTTAAAAACGCTGTCGGTAAGGTTAGAGCGCCACTGTAGCAATGCGCAAAAAGTTGCAGAGTTTCTTGAAGCTCATCCGGCGGTAAAGGAAGTGTATTACCCTGGTTTGCCATCTCATCCGGGCTTTAAGTTTATTGGTACACAAATGAAAGCTGCCGGCGGTGTGCTGGCGTTTGAATTAGAAGCCAGTTTGGATGACGGCAGATTTTTTATTAATCAGGTTGAACTGCTCAGTCTTGCTGTTAGTCTGGGCGATGCTGAATCACTTATTCAGCATCCTGCATCGATGACTCATAGTCCTTACACGGCTGAAGAGCGGCAAATGGCGGGCATTACTGATAGTTTAATCCGGCTATCCGTTGGCCTGGAACATGTTGATGATATTATTGCTGATTTAGCACAGGCACTGGACAAAATGCAGCAACGTCAGCGCTAACTGTTTGTGTTGTTGTAAGACATTCTTTACGCAAAACGTATCAACTTTAGACGACGGCAAGATTAACTCTTGCCGTCGTATCGCTTAGTATCCGCTCTAACTAATTATCTGCGCCCATAATTATTCCAAGCTAACAGCAGATAAACGGGACACTCCCGTATAACAGATTAATTAACAGGTTGTTTATGAGTAAGTCGAGTAAGTATATTTCCCGTCAGTCTGATGATACTGGGTTTATTGCCTGGTCAGATGAAGACAATCAGATTTGGCATGAATTAATTACACGCCAGTTAAGTGTGGTTGAAGGCAAGGCATGTGATGAGTATATGGCCGGATTGGAGAAGCTTCAGTTGCCAACCGATCGGATACCGCAATTAGAAGAAGTCAGCAAAGTGCTTCGTGCTACGACAGGCTGGGAATGTGCCGAAGTGCCGGCCCTTATTAGCTTTGACAAGTTTTTTGAGTTGTTAGCAAATAAACGTTTTCCGGTGGCGACCTTTATTCGTAGCCGAGAAGAGTTTGATTACTTGCAAGAGCCGGACATTTTTCACGAAATTTTCGGCCATTGCGCCATGTTAACTAACCCTGCATTTGCCGAGTTTACGCATATTTACGGTAAACTGGGCCTTGCTGCGAGCAATCAAGACAGGGTTTATCTCGCCCGACTGTACTGGTTTACTATTGAGTTTGGCTTGCTAAATACGCCAAATGGTTTGCGTATTTACGGTGGTGGTATTTTGTCATCCCCGGGCGAAACGCAATATGCCTTAGAGTCTGATATACCAGAACGTAAGGCGTTTGATGCCGTAGATGTTCTTAGAACACCTTATCGGATCGATATTATGCAGCCTATTTATTTTATGATAGAGCGTATTGACCAACTGTTTGATATTGCGCATCTGGATATGATGGCTTTAGTTGAACAGGCCAAAGCCTTGGGGCTGCATGCGCCAAAATTTCCACCAAAAGAAAAACAAGCAAGTTAGGAATTAAACATGTCTGAATTAAAAGCAATGCAATGTGAAGCTTGTCGAGCTGATGCGCCGAAAGTCAGTGACGCTGAGCTTCCTGAATTAATGCGTCAGATACCAGATTGGACGCCAGTGGTTCGTGACGGTATTTTACAATTAGAGCGTGAATTTAAGTTTAAAAATTTTAAACTTGCTTGGGCGTTTCACCATAAAGTCGCTGAGTTAGCGGAAGCGGAAGGTCATCACCCAGCTTTGCTGTTAGAGTGGGGAAAGCTCACCGTAACCTGGTGGTCGCACTCAATTAAAGGCCTACACAAAAACGATTTTATTTGTGCAGCTAAAACAGATTCTCTTCTGGCGAATTAACGCCTTAATATCGAGTGGTGGTGTCGCCACCACTCGATATTAGCTATCTCTCTGCTTTTTGTTCATATTTCTTTACAAAATTACTGGTCTCAGTTGTTAGTTATACCGTATTATGCTGCTCACGATTTGGTTTCGGGGTACTTTGCGGTATGCGTTTAGAAATTCAATGCCAGAACAGACTTGGCCTGGCGCAAGAAGTATTAAATGTCTTAGTAAGTTATCAGCTAGATTTGCGTGGTATTGAAGTTGTCCCAAGTTTAAGCCGGATGTATGTCTCTTTTCCGACAGTTAACTTTGAAAAGTTTCAGGAGCTGATGGCAAAAATACGTCGTATTTCAGGTGTGGAAGATGTAAAAACGACAGCTTTTATGCCATCGGAACGTGAGCATAATGAATTATCAACCTTACTGCGTACCTTGCCTGATGGTCTAATCGCCATCGATGTCAAAGCTAATGTCACAGTAATAAATGATGCAGCGCTAGAGGCGCTATCTGTAGAACGTGATGCAATAGCCGGACAATCGCTGCATGGCATGGTTAGAGGCTTCAATTTCCAACGTTGGCTGGAAGGGGATGATGTGCTGGCACAGACTCGTCGGCTGGAAGTGCAAGGCAAGCGCTTTGTTGCTGACATTTTACCCGTTATGGTGCCTGATGACACTGGCGAGGAGATCCTGGCCGGTGCTGTGATTAACCTTAAATCAGAAAGCCGTTTGGGCCAGCATATGGTGGCGTTTAAAAAGGGCGATCAAGAAAGCTTTAATACCCTGCAAGCACATAGCAATTTAATGCGTAAAGTGGTGCGCGAAGCAAAGAAAATGTCGCAGTTAGATGCACCTATTTTAATTATGGGTGAAACCGGAACTGGCAAAGAATTGCTCGCCAGAGCCTGTCATGCTGCGAGCAGTCGTTCAGCAAAACCGTTTTTAGCATTAAGTTGTGCTTCGCTGCCAGATAACGTTGCTGAGTCTGAGTTATTTGGTTACGGCGCAAATGCTTTTGCCGGGTCTGCAGAGGGTAAAAAAGGTATTTTTGAGCAAGCCAACGGTGGAACCGTCTTTCTGGATGAAGTTGGTGAAATGTCCCATCAGTTGCAAACTAAATTAATCCGGTTTTTGCAGGATGGCAGTTTTCGAAGGGTTGCCGATGAAAATGAAGTAAAAGTGGATGTTAGGGTTATCTGTACCACACAGAAAGATTTACCCGGTATGGTGCAGGAGAATAAATTCCGCGAAGACCTATTTTACCGCTTAAACGTACTGACACTGGCATTGCCGGCATTGCGTGAGCGCAAACAAGACGTTATTCCTCTGGCAGAGTTCTTTATTGCTCGTTTTTCAGTACGGTTAGGGCGAAAAGCGCCTAAGTTAACTGACAGCTGCGCCAGTTTCCTGCAAAGCTATCCATGGCCTGGCAACGTAAGGCAGCTTGAAAATGCACTATATCGTGCCATTACGTTGCTAGATGGTTATGAGTTGGACCGCGAGCATTTACAACTGCCAAGCTATAACAACGATTTTGGTTATTTAGAGCAGGATTTTGACGGAACACTTGATGAAGCCGTTAAACGGTTTGAAGCCAACTTGTTACGGAAGTTGTTTCCGGCCTATCCAAGCTCACGGCAATTAGCCAAAAAGTTAGGATTAAGCCATACCGCGGTTGCAAATAAGCTGCGTGATTATGGTATTAACCGTAAGAGTGTAAAGATTTAGCTACGCTTTGTTCTTAAAACTGTACTGTCTAAGGGCCGATAAGGTGATAAATCGGCCCTTTTTGATCGGTTTTTTAGCAATAGCTGTTTTCGTACTGCCAACTTTACAAAACTGCATATTAGCCTTCACCTGACTGTCGCGTGCTCCCCTCTTTCTTTTTTTTACGGCTAGCGCATTATTAGCGCCATCGAAGACATAGCATGGAATACACTGATGTTAGATTTAACTAATCCACTGGGCACTGATGGTTTTGAGTTTGTTGAATACACCGCCGCAGATGCCGACGGTATTCAGAAATTAAAAGACTTATTTTATTCGTTGGGCTTTACCGAAGTGGCACAGCACCGTTCTAAGCAAGCATGGTTATACAAGCAGGGTGATATTAATTTTATCATCAATGCAGAGCCAAATTCGCAAGCAGAAGAATTTGCTCGTAATCATGGTCCAAGTGTATGTGCTATGGCGTTTCGCGTAAAAGACGCAGCGTTGGCGTTAAAGCACGCTATTGCAAATGGCGCCAAAGAATATAAAAACCAGGTTGGGCCAATGGAGCTAAATATTCCAGCGGTATATGGTATTGGTAGTAGCTTGCTTTACTTTGTTGACCGTTATGGTGCCAGCTCTGTGTATGACATAGATTTTAAATACTATGACAATTGGCAAGTAGAGATGGCAAAACATGGGGTTGGTTTAGAAGTGCTGGATCACCTGACGCACAATGTCATGCGCGGCAATATGAATGTCTGGGCGGGCTTTTACGAAAGTATCGGTAATTTCCGTGAGATCCGCTATTTCGATATTGAAGGTAAGCTTACCGGATTAGTCTCTAAGGCAATGACAGCTCCGTGCGGTAAAATTCGCATTCCAATTAACGAGTCTTCAGATGATAAATCGCAAATTGAAGAATTTATTCGCGAGTACAAAGGCGAGGGTATACAGCACATCGCTTTAACCAGTGAAAATATTTATGAAACCGTGCGCACATTACGCAACCGTGGCATGGATTTTATGCCGACACCAGACACTTACTACAACAAGGTTAATGACCGTGTAGTGGGGCATGAAGAAGACTTAGATTTGTTGCGCGAGCTACGGGTTTTGATTGACGGTGCGCCAATGAAAGACGGTATTTTACTGCAAATTTTCACCAAAACGGTAATTGGTCCGGTATTCTTCGAAATTATTCAGCGTAAAGGTAACGAAGGTTTTGGTGAAGGTAATTTTAAGGCGTTGTTTGAATCTATCGAAGAAGATCAAATTCAGCGCGGAGTGTTAAGCAATGCGTAAATGGGCATCGTTTCCATTAAAGGAAGGTGATGTATCACGCCAGGCTCATGCTGATTTTCCCGAGCAGGCTATTTATGAGCGTGAAACTGGCCGTAGTGGTTTTTTTGGTCCGGCAACGCATTTTCATCACAGGCATGCACCAACCGGTTGGAGCGATTGGCAAGGACCGCTTAGGCCTCACCTGTTTAACTTCAACGAAATAGGTAAGGATAACGCGAATTCGCCCTGGGCCGTGCCAAACTTGTTGTTCAATGCGCATTGTAAAATGCGTACCTGGCGCTTAGCAGCCAATATGAGCAAGCTGGCACGTAACGCTGATGGCGATGAGTTGCTGTTTATCCATGAAGGTAGTGCCGATTTATATTGTGATTATGGCCATATGACAGTGCGGGATGGTGACTATATTGTTATTCCGCGCTCTACCATGTGGCGTTTAGAGCCAAAAGAACCGATGTTTATCCTGTTAGTTGAGGCTACGAACGACAGTTATCAACTGCCGGAGAAAGGCCTTGTGGGTAATCATGCTATTTTCGACGCAGCCATGCTGGATACGCCAAAAATAAATGATGCTTTTAAAGCACAATACAGCGAAGACAGCTGGCAGGTAGAGGTTAAGCGTCATGGCGAGGTGTCGGTTATTACTTACCCGTACAACCCACTCGACGCGATTGGCTGGCATGGCGATTTAGCTGTTATGCGTATTAACTGGCGTGATATTCGCCCGTTGATGAGCCACCGTTACCACTTGCCACCTTCGGCTCATACTACTTTTGTTGCCCAGCGTTTTGTGGTGTGCACCTTTGTGCCTCGGCCAATAGAGAGTGATCCGGGCGCGTTGAAAGTGCCTTTTTATCATAATAATGACGATTATGATGAAGTGCTGTTTTATCACGCCGGCGATTTTTTCAGCCGAGACAATATTGAAAAAGGCATGGTCACGTTTCATCCCGCCGGTTTTACGCATGGCCCACATCCTAAAGCATTCGCTGCAGGGCGTGAATACAAGAAAAAATTTACTGATGAAGTTGCGGTAATGCTAGATACTCGTGATGCACTGGAAATGGGCGAGGCAGCATTAGCAACGGAAAATCCGGATTACGTTAACAGCTGGAAAGTAAAAACCTAAGCGCGATGGGTTAAGGATAAAAAATGAAGTTAGCAAGTTTAAAAAATGACAATCGTGATGGTTTACTGGTGGTAGTAAGCCGGGATTTAACGCGCTGTGTAGCCGTGCCTGCTGTCGCTGCCACAATGCAGCAATTACTCGATAATTGGGCGCAGTTAAGTGTCAAACTTGAAGAAGTCTATCAAGCACTGAACAGTGGGAAAGTGGATGGTGAAGTGCTTTTTGATCAGGCGCAATGCGAGTCACCGTTGCCACGTGCTTATCAGTGGGCTGATGGCAGTGCATATGTTAATCACGTTGAACTCGTGCGCAAAGCGCGTAATGCTGAAATGCCGCCAAGCTTTTGGACCGATCCGTTAATGTATCAGGGTGGGTCGGACGACTTTATTGGCCCTTGTGATAATATTGACGTTGTCAGTGAAGACTACGGGATTGACTTCGAAGGCGAAGTCGCTGTGATCACTGATGATGTGAAAATGGCATCTACGGCTGATGAAGCGCGCAGTAAAATTCGTTTGTTAATGCTGGTAAACGATGTGTCACTGCGAGGCCTTATTCCAAATGAACTTGCCAAAGGCTTTGGATTTTTTCACTCAAAACCGGCATCGGCGTTTAGCCCTGTTGCAATAACCCCGGATGAGCTGGGCGATAAATGGCATAATGGTCGTGTCCATCTACCGTTACTTTCTACCTATAATGGCAAGCTATTTGGTAAACCTAACGCGGGTATTGATATGACCTTTGACTTTGGTCAGTTGGTAGCGCATGCCGCTAAAACCCGAAACTTAGGTGCAGGCGCTGTTATTGGCTCTGGTACCGTGTCTAACAAGCAGGGAACTGAGCACGGTACTTCTGTAGGCGAAGGTGGAGTAGGTTATAGCTGCATTGCTGAAATCCGCATGATCGAAACTATTCGCGACGGTAAGCCATCCACATCTTTTATGAAGTTCGGTGATACCATTCGTATGGAAATGCTTGACGAGCAGGGCAATAGCATCTTTGGTGCTATTGACCAGAAAGTGGTGCAATATAAAGCCTGACCATTAGCAAGCGAATGCGGATGTAGTTTTTCTGCGACCGTTGAAGGGCCGGATGGCCTGAGGCGATCCCCCAAGGATGGGGTTACGGCGTGTCGCTGAAAAATGTACGCAGCCGCTGCGTATTCGAAGTTTCGTACGTTAAGGACCTGCAATGAAATTTTACGGTTATTGGCGCTCTTCAGCAGCCTACCGGGTGCGCATAGCGCTGAATTTAAAACAGCTGAGCTTTGAAAATCTGCCGGTACATCTGGTAAAAAATGGCGGCGAACAACACAGCGACAGTTATAAAGCGTTGAACCCGGCAGAGCTGGTGCCAACTTTGGTAGATAGCGATATCAGCCTGAATCAATCACTAGCTATTATTGAATATCTGGACGAGATGTATCCACAGCCGGCGCTATTGCCGCAGGAACCTGCTGCCAAAGCCAAAGTACGGGCGCTGGCGCAAGATATTGCCTGTGACATTCATCCGCTTAATAACCTGCGTGTATTACAGTATTTAACGGGGACATTGGCATTATCAGAAACTCAAAAGCAAGAGTGGATTATACATTGGTTACATACTGGATTTGCGGCATTAGATAAGCGGCTTAGCCTTACTGCGGGGCAATTTTGCTTTGGCAATGACATTACATTGGCCGACTTATGTTTAGTGCCGCAGGTATATAATGCTCAGCGCTTCTCTTTAGATATGCAATCCTATGAGCATATTAATAACGTTGTACATCATTGCAATCAAGTTGCCGCCTTTGCGTTGGCTGCGCCTGAACAGCAGCCTGACGCACAATAAGTTAGCTAAAATGCTGTATTGATAGTGATCAATGACAGCATTTATCATATCCCCCTAGACGATTGCTGATAGTCGCCTATGCTTAAGCAATAATTTCTTTGTTCTGCTATAGATATCATTGCGTTGCTCGAAGCAACATGTTGTAGTGTATGTAATTAGCGATAAATTGTTCATTAGCTAAGTCAGCCCCTCAGAGGTAGTGCAATATGAGTAAATTGATGGCCTCCGTAAATCAGCGGACAAATCTGGTTGGTAATAACCGGCTTGAGTTGCTGTTGTTTCGACTGCATGGTTCTCAACCTTTTGGTATTAATGTGTTTAAAGTGCGGGAGGTGTTACAGTGCCCTGAGCTGACCGAAATGCCTGGTGCTAGCGCGCATGTACGGGGTATTGCCCACTTACGTGGCGTACCGGTAATGGTCATCGATTTAAGTCAGGCAACAGGTGGAAAGCGAATAGAAGATTTATCCACGTCTTACGTTTTAGTTACCGAGTACAACCGCCATACACAGGGCTTTTTAGTTAATAGTGTCGACAGAATAGTTAACACCAATTGGGATCAAATTCTACCTCCACCCAAAGGGGCTGGCGCTGGACATTATCTGACCGCCGTTACAGAAATTGACGGTAAGTTGGTACAAATTATTGATGTTGAAAAAGTGTTCTCCGAGATTACCCCTGTCAATGAAGACGTTAGCGATGCGGTTAAAACTAAAGCGTCTAATCGAGACTTTAAAGATGTTATCGTATTAGTAGCTGATGATTCAGCGGTTGCGCGCAACCAGGTTAAACGCGCGCTAACCTCTATTGGTATTCAGGTCGAACTGGTTAATGATGGCAAACTGGCACTTGATTGGTTAAATGCCAAGGCTGCAGAGCTCGGTGGTGACATATCAAGCAAAGTACCGTTACTTATTTCTGATATTGAAATGCCCGAGATGGATGGTTACACCCTGACGGCTGAAATAAAATCGGATCCAGATTTACGCAATATGCATGTTGTGTTGCATTCATCATTAAGTGGTGTTTTCAATGAAGCGATGGTTAAAAAAGTCGGTGCGGATCAGTTTATTGCCAAATTTCATCCGGATGAATTAGTCTCAGCTGTTCAAAAATGGATGAGCGAAGAGTAAGATATTTGCTAATCTGCAGTGTGGGCACTGCAGATTACGTTTAGTTTAGCAACGAGGGGCATAAAAGTGTTTTCTTTTCCTAAAAGGCCAATTAACAGAGCCTTAGTATATGCAGGGTTATTTGGTATTGTATTTCAATTAACCGCAGCGTGTTATGCCTTGTGGCATGGTATTAGTTTACAAGCAGGTTGGGTTATCACGCTTATTGCACCGTTGCTATGTATTGCGTCAGGCACTGTATCTGCTTTGCAACTACAAAAAGAACAAAAGCAATAAATTAGCGGCGTGGTTTAAACATACCTTTGACGTTTACATCTTTAATACCTTCCTCGGAAAACAAAAAATTGATTTGCCCAGGGCCGCTGCTAAAGTAATAGTTTTCATCGTTTAGCTGTAGCACGAAATTAGCTTTATCTGGGTTGGTTTCCGTATCCTGATACAGCCTGATGGTGTAATTTTCGATTTTTAGTTCGAAACCAACGAGTGGTTCGTTAATAAAGTCGGGAACCCAAACGTGCTTATCGTTTTGAAGTATTAATGCGAGGGCATATTTTTCCGGTACAGTTTGTACAGTTAAATTGTACCGGCCCACGATAAACCTATAGCTTCCTTCACGACGAATATAGCTAAATCCGAAGTCAAACTCTTGGCTTGCACCTTTAACCGGATACAACTTACCTTCACCAGTAATGTCAAACTGTGCTCTACTGCTGATACTTACTAGCAGTAATAAGCAATACAGCGGCAAATACTTCATCAGGCTATTTCCTCGCTTGATTTGACGTTTATACGCGTTTGACGTCAACAACCAGCTTTAATTTCTGTCCAGGCTGCAAATAACTGCTTGTATCTATATTGTTCCATTTTACGATATCCGACACGCTGACACTAAAACGCTGAGCGATACGCGCAAGGGAGTCACCCTTGCGTACTTTGTAACTGACCGTTCTGGAAATCGCAGTAGCATCGGCGATTTTGTCTTGTTGCCAAATCGCTAGTTTTTGCCCGGTTTTCAACGCTGAGCGCTGTGCTATGCCATTCCACTTAGCTAATTGGGAAACAGTTACATTATGTTCGCGGCTGATATCCCATAATGTATCACCCTTTTGGACAGTATAGTCCAGCTTCGTACCCGCGATATTTTGCTGTGCGGTTTCAACACGATTAGGAGCGCTTAGCTCGTAGTCAGCATTATCCAGTGCAGCTATGGGGATCAGTAATGGTTGCCCCAACCTAATGGTGTTGCCGCTAAACTTGTTTATACGTTGAATGGCACTGATATTAGTATTGTGTTGTTGGGCAATTTTGCCCAACGTGTCGCCTTTGCTAACGATGTAACGTTTCCAGCGGAGTCTATTATTGCTTGGTGTTTGCGCTAACTTTTGCTTAAACGACATTGTGTGTGTAGCTGGAAGTACCAGATAATGTGGGCCATCAGGATCGGTTGCCCACTGATTGAAACCAGGATTAAGTGCTTGAAGTTCTGTAACATCAAGTCCGGCCAAATTTGCCGCTATAGCGAGATCAACTTGACTCTCAATATCGACTACGTCAATTTTTACTTCATTGGCAATAAATTTCCAGACAATCTCAAATTCATCCGGTCGTTTTAATATATCGACTAAGGCTAGTAATTTAGGCACATAGGCTGTGGTTTCTGCCGGTAAATCTAATGACCAGAAGTCTGTAGGTAAGCGCTTTTTCTTATTACGTTTTATTGCCGACATGATTCGGCCTTCACCAGAGTTATATGCTGCTATGGCATTTAACCAATCCCCTTCTAGTGTGTCGTGTAGATACTGTAAATAGTCCAACGCAGCACGGGTTGACGCGATAACGTCCCTGCGCCCGTCGTACCAATAATTTTGTTTCAAGCCAAATCGTTTACCGGTAGCGGGCATGAACTGCCACATGCCGGATGCCGCAGCGTGAGAGTATGCAAATGGATCGAAAGCACTCTCGACAATGGGTAATAAAGCCAATTCAAGCGGCATATTTCGTTTTTCGATTTCTTCAACGATGTAATATAAAAATGGCTGTGCCCGACCTGCAACGCGGTCAAGATAGGCTTGATGACTGGCGTAGTAGTTACGTTGTTCTACAATAGGGCGGGTTTGTGGTACTTCAAATGTTAACTGCATCTGAATTCGCTGCCACAAGTCTTCTAATTCTGTGACATCTACCGGCGTAACGTCTTCGTTAGCGCGTGCTGCCTCAGACCATAGATGCTTAGCAATCTGCTGAGCATTTGCTGCGTTTTTATGAACGTCTGCGGGCTGCGTTTTAGGCGCAGTTTCAGGCTGTTTGGTTATCTCGTCAGATGTATCGTTGCTTACGCATCCAGCGAGTAAAACGGCCGCAGCCAGTGCAGAAATTCTTATAAACATTAGGGTGTTCCACAGTTAAAAATACGAATGTTACCTTTTCGGCATCCGATTGCAAGTTAGCCTTTAAATTGATCTTTCGCTGCCCTTAATGCTGTAAATAGCGTCTGAGCAGAGTCTTGCTGCCATTTTTTCTGTAAGGATTTGTTTTTACAGCGTAAAAATGGATTTATTGCTTTCTCCAGTTGCATCTTAGATGGCAGTGTTGGCAGGTTTTTCTCACGTAAATGCGTACAATGGCGGGTATATTCGATCAAATCCGAATTACTTGGTTCAGCGTGTAAGGCGAACTTTAAATTCGCTAAGGTGTACTCATGTGTACAATAAATTTGGGTTTCGTCGGGTAACGCCATTAGCTTTTGTAGCGATTGCCACATTTGCTCAGGGCTACCTTCGAACAACCGACCACAACCAGCGCTGAATAAGGTATCACCACAAAACAAAACCGGCGCTGAATAGAAAGCAATATGGCCTAAGGTGTGTCCTGGTAAACTTATAACCGATAATTCAAGATTAAACTGAGGCAATGCTATTGTGTCACCTTCTGTTACGCTCTGCGTCAGACCTGCTATGCGATATTGCTCAGCAGCAGGTCCAATAACCTGAATGCCTGGGAAATGCTGACGTAAAATGTTAATGCCTGCAGTATGGTCGGCGTGATGATGAGTAACGAGTATAGTATCCAGCACTAACTGGCGTTCAGATAAATACTGCAGCACACTGTTTGCGCAGCCAGGGTCAACTATCAGACATTTAGCTGTGGTAGGCTGACATAGTGCCCAAATATAGTTATCCTCAAAAGCCTGTATAGGTGTAATCTCTAGCATAGCGGTCATACTTTAAATGGATCCGGATAGTAATTTAGCATGAAACCGGCATTAAGCGAAAAAGAGCAGACATTTCCCACCCACTGGCGTCAGTTTAATCAAGGCGATGCGCTTGCGCGGGCAATTAGTGTCGAACTGCAACCTTGGTGGCAGCGGATATTTGGCTATTACTTGCTCAAAATAGGCGATTTAAGCTGTCAATTAGATACTGGTGGTTGCAAGGTACAGCACCATATCAATGTTGGTTTGTGCAGTGAAAATGTCATGTTGCAGGCAGAAGCGGATGCACTGCCTTTTAGCGATACTAGCATCGATGCGATATTGTTAAGCCACCATTTGGAGTTTAGTCACGACCCGCATCATGTTGTTCGTGAAGCGCATCGCGTTATGCGCTCTGATAGTTATTTAATCATCACCGGCGTTAACCCTTATAGTTTAGTCGGCATATTAAAATACTGGCCTTCACTGCAACATCGCTTCCCATGGCAAGGGCGTTTTTTTAGTGTGTCACGAATTAAAGATTGGTTGCATTTGGTCGGTTTTGAAGTGTTGGCTGAACAGCGTTTTTTTTGTTCGGCTATGTTAGCTAAAGATTATCATCAGAGCCGATTGCAGCAGTTTTCTGAGAGTCATCTTCACTATTTTGGTGCCAGTTATATGTTAGTTGCCCGTAAGAGAGAGCTGCCACTGACGCCCATTAGGCCTAAGTGGCAACTGAATCCCACTTTTGAACCGCAGGTTAAAGGCGTTAGCGCGCGGCATCGAACAGATAAGGTTTAACGCTGTTGGAGCAGAAGTGCAGCATTGGCTGCTGACAACATCATAAAATACAGTCTGGCGTTTTCCGGTTCAGGCGGCTTACGGATTGTAAAGCCAAAACTTTGATAACACTGTATCGCAATAACGTTGTGGCGATGCACATAAAGTGAAATATCGCGTTGTTGTTGTGAGAATGCCTGCTTAATTAAATTTACGATCAACATCTTTGCTAGCCCCTGGCCTCGATGTTCAGGGCAAATAACAAGCCTGGCTAAATGGTGGCAACTAAAGCGGTCACAAATTTGGCCAAAACCTAATAAGGGATCTTCAGCACTTTTTCTTAAGCTAAAGCTTTGCGTGCCAGGGCGATTTAGCAGTTGCAGAAACCGCGCGGCACTGCAGGGAAAATCAAAATTATCACCACCCCAGCTATGTTGCTGCTCAGCCGATTTAAACCAGCTCTGCAACTGATGCATCTCCTCGACAGTGGCTAATGCGATATGAGCTTGGCAGGTGACATTGCTGCACGTTGGTGTTACCACATTAAATCGTCCGGTATTTTGTAATCTGCGTAGGGATCATCTTCATCCAGTTGTTGCTGTTTTACATTTAATACAACGATACTGTCACTTTGGCGCTGGCTTATTTTTTCCGCAACGTTTGCAGGAACAAGAAAATACTGTTCATCTTGCTTGGCAATGGCTAACAAGCCTCTACTAAGTTCGTCGTGCTGCTTTTTGCTGACATAAAGTCGCTTTACCAGTTTGCTATCAGTAAAATTATACGCCACATCGCCAAGCGCCTTAATGGTATTAACATCAATAAGTTGTTTAACCTGTGCCGCGATGGCTTTAATTTGCAACGCGGCTTGCTTTTGCTGATTTAACAATCGATCGCGTTCAATTTGTTGTTGCCGTGTCTGTTCTGCTAATGTGCTGGCTTCGTTAACAATTGGCTGTTTCTTACCTGCCTGTACTTTTTGTTTATGTTTTTCTTTTTTAACCGCTTTTAGTTTTTTAGCATCAGCCAAACCGGCCTTTAACAGTTGCTCTTTTAATGCGTTACTCATTTAAAACCTTGTCCAGTTTGTCGGCGTAGGCCGTGTTGAATGGAGGCGCTATAGTAGCGCAATCGTATAGTGTTATTAAATCAAACTAACTCAAATTGTCAGCATCGGTTATTATATAGCGGTAATTTAAGGTTTAAGAGGTTCACTTTGCCATTTAATGATCTATCGCTTGACCCACGCTTAATGCGTTCCGTGCAGCACCTGGGGTTTGAAAAGCCTACTGAAATTCAGCATGAAGCTATTCCTGCTGTGATGATAGGACGGGATTTAATCGTCTCCTCACAAACGGGCTCTGGTAAAACGCTGGCGTATTTATTGCCCATGATGCAGAGATTATTAAAAAGTCGTCCGCTATCTAAGCGGGATGCAAGGGCACTGATATTAGCGCCGACCAGGGAGCTTGCCAAGCAGGTCTATGCGCAATTACGTTTGTTTGTGGCGAATACGCCGTTGACCTCGGCGTTGATTGTTGGCGGTGAGAATTTTAATGATCAAGAAAAAATATTAAAACGCGAACCCAATATCATCGTTGCAACACCAGGAAGATTTGTCGATCACCTGGAACACAAATCAGTATTTATTAACGGTTTAGAAATGTTAATTCTGGACGAAGCCGACCGTATGCTTGATTTGGGTTTTATGCCGCAGTTGACCGTTATTAATAAGTCGGCGGATCATCGTTTGCGTCAAACTTTATTATTTTCTGCAACGCTTGATCACGCTGAAGTAGACGAATTGTCGCTGGCGCTGTTAAAAAATCCACACCGTGTCGCGGTTGGTGCTTCGCACTTGCAGCATCAAGATATTAGTCAACGTTTTTATCTGGCAGATCATTTAACCCATAAAGAAGCGCTGCTGAAACACTTTCTGCAGCAAGATGCGTTAAAACAGCTCATTATTTTTACTGCAACACGTGAAGACGCTGATCGTTTGGCACTATTGTGTGAGCAATTGGGTAAGGGCGCTGTTGGGCTTAGTGGTAAATTGTCACAAAGTAGTCGTAATTCGGTGATGCAGGCCTTTGCTACGGGTAAGCACCAAGTATTGGTGACGACTGATTTAGCCTCACGTGGTCTGGATTTATTACAGGTATCGCATGTGATCAATTTTGATTTACCTCGGCACGCCGAAGAGTATGTGCACCGTATTGGTCGTACAGGGCGGGCGGGTGCAAAAGGCGAGGCTATTTCACTGGTTGGGCCTAAAGACATTCCTGCATTGCAGCGTATTGAAGCGTTTTTAAGGCAACCTACCAGCTTTAGTGAAGTGGAAGGCTTAGCGGCGAAATTTGACGGTAAAGTCAGCGTCGCTAAAGCAACGTCTAAACCTGTGACAAAAAAGCAAAAACGTCCGGCTAAAACCCATACTAAGACAGACGCGAAAGAGGCAGTAAAGTCAGCACCTAAATTTTTTCTCGGTGGTGATGATGGTTCTGCGCCAGTAAAGCGTAAGCAAAAATAAATAGAGTGCTGATTATTTTTTCATCAGTATTGCTGCTACACTAAATTAGTTGTTGATTAGCAGGTAAACAACAGGGTAATCAGTAATGTGGCACATGTTGCTGATACGGCTAGAAAGAAATTATTTTCTGTGCAGCAGGCAAGGTTATTGACCCCTTACTATGGCTTAAATGATAATAAGGGTGAAAATATATACTCGTCAGCTGCTATGGCCGGTAATATTTAAGTCGCCAGCGAGCTGGCAAGTTTAGTTAAAGTAAGAGAGTGTTATGTCACAGTTAATTTCCGGTTCAGTTAAGTGGTTCAACGAAGAAAAAGGTTACGGTTTCCTGGAGCGTGAAGGTGGTAAGGACGTTTTTGTTCATTTCCGCGCTATCAATGGTACCGGCCGTAAAACTTTAGTTGAAGGTCAGAAAGTTACTTTTGAAGTAACTGAAGGCCAAAAAGGCCCACAAGCTGAAAACGTAACTGTTATCGGATAATTCCGGCCAGGCTTGCATAAAACCGGCTTTCGCCGGTTTTCTGTTATTTAAAATCAGATAAATGCTGTGAAACAAGTTTAGAAAGGTAAAGCCAGTTGTTGCAGTGCGTCTGTTTTAAAACCAATCTGTAGCCCGATAAGTCTTACCCCTTGTTGTTGCCGACGTTGCCACGCTTCAGTAAGTAATGGCAGTAATTTGTCCAATTGCAGTGGTTGGCCTTGTTTTTCAACTGTAGTTTGTCGAAAGTCACTAAACTTAAGCTTTATGCCTACTTTCTGAATTGGGGTTGTCTTACCAGCAGCGGTATTAGCGTAATGCTCTAATCGACGCTGTAGCTGAGGCAATAATTGGCTTAAAGTTTCCACACAATCCGTGTAATGCAGTAAGTCATGCTCTAGTGTGCGCTCGACACCCAGCGACTTTCGTTGTTCATTATTACACACCGGTCTGTCGTCAATACCCTGGCTACGTTTTAATAAGGTGTCTGTTAATCCGCCAAAATGCTTTAGCAATACAGGCAATGGTGCATCGGTTATGTCGGCACAATAGTGCAAGCCAAGTTGATTTAAACGGGCGGCTGTTTTAACGCCAACACCGGGCAGTTTTTTCAAAGGTAGCGTTTTAACAAAATCGGTTACCTGAGCGGGTGTAATAACAAAAAAACCATCGGGTTTATTTTCATCGCTGGCAATTTTAGCCAAAAACTTGTTTGGGGCTATGCCTGCTGATGCGGTAAGCCCGGTTTCAGTGAAAATACTATGACGAATGTCATTTGCGATGCGCGTTGCGCTTCCCTGGAACAAAGTACACTCAGACACATCAAGATAGGCTTCGTCTAGCGACAACGGCTCAATATGGTCTGTGTATCGGCTAAAAATAGCGCGGATCTGTTTGCTAGCCGCTTTGTACTTTTCCATATTGCCATTGAGTAGTGTTAGCTGAGGGCACAGTTTTATTGCCTGGCCTGTTGGCATGGCTGAACGCACACCGAAAGCCCGCGCAGGGTAATTACAGGTTGAAATAACGCCACGGCTTTGTCTGGACCCACCAATCGCGATTGGAATATGCCGCAACGCAGGGTTGTCTCGCATTTCAACTGCGGCAAAAAAACAATCCATATCAATATGTATTATTTTACGCACTGCTCATCCGCCTGATAGTATGCTGTTTGTATATACAGTATATTAGGTGGCATTGATCGTGCTGTAAAGAGTTCATCACACTATGGCGGGTTAAAGTAATAGGCTAATTGCCGCTTCAGCCATTTAGATGGCTAAATTCTAAGTGCACAAAACGCAATTAAGCGGTAGAATAGTCAGCAATTTTTGTCAGCCAGTTTTGACTTACTGTAATTTAATTAAGACTAAGCGTAAAACCGCGCCAGGAGAGAGCATGTTAAAGCGTGATATGAATATTGCCGATTTTGATCCCGAATTATGGCAGGCCATAACAGATGAAACTGAACGTCAGGAAGCGCATATAGAGCTTATCGCCTCTGAAAACTATGCTAGCCCACGTGTATTACAAGCTCAAGGCTCTCAGCTGACAAACAAATATGCTGAAGGGTATCCGCACAAGCGCTATTATGGCGGCTGTGAGTATGTAGATATTGCAGAAGATTTAGCCATTGCTCGTGCTAAAGAATTATTTGGCGCAGATTACGCTAACGTGCAACCACATGCGGGTTCACAGGCAAACTCTGCGGTGTTTCTGGCGCTGTTAAACGCAGGCGATACTATTTTAGGTATGAGCCTGGCTCATGGTGGTCACTTAACGCATGGCTCGCACGTTAGTGCATCAGGTAAGCTTTATAAAGCCGTGCAATATGGCCTGCACCCTGAAACAGGTGTTATTGACTACGATCAGGCCGAAGCGTTGGCGCTGGAGCATAAACCAAAACTGATCATTGCAGGTTTTTCTGCCTACTCAGGCATTGTTGATTGGCAGCGTTTTCGCGATATCGCTGACAAAGTTGGTGCTTATTTGATGGTCGATATGGCCCATGTTGCTGGTTTAGTGGCTGCTGGTTTATACCCTAACCCGGTATCGGTTGCTGATGTAGTAACCACAACAACGCATAAAACATTAGCCGGTCCGCGTGGTGGGTTAATTTTAGCGCGTAAGAACGAAGAAATTGAGAAAAAGTTAAACTCAGCGGTATTCCCAGGCAGTCAGGGTGGCCCGTTAATGCATGTTATTGCAGCCAAGGCGGTTGCTTTTAAAGAAGCGTTGCAACCAGAATTTAAGGTGTATCAGCAACATGTGCTGCAAAACGCTGTGGCTATGTGTGATGCGATGATGGCACGTGGTTATAAAATTGTTTCTGGTGGTACAAAGAATCACCTGTTTTTGATGGATTTGATTGATAAAGACATAACAGGTAAAGAAGCTGATGCCTGGTTGGGCCAAGCGCACATTACGGTGAATAAAAACTCTGTGCCTAACGATCCCCGCTCACCTTTCGTCACGTCAGGTTTGCGCATTGGTACGCCAGCCATTACCCGTCGCGGTTTTAAAGAAGCTGAAGCGCGTACAGTAGCAAACTTGATTTGTGACGTGCTGGATAGCCGTGGGGATGCGGGTGTAATTGATAGCGTACGAGCCCAGGTATCTGAGCTGTGTGGGCGTTTCCCAGTTTATGCGTAAGCATTAATTAAGTGCTATGATGGCCGCTATTGCGGCCATTTCTTTATCTGGCTTTTCTCTTTATTCAGCTGTTGGTGGCTTAGCAGGATCTCGAATATGTACTGTCCGTTTTGTAATGCAGACGATACCAAAGTAATAGACTCGCGTCTGGTCGCTGATGGCCATCAGGTAAGGCGCCGACGTGAGTGTCTTGCCTGTCATGAACGTTTTACTACCTTTGAAGCTGCAGAACTTGTGATGCCTCGCATTATTAAACGCGATGGCTCTCGTGAACCTTTCAATGAAGATAAACTGCGCAGTGGCCTGTTGCGTTCACTGGAAAAACGACCGGTGGCGACTGAGCAAATCGAGCAGTTGATTAATAAAATTAAATCACAGCTGCGCGCTACCGGTGAGCGGGAGATTGGCAGCCAGCTACTGGGTAATCTTATTATGGACGAGCTGGTCAAGGTTGATAAGGTGGCCTATGTGCGTTTTGCTTCTGTTTACCGCTCATTTAAGGATATTCGTGAGTTTGGCGAGGAAATTGCGCGCCTGGGAGAAAAATCCTAATGTTTAGTGCTGCAGATACTGGCTTTATGGCGCTAGCCTTACAGCTCGCAGAGCTTGGCCGCTATACGACTAGCCCGAATCCGAATGTCGGTGCTTTAATAGTGAAAAACGGTCAGATCGTCGGACGTGGTTATCACAAACAAGCCGGCGGTCCTCATGCAGAGGTGTTTGCGTTACAAGAGGCCGGCAGTGATGCCCGAGGGGCAACCTGCTATGTGACATTAGAACCCTGTAGTCATCATGGTCGCACGCCACCCTGTGCTGAAGCATTAGTGGCGGCCGGTATTTCCCGGGTGGTAATTGCGATGCAAGACCCTAATCCGCAGGTTGCGGGTAAAGGTGCAGCGATACTGCGAAATGCCGGTATGCAGGTAGATATAGGCTTATTGGATACACAAGCTCGGGCATTAAACCTGGGTTTTTTAAGTCGGATGGAACGGCAAAGGCCGTATGTCCGGCTAAAGTTAGCCGCTAGCCTCGATGGCCGCACGGCTTTGGCTAATGGTGACAGTAAGTGGTTAACGGGTGAGGCCGCTCGTGCAGATGTGCAGCATTTTCGGGCGCAAAGTTGTGCCGTGTTGTCTACCGCGACTACGGTATTGGCTGACAATGCGCGTTTGAACTTGCGCGCTGAACAACTACAGCAAGATATTGGGAGGCTGGACAGTGGTGAACTGCGCCAACCTAAGCGGGTAATTTTGGACAGAAATGGTTTGTTGAAGCATGATTTGGCCATTTTTTCTGACGGTGGCGAAGTGTTATTGTGTGTCAGTAAGCTTGAAAATGACCGACAATTACCCAATATTGCCAGACAAATCCATTGTCCGCTGAATAATGATGCCCAGTTTGATATTGCCGCCTTATTACAACATCTGGCGTTGCGTGAGCAAGTCAATACATTATGGGTAGAGGCGGGTGCCACGTTAGCGGGCACTTTGTTGCAGTTAAAATTGGTAGATGAACTTATTGTTTACCTGTCACCCAAGTTGCTAGGGAACGCTGCGCAGCCGCTAGCGGTATTGCCACAATATACTGCATTGACGCAGGTTCCAGAGTTAAGCTGGAGCGATATACGTTTGGTAGGGCAGGATATCCGCCTTACTGCCAACTTACTCTAATCTCAGTGGTACAAGAGAGAAATTATGTTTACAGGTATCGTTGAAGCCACGGGTACTCTTACGGAGATCGTGCGTCAAGGTGCAGATCTTACAGTGACGATTCACAGCAATAGTTTAGATTTTACCGACGTTAAGCTCGGCGACAGTATTGCCAGCAATGGAGTATGTTTAACCGTAACCCAGCTAAGCGCAAATAGCTTTTGTGCTGACGTGTCGTCAGAAACCTTAGCCAATACCTTATTCGGCCATTATCAGCGGGGCCAGGTTATTAATCTGGAAAAAGCGATGTTGCCTACAACACGCTTGGGTGGACATATTGTCAGCGGCCACGTTGATGGGGTAACAGAGGTCGTTCGTATTGAAAGCGCTGGAAGGTCCTGGCATATCTGGTTGGCGTTGCCAAACGCATTGGCGCACTACATTGCAACTAAAGGCTCGGTTACCATTGACGGTGTTAGTTTGACGGTCAACGAAGTAAATAAAGACGCCTTGCGGCTAACAATAGTGCCTCATACCGCCACACAAACTACAATTTCACGCCTTAAAGTGGGCACTAAAGTACATCTGGAAGTCGATGTTATTGCCCGCTATTTGGAACGTTTACTTCACAAGGATACCGACAAAGCCAATGGCGGCGTTAGTATGGCGCTGTTGTCTCAGCGCGGTTTTTTATAAATAGGGTTGGTTATGCAGCTGAATACGCCTACAGAAATAATTGAAGACATTCGTCAGGGGAAAATGGTTATTCTGATGGATGATGAGGATCGTGAAAACGAAGGCGACTTGGTGATGGCCGCCGAGTATGTCACGCCCGAAGCCATAAACTTTATGGCCACACATGGGCGCGGATTAATTTGTTTAACCCTGACCAGAAAACGCTGTACGCAATTAGCATTGCCGCTGATGGTAGATGCAAACAAGTCGCCTTTTGCCACTAACTTTACCGTGTCAATTGAAGCCGCTGAAGGCGTAACAACAGGAATTTCTGCTGCCGATCGTGCCCGCACGGTGAAAGCCGCAGTTGCACGGGACGCCAGACCTTCAGACATTGTACAGCCAGGTCATATTTTCCCGTTAATGGCACAGGATGGCGGTGTGTTAGTGCGGGCTGGCCATACTGAAGCCGGTTGTGATTTAGCGCGGTTAGCGGGTCTTGAACCTGCTGCTGTTATTGTTGAGATTCTAAACGACGATGGTACGATGGCGCGTCGGCCAGATTTAGAAGTTGTTGCCAAAAAGCATGGCATAAAAATTGGCACCATAGCGGACTTAATTGAATACCGGAATTTAAACGAAACCACCATTGAACAAGTCGCCCGTTGCCAGCTTCCTACAGAAGTGGGAGATTTTCAGCTGGTAACCTTTAAAGACACTATCGATAACCAAATTCATTTTGCCTTGATAAAAGGTGACATTAGCGCGGATGAACCCACGCTCGTTAGGGTGCACTTACATGATACGTTCAGCGACTTATTAATGGCGAATCGAGCGGCTAATCGTAGCTTCCCGCTGCATACAGCGATGGAGCGGATTGCCCGTGATGGTGGCGTATTAGTGTTGTTAGGTAAACATGAAAGTACCGACGCCTTGATACGAACCGTTCAGGGTTTTGAGGCAGAGGATAACGGCGAAAAACCAAAAGCGACGCCATGGGCGGGCACCTCTCGTACAGTTGGCGTTGGGTCTCAAATACTCGCCAGTTTGGGTGTAAAGAAGATGCGCCTGCTTAGCCAGCCGAAAAAGTATCATGCATTGTCGGGTTTTGGTCTTGAAGTGGTCGATTATGTTAGCGAGTAATGGCTAGCAGGCGATTAATTAAGCCAGTACTGGCGTGATAAAGACTATGCCGGTTTTATGAGTGTTGTGCTATTATGCACGGCTAATTTTGAGCAGTCAGATTTTAAGGGCATCTTATGCAGGTAATTGAAGCGGGATTTTCTGCCAACGGTAAAAAGTTTGCGCTGGTTGTTGCGCGGTTTAATAGCTTTATCGTTGAAAGTTTATTAAGCGGTGCGGTAGACACATTGCAACGTATTGGTAATGTGGCTGAGCAGGATATTACTGTTATACGGGTACCGGGTGCCTTTGAGTTACCATTGGCAGTGCAGCGTGTGGCTGCCAGCAAAAAATATGATGGCATTATTGCACTTGGTGCGGTGATCCGTGGGGGCACACCTCACTTCGAATACGTATCGGGTGAGTGTACCAAGGGTATTTCGCAAGTCATGATGCAACATGACATCCCGGTTGCCTTTGGAGTGTTAACCGTTGATAGTATTGAGCAAGCCATAGAACGTGCCGGCACAAAAGCTGGCAACAAAGGTGGCGAGGCTGCTATGTCTACGCTGGAAATGGTTAACCTGCTAGCTAAGCTGTAACAGGAAGAGACACAGAAATGAAACCTAATGCCCGTCGTCAGTCACGGTCACTTGCAGTGCAGGGTATCTACAGTTGGCATGTCAGCCAAAACCCGATTGCAGATATTGAGCAACAATTGTTGCTGGAAACTAATGTAAAACATCTTGATGTTGGTTATTTTCAGGATGTTGTCCGCGGTGTGGTAAAAAACTACGCAACCCTGGACGAGGCGTTAAAGCCTTATTTAGATAGACCATTTGATGAAATTGATTTCGTAGAGAAAGCGATTCTTCGTGTATCTGCCTATGAACTTAAATACCGATTAGATGTCCCTTATAAGGTCATCATCAACGAAGCTATCGAGCTGGCAAAGGCATTTGCTGCAGACGATAGTCATAAGTTCGTGAACGGTATTCTAGATAAAGCCGTGCGCGTTCTGCGTCCAAGTTGAAGGAGTGCCGACATTTGTCGGCTTCTTAGTTTTATGGGTGAATTCGAACTCATTGCTCAATATTTCTCCAAATGTGGTACTGCGCGCTCCGATACTGCTGTTGGCGTCGGGGATGACGGTGCCGTGTTACAGGTTCGTGATAATTACGACCTGGTTGTAACCACGGACACCATGGTTGTAGGGACACATTTTTTTCCTGATGATGATCCGCGGGCCCTTGGTCATAAGCTTGTTGCCGTTAATGTCAGCGATTTAGCTGCCATGGGCGCTGAGCCAACTTGGTTATCGTTAGCATTAACCTTGCCCGTAGTTGATGAAGCCTGGGTTTCGGCCTTCGCGGCTGGCCTTCATGAAACAGCAGAATATTATAACTGCCAATTAATCGGCGGTGATACAACCCGCGGCCCTATGAGTCTCACGATGATTGCTAAAGGCATTGTACCTCGTGGCAAGGCTCTTACACGCAGTGGTGCTAAAGTGGGTGATTACATCTACGTTACGGGGACATTGGGAGATGCCGCGTTGGGGTTGCAGTTGTGTCAGGGGCGGCATGACGTCAGTAAGAAACATCAAACCCATATTTTACAACGTTTTCATTATCCTTCTGCCCGCGTAGCGTTGGGGCAAGCTTTGCGCAATATCGCCAGCAGTGCGATGGATTTATCTGACGGTTTATATAGCGATATTCAGCATATTTTAGCCCGCTCAGGCGTGGGAGCCAGTGTTGACGTTGCTCGAATTCCTTTGTCGCAAGCAATTAAAGATAGCTGTGACACTGCCACGGCAATGCAATTGGCATTATCAGGCGGAGAAGACTACGAGTTATTGTTTACCGTACCAGAGGCCAAGAGAGGCTCGCTGGATGTGTTGCTATCGCCTTATGGCGTTGCGGTTAGTTGTATTGGCCGTATAACCGGTGTAGCGGGTAAATTAGAACTTAAATATGGTGAGCAGGCATTCCCTTATCAACATACTGGTTTTACGCACTTCGGATGAATAAAGTGCAATTTGATTTAACAAAATGGTATCAGTTCCTAGCTCTGGGTTTTGGCAGTGGCTTGTCGCCTAAAGCACCGGGCACTATGGGGACAATTGCCGCTATTCCGTTAGTGGTGTTGTTGCTGTGGGCAGGAAACATTTATTTGCTAACCTTTGTTGTGCTTGG
The DNA here is from genome assembly GCF_030731985.1 of Rheinheimera baltica. Lineage (NCBI taxonomy): Bacteria > Pseudomonadati > Pseudomonadota > Gammaproteobacteria > Chromatiales > Chromatiaceae > Rheinheimera > Rheinheimera baltica. The sequence goes on from NZ_JAPJDY010000001.1 coordinate 221,577, forward strand.
TAGCGCGCTCGGGGTTTACTTGTGTGGTCAGACTGCCCGTGATATAGGTGAACACGACCATGGTGCTATCGTATGGGACGAAATAATTGGTTTAGGTATCACGATGTTGTGGGCGCCACTTCATTGGCAAACCCTACTCGTTGGCTTTGTGTTGTTTCGACTGTTTGATATTGTAAAACCCTGGCCGATTAGCGTGTTGGACAGATCTGTTCATGGTGGTATTGGCATTATGCTGGATGACATCGCGGCGGGTTTGGCTGCATTGGCTTCGTTGCAACTTTTAATTCCCTTTTTACCGCTGGGTTAACCTATTAGAGAAAGAGATGGCCGCAATGAAAAAAGCCGTACTGTTGTTTTTATTGTTGTGTTCTCTAAATGTGCCTGCGTATAACCAACAATCTGTCTACGATTTTGATATCAAACATTGGGGCAGTGCAGAAGGCTTATCCAGCAATTCTGTGCGCGCGATTAGTCAAGACTCTCAAGGCTATATCTGGCTTGCAACACAATACGGTCTTAACCGGTTTGACGGAACGCAGTTTGAGCATTTCAATAAAGAATCTCAGCGGCATCTGGCAAGTAATGCCGTTACCCGATTATTGAACGATAGTCACGGCTACATGTGGGTAGGAACAAAATCCGGATTGTCTGGTTTTGATCCCGTAACCTTAAAATTTGATCGCTATCAAATATTGTCTGAAGTGACAGCAATTGTTGAGATCCGACCAGGCGAAGTATGGGTGGCAGCTGATTTACTGTACCGGGTACGGGATGGGAAAGTAAGCCGTGTAGAACAAATCCGCTCTCAGGTAAGTCAGCTGGAATTAGTTGACAATAAAGTATGGGTTGCCAGCGCCGAAAAATTATTTCGTATTGATATTGACGGAAATACCGATAACTTTCCATTACCTGCAGAGTTAATGCAAACACCAATCTACGATTTATATTGGGATGATGGCAATTTGTTTATAGCTGGTGAAGCTGGATTTTATCATCTTGATAGCGCTGGAAACGTTACAAAATGCAATTTGCCGGATAAAAATAATACGGCTGTATATAAGCTACTGCGTGACAGCCGGGGCAACCGGTGGATTTCGGCACATCGAAAATTATTTCATCGACATAATGAACAGGCTTGGCAACACATCACCGGCGACGAGCTTGGCAGCTATCCGTGGTTTAGCGATATTTTTGAAGATAAAGATAACAATATTTGGTTAGCCAGTTTTAGTGACGGTATATATCGGGCTTCGGTGGGTAATATTCGCCGTATTGTGCCAGCTGACGCCGACCCAGTGATCCGCAGTGTTGCTGTCTCGCCAGCGAATACGTTGCTTATTGCTGGACAGTCTGACATAGGCGAGCTTACCGCAGAAGGACAATACACCCGGTTGTTAGATGCTGCACAACTTGGCGCCAGCACGGTGCATGATCTGTACTGGCCGGATCCGGAGCAAATGTGGCTAGCTACTGATCACGGCGTTAAACGGTATCAGCGCGGTAGTGCAAAATTGAGCAACCAATTTGACGAGTTGACCGGTTTTGCTGTTCGGCTGTTACAACCCGATGACACTGACGGACTTTGGATAGGGACGGTAATGGGGTTATACCATTACCGTGACAATGTACTCTCGCCTTTTGTCGAGAATGATGTATTAGAATCGCGAAATATTACGGTGCTGCAACAACATCAAGGTAGGGTCGTATTTGGCACGACGCGGGGTTTATACCAGTATCAGGACAGTAATTTAAGTCGTCTTGGCGTTGGTTCAGCACTTTACAATAGTTACATAACAGCACTGCTTGTACTGCCGGACAACACTATTATCGCTGCCACACTGGATGACGGTATTTTTATCTCGCAAAATCAAGGTGGCTGGTTGCAATGGCACTCTGGAAATGGTTTACCGCATAGTCCTGTTGTTAGCCTGATATATGATATCGACTCAGCGACGGTGTGGGTAAGTAGCAACAAGGGTATTTTTCGTGTAAATGTCGCTGAACTACCTAACTTAGCCACAGACATAGTCTTAGCCGATGAGATACTTGGCCCGTATGACCGTCAGTTAGGTACCGTTCCTGGACGATGTTGTAATGGGGCTGGGCATGCAAAAGTAGTGCGCTGGCAAAATCAATATTGGTATCCGACACTCAAGGGGGTGGTTGCAGTACCGCTTAAGTTGGAGCGAAAACGAGCAGGGGATTTGTTGCCGGTTATTAAAATGGTCCAGGGCCAACGACAATATGTCATTGAAAATCAACAATCGCGCTTGGTGTTGGATCTTGATGATCGTAATTTTACGGTGAAATACTCCGCGTTGGAATTTATTAAACCTGCCGCGTTACAGTTTCGTTATCAGTTGGAAGGGTTTGATCAACAATGGCACGACGTCGCAGAGCGCCGTGAAGCCGTTTACACTAACCTGACTCCGGGACATTTTGTCTTTCGTTTACAAAGCCGGTTTGATAGTGGTGTGTGGACTGATAATCAATCCGCACAACTGCAGCTTATTATTCCAAAACGTTTTGATGAAACCCTGGTTTACCGTGGTTTATGGCTGATCCTTATTTTATTTTGCTTCTATGGTATTTTGTGGCTGCTACGGCGCAACACCGTTAATCAGCAATTGCAACTGGAACGTTTGGTAAGGCAGCGCACGCAGGAGCTGGAAAACAGCAATCTTAAACTAAACGAAGTAAATGAACAGCTAACGCTGCTAACGCACAAAGACAGTTTAACCGGACTACGTAATCGTCGGTTTATGTTTGAGCAGCTACCTAAAGATATTGAGCATTTCCAGCGTAACAGAGAGTCTATGCAGTCTCAGGGGAAATGCGTTGCCTTAATTCATCTCGATTTAGATAACTTTAAACAAATCAATGACCAATATGGAAATAGTGCCGGTGATAGCTGTATTCAGCAAGTGGCCGCATTGCTTATTCGTGAAACCCGGGGGTCAGATTATGTGGTGCGCTTTGCCGGTGAAGAATTTGTATTGGTATTGCGGGATATTCAGATAGAGCTGGTTCCGCAGTTTAGCTTTCGTTTAAATGAGCTTATTGGCAAAACCGTCTTTAGTTTGCCTGATGGACACCGTACCAGGCTCTCCTGTTCGGTGGGCTATGCAGTGTATCCACTAGAATTACTTGGCGGCCAGCTGATTAACTGGGAAATATCATTACAGCTAGCAGAGATGGCACTTTATCATGTCAAACATGCTGGTAAGAATGGGGTGGCTACTATTGTGTTTGACCAGCAGGTTGACGCCTTTGAGTTTGAAGATTCGTCACATATTGAAGCGCAAGTTGAGCGACTTTTGGCAGCAGGTTTGGCACACTTTGAACTAAAAAATTCGCTTTTCTGACACAAAAAAAGCCCGCTTTAGCTGCGGGCTTGGTGTGCTGTCTACGTTACTTTTTTATTTAAGCCGGTGTTGGATACTGGCGAGAATACCTGTGCTGTCTAAACCCAATTCGGCATAGATTTCTTGCTGGCTACCATGTTTAATAAACTGATCTGGCAAGCCAATATTCAAACAGCTAATGGCCAATGAATTGTTAGCGACAAATTCGTTTATCGCAGAGCCTGCACCACCCATAATGGCATTATCTTCAACCGTAACAAACAGCTCATGGTGTCCGGCAAGCTCCGTCAACAAAGCTGCATCCAGCGGTTTAACAAAACGCATGTCGACCAAGGTGGCGTCAAGTTGTTCAGCAACGTGCTGGCATTCGGCTAGTAAAGGCCCAAAAGCCAGTATAGCAACACGCTTGCCTTGACGAACGACTTTAGCTTTGCCTATGGGGATTAACTGCATGTTTGACTGTGGCGCAATGCCTGTACCTGAACCGCGCGGATATCGTACTGCGGCCGGACCATTAAACTGATAACCGCTATATAACATCTGCCGGCACTCATCTTCGTCAGATGGCACCATAATCACCATATTAGGGATACAGCGCATAAAGCTAATATCAAAGGCTCCCTGATGAGTAGGGCCGTCTGCACCGACAATGCCAGCTCGATCAATGGCAAATAATACGTCAAGGTTTTGCAAAGCAACATCATGAATAAGCTGATCATAGCCACGTTGTAAAAAGCTGGAATAGATGGCTACGACCGGTTTTAGCCCTTCAATGGCAAGCCCTGCCGCCAGTGTTATCGCATGTTGCTCGGCAATAGCAACGTCAAAATAGCGTTTGGGATAGGTTTTAGAGAAACGGACTAGGTCTGAGCCTTCACGCATGGCCGGTGTAATAGCTTGTAAGCGTTCATCTTGAGCTGCCATGTCACAAATCCAGCTACCAAAAATATTAGAAAATGTTGGCAAGCTGGCTTTTTTTGCCGGCTGTTTTTCATCGGCCGGGTTAAATTTAGACACTGCATGATAGCCAATAGGGTCGGCTTCTGCCGGCGCATAGCCTTTGCCTTTTTTGGTCACAATATGAAGCAGTTGAGGGCCTTTAAGATTACGCATGTTGCGAATGGTATCAACCAGTCCCAGTACATCGTGACCATCAATTGGGCCAATGTAATTGAAGCCTAATTCTTCAAAAAACGTGCCTGGCGTAACCATGCCTTTGAAGTGTTCTTCTGCCCGGCTGGCCAGCTCATGCAGCGGTGGCACACCACGAAGTATTTTTTTACCGCCCTCACGTAAACTGGTGTAAAAGCTACCGGATAAAATTCTGGCAAAGTACCGGTTTAACGCGCCGACATTTTCGGATATCGACATTTCGTTATCATTTAAAATAACCAGCATATCCGGGCGCACTTCACCGGCATGATTTAATGCTTCAAATGCCATACCTGCTGTGATAGCGCCATCGCCAATAACGGCAACGACTTTGCGGTTATTGCGTGCTTGTTGCGCGGCAATCGCCATACCCAACGCCGCACTTATTGATGTACTCGAGTGACCAACAGACAGCACGTCATATTCGCTTTCTTCGCGATAAGGAAACGGGTGCAAGCCATCTTTTTGCCGAATGCTATGCATACGTTCTGCACGTCCGGTCAGAATTTTATGTGGATACGCCTGATGACCAACATCCCAAATCACGCGATCGAACGGCGTGTTATAGACATAGTGCAAAGCCACTGTCAGTTCAACAGTACCTAATCCCGAGGCGAAATGTCCGCTGCTTTGGCTAACGCTTTGCAGTAAATAGCCGCGAAGTTCCGCACTTAACGCCGGAAGTTTTTCCTGTGGTAACTGCCGTAATTGCTCGGGTAAATTAGCCTGAGCCAATAACGGGTAATCGTTAATATCTAACGCCATAATCCATGCCTGTGTTAAAACTTGCGTTCGATAATATACTGCGCAAAAGCGCGTAATTCATCAGTGTTATACGGTAAGCTAGCCAGAGCGTTCAGTGCTTCTTGATATAATTGCTGAGCTTTGGCTTTGGCATTCTCCAACCCCAACAATGCCGGGTACGTTGATTTGTTTGCCTTGCTGTCTGAGCCTTGTGGTTTGCCCAGCGTGGCCGTGTCACTTTCAATATCGAGAATATCATCCTGCACTTGAAATGCCAGCCCTAACGCACGGGCAAAGCGCAGTAATGTATCTAATTCTGTTGTTTGTTGATTGGGGCTGCATAACCATGCCAACTGCACCGCGCACTCTATCAGGGCACCTGTTTTCAGCCTGTGCATCTGTTCAAGCTGCACTAAGTTTGTGCTTTGGTTTGTCTGGGCTAAATCAATGGCCTGACCACCACACATGCCACTGTAGCCAGACGCTTTTGCAAAACATTGCACCATATGCAATATCGCTTTAGGTGTGCAGTTTTGATAGTCGTGACTACTTAAAACCTCAAAAGCCAGGGTTTGCAAAGCATCACCCGCCAGCACAGCAGTGGCTTCATCAAACGCCTTATGGCAAGTGGGCTTTCCGCGACGTAAATCATCGTTGTCCATTGCTGGTAAGTCATCATGTATCAATGAATAACTGTGCAGGGCTTCCAATGCGGCGGCAGGGCCGTCTAAGTCGTGCAGACTTGCACCTAACATGGTGCCGCAACTGTATACCAAAAAAGGCCGGATACGCTTGCCGCCCAGCAATAAACTATATGACATAGCCTCAAGCAGCCGCGGTGAGGTTTGCTGACGTGCAGTTAGCAGTTGTTGCAGATGCTGTTCTACCCGTTGCTGATACATCGGTAAATTGGCTGGTAACACCTTAATCCCCTTGATCAGGTTCAAACGGTAGCAGTGATTCCTGTTGCTGTTGTTGCATCAGGATCTGTACTTTTTGCTCAGCCGTTTGCAGTAACTGCTGACTTTGGCGCGCAAGGGTAATACCACGCTCAAATTGGGCTAAAGATTGATCTAAAGAAAGTTCTCCTTGTTCCAGTTGTTGTACTATCTGTTCAAGTTCAGACAAGGTTTGTTCAAACTGGCTCAAATCAGCTTTTTTTTTGCTCATACTACCCCCGGAAAAAGTGTGCGCAAAGGTACCTTAGCAGGCTATTATGGTCAATCGGAAAGCACAAGTGAAAGGCTAAATAGATAATTTCACGTAAATTATACTCAAACATTGTGCTGTATTGTCGATAAACAGTTATTGTCTAGAATAAACCTATAATGACAATGCCCCGGTTGATGTAGATTTTAAGGAGATAAGAGTGGATATAGCTACCCTCGTTGGTATGTTAGGCGCAATTGGCTTTGTTGTGATGGCCATGGTTTTAGGTAGCAGCGGTAATGTCGGTATGTTTATGGACACCGTATCTGTTCTTATTGTTTTTGGTGGCTCAATTTTTGTTGTTATTTCCAAATTTACTTTGTCGCAGTTTTTCGGTTCCGGCAAGGCGGCAGCAAAAGCCTTTATGTTTAAGATTGAAGCGCCGGAAGAACTGATTGAGAAAGCGGTTCAATTAGCTGACTCTGCTCGCAAAGGTGGTTTTTTAGCGCTTGAAGAAGCTGAAATACCCAATGCTTTTATGCAAAAAGGTGTCAACATGCTGGTAGATGGGCACGACGCCGATGTAGTGCGGGCTACCTTGTTAAAAGATATTAGCCTGACCGAAAAGCGGCATGAGACGGCGATAGCTATTTTTAAAAGCTTGGGCGATGTGGCTCCGGCGATGGGCATGATAGGTACTCTGGTTGGCCTCGTTGCCATGCTGTCTAACATGGATGACCCTAAAGCCATTGGACCTGCAATGGCGGTGGCTTTGCTTACAACCCTTTATGGCGCTTTTGTTGCAAACGTTATTGCCATTCCACTGGCCGATAAACTAGCTATTCGAAATGTGCAGGAAAAACAGAATAATCAATTAATTCTGGATGCGATTTTAGGCATCCAGGATGGGCAAAATCCTAAAGTAATTGAAGGCATATTGCGTAATTATTTGGCGCAGGGTAAACGTGAACCGGCTGCGGCGGAGTAAGATATGAGTGATGAAGCCGAAGAGTGTAAATGCCCACCGCCGGGGTTGCCAGCCTATATGGGCACCTTTGCAGATTTAATGGCATTGTTAATGTGTTTCTTTGTACTGCTGCTCGCGTTTTCCGAGATGGATGTGCTGAAATTTAAGCAAATTGCTGGCTCCATGAAATTTGCTTTTGGTGTCCAGAATAAAATTGAAGTAGAAGATATTCCCAAAGGCACCAGCGTCATTGCGATGGAGTTTCGGCCAGGGCGGCCTGATCCTACGCCTATTGAAACCCTGCAGCAGCAAACAATAGAAATTACGCAGCAGATGATTGAATTTCAAGCCGGTGAAGAAGACTCTGCTGGCGGTCGCCAGGAGCAACGTGAAGATTTAAGTGGGGGCCAATCAGTTAGTAACGCCGAAGAAATCATGGACGGCGAACAAGCCAGTGCCGATGCGCAGTCTGAAGCGCAACAAGAACAAACCAATGAAATGGTTAAAAAGCTGGCCGAACAACTGCAGAAGCAAATTGTTGATGGTGCTATTGAGCTTGAATCACTAGGGCAGCAAATTATTATCCGTATTCGCGAGAATGGTGCTTTCCCCTCTGGGTCATCGTTTCTCCAGCCCCGGTTTAAGCCCATTATTCAGCGTATTGGTAGTCTGTTGAACGATGTGCCGGGTGAGATTACGGTAACCGGTCACACCGATGATATTCAGGTTTCTGACGAGTTGCACAGTAACAATTGGGATTTATCTGCAAAACGAGCCGTTTCTGTTGGCTCTGAGATGATTAAAGCAGACGGATTCGACCGCACCCGTTTAGTTGTTGTTGGCCATGCTGATACTAAACCTTTGGTACCTAACGATTCTGAACTCAACCGACGTCGCAACCGGCGAGTCGAAATATCCATTATGCAGGGTAAGGCAAAAGAGTCGGATCCTATCAGTTTGGAAGCGCCAGCTCAGTAAACGAAGTGACTAACGTAATCGCGCAGATTAGGTCTTTAACCAGAGATCCGCTATAATCTTCGCCACTTTTTTTCTGCTGATATTGTGCCGCTAAGCGATGATTGAATTTATTATTAAATTGCACCCGGAAATTGCCATCAAAAGCAAATCGGTGCGTAAACGCCAGACATTATTACTTGAACGCAATATCAAAACGATTGTGCTTCGGGTAGACAGTAATATTGACGTTAAAAATAGTTACGACCACCTCACTATACGTTATCCCGGAGACGAGCTGGCAATAAAGCAGCAGCTTGTTGAGCGGTTAAGTTGCATCCCGGGCATTATGCAATTCTCTGAAATGCAATCGAGTAGCTTTACCTCTTTGCATGACATTTACGAACAGGTTGCTTTGGTTTATGCCGATCAGTTAGAAAATAAATCTTTCTGTGTGCGGGTAAGGCGTGAAGGCAAGCACACTTTTTCATCAATTGAAGCAGAACGCTATATTGGTGGTGGGCTAAATCAGCTTGTTTCTTCTGCGCGGGTACAGCTTAAAAAACCTGATGTTGTAGTAGCGCTCGAAGTCAGAAAAGATGTGTTGATCATGGTGCGTCGGCAGTATCAGGGCATGGGCGGTTTTCCGTTGCCTTCCCAATCCGACGCCTTATCGCTTATTTCTGGCGGGTATGACTCCGCAGTTGCCAGTTACTTAATGATCCGTAAAGGGGTTAGAACCCATTATCTGTTTTTCAACCTGGGTGGCGCAGCACATGAAGCGGGTGTGCGGGAAATGTCTCATCTTATTTGGCAAAAATACAGCCTGTCGCACAAAGTGAAGTTTGTTAGTGTTAACTTCGCCCCAGTGGTAGAGCAGATACTGGAAAATATAGACAGCGGTTTAATGGGCGTTGTGCTAAAGCGCATGATGATGCGCGCTGCGGCCAGCGTCGCCGAGAATCTGGGTATTAAGGCCCTTGTTACCGGCGAAAGTATTGGCCAGGTTGCCAGCCAAACTATTGCCAACTTAAATGTCATTGATCGGGTAACCGACATGTTGGTGCTACGGCCACTTATCTACCAGGATAAGCAAGAGATTGTCGATATAGCGCGCAAGATTGGTGCAGAAGATATCGCCAAGAGCATGCCTGAATATTGTGGTGTTATCTCAAACAAGCCGACAGTTAATGCAGTGCTTGCCGATGTAGAGCTAAACGAGCAAAAGTTTAATTTCGCCGTGCTGGATCAGGCAGTACAAGAGGCGAAGGTGCTTGATATTCGTACCGTTGATTATCAGGCTGACCAACAAGCACATGTTGTAACAGAACTGTCCGAGCTGCCAGCTGATGCCATCGTACTGGATATTCGCAGCCCGGAAGAGACAGAACTTAAACCGCTAACCGTGGCCAATCATGCGGTGGTAGAGTTGCCCTTTTTTCGTTTGGCATCACAATTTAGTCATTTAGATCAGACTAAGCAGTACTACTGTTATTGCGATCGCGGTGTTATGAGCCGGCTACAAGCGGTAATTTTGCAAGAGCAAGGTTATGCTAATGTGGCGGTTTATCGCCCGTAAGCTTGTTCTAATTGTGTGACCCGTTGTAATAAACCAGCATTTTGCGGCACGGCTAACTGATAGCGTGCCGCTTGCTCTACCACAAAGCCATTTATTGCAGCGATTTCAGTGCGCCTTTGATGCTTTACATCTTGGTGCATAGACGAGTAATTTTTTGCTGTTTGGATAATCACCTGCTGCACCTTTGCCAGCGTGTCTTCATACACCAGCGATATGCCCATTAGCGTTGCCAACTGGCACACCTCAGCTAAAATCTCCGCAATTTGACTGCGATACTCAGCAGCACTTAGTTGGCCGTTTTGGCAATCATATATTGCCGTTAGTGGATTTATTACTGCATTAATCGCCAATTTTTGCCATAAATAGGGCGATATATTATCGGTTAATGTTATTGGTCCCAGGGCGATATCCATCACCTGAGTAACCGCTTCAGAGCATGCTATGGCGGCACTATTAAGTGGCGCGATGACACTTTGCCCTTGTCCGGTGTGAAACAGATTATGGTGTTGTTTAAGTGCACCGTGAGTGGTGGTAAGAAACCACAGCCCTTGTGTGGGCAGTAACAACGGTTTTACCTGCGCTATAGTTCCCATACCATTGTGGCTTAGCACCAGCTGAGCATCAGGGCTAAGATGTGGTAATAAACCTTTAATGGCATCGAGTATGGCATAGCTTTTAACCGGCACCAGCACGGCATTCAACGGCGCTATCGCTGGGGGGTAACTAAACTGCTGTTCAGTGAAATCAATATTGATAATGTTTGGAGTTTTTAACCACAATGAAACGGCGTTTCCGGCCAATGACAACCTGCAGGCTGCCAATAAACCAATAGCACCTTGGCCAACGATGGTCCAGCTTAGCGCTGGCTGCGGGGACGTATTCGGTGCCATACGCTGCGTACCAGATAGAAGCTAATAACACCGCCAATATCTGCCAGTAGGTCGAACCAATCGCCATGTCGGCGGGTAAAATAATGTTGTGCCAACTCTATGCTGCCACCATAGGCACCTAAAACGATTAACGCGGTCACCGGTGACACTTTAAAGCCTTTCCATAGTAACGCTGACAAAATAGCAAAAATGCCAAAATGCGCGACTTTATCAATATGGGCAAAGCCGGCAATAATACGGTGACCGTTGAGTTCAGCCAAGAAGCTCGCTGTAGCCAGTAAAAAACAGAATAAGCACAACCAGCGATAAAAACTTTGTGACACATACACCCCCAAACCTATATGGCACTCGGATTGTAACAGTTTTCTGGTTATAATCACCAGCAGACAGAATGGCTTATGCTAAGGAGATTTTTAATGCCCTCATTCGATATTGTTTCAGAAATTGATATTAACCAGGCTAATAACGCGGTAGAGAACGCTAAACGGGAACTTGAAACCCGCTATGATTTTCGTGGCGTTAACGCCAAAATTGAGCTAAAAAAAGAACAGATTGAACTGACCGCTGAAGCGGATCAACAAGTGATGCAGTTGTTCGATATTTTTGCCATTAAAGCCAGCAAGCTGCAGCTGGATGTTAATAGTTTCAAAATTGAAAAAGAAGAGCGTCATGGTAAATTCGTCACACGCTTTGTCAGCATTAAGCAAGGCATCGATAAAGACATAGCGAAGAAAATTATTAAACTTGTTAAAGACAGCAATATTAAGGTACAGGTGGCTATTCAGGGAGAGGAGTTGCGGGTAACGGGTAAAAAGCGTGACGATTTACAAGCGGCGATGCAATTGGTACGTACCTCTGATTTAGGCCAACCTTTCCAGTTTAAAAACTTTCGTGACTAACTGCATGGCTTCGGCCATCCAGACACCTATTGACAATTCCATTCCTCACGCTAAACTGCACGCGGCTCCAGCAAGGAGCCGCTTTTTCTGGTGCTGCAGCTAACTGCAGGTAAACGGGAATCTGGTGTAAATCCAGAGCTGCCCCCGCAACGGTAAACAACTGATCTGCGTTCAATGCCACTGTCATAGTATGGGAAGGCGAATGTAGGCGAAAGCAGGTTGTTAGCCCGGAGACCGGCCAGAAAAATCCTTTAACTTTATTAAACATGCGGTGGGCATGTTTTCGGAGCTTAGATGTTTAAACCTGCTTTGGCGGCCGTGTTGGTCGCATCCTGTTGTTCAGTTTATGCTGACGATATCGAACATATTAGTATTTATGCCAACCGCACTGCCACTGCACAGCAAGATGTGTTGGCGAGTGTAACCGTACTTGAGCATGACGATATCGTCGCGCGCCAGGCATCAGATTTACCCGCCTTGTTGGCACAGTTGCCAGGCATTAATCTATCGCGAGACGGCGGCCGCGGCCAGACGAGCGGAGTGTATATTCGCGGTGGCAATGTTGGCCATACGTTAGTGCTGATTGATGGTGTGCGCAGTGGTTCTGCCACCTTGGGCTATAAATCGCTTGCCATGCTACCGTTGGAGTTGATTGAGCGTATTGAAGTAGTCCGTGGCCCTCGTGCAGCATGGTATGGCTCTGATGCGCTTGCCGGTGTTATTGCCATAACGACCCGGCGTAGTAATGCAGTCGAGCTTAATGTCAATATTGGCAGTTACGGCCAAGCCGGCACTGATCTCAGCGTTAGCCAGCGCTTCGAACAACTTACGTTGCGAGCCAGTGCTGGTGTAAGCCGCGCCGATGGCTTTAATGTGCGTGACGAACTTGATAGCGATAGCGATGGTTACAAGCAAAAATTTATTAAAGTAGCCGCAGATTACCAGACTGAACTTGGTCTATGGACGGCACAAGCCGATGTCAATTCTGGTTATTATGAATTTGATACCAGCTACGGCAACGAAGATGTCGCTGATACACTAAACCGTGCTTACTTGCTGGGTTGGCAACAGCAACTTGGGCGTTGGCAGCACCAGGCACAACTTAGCCGAAATCTTGACAGCGAAGCTAGCTATGGCCCCGACTCGCGCAGCCCTTTTATCACTGCGCGCGATGAGTTCAATTATCAGGCAGAGACCAGCCTAAGCACCAGCTTGACGTTGCTGGCGGGGGTGAACTGGTATCAGGAGAAGGTCGATCGTTCGTCCACGCCTTACGAAAAAACCAGCCGTATAAACCGCGCCTTGTTTACCGGTCTACATTATCAGCTCAATGCGCTAAAACTCGAAGCCGCGCTGCGCCGTGATTTGATTAATCAATACGGCGGCCAAAACACCTGGCAACTGGCAGCAGGGTATCAGCTGACAGAGCAGTGGCTACTGCGTGCCAGCCGGGGTACAGCATTTAAAACGCCATCGTTTAACGAGCTGTATTATCCGGGTTATGCTAATCCTGCACTAAAACCGCAAGAGTCAGTATCAGATGAGATTGCTCTACGCTTTGTTGAACAAGACTTTAGTGCACAGCTTGCCTGGTTTGACCGGGATGTCACTAATTTGATCCAAGGGGTAGAACGTGCTGAGAACGTGCTATTGGCAACAATTTCAGGCGTAGAGTTTAGTGTGCAGCAGCAGTGGCAGCAGTTTAGCAGTAATTTGGCCTACACCTGGCTTGATACTGAAAACCAAAGTAGCGGCTTAAAGTTGGAACGTCGGCCAAAAAATACACTGAATTGGCGCGGTAGCATTGTCGAAGATAAGTGGTCGGCCTTTATCACAGCAGATTACCAGAGTTCGACGTATCAGGGCATGTATGCGAGTGTCGCCAACCTGGGTGGTTTTACGCTATGGGGTATTGGCGCGGATTATCAGCTAACGCCCGCCTTAACACTGAGGGCGAAACTGGAAAACCTGTTTGATAAAAATTATCAAACAAGTGCTGGTTATACTACCGCTGGCGCAAACGTTGGCATTAGCCTGCGTTACAGTCCGGGTTAATGGCTGCAAAACCCTTACTGACAATAGCGTGGATTAGTTTTCACGCTCTGTCGGTAGGGTAATATCGTTGTCGTTTAGTAGCAAATACTGGTAATAACGGTTGGCATCACGGGTATGCTGTAAGGTTTGCCATAAACTTGCCGCAAGCTCAGTATGCTGTTGGTAAAAGCCTTTGCTAAACACCAGATAACCGGTGGTGCTGTAAAGTGGTGGATAGTTTACTTGCAAGCCATACACATAATTATCAGGTAACGGCAGCTGATTCACTTCACACAAGGTGGTTGTGGCATCCACCCGTCCTTGCTTTACCAGCTCAAAAGCTTGTTGCTGAGATTGCACTTGTACCGTTGTCACCCCTTCAGGGTACTGAGGCATCACATAACCCAGCGGTCGGGCGATAACGATACCTTCAGTGGCGCGTTCTAATACGTTTTTGCCTGGTTGTTGCACCAGACACGTCGCATGTTGACTTAGCGCTAGATTGGCGTTGGGCTGGCTCTGCGCATCGAGCGGAAAAACCGCAAAGTTGCGGCGTGATTCGTCATAGGTTGCCACAAGCGCATCAACCTTATTTTGTTGCAATAATTGTAAGCAGCGAAGCCAGGGTTTGCGTTGCAGCGTCAGCTTTACCTGAGGTAGCTGCTTTACACTGTTCTGTAAATGTTCAATCGTTACACCAGGCGGGTTTGCAACCTGTGAGCCAGCACCCGTGTAGTAAGGTAATAGTTGCTTATCTTCATAACAAAACTGCAGTTCAACTATATCCTCCGCAATCGCAGGATAGATGATGTTTAGCAACAGAATAAACATCGCGATAAACACTTTCATGGTTTTAAAAACGCCTGATAACGTTGCCGAAACTTTGCCATTTTTGGCGCCACAATAAACTGGCAGTAGCCTTGTTCCGGGTGCTGGATAAAATACTGTTGATGATAGGCTTCAGCGATAAAAAAACGGCTTACCGGGCTCACTTCAGTGACAATGTCGCCATTAAATACCTGCTGCGCTGCAAGCTCAGATATCAAGCGTAATGCCAGGTTGTGTTGTTGCTCAGTGTGATAAAAAATTACCGAACGGTACTGTGTACCGACATCATTGCCTTGACGGTTAAGTTGCGTTGGGTCGTGCAAGCTAAAAAAAATCAGACAAAGTTGTTCAAAGTCGATAACCTCGTCATCAAATTCCACCTGTACCACTTCAGCATGCCCGGTATCGCCAGCGCATACTCTGTTATAATTGGCATCTTTTTCTGCGCCGCCCATATAGCCACTTAGCGCCTGTGTCACGCCGTTAAGCTGGTTCATGGCGGCTTCTAAACACCAAAAACAGCCTGCGCCGAAGGTTGCAGTTTGACTGGCCACGTGTTTCTCCTGATGATGATGTTTTACAGTACAGTAATTTGGCATCTAGTACGAATGATACGGGCAATTGGCTTAGTGGCTGATCGTGAATAAATACCGAGTCGTACTATAACGTTTACTGATAAAGCAAGGGAAGTACTTTGACTATAGCTGTGATAGGCGCGGGCATTGCCGGCGCGGCTTGTGCTAGTGAGCTAGTGAAGCAGGGCCTTGATGTTGTGGTATTTGACAAAGGCCGCAGCGCCGGGGGCCGTATGAGCAGTAAACGAACGCCTGACGGCTATCTTGACTTAGGTGCGCAATATTTTACGGCACGCGCTGCAGCATTTAAGCGCCAGTGCGAAAATTGGCTGACCCTGGGTGTTGTTACGCCCTGGCAGGGTCGATTAGCTATTTATGAAAACGGCACATTGTGCGCTTCACCCGATCAGACAACAAGATATATTGGCTTACCATCTATGCAGAAGCCGGTACAGCAATTGTTGCAGCAGGTTAAGCTGAACAGCCCATGCCGCGTAGACACGATTAAATATGATGGTACACATTGGCAGCTTTATAGCGATGAGCAGCATCTTGGCCATTTTAGCCAGTTGGTAATTGCCTTGCCACAGCAGCAGGCGGCCATGTTGCTAGCTGAGCACCTACTACAGCAACCACAACTGCAGGCGCTGTTTAACGCCGAAGCTTTGCTACCGTGCTGGTCGGTGAATATTGAACTTGATGCGGCAACATCGGTGCCCTTTGATGGCATTTTTGTCAAAGGTGACAATGCCATTAGCTGGTTAGCCCGGCAAAGCAGCAAAACCGGTCGAGCCCCCGGGGAGCACTGGCTTGTGCATTTTTCAGCTGCTTTTTCACAATTGCACCTGGAAGCTGACGCAGCACAAATTAGTAAAGTGGCCGTCGCTGAGTTGCAGCGGATGCTGGGCGATGACATCAGTGTTGTGCAAACCTTGTGTCACCGCTGGCGCTATGCGCAGCAAGCGCCAGATTATCCGGTGCATAGTCATATTTATCGTACAGATTTATCACTGGGGTTGTGTGGTGATTGGCTCAATGGTGGTCGGGTTGAAAACGCATGGTTAAGTGGTTATCAATTGGCAAGGGCATTAAGTTATGACTAAATCGGTATTAGTTATTGGTGGCAGTGGCGGTATTGGTTCTGCGCTGGCACAGCATTACGCGGCCGCCGCATCAGTAGTTACTGTGATCAGCAGGCAAAAAGCACCAACTCAAAACAGCTGGCATTGGTTTGAAGACACCTTACAAAGCCCAGCACACAGCGCACAGTGTGTGCAGCTGGCACTAGAACAGCGACCTGAGGTCATATTTATTTGCAATGGTGTACTACATGACGCCGCGGCTATGCCAGAAAAAACCATTCGACAGTTAGATACGGCAATACTTATGCAACGATTGCACGCTAATGTCGCGGTACCTGCACAATACCTGCAATTATTATTTAGCTATATCACCAAAACGGCAAGCATAAAGGTTGTGGTACTTAGCGCTAAGGTGGGGAGTATCACTGATAATGCGCTTGGTGGCTGGTACAGTTATCGTATGAGTAAGGCTGCGTTGAATATGTTGGTGAAAAACATCAGTATTGAAGTGCGCCGGCTAAACCCGGGTGCGGTAGTGGTAAGTGTGCATCCTGGCACAACAAACACCGCAATGTCTGAACCATTTCAAACGAATTTACCGCCGGGGCAACTACAAAGTGCAGACAATACCGCAGAGCGCCTGGCGCAGGTTGTAGCCGCTGTGCAGCCTGAACAAAGCGGTAAGCTATTAAATTGGGATGCCAAAGCCTTACCGTTTTAACGTTGGATATAAAATGTGGCTATGTTAAGGCTGAATAGTTAAGCACAATCGGTTTGCCCTAAACTAACGGTTGAAACCCTGGATGGGCTGAAACGAGCCCCCAGGGAGGGGTTACGGCGTGTTAGTGTGGGCAAACCGATGGTATCTTCAACCTTAACTGTTTAGCATTACCTATGGTTTTATTGCGTTAGCTTGGATGTATTTCATCGGCAGCGTGCTCGTCTGGGGCTTCGTTTTCCAATTTATGTAATTTTTGCTCCAGGCGTTTGGGCGAACCGGTGTTGCGCGCGAAAACCATATAAGTTACTGGTACTACATATATCGTCATTAATGTTGCCAGCGCCACGCCAGAAAATATCACCATACCAATTACCATACGGCTTTCCGAACCTGGCCCACTGGCCAAAATAAGCGGAATACTGCTCATTGCTGTTGTAAACGCGGTCATCACAATAGGCCGTAAACGTTGCGTAGCCGCTTGCTGTATCGCCGTGGTAAAGGCCACACCCGAATCACGTAACTGGTTAGCAAACTCGACAATAAGAATACCGTTTTTAGCGACAAGGCCTATCAGCATCACCAGGCCTATCTGGCTATAAATATTCAGCGTCATACCGCTAAAATATAAGCCGGATAGGGCGCCGACCAAGCCAAGTGGTACGGTAATTAAAATAACCAGCGGATGGATAAAACTCTCAAACTGAGCCGCCAACACCAGGTAAGTGATGAGTAACGCCAGCACAAATACCATCAGTGTTGAGCTACCACTTTCCTGATACAGCAATGATTCGCCTTTGTAATCAATGCCTACAGTGTCTTGTATTTCGGTATGCACAATATGTTCTAAGTATTCCAGCGCTTCGCCGAGGCTGTAGCCTGGCGCCATGCTGGCGGTAAGCGTAATACTGCGCATGCGGTTGTAGCGGTTTAGGCTTGATGAAGTCGCTTCCTCACGCAATGTTACCAGGTTGTCTAATGGTATCAGCTGGCCCGACGTTTCAGAGCGGATATACACGTTTGTAATGCTACCCGGTGCGGTAAAATCGTCATCCTTACCTTCAATGATAACATCGTATTCTTTACCCCGATCAAGGAAGGTAGTTACTCGCCGCCCACCAAGCATTGCTTCAAGAGAGCGCCCTATGGCACCAACGGATATACCTAAATCACCTGCACGTTCAGTGTCAATCTCAACAAGTACCTGTGGCACTGTCTCTTTATAATCGTGATCTAGCATTAAAATATTTGGGTTTTCAGCGGCTTTTTCCAGCACAATGTCTCGCCAGCGCGCCAGTTCTTCATAAGTATTGCCCTGCAACACAAACTGAATGGGTCGGCCACCACCACCACCACCACCACCTAAGCCACTGCGCATAAACGTAAATGCGCGTACATCAGGGATTTCATTTAATTTTTTGCCAACTTCACCCATTAATTCACTGGTGCGGCGCTTACCATTATGCCAGTTTTCAGTACCAACAATCGCAACACCACCACTGTTACCCCAACCCGGTACCCGGACTAACAGCCGGTTAAACTCACCTTGTTGATAGTAAGGCATCAACACATCTTCAATCAGGCGCATATTGCGGCTGTTGCTTGCATAGCTGGCACCTTCTGCCGGGCTCATCATCACAAAAAATGTACCCCGGTCTTCGCTTGGTGCCAGTTCACTTGGTAGCATCTTAACGAGCAGGTAGCTGGCAACAAAGCACAACGCCACAACGATCATCACCGGCCAGCGGGTGGCGCAGACGACTTCTAATTGACGACGGTATGCGTTTTCCAATTTATGAAAAGCCGCATGTAGCCAAAGGCCAAGCTTACTCTCGCGTTTTTGATGGGTGAGTAATTTGCTGCACAGCATGGGAGATAACGTCAGTGCCGTGACACTGGAAAATGCGACGGCGGCGGCAATGGCCAGCGCAAATTCGGTGAAGAGTTTTCCCAACTGGCCTTGCATAAAGACTAATGGCACAAATACCGATATTAATACCAGCGTTGTGGCCACTACAGCAAAGCCGACTTCACGAGCACCACGATAAGAGGCTACCATTGGATGCTCGCCCAGTTCAATGCGGCGGTATATATTTTCCAGCACAACAATGGAATCATCTACGACCAGACCAATGGCTAAAACCATCGCCAGCAAAGTGAGTAAGTTGACGGAGAAATCCAGTGCAAATAACACGGTAACGGCGGCAACCAGAGCAACCGGCACCGTAACGGCCGGAATAAAGGTGGCGCGAATATTACCCAAAAATAAGAAAATAACGATGATAACCAACACCATAGCAATGCCTAGGGTGTTGTATACCTCTTTGATGGACTCAGCGATAAAGAGTGATGAATCGTAACCGGGTTCAATGGTTGTGCCTTGAGGCAGCGTTTCTTTTATGCGTTCCATCTCTGCGCGGGCAGCACGCACCACCTCAAGGGTATTGGCTTTTGATTGCTTAATAATACCAATACCAAGTAAGTTTTTGCCGTCACCGCGGAATTCACTTTCTTCATTTTCAGCCGTTAGTAGCACCTCAGCAACTTCACCTAAGCGCACCAGATAGTTGTTATTGCCGCGCTTTATCACCAGACGGCGAAAATCTTGTTGCGTTTTATAGGCTCGCACCACGCGAACGGTGAAATCACGATCGGTAGATTTAATATTACCGGCAGGTAACTCTACGTTTTCTGCCCGCAATACGCTTTCTATATCCTGTACCGTAACACCACGCGATGCCATGGCATCGCGGTTTAGCCAAATACGCATGGCATAATCACGTGCGCCACCCAGCTGTAAGCGGGCTACACCATCGACCACAGAAAAGCGTTCAACAATATATCGGTCTGCATAGTCGGTAAGCTCCAGTGACGACATGTTTTCACTGTTAAGCACAAACCAGGCAATGGTGTCTTCGTCATCACTTGCTTTTGACACTTCTGGTGGATCTGCTTGATCGGGTAAGTTATTCAGCGCACGTGAAACACGATCGCGTACGTCGTTAGCAGCAGAATCAATATCTCGTTCAACATTAAATTCAATGGTAATGTTAGAACGGCCATTGCGGCTGGTGGAGTTGATATTTTTGATACCCTCTACACCACTTATACGATCTTCCAGAAGCTGGGTAATTTTTGATTCGACTATTTCAGCTGATGCACCCGGATAATTCGTGCTGATACTGACAATAGGGGTATCAATGTCCGGGTATTCCCTTAGGGGCAACATCGTAAAGCAAACGATGCCAAATACTACCAGCAGTAAGTTTACAACAGTGGCAAAAACCGGGCGTTTAACAGAGGTGTCAGATAGCCACATAATCAGCCCCCGACACGATTAATAGTAACGCCAGAGCGCAGTTTCTGAATGCCTTCAACCACCACTTCATCGCCTTCTTCCAAGCCGCCTATTATTTCGACCCAACCAGGTATGCGTTGACCAATAGTTACTTCAACTTGCTGGACGGTATTGTCAGCACTTACTTTATACACAAATTGTTTTTGCTGCTGAGGGACCAGTGCTTTTTCAGAGATTTGTTTCGCTACATGTTGTTCCAACACCAGATTTAC
The DNA here is from genome assembly GCF_030731985.1 of Rheinheimera baltica. Taxonomy (NCBI): domain Bacteria; kingdom Pseudomonadati; phylum Pseudomonadota; class Gammaproteobacteria; order Chromatiales; family Chromatiaceae; genus Rheinheimera; species Rheinheimera baltica. Next base: position 242,083 of record NZ_JAPJDY010000001.1, read on the forward strand.
GTTTAGTAGCATGCCAGGGCGCAAGCGTAAATCATCATTGGGCAAAGTGCCGTGCACGGTAACGGTGCGAGTTAATGGGTCTAGTCGGGTATCTATTGCACTGACGGTGCCAGCAAAACGCACATCACCATAGGCTGCATTAGTTACTGTTAATGGCATACCCACTTTAATCTCGGCCAAATAATGTTCAGCCACACTAAAAGCAACTCGCAAAACAGCTAAATCATCAAGGGTGGTAATGGCCGTACCAGTGTTGATATAAGCACCCTGGCTAACCTGTCGTAACCCCAGGTAGCCATCAAAGGGCGCTGTAATTGTCATTTCTGCTAACTGTGCGGTGGCAATATCCAGTTGGGCTAATGTCGTATTAACCTTGGTTTGTTGTTCATCCAGCATTTGCTGCGCGGTAGCTTGAGTGGTTGCTAAGTTTTTCAGACGGTCTAACTGACGCTTTTGGTCTACCAGTATACCTTGTAGCTCAGTAACCCGAGCGCGCTCTTCCACATCGTGCAAGCGGGCAATAACTTCGTCGCGTTTAACTAATTTGCCTTCACGTATATTAAGCTCGGTAATAAAGTCACTGGTAGGCGACGTTAAGGTAATGGAGTTGTTTGCAATGCCAGTACCTAGCGAGCTGATACTGCGGATCATGGCTTTGGTTTCCACTTTTGCAGTACTTACTGCTACGGCTGCGCCGCCACGACGTCCATCAACTTTTTGGCTTGGCACCCAGTACAAATAGGCAACAAACACCAGCAAGATGATCAGAATTAGCCAAATTAATTTTGAATGCAATTTTGCCACAGTAACCCCAAATAAACGACGATATAAAACCCTGCGTTATTGTATGGAAGAAACAGCGATTTAGATTTCCTATTATCGCAGTCACTCCGGCGTTGGTCGCGTAAGCACACTTGAACTGCAGATCAATTAGGCACAATATAGAACCTTAATGGTGAATAACCAGCCTAAATACAGATTTCACTGGGGAAATAATATGCCTGATAGCACGGTTGGATTTGCGCCAATAAGGGTTCAAGGTGCTGCAAGTCGTGGTGGCGCTAGCTTAATGTTGGGCAGCTCTGTGGTTATGTTGCTATTTATATTAAGTTTGATTTTGGTAGAGCAGTTGCAGCCGTGGCAAGGTTTGGTGTTTGTTGGAGCTGGCTTAGGTATGTTTGCTGGATGGGCTAAATTATCCGAACCAGAATACTTTTTGCAGTTTGACTCTGACGGTGTGCGCTACCAACACCGGCGTGGAAGCTGGCTGTTGCCCTGGGACTGTTTTTTATACAGTGGTATACCGCAATTTAATCAACAATCTCTTGGTTTTATTGGATTTAACGTTACAGACTATGATGGTTTTTTACAGCATTTGCCACTGAGATTAGCAGTTCGTATTATGACGGAGCAACGGGCGTTATATATTGAGGCTGTGCGACAGGGTTGTGCGGGTGGACAATGCGCCAGTGAAATGCTGGCTGAAGTAGCAAACTTTAGCACCAAGCATATGCAATATAATGGCATAAAAGCCGCATTTGCTCATCGCATGCAACGTCTTTCTAATGCGACAGGGTTTGACGTTTTTATTCCCGTTAGTTTTAATGAAACAGAAGCACAACAGTTGTGTCGGCAAATTAATCAAACCAGACTACAATTAACTCAGAATACAGCAACCTAGACACTCTGTGCGGTCTGTATCATAATAATGGCAATATTACATGTTACGCAGGGCAGTTGATGAATAATTACGAAAAAGCATTTTTGGTAAGTGGTCGTAATACTTTGATCCATAAAAATAAAAAAATGGATCTTGTAGTGGTCAATGACGATAACGACCCTAATATCGTCGTAACGCGCCATGGTGTAAAGCTGTTTACCGAAGCGGTGCCTACGAACCGTGCAGAAGCAAAAGAACGTTACATGGAGGTAGTTGATATCTCCAGCTCAGACGTGTTTGGTGAAGCTAAGACGCTGTTGTTTATCCAAGCTATCAATAATAAAGAATATAAAGTGGATTACAGTAAAACAGGAACAGATCTGTTTATTCGCATCCATCAGGAAAATTATATTTAAATTTTCCGGATAAATAGCCCTGTTACACTTTTCAGGGCTTGCCTTTAGCCAGGTTATTTGTTTCAGTAGGGTTGCTTTAACGTAGTAACCAAAAGTGTGAATAATATGCAATTTACCGAGCACAATAATAGTATAAAAATAACGGTGCCAGTAACGCTTGCGCCGCTAAGTGCGCAGGACGTGAATACTCAGCTACAAGCGGCAGGCTATGGTCGATGCCTGGTTATTCAAGAACAAATTACTAATCTGCTGGTGGAATATCAGCAAATCCAGCAAAAAATCAAAGAAAAACTTCAGCCCGAAGGCGCATTACTTTCTTATCGTGTAGCCGAAAAGCGAGATGCCGAGCTTAGTTTTGACATCACTGAAGATAAAATGTCAGCGGCAGCAATCATTACAGCAGCCTGGGGCGGCGCACCAATGTCTGCCAATGCTTTGGTTAAGGCAGCACAAGAAGCCAGCATAGTATTTGGTTTCAGTAAAGACCACATTATTAAACTTGTCACCCACGCCAGTAAAGCTGACTCCGGCAGCAAAGTTAAACTACTCGTTGCGCGGGGGCGTGCCGTTGTGCATGGACAAAACTCACGTTTTGAACCATTAATTCCCGAAATGCAAAGCCGGCGCAATAAGCCGCTGGTGCAAACTGAAGACAAAGCTGATTTACGTGACTTTGGTGTGATTCCAGCAGTACGTGCGGGGGACAACTTGATGCGTCGCCACCCGCCAACAGCGGGGGTTGATGGCATGCTGGTCGATGGCAGTCTTATCCCCGCTAATCCAGGGCAAGTTATTGAATGGCAAATGGCTGAAGGTAGCGAGCTATCAGCTGCTGACAATGAATTGCTGATTGCTGCGCGTGATGGTTTGCCACGTGTTGTTGATAATGGTGCTACCGTTGATGAAGTTTTTACGGTAAAAAATGTGGATCTGTCAACCGGGCATATTATCTTTAAAGGCTCAGTTGTCATTAACGGTGATGTTACCGAAGGTATGAAGGTTATTGCTGGTGGTAACGTGTTTATAAAGGGCTTTGTTGAAGGCACGTTGATTGAGGCCGGTGGTGATATCAACGTTGGTGGCTCGATTATCGGTCACCAAATCCCCAGTGCTGAAAAAGACAGTGAATATAGCACTGAATTAAAGGCTAAGGGTGATATTCAATGCAACATCGCCCAGTATGCCAGACTTAGTTGCGACGGCAACATATACGTTAACAAGCAACTTATGCATTGTGCCGTAGCGGCAGCAAAAGTGTATGCGGGGCCAGAAGATAATCCCAACGGCAAAGTTATTGGGGGTTATTTTTATCTGGATTACGGTATTTATACCGGAAACCTTGGCGCGCCATCAAGTAGTAATATTCTGATCGAGCTTAATCGCATGATAGATCCGATTGCAGAAAAGCAAGAGGTATTGCGTGCCAGTGTGAGTGCAGCAAAAAAAGATATGCAGGACATTCGTGAGCAACTGGAGAAATTAAAGAAAATTGAAGGTAACGCCCAGATTGAACTTCGCAAGCAGGAGTTACAGCAGGCGTTTGAGGATAACCGGAATGTGGCGATGGCCCTGATTGAGGATATCAAGCAGTTAGAGTCGCAGCGCCGGGAAAAGTTAGACCAGACGTTGATCGTGGTGCGTCAGCAGTTATTTTCTGCAGTAGTTGTGCATTTTGGCACTGATCATATTCGCAGTCGCCGTGAGTATGGCCCATCAAAAATAATGCTTGTTGACAACAGCCCTGCAATAGAACCGTTTTTATGATGTTGTTTTCGACAATTGCCAATGTTTGTGCGGCATACGCTAAAGCTTTCGTTTGGATAGTGTCGTAAGCTCTAGCGACGTGTTGGTGTTGGAGCCTGTGGTATGAAATCCTATATTTATCTGCTTGCCATGGTGTTTGCTACGCCATCGGTATGGGCTGCTGAATGCAATATGGCGTTTACCCATGGTGTGCTTATTGCGCCAGAACACATCCGTATACTGCAAAATAACCGCACCCATGTGCAAATAAGTGGTGACACACAACTGTTTATCCGAGGCGAATGGATTAACTTATCTGCCGAAGAGTCCCTGTTATTGCAGCAGTATAGCCATGGTTTACGCAAGTTTGTGCCAGAGATAGTCAGTATTGCTGTTGATGGTGTTGAACTGGGTTTGTCTAGCATTGAAGCCATGTTTACAGGTATTGGTAGTAAATCGCAGCAGGCTGAATGGCGAGAGTTGGTGCGAGAAACGACATTTCAGTGGATGTCACGTTTTGTGCGTACAAATGAACACTTTTATTTGGCGCCTCAAAGTTTGAAAGAGCTTGATTATTTTTTGCATGCCGAACTTAAACCACAACTAGATAACTTAGCACGGCGCACAGTAGGGGCAGTTTGGGGCGCATTGCGAGATGCGTTACGCCATTCTGATAGTAACTTTGAACGCAGCGATAACCAGGAGTGGCAATCTGTTGGTCACTTAGTCGATAAAATAAATTTGGGCCTGGATGCCAAAGCGGTAGAGCTTGAAGAGAAATCCGCTTTGTTTTGTCAGCGTATGCAAGAGCTGGATGAAATAGAACAGCAGCTGCAGCAACGTTTACCCGCGTTAAAGCCTTACGATGTTGTTGCAGAAAAAGACTAATACCTATTTTGTGTAAGCAGGCGTAGCATTACACTACGCCATATTCCTCGCCCAATACCGGCGGCATGGCATTGTCCACTTCATCGTTAATGGCGTCGAGCGTTTTTTCGGCTTCATCTAGCGAGCTGACTTCGGCTACATGAAACAAAGCTTCGCCTTCGTTTACCAATGGTAAGTTGTTTCTGCCAATAACAATACCTGCAAAGCTGGCATGTACCGCAACTTCAAAATCGGAGTAGGGTGAGTAGATATGTGCCAGAACGTCACCGGGCTTCACTGTTTGGCCCAGGCTAACATAATAGCGTGCTATGCCATCGTGTTCGGCTCTTACCCAGCTACTTTTTTTCGAGAATAACGATTTCGTGTTTGGGCGTTTCCGGCCAGCTCTTAACATGCCCAAATCCGTCATTACATTGAGTATTCCGCGTACGCCAACATTTATAGCCTGCTCGTCAAAGCGCAGCGCTTCTCCGGCTTCATAAAGTAATATTGGAATACCGAGGTTGTTTGCCGTGCCGCGCATTGTACCGTCCCGGCTGGCCGCTTTAATGATAATGGGGGCATTGAACATTTCTGCCATGCGCAGTGCTATTTTATCCTTAGCGCTGGCACGCACCTGGGGCAGATTAGCGCGGTGAATCGCACCGGTGTGCAAATCTATGGCATGGGTGCATTTGCGCAAAAATTGCTCAGTAAACTGACAAGCCATTCGGCTACCCAGTGAGCCTTTTTCACTGCCTGGGAAACATCGGTTTAAATCACGCCGGTCTGGCAGATAGCGGGACTGTTGTACAAAGCCGTAAGTATTCACAATAGGCACTACAACCAATGTGCCTTTTAACTGGCTCAGGCGGGGAAGTTTTAGCAGGCGGCGGCATATCTCCACGCCGTTAATTTCATCGCCATGAAGTGCAGCCGTAACCAGTAAAATAGGGCCAGCTTTTTGACCATGCACAACATGAGCACCAATATTCAGTTCGGTATGGGTATACAACTTGCCAAAGGGAATATCAACAACCGCGCGGCTGCCGGGTGGAATGCTGCTGTTACCCAATATAAACGGGGCTCGGTTGCCGGTCTGCATTAGCCAGTTCCTTTGGTATTAAGTTTACGTTTGGTTTTATGGGCAGCCACTTTTTGCTCCAAAAACGCAATGGTCAAATCAGCAATATTCTTATCTGTTGCCGCTTCAATACCTTCAAGCCCGGGTGAACTGTTAACTTCCATCACCACTGGCCCATGATTTGAGCGCAGTAAGTCTACGCCGGCAACATTTAACCCCATGGTTTTCGCGGCGCGAATGGCCGTGCTGCGTTCATCTTTACTCAGGCGCACAGTTGATGCAGTACCTCCCCGGTGCAGGTTTGACCGGAATTCACCTGCTTTAGCCTGCCGTTTCATCGCCGCAATCACTTTATTACCGACTACAAAACAACGGATATCGGCGCCGTTAGCTTCGCGGATATATTCTTGTACCAGTATGTTGGCGTTTAAACCCATAAAGGCTTCAATCACACTCTCTGCTGCAGTACGGGTTTCCGCCAGCACAACCCCAATGCCCTGGGTGCCTTCCAGTAATTTTATCACCAGCGGCGCACCGCCCACCATCTCAATAAGATCGGGAATATCGCCTGGCTTATCTGCAAAACCCGTTACGGGTAAGCCAATACCCTGGCGCGCTAGCAGCTGCAGGCTGCGCAGTTTGTCCCGTGCACGGCTAATCGCCACAGACTCGTTAAGGGTATAAACACCCATCATTTCAAATTGGCGCAGCACCGCGGTACCATAAAAGGTGATAGAGGCACCAATACGTGGGATAACCGCATCAAAGCCTTCCAGCGCTTCACCTTTATGGTGAATTGATGATTTGATTTGATTCACATTGATGTAGCAGGTTAGGGGGTCGACCACCTGAACCTGATGGCCACGGTTTGTTGCTGCTTCAACCAAGCGTTTGGTGGAATACAGCTCTGCATTGCGCGATAAAATCGCAATTTTCATGCGCTCTCCGATAAGCGATAAGTCTATTTGCTATTGTAAAATTGTCTGGCGCTGGTAGCAGCAAGAATACTGCTACCAGCATGAAATAATTGCGTTGCTTTTTCAGGCCATTAAGAATAGAGAGCCTAAACCGAGAAAGGCAAAAAAGCCAACGACGTCTGTCACTGTGGTAAGAATAACTGAACCGGAGAGGGCAGGATCAATATCCATTTTCTCCAGCCAAATCGGGATCATCACCCCTGATATAGCTGCGGCGACAATATTAATGACGATGGCTAAACCAATTACGCCGCCAATAATTAAATCACCAAACCAAAAATAGGTAATGGCGGCAATAACCAGCGCCCATAACAGGCCATTAATGGCCCCAACACCCAATTCTTTTCGCAGTAATGTCATGTACGTTTTGGGGGTGATTTGTTCCAGCGCCAGGCCCCGGATCATTAACGTAAGTGTTTGGCTGCCTGCTATACCGCCCATACTGGCGACAATTGGCATTAATACGGCCAGAGCGACGACTTGTTGTAAGGTCGCTTCAAATAAGCCAATGGTCCAGGCGGCAAGAAATGCGGTTAACAGGTTAATCCCCAACCAAAGTGCCCGGCGTTTTGCACTGTTAAAAATCGGTGCAAACAAATCTTCTTCTTCGTCCAAACCTGCTGTATGCATAAACTGGCTTTCAAGGCTTCTGCGCACGTTTTCCAAAGCTTCACCAATCGACAGACGTCCCAGTAGCTTGCCGTTTGAGTCTATTACCGCTAAGGCGGTGTAGCCCGAGCGTGAGACAATATCTGAGCCTTGATCCAAATCCATCTCCCCCTCTACCAGCGGTGCTTCTTTATCTATCACCGTTTCAACCGGTAAGTGGCTGCCAAGGCCTAACAATTGGGTCGCATGCACTAAGCCAACGTAGCGGCCTGTGCGATCGACGACAAATAAAGCATCGTGATATTCAGCGTCTTCTGCCAACTGACGGAATAAACGAATGGCGTCCCGCACCTTGGCGTTTTTGTTGATAATGAGCATATCGTGATCAGCGTAACGGCCGCACTGATCTTCATCATATCCTAAGGCGGTGTCCAGCCAACGGCGCTGACTTTCGTCAAGGCGTGAGCAGGCGTAGTCGTATATTCTCTGTGGAAGTTCGTCTAGCAATTCAATCAGATCATCAACTTCCATGCCCTCAACTAAAGAGCGCAGTTGTTGTTCGTCTAATTGTTTAAAAATGTTATCACGGGCATCAACCCGCATATAGGTTAAGGCAGCAATCTGGTCATCAGGATGTAAGCTCAGCCAGGTGCTCACCCGCTGTTCAACCGGCATTGCTTCTAAAGCAATAGCAATTTCCTCCGGTTCTAACTGGCTTAATTTATCCGTCAGTTGTTCCGCTTCGTTCTCATCAAAGCTGTCGCGAACAATTTCTTCAATATCCAGCGGTTGGTTATCAGCCATCTACTACTCCCTAGCCCGGGTGGTATTACCACCAGCCGCGTATTTTAAACCAAATCAAACCGGCAATGCCGCCTAACGCCATCAAAATTAACACAATAAAATAGGCATTGGCTATTTGTAGTTCAGGCATGTACACAAAGTTCATGCCGTAAATGCCGGCTATAAAGGTCAGCGGTATAAAAATGGTGCTGACAATGGTCAATACTTTCATACGTTCATTAATTTGATGTGAAGTAGTAGAAATATAACCCTCTACCAAGTCACTGAGTTGATCGTAGTATAAATCTGTCATGCTGTGCAGGCGTTCAAATTTTTCATAGAAGTCGCGTACATCTGTGGCGCTAAAATGCCGCAACAGCGGATTCTGCTCTTCATAAAAAGCGTCAGCAAAAATATCTTTTTGATAGGCCAGATTACGGTTAATTTTTCTTAGTACTGAGCGGTAGCGCATAATTCGCGCCATCTGTTCATCTGTGCCTCGTTGTAGCATACCATCTTCAAGTTCACTTTGTTCTTCTTCAAAGTTAATCAGTTTTTCCAGATAACTTGCAGACACTGTTAAAATTAGATGTTTAATCCACTCGGCAATATCAGCGCTTTGTGTTGTCTTAATTTGCGGTTTAAGTTGGCTAAGTAAACTGGCGTTATGACAGTAAATCCGGCTGATTAATACCTGCTTAGAGTACAATAAATTTACCTGCGCACTGCCGCTATACTCGCTAAAATCGACGTCGGCATATCCCCGCAAAATAAGCAGCGTAAAATGAGTTTCTGCTTCCAGTTTTGGTGGGTGGCGTTGGCGGCCAAAGTCTTCTGCTAAAGTAGGTGCAATAGCAAAATGCTGCAGTATCGTCTGTTGCTCATCACTGCTGGCGTCATTCAGGTTTATCCATAAACGCGCGTCAGCCGGTAACTGGGTGGGCAACTGATTAAATGTTATTGGCTGCCATTGCTGGGTTTCTGGCTCATAATAGTTTAATGAAATCATATTGTTTCTCTGGCAAAGGCCTATAGTCCACAGCATACCTATAAATGCGCGCAAGGGGCAAATATCAGGTGCTACATCGCACTAAAATTGCAAGGTAACGCAACAGCTTATAAGCTAGAGTGTGATGTAATGCTATAAACCTATAAAAGGACTGACATGTTTAAAGACATATTAACTTTCTGGTTTAGCGATATTGAACCCAAACAGTGGTGGGTGAAGGATGCCGCTTTTGATACGTTAATTACCCAGCGTTTTTCCTCGGTGTTAGAACAGGCTGCAGCCGGTGAGTTATACCTATGGCGTAGTAGTCCTCAGGGACGGTTAGCAGAGATAATTGTGTTAGACCAGTTCTCACGTAACATTCATCGCGATTCGCCCGCTGCGTTTGCTCAGGATGCAATGGCATTGGTATTGGCGCAAGAGGCAGTGGCGGCTCATGCACTGCTTGGGCTAAATACGGATGAGCGCAATTTTTTGTTGATGCCTTATATGCATAGTGAATCGCGCGCTATTCATCAGCAAGCTGAGGTATTATTTAAAAACTATGCGCCAGAGAATAACTACCAATTTGAACTTAAGCATAAAGCTATTATCGACCGCTTTGGCCGTTATCCGCACCGCAATAGTATTTTAGGGCGTAGTTCAACCGCTGAAGAGTTAGCGTTTTTACAGCAACCGGGTTCAGGTTTTTAATGCAAAGAAGCCGGTGATAACACCGGCTTCTTATTACCCTGCAAAGCAATTATGCTTGTGTTGCAGCAATATACTCGTCTACTAACTGCTCCAGCACATCCAATGGCACAGCGCCGTTTTTCAAAACCACATCGTGAAAGGCGCGGATATCAAATTTATCACCTAACGTAGTTTTGGCTTTTTCGCGCAGCTCAATCAGTTTAATCATGCCAATTTTGTAGGCGGTAGCCTGTGATGGCATAACAATATAACGCTCGATGGCTTTTTCAATAGCGGTTGCGGTATTGGGGGTGTTATCCAGTAAATATTGAATAGCGTCTTCACGACTCCACTTTTTAGCATGAATGCCGGTGTCTACCACTAAGCGACAGGCCCGCCAAAGTTCCATTGCCAAACGGCCGAAGTCAGAGTACGGGTCTTGATACAGGCCAATTTCTTTTGGTAACAGCTCGGTATATAACCCCCAGCCTTCAATATAGGCGGTATAGCCACCAAAGCGGCGGAATTTGGGCATATCTTCCAGCTCTTGAGCGATAGCCAATTGCATATGATGGCCAGGGATCCCCTCATGATAAGCCAAGGCTTCCAGTTCATACTTTGGCATGTCACTCATACGATACAGGTTAGCGTAGTATATGCCTGGGCGTGAGCCATCCATTGAAGGTGACTGATAAAATGCCTTGCCGGCAGTTTTTTCTCTAAACGGCTCCACGGCTTTAACAATCATCGGGGCTTTGGGTTTTACCAAAAATAACGTGTCTAACTGGGTGCGCATATGGTCGATAACCGCGGTGGCCTGCGTCAGATATTCAGCTTTGCCTTCCTCTGTTTCTGGGTAATAAAACTGCGGGTCGGTTTGCATAAAGGTAAAAAAGGCATGCAAGTCACCGTCGAAGCCGGTTTTTTGCATAATAGCGCGCATTTCATCATGTATGCGGGCAACATCGTCTAAGCCAATTTGATGAATTTGCTCTGCGGTTAATTCGGTGGTAGTGGTGTCTTTTAATTTGGCATTATAAAACGCCGCGCCGTCTTTAAATCGCCATACGCCATCTATGCTACTGGCTTGTTGCTCAAGGCCTTGTAAATATTTAATCAGCGCGCTGTAGGCCGGCTTAATACTGGTCAGCAGAGCCACTTTAGCCTCGTCGATCAGTAATTTTTGACTCGCGTCATCAAGTGACAGCGCGGCAACTTTTTTTGTGAAATCAGCTAGCAAGGTGCTGTCTTCGCCCTCTTCAAAGGGCGCGCCTTTAATCACATTTTCGCTGGCAGAAATAACATGTGGAAATACAAATTTCGGCGCAATAATGCCGGCTTCTGCGCGTTGCTGTAATTGATGCTGTAACTGGCTAAACAAAGTAGGTACCGCGTTTAAACGGGCAATATAGGCTTTGGCATCACTCTCGTTGCTGATTGTATGCTGGTTAATAAGCAATGAAGGCACCTGTGAGTGCGTACCAAACATTTGGTTAACCGGGTAGCTGTACAAGCGCCATTTCGCCTCGTCAAGGTCTTGCTGCAGGTTGCGCTGCATCAGTAAGTAACTGACGCGGGTATTGTCATCCAGCTTGGTAACGTCTATTGCTTCTAACATAACCAAATGTTGGCGTGTTAGCTCAAGCCCGGCTTCAAAGTGAGCGTCAGATAAATCCTGCCACTTGTCGTAATCATCTTTTATGCCCAGCCGGGTTTGTTGCACCGGATTACGTTTAACGCCAGCCATAAAAATTTGTTCGAACAGCGCATTGGCTTTGTCTGACTCGCTTTGTTGCTGAACTGCAACCGCTGTTTGGGTTGGGGTGGCGGTTTGTTGTGGGCCGCAACCAGCAAGCAGTGCAGCACTAATGGCTAGCGGTAAAGCTAACTGACGCACGGAGAGTGACTTCATGGATATTCCCTTTTTTATCTTTATTGTAATGATTTTATTCTACGTCACTGCTTCAATATGAAAAGGTCAGCTGTCGCAGCGAATGGTTAATCAACCTAGATAAACAGGGTCAGTAAGTCATTTAAGTAACGTGCACCTTTGTCAGTAATTTGCCAGTGGCTGTCACTTACGCTAAGCAGGCCTTTATGTTCTGCTTCTGTTATCGCTTGTTCTATGGCGCTAAGTGGCAAGCCGGTGTAAGCGATAAAGTCTGCTTTTGGGCAGGGTTCCAGCAACCGAAAGCGGTTCATAAAGAACTCAAAGGGTCTGTCATCACAGTCTACTGGTTCCCGGCTATCTAAATAACCGCGACTGATATCCATATAGCCTTTGGGATGCTTAATTTTTACCGTGCGTAAGATAGCATTACGTGAGGGCAGGGTAATTTTACCGTGTGCACCACAGCCAATACCTAAATAATCACCGTAGCGCCAGTAGTTTAGGTTGTGCTGACATTGCTGTCCGGCTTTGGCATAAGCTGAAATTTCGTATTGCTGATAACCATGCTGTTGTAACAGTGCAAGGCCCTGCTGCTGAATATCCCACAGTGTATCATCTGGTGGTAACACGGGCGGGCGGGAAGCAAACGCGGTGTTAGGCTCAATGGTCAGTTGATACCAGGACAAGTGCGGTGGAGCCAGATCGATTGCCTGTTGTAAGTCAGCCAGGGCACCACTGATATCTTGTTGTGGCAAACCGTGCATTAAATCCAGATTAAAGCTTTGTAATGGTAATTTTTTTGCCAATTGAGCCGCAAAAATGGCCTCTTTGCTATCATGGATCCGGCCTAAGGCTTTAAGTTGAGCCGTTTGAAAGCTCTGTACACCAATAGAAAACCGCGTTACCCCCGCGCTGACGTAACCGGCAAAGCGCTCCGCCTCAACCGTGCCGGGGTTGGCTTCCATCGTAACTTCCATATTGGCATCGCAGGTTAAGCGTTGCTTTACACCCTGAAGTATTTGGCTAATACCGTTGGCACTAAATACACTTGGTGTGCCACCACCAATAAAAATACTGCTAAGGCTACGCCCGGCAACAAGGGCAAGATCTTGATCTAAGTCTGCCAACAAATGGGCAATATATTCCTGCTCTGGAATGCCTTGTTTTACCGCATGCGAGTTAAAGTCGCAGTAAGGACATTTCTGAATACACCACGGAATATGAATGTAGAGCGCCAGTGGCGGTAACTGCAAGGCCACTGCGTTATCCTTTTAGTTTGAGCAAGGGTAACAATTGGCTTAACGCTATGGCGCGGTGGCTTAGTTGTTGTTTACGTTCAGCAGGCAGTTGTGCACTGGTGCAACCTTCATCTGGTAAAAAAAACACCGGGTCGTAGCCAAAACCCGCGCTTCCAGCCGGTGCACGGGTAATATAGCCACGCCATACCCCATGACATACCAATGGCGTGGGGTCTTCAGCATGGCGCATATAGACGAGTACGCAGTGAAATTGTGCACCGCGCTGTGCATCGGGTACTTTTTCAAGCGCACTAAGCAGTTTAACAATATTATCGTTATCACTGGCCGCTTCGCCGGCATAACGCGCCGAATAAATCCCAGGTGCGCCTGCGAGTGCATCTACTGCCAGGCCGGAGTCGTCGGCAATAGCGGGCAGGCCGGTCGTCAATGCGGCATGGCGCGCTTTGATAATGGCATTTTCAATAAAGGTTAAGCCAGTTTCATCGGCATCGGTTACGCCCAGTTCTGTTTGCGGCACTATCGTTAACTGCAAAGGTGCTAATAACTGAGACAGTTCAGCGACCTTACCTTTATTACCGGTAGCAAGTACAATTTTTTGTGTCATAAAGCGTTATTAATCTACGTAAAAGGTTTGATCAAACATCAGTTGCTGCGTTTCGCTGCTATTGCTAATAGAAATAGTGAAAGTGAAACGTTGCTCATGGCGAAATGGCAGCTGGGCCAGATAATAGACTGCCGAGCCTTCGGTAACTTCAGTAAACTCCAAAGTGCGCTGACGGCCTTGTAAATCTTTGGCAATACCAGAAATAGTAACCTGTTGTGCCTGTTTAGATTCGGTATCCAACACTGAAATATTGATGACGCCGTTATATTTACTGCGTTGCAGTTTGTATTGCTGGGCAATTTCTGGCGTAAGAAGCGGTGCAGGAAAAGCAATATAGTGTACATCCCAGTTGCCCAGTTGTTTTTTCTGCTCAGCGTCGGCGTTAAAACTCAGGCTAAGTACGAGTAAACAGACTGTGATAAATATTTTCATAATGAGCTCCGTGCTGTGGTGGATGTTGACTACTAAGTATAGTGTTTTAGTTCGCCAGCAGGTTTTTTATTAATTCAGGTAACTGCTGCGGAGTGCGGATCAATACCGTCTTATGTCTACCCAACTGGCCTTTTTCAATTTCAACATCACTTTTAGCCACGTTAAAACACATGGCTAAATACTTTTGTAAGTGGCTATTAGCTTTACCGTCAACCGGCGGGGCGGTAATGGCGACTTTGATTTCATCGCCATGTAAGCCTACCCAGTTATCTCGACTGGCTTTGGGCTGAACATATAGCATAAGCCTTAGGTTGCCATCCGATGTTAACACACAGCTTAAAATGGCGGGATCCAGCCTTGTGTCAGTTTGTTTAATACATTCAATGCAATAATGACGATTAAAACGGATAAATCTAATCCCGCTATCGGCGGAATAATGCGTCGTACCGGGCGTAATACTGGCTCAGTCAACTGATGCATTAAATATTCTATGGGGTTATTTCCCTGACTAAACCAGCTCATAATGGCGCGAATAATCAAGATCCAGAAAAACAGTGTCAGCGCTTCACGAATCAGTAATGGTATGGCCATAATCATTAAATTAACGATGAATACCTGGCCAAAAGCGAGGTATCGTAAGCAAATTGATTGCGCAATAACCAAAACCAGCGCTAAAAATACCGATGCAGTGTCTATTTTACCTATGCTTGGTAAAATACGACGCAGCGGGATTATTAATGGATTGGTGGCTTTAACCACAAATTGGCTAAGTGGGTTGTAAAAATCAGCCCGTGCCCATTGAAGCCAAATGCGCAATAGCACAACCATAAGATATAAACTAAAAGCGGTATTGATTAAAAATATCAACGCTTGCATCGGGCTCTCCTGTTAAAACGCGACATGCTACAGACTTTTTGCCATTTCTTGCGCGCGCTTAATAGCGGCATACATGGCGTCAGAAACCATTTTTTCAAGCCCTTGCTCAGCAAAAGTAGTTACCGCTTCATGGGTTGTGCCGCCTTTTGATGTTACCTGCGCGCGTAGCTCGGCAAAACTATGATCGCTTTGCAGCGCCATGGTCGCAGCACCCAGAGCTGTTTGTGCGACCATCTTTTTCGCCTGCTCTGGCGCAAAGCCTAATTCTTCTGCCACTTGCTGCATCGCCTGCATAAAAAAGAAAAAGTAGGCGGGTGAGCTGCCGGTAACGGCAATAATATGGTCAATTTGGCTTTCTTGCTCTAGCCATACTGTCATGCCAGTACCTGCAAAAACATGATCAACAAAGGCTTTTTCGTAGTTGGAACAGCCACTTGGAAATAGCCCTGTTACCCCTAAAGACACTAATGAGGGGGTATTTGGCATGGCTCTAACAAAACGAACTTTACCAAGCCATTGCTGGTAGCGAACAACAGGAATACCTGCCGCCAAGGTAACGAAGAGTTTTTCGCTAATTTCCGGTGCCGCTAAAATTAAGGCCTCACATACGTCTTGCATCATCTGAGGTTTAACGGCCAATACAATAACATCGGCTTTTTTGGCCGCTTCAACATTATCTAATGTGGTTTCAATCGCATAGTCGGCATGTAAAGCGCTAAGTTTAGGCTGGCTTCTGTTGGCTGCAATAATATTGCTTGCCGGGTAGCCTGCGCTAATCATCGATGCGATAACACATCTGGCCATATTGCCAGCACCAATAAAGGCGACGGTATTGTCATTCATTTGTTGGTTCATTCCTTCTTATAATCCCTTGCGCCAAAAATAGCCGTACCTAATCGTATCATAGTTGCACCATATCTCAGAGCCAAAGGCCAATCGTCAGACATACCCATCGATAATTCAGTCGCCGAAGGATAGTGCTGTTGTAAGCTGGCGGACAACGCCTGCATAGCTGCAAATGCTTGTTGTTGCTCTATTTCTGGCTTACCTGGCGCCGGAATGGCCATTAAGCCTTTTAAACACAACTGGGGTAGCGCGGCGATTTGTTCAGCCAGTTGCAGCATTGTCGCTGGCGCAATACCTGATTTACTGCCTTCATCACTAATATTAATTTGTATTAGCACATTTAACGCGGGCATTTGCTCAGGGCGCTGTTCTGACAGTCGCTGAGCAATTTTAATTCGGTCAATGCTGTGAACCCAATGCGCATGTTCAGCAACCAATTTGGTTTTATTCGATTGCAAAGGCCCGATAAAATGCCAAATAAGGCCAGCGAGGTCTGTGGCATCGCGCGCTTTTTCGGCCAGTTCTTGTGGATAATTTTCCGCAAAATGCCGATGTCCTGCAGCAAAAGCACAGCGAATATCAGCTAGTGGTTTTGTTTTACTAACGGCGATCAATTGTACAGTGTCTGTTTGACGTGACAGCAACTGACAATTTTCGTCAATCTTGTGATAGGCGAGGCTGAGTTGTTCTGCTATGTTATTCATATTAACTGGCAACGTGGAGTAGAAATTGTCATGGATATTACCGAATTATTAGCCTTTAGTGTGCAACATAAAGCATCAGATTTACACCTTTCTGCAGGTGTGCCGCCCCTTATCCGGGTAGACGGCGATGTGCGTAAGTTAAACATTCCGCCCTTGTCGCATAAAGATGTACATGCATTAGTGTACGAGATTATGACGGACAAACAGCGCAAAGAATACGAAGAAAACCTGGAATCGGATTTTTCGTTCGAAGTGCCTGATTTAGCCCGCTTCCGGGTAAATGCCTTTGTAACAAATCGCGGTGCAGCGGCAGTATTTCGTACCATCCCCAGTGAAGTATTGTCATTGGATGATTTGGGTGCGCCGGATATTTTTAAAACGATCTCTGAAAACCCACGCGGTTTAGTGTTAGTTACCGGGCCTACTGGTTCGGGTAAATCTACCACGCTGGCGGCAATGATTGATTACATTAATACCATGCGCCACGATCACATTTTAACCATTGAAGATCCTATCGAATTTGTGCACAACAATAAGCTTTGCCTGATAAATCAGCGCGAAGTGCACCGCGATACACACAGTTTTAGTAACGCCTTGCGCTCTGCACTGCGTGAAGATCCCGATGTTATTCTGGTAGGTGAATTACGGGATTTAGAAACCATTCGTTTGGCAATGACCGCGGCCGAAACGGGCCACCTGGTGTTTGGTACACTGCACACCACCTCAGCGCCGAAGACCATTGACCGTATTATTGACGTGTTTCCGGGTGAAGAAAAAGACATGGTGCGTTCTATGTTATCTGAATCACTACGTGCCGTTATTTCACAAACCCTGTTGAAGAAAGTGGGTGGTGGCCGTATTGCCGCGCACGAAATTATGGTGGGATTGCCCGCCATTCGTAACCTTATTCGTGAAGACAAAATTGCACAGATGTATTCCGTTATTCAAACTGGGGCGGCTCATGGTATGCAAACCATGGATCAATGTTTACTCAATCTGGTTAATCGCGGTTTAGTGTCGCAAAAAGATGCGGCTACCAAAGCGCAGGATAAGAATACGTTTGGCGCCATGGGCAGGATGTAAACCTTTATGCATCTAAATGATTTTCTAGACAAAATGATCGTTGAGAAGGCGTCGGATTTGTTTGTAACCGCTGGTATGCCGGTGGCTGCAAAGATAAACGGCGAATTATTGCCAATTGATGAAAACCCGCTAACGGATGCGGGTTCACTTAAATTGGTTTTGTCAGCGATGAATGATAAACAGCAGCAAGAGTTTATGAATAGCAAAGAATGTAACTTTGCTATTTCAAACGATTCAGGCCGTTTCCGTGTGTCCGCATTTTGGCAGCGAGACTGCGCTGGGATGGTGGTGCGGCGCATTGTTACCGACATACCGCATGTTGATGAACTGGGCCTGCCGCCCATCATGAAAGAAGTGATCATGTCCAAGCGGGGCCTGGTGCTGTTTGTTGGTGGTACCGGCACAGGTAAATCAACCTCGTTGGCGGCTTTATTAGGGTATCGCAACAGAAATGCTAAAGGCCATATTCTCACCATTGAAGACCCCATTGAATTTGTGCACGACCACCATAAGAGTTTAATTACTCAACGTGAAGTGGGTATCGACACCGAGTCGTTTGAAGCCGCGCTGAAAAGCTCGTTGCGTCAGGCGCCCGATGTTATTTTGATTGGTGAAATTCGTAGCCAGGACACCATGGAATACGCGTTGTCATTCGCCGAAACCGGCCATTTATGTATTGCAACCTTGCACGCCAACAATGCCAACCAAGCGATTGACCGTATTATGCATTTGGTCCCCAAGGAAATGCACCAGAAGCTGTTGTTCGATTTATCATTAAACTTGCGCGGTATTGTGGCGCAGCAATTGGTGCCAACTGCAGATGGTTTCGGTCGCGTTGCGGCTATAGAGGTGCTGCTTAACTCACCATTGATTGCCGACTTAATCGCCCGCGGTGAAATGGGTGAAATTAAAGCGGTAATGAGCAAATCGCGTGAGTTGGGTATGCAAACCTTCGACCAGGCGTTGTATGACTTATACCAGCTTGGACGTATAAGCTACGCTGATGCATTGCACCATGCCGATTCACCTAATGATTTACGTCTGATGATTAAACTGCGCAGTGGTGACACCAAAGGCGCAGGTTTCTTGTCGGGTGTAACCATCGAAGGGCTTGAAAAAGAAGACGATTAAGCATCTATCACATAGCGCGAGGCCGGTATGAGTATTGCCAATATAATGACCCGCCGTAACAGGTTAGTTACCACTCTTGCCGATGCAAGTCTGGCCACGCTGCATGATGTTTTTGCAAAATCCCGTTTTCAACATGTACCAGTCATTGACAGTAGTAATCGCCTCATCGGTATTGTGTCGGTTAAAGACTATTTTCGGGTATTAAGCCCCGTGATGGACTCGGCAACCGACCCTGCTATTGGTATATTTATCCGCAGTCGCAAAGTACATCAGGTTATGGTGTCGCCGGTTATTACCGGTACTGAAACCACGTCGGTAAAGCAGGCCGCGGCACTGCTACTCAAACACAATATCGGTTGTCTACCTGTCATTGATGAACAAAAACACTTACTGGGGCTCGTGTCCTGGAAGGACATTATGCGTGCTGCGCTAGGCAAATCAGGCTCAGGAACATAGTTGGCCAAGTAGCAGCACATACCTTAAACCTGCAACAATTAATTCTTTCTTACGCCATGCGCTTCCAAGGCGCAAAACCTCGCAGATTCGTTTTGGCTGCCGTTAAGCAAGCCGCCTGGCGGGTTTTCAGCAAATACATAAGCTTATAGCGGACTCTGTGACGCTATGCTGACTTTTCTGTCGAAGGCTCATGAAGGAGTTACTGGGAACGCTATTTAATTAACGATAATAAGCAATATAATTTACTATTTAATAAACTAATTGTTTTTTCTTTCCTTTATTGTTTAAGGGCCATATGAATATAAGTGTCAAATATCTTTACGGGTTATTAAGGAGATTGCCACTAATTAACTTAACTGCCTGTATTATAAGATTTTAATTCTAGGCATGCTTTTTGCTTTGGATTAAACCAACTAAAACTTTCCAAATATCAAAGGAAAGAAGTTAAAAAGGAATATTAAATGAAGTTTAAGGTTTTTTTTAAAGCCGCTTTTGTCGGTCTGATTTTATCGGTAAGCGGTTTTGCTAAAGCTGGTCTCATTATCGATATTTACGATAATGGTAGCGGGTTAACAGAAATAAAATTAAGTGGGTCTGATTTAGCCCTTGCGGGGTCACAAAATATTACCAACGGTTTTTGGCTTAATGATATCAGTTTACTCAACATAGGGACTTCTGCTAGTACATTCACGATACTTGAGTCTTTGTCTTTTTTTACAACGACAGATGGAATTAACACTAATTTATCTGATGTATATACTTCAATAAACAGCTCTTGCTGTGCATTTGGATTTAGGATGGCTGATGGTGTTTTTAGTGTATCAGCTGGCGACATAATATCGTTATCAGGCCGTTTGTTAGTTAATAAGCTATTTACGGATTGGAAGGCGGGAACCTATCAATACACAAGTTACTCGGCATACAACGATAATTCCAGCCGTACTTTTTTGCGTGATGGTTTGACTGTTAACATTGGTAATGTGTCGCAGGTACCTGAGCCGTCAACACTAGCTATATTAGCTTTGAGCCTGATTGGTTTAGCATCACGTCGGTTTAAAAAAAGATTTTAATCTAGCTTCAGTACGTCGCTTAGAAAAACACCAATTGTCATGATTGGTGTTTTTTTTCGTCTGATGTTTGTACACGTGAGAATGTCTATAAATGTTAAGGCTTTATTTTGTAATGCTGAAAAGCGCCTTTCAACATTAGAGTAACCAAAGTAAGCAGCTAAGCTCGTTTATTCCTTGTTTGATGTCGTGCGAATTACACTGAGTGCAGCAGTTTGCCGGTTGTCAGGCCCTTGCAGCTATAATGCCTTTTTGTCCAATGAACCACACAGTATTTTTACTGAAGGCCGCTGTAACGGCTGTGGTTTTCCGCTGGGTGAGCGAAATGAAGTGCTGCTAAATAGCATTACTAAATTAAAAAATGGCGTGGGTTATTTTTCTAATACACGCCCACGCATTTACTATTACTCGGCTGCGTTGTTGGAGCAGTTAACAAACCTGTTTGGTGCGGTGTTTAGCACCCGGCCTATTTTATACAAAGGTGAGCCAACCGACTATGTCGAAATTCTCAATGCCCCTGATGTGCATTATCAGTTGCACAAGGGCGTTAAAGCAGATTCTAAGCTGAAAACAACCTTTAAATGCCAGCAATGCCACCGGGCGTCGTTTGCAAATAGGGGAAAGCAAGCACTAGCTGTTGAAGCGTTAAAACCCAATAGCGTAAATTTTGTGCGTTCAGATGCGCTAGATACGTTATCCTTGGTTTTGGACTCAAAAGCCGTGCAGCAGATAAATCAAAAATTACGGTTGCACCGGTTTTCAGCTGTACCTGTGCAGGTAATGCCAGAGGAACAGCTGTACATACCCACCGACTTACCGGAAGTGGAGCATATTAACTGGCGCTGAGCGGCAGAGATGTTAAAAAGCCCGGCAAGATTATCAATAAAGCGCTGCTGTATGGTTGCCCCCAACAGCAGTCGTTGCCAAAGGCTCAGAACAATGGATTTCTGTAAGGGGTAAAATTTGAGCCTTACGCTCAGGTAATTGCCGAAACCAACGATAATGGCCAGGCGATAAAAACCTACCTGTACGGCGATGATTTAATCAGCCAGAGCAGCGGCGGGCAAACGCACCGCTTCCACTACGACGGTTTAGGCTCCACCCGGTTACTTAGTGATGCAGCAGGTAATGTCAGCGACAGTTATAGCTACGCCGCCTTTGGGGAGCTGCTTAATTCAACCGGCGACACAGATAATAACTATCTGTTTACCGGTGAGCAATTCGACGACAGCCTGGATAACTACTACCTGCGGGCCCGCTACTACAACCCGGACATAGGCCGCTTTACCCGCCAGGACGAGTGGCAGGGGCGCGATGGCGAGCCGGTAACGCTGAATAAGTAACTGTATACCCATGCGGATCCTGTGAACAATCTTGATCCCTCTGGAAACACTACCTTAGCCGGTGTAATGAGCGCAATCAATATTCAGATCAGTCTGAGGATTGTCAATACAAGTCATAAAGTAAACCAAGTTAGACGAACTGCAGCGAGACTATGTAATATCTGTGCAAAGCTGGCCAAGAGAGCAAATGATGAGGGGGAATTGCTGTTAAAGTTTAGCTACCGTAGTGTAGGTAAAGCTACGGGAGGTACGAAATATCATGCACATCACGTTATTCAAGACGCTGCGATGAGAGTGAAATTTGATACTACTTACCGAAAAGCACTAGGGTTAGCTGTGCCTTTATTTGGTAACTCGTATGGTGGAGGAGCAAAAAAGGGAAGTCCTCATTATAATGCAAATCAAGCTCAAAAAGGGAGCGTAGGAAAAAATCCTGTCCATGTTGCTTACAGTGCCTTAACCGCTGCTGGTTGCCGCAGTAGTGATGCTAGAGAAATCGTTCAAATGTTCGAAGTTGCATACAAACTTGAAGGTTGGTTGTAGACAATGGTCTTTTCAGAACTTTACAGAAAAAAGCTACAAAACCTTTCGTTTGAAATTTGGGTAAAAGATGTGAATAGAGCCTTCTCCGAGGTTTCTGGAGAAGATGGTCTTAGTGATATTGTCTATTTATTTTTACTAATTGACTGTGACACAGATACCGCAATTTTTGAAAAGATTAGAAAGGGACTCGGATTGCTTCGTGATCATCAAAAAAATTTTATTTTTGATGAGTTGACTGATTCTGTTAGTGAGCTGGATATTGAAGCATTTTTAAACTGTGTAGTTAGGCAGGACTTTGTTTTGGCAGTGGGATTGTTCCGAAATTTTTTATATAGTGAAAAAGTTTCGGTCATTGATAAATTTATACTATATGGTGAACTGGTAAGCGAGTTGGATAATGCTGAATGTTTTTATATTTTTACAAATAATATTATTGATATAGCAGCTTCGGTATTGTCCAATGATTTATCTGTTAAAGGTGAAGTTCGTTTTGCTGTTAGAATACTCAAAATGATAATTAGAGATGTAGGTAAATATAAGGATGAATCTCAGGAGGTACTTGATGCACTGTATGTGCAGAATGAGGTTTGGAAAATGTATTACGAAGAAGAAATTTCGCACAGAAAAAAAGTTCTCACAGAAAGCTTTAATTTGAAAGTGAATAACGCAATTAAGATCGGGGATTACGAAAAAGTTATAAAGTTAATTGGCCCTTATGAAAGCGAGATTTCTGGATTGCTAAAGAAGAAGCTTATGTTTTGCAGGAAAAGGCTAGCGAATAAATGAGCTATGTTGAAAAAAATAAGCATAAATTCTTGTAAGGTGATGCAATGAGCAACAAAAACGTCTACGTAGTTAATTGGTTGCACCATGATGATGCTCATGTGCTTTGGCTGGAAAAACAGCCGGAAATTCAGGCTGAAAGTAATGAGCTTGAAGCAGCGAAAGATTGCTTGTGTGAGCTAATTTGTGACCACCTGGGGGATAGTGAAGCCTGTTTAGAACTAAAACCGGTTAATTACCTGGACTTGGCAGAATGGTATGCGTTAAGGCCCATCGAACAAGCCGGTTTGTCCAATGAGCCGCACAGTATTTTTACTAAAGGCCGCTGTAACGGCTGTGGTTATCCGCTGGGTGAGCGAAATGAAGTGCTGCTAAATAGCGCGAATAAATTAAAAAATGGTGTGGGTTTTTTTTCTAATACACGTCCGTATATTAATTATTACTCCGAAGCACTTCTGACACAGTTAACAAACCTGTTTGGCACAGTGTTTAACACCCGGCCTATTTTATATAAAGGTGAGCCAACCGGCTATGTTGAAATTCTCAATGCCCCTGACGTTCACTACCAGTTGCACAAGGGGGTTAAAGCCGATTCTAAGCTAAGAACAACCTTTAAATGCCGGCAATGCCACCGGGCGTCGTTTGCAAATAGTGAAGAGGAAGCGCTAGCTGTTGAAGCGTTAAAACCCAATAGCGTAAATTTTGTGCGTTTAAGTGCATTAAACACATTAATGCTGGTTTTGGACTCAAAAGCCGTGCAGCAGATAAATCAAAAATTACGGTTGCATCGGTTTTCAGCTGTACCTGTCCAGGTAATGCCAGAGGAACAGCTATACATACCCACCGACTTACCGGAAGTGGAGCATATTAACTGGCGCTGAGCGGCAGAGATGTTGAAAAGCCCGGCAAGATTATCAATAAAGCGCTGCTGTATGGTTGCCCCCAACAGCAGTCGTTGCCAAAGGCTCAGAACAATGGATTTCTGTAAGGGGTAAAATTTGAGCCTTACGCTCAGGTAATTGCCGAAACCAACGATAATGGCCAGGCGCTAAAAACCTACCTGTACGGCGCTGATTTAATCAGCCAGAGTAGTTCAGGGCAAACGCATAGCTTCCACTACGACGGTTTAGGCTCCACCCGGTTACTTAGTGATGCAGCAGGTAATGTCAGCGACAGTTATAGCTACGCCGCCTTTGGAGAGCTGCTAAGTTCAAACGGCGACACAGATAATAACTATCTGTTTACCGGTGAGCAATTCGACGACAGCCTGGATAACTACTACCTGCGGGCCCGCTACTACAACCCGGAAGTTGGCCGCTTTACCCGCCAGGATGAGTGGTTAGGGCGTGATGGCGAGCCGGTAACGCTGAATAAGTACTTGTATACGCATGCTGATCCGGTTAATGGTACTGATCCAAGCGGTTATCAGAATTTGATTTCAGCCGGGATCGCCAACTCGATTAATACTGCGTTGGCGGGGGGCAGAGCGGTGAACTTTAGGCTCTTTCTCCGGGAGGCGACTAATGGTGCACTTTGTTTAATGCTTCAAGAAGCGACTGAGTATGCTATTGGGGAAGCGTTTAGTGGGGTTTATATATTCGAAGATAGTAATGAGAAGAAACCCTACGTGGGTCGGTCTGGCAACTACCGCAAGCGCAAAAGCCAGCATGACGCGTTAAACCGAATTAAACGGGAAATTGCTAAGGTTGAAGTGGTGATAGATAACGTATATAAAAAATTTGGCTTCTCGGATAAAACAAAATCTGCAGTTAATCAGCTGCGGTTAGTTGAGCAGTGGTTTATTGAGTATATTAAGTACGATAATACAGCTAATGCCAGAAGGGAAGTTGCCGATTCGCCGAGAAGTATAAACAGTAAACAGTTAAGAAAGCTGTTAAAAGGTAATATCGATTTCTGTGATGATAAGGTGAAATTATGAAAGAGCTGTCATTTGAAAATGACATTAATCAGCGCGATATTGTTTACTGGGAGCATCGGAGCTTGTGCCGGCTGTACAATAAGATAACGCCTGAATCTATTGAAATAATGCATCGCCTGGAATTTGATGAACTTAGTTTTGAAAACGGAGTTTGGGACGATTTAAGTTTTTTGCAGGCATTTAATGGCAAGATACAAAAAATCAGTATCAATACAAGTGAGGTGGACTGGCAAGGCTTGCGCCATTGCGATTTGGTTGAGCAGCTTATTTTCCCAGACGTTATGAAAAATACCATCGATTTCTCAATATTCAAAAATCTTAAACGTCTTTGGATTGATGGCCGGGAAAAAAATATAGAGCAAGTTCTGTCTTTAACCAGCTTGCAGGACTTAAGAATTGCTAACTGGCAGGGAAGCGATTTATCTGCGCTTCGGCAGCTAACGAATCTGGTATGCCTGGAGCTGGTCGATGCAAGAAAGCTGCAAAGCCTAGATGGCATTGCTGCTTTGACGCAATTACAAATGTTCAAACTACGGTTTTGTGCAAAATTAGTCGATATTGCCGCGTTAACGACGTTACATGACTTGAAAATGTTTAGTGTCGAGAGCTGCAAAAAAATTGAGTTTGCGGCAGATTATTCGATGTTTACCTCCTTAAAGTATTTGAGCTTGTGGGGGCAAAAGCAATTGTCATCGTTACTGCCATTTAGCCAATGCCACACGTTAGAAATTTTAAAAGTCAGTGATGTGCGGGTATTGGATGGGAAGGTTGCCTTTATTCAAACTTTCCCCAATTTAAAGAAACTTATTCTGCAACAGAAAAAAGACTATGACGCAGACCTAAGCGCATTTGAACAATCATTAGAGGCGAAGTTTGGTGATTATATAATTCAGGAAAAGCACTTTCAGCAGGGTTAATAAAGGCAGCTTACCTAACAGAGTACACGTCGCCAGGCTGGATATAATTTAATAACGAATAAGGAGATAACCTATGGGCGCATGGTCAGCAGAGCCATTTGGTAACGATACCGCCTGTGATTGGGCAAGTGAGTTGGAAGACAGCCAAGGGTTGTCGGCAGTTAATAAGGCGCTGCAAGCGGTACTGGAGTGCGATGATTATATCGATGCCGATATCGGTGAAGAGGCACTGGCGGCGGTGGAAGTGATTGCCAAACTGCTGGGTAAAGGCACGCAAAACGATGCTTATACCGAAGACGTTGATGCGTGGGTAGCAGCACAAACAGAACAGCCAGATGCCAGTGTTATTACCAATGCAAAACAGGTGCTTAAGCGGCTGTCATCAGATGAGTCTGAGTTGATGGAGCTTTGGGAAGATGATGATGATTTTACTGACAGCCTTAACCTATTAGCCCAGCAAATAAGCTGAAGCATTAGTTATAACCTTTTTTAGTATCTATACCTGATTAAATGGCCAGAAAAGACGAATTCTGGCCATGATTAGCCAGCCTTTTCCCTCAGCTTTCACTACGACGGCTTAGGCTCTACCCGGTTACTTAGTGACGACAGCGGTAATGTCAGCGACCAATACCGCTTCGCCGCCTTTGGAGAGCTGCTAAGTACAAACGGCGACACGGATAATAACTATCTGTTTACCGGTGAGCAATTCGACGACAGCCTAGATAACTACTACCTGCGTGCCCGCTACTACAACCCGGACATAGGCCGCTTTACCCGCCAGGATGAGTGGTTAGGGCGGGATGGCGAGCCGGTAACGCTGAATAAGTATTTGTATACCCATGCGGATCCGGTTAATGGCTTTGACCCATCTGACTTTATGACGTTGTCAGAGCTGGGGACAACACTAAACATATCTGCTAGGCATACTCTATCGTGGGCTGGAAATTATAGAATACTCATAAAAAAAACCGGTTGCGTGGTGATTAAATCAATTGTAGAAGAGGTGGTTACGCATGGTGTGTATGTTTTCTTGGACGAACTTGCGGACAATAAACCCTATGTTGGGAAGTCCAAGAGAGACTTAGATAAACGAATAAAGGAACATGCGAAATCAGGTAGCAGAAGAGCAAGCCTAATTGTGTCTAAAATTAATGTTAAAGGAAGTAAGGATGATGTGCAGGTTATTGAGCAGTTAATATATGATTTGTTGGCTGGTGATAATGCTGACTCGCTATCTAATACTAACAGACCTTTAAGTAAGACAAGGGCATCTAAACATAAGCTTAGGCAAAAGTTAGCCACACTCAAAATTTGCAGCAAATAGGTTTTATATGTCTCAGACTAAATGCAATGTTATTGGTAGTAGACTTTACTTGGCGGGTTCATTTTCAAAAGAAATAGAACATGCTCTGAAAAATAATAGAGTCACAGAGCTCGAGTTTCTTGAAGACTGGAGTGACTTTTCTTGTTTTGATGGATTAGTTAACGAAATAGAATATATTAAATTATGCGGGGCGTCAGAAAGTGGCAAAATTAGTGCTGTTGATAACATTGGTGTTTTCATTAAATTGAAAAAGCTTGTGATGTTGTCGAAGGTGAAAAAAGATTTTGATTTGTCTGTGCTCCATAATTTAGAAATGATAGATGCAATATGGCAAGCGAAGCTATCTACCGCACTAAAATGTAATAATCTTAATAAGTTAATTATTCATTCTGTTGGTTCGGATTTTGTTAACTATTTTGGTCAATGTAGCCATGTTGAATATCTCTGGTTATCAAAGCCAAAAATAGATGACTTAAGTTGTTTGAAATACTTTCCAGGGCTTACAACTTTGCGCATCACTGATGCTCATAAAATAGAGACTGTTGACGGGATAGCTTATTGTAAAAGCCTGAGGAAGCTGGATGTTGAAAATGCTAAATTACTGCATGATATTGGTGAAGTGATTCAATTGCAGAATCTTAGTAATTTACGTCTTATTAAGCTTTCAGAAAATCTTGATATCTCGATAGTTAAAAGCTGTTCAGCTATTGAAACATTGTATGTAGGCGGCCCAAATGCGCCAGTGCTAAATTGGACAGTGTTATTAAAAAATCTTCCATTAAAAAAAGTAATTGGATGGTGGAATCCTTTGGATGCTCCAAAAGATGAGCTACTCAGTGCCCTAGGTTCCGGTAAAACGCCAAGTAGGTTTGATGTAGTAGGAGGAAAGGGAAGGCAGCTCCTTACTATTGAATTTTCATAGTTTATTGGGCCAGTTATAGGTGTAGGAAAAAGTGGTCATATTTGCGCTCAATAGAATAGCTTTTGCAGCTTGTTTAATACTGAACTTATTCGCGTGTAGTGATACAGATCTTGTCAGGAAAAAGGAAAACATTACTGTGCTTTTAACTGAAAAAAACTCGGGATACCAGCGAGGGACCGAGCAATGGTTAGGCTTTTTAAAATGCTGGCAAGCAACGGGGGAGGCAGAGTTAATTCGCTTTGAAGGCAATACTGTGAATGAGAAAATAAAGCCTTCGGCCGGTGTTAGCTTACCCAATTCAGTTAAGGATTTTTACCAGGCTTATGCCCTGCTGAGTGGGCAGTTTGTTGAGCCGCAGAGTGATGAGGTAGGCCTGTTCCAACCGGAAAATATAGTTACTCTGGTTGAATATTCCGCCGACTTACAGACCGCGTTGCAGGCTTGGCCTGCAACCTCTGACGATGAAGCTTACTATACTTATGGTGTTGAGCAAGACACGGCAACTAGCCGCACAAGTAATTACGCTGGAGCTTTAGTACTTGGCCGGTTCGGTCAATTCCCCGAAGAAATTATTCTGCTGTATCCAAACAGCCTTACTGCTGATGGCGAGTATGAAACTGCAATTTTATCGCATGCTTATGAGTTTCGAACGCCGTCATTTGCTGAAATGATGCGTCAGCTTAGTATTCTGGAGACAGAGAAAAAAGATCTAATGCCGCCTTATTCCTACCAGGAAAGCCTAAATTACTGTTCGGCTTTGTTGGCGTTGAGGGATGTTTGGTGGAAGTAACCGCTAACTGCAGAATGACGGATAAATACCAACATCGTTGTTCAAAAAGGGAATGTTAAACAGTTAATTCAATGGATTTAAAATGAAAAGAGAAAAAGCTTTCGAAATACTAAATATTATGGAAGATGAAACTACATTTTCATTATCGAATTTTATTCCATCTTATGCTGTTCTTAAGGTTTTTCTTCAGCAGCACATTGCAGAGAATGCTCTGGAGGCAAAGCTAAGCTTTCCGTTTGATGAACAGCTGTACCGTGAAGTTACTGATTTATTGGTGGCCGGGGAAATTGGCCGGCGTTTTGAGCAGGTTGCTGTTCCAGCTTATGTTGATACGCCGTTAAAGTGGGAAGCCTGGGTATGCAATAAAAAATATGCAGTCCCTTATGAAGAGTACTTAAAACTTATCGAGACTGAAAACGATGCATTACTAAAGCTGAATGCTGCTTTGGATGGCGCGGAAGATGAAGTCTCTGCTTTGAATTTAGCCTATTTGGATAGCGCGCAGCAAAGTGCTGACTTTTTTAATAAATACAGTAAGTCCTAACAGGTGGCTGTTGTCAGCTAAAATGCGAAAACGGCTATTTATCTAAGGAGTAAAACATGCCAGGTGGCGGTGCTAAGCTGTGTTATGCCTTAACCTGCGCGCTGGTAGCGTTTGTGTAAAATGGCTACCCGCTCAACGTAGGCTTTGGTTTCAGCGAAGGGGGGGATGCCGTTATATTTTTTCACATTACTGGCACCGGCGTTGTAAGCCGCCAGGGCGAGTGTTAAGTCGCCATTGTGCTGTTTTAATAAATTTGCCAGGTAGCGGCTGCCAC
The DNA here is from genome assembly GCF_030731985.1 of Rheinheimera baltica. NCBI lineage: Bacteria > Pseudomonadati > Pseudomonadota > Gammaproteobacteria > Chromatiales > Chromatiaceae > Rheinheimera > Rheinheimera baltica. Next base: position 271,631 of record NZ_JAPJDY010000001.1, read on the forward strand.
CGGCAATGTTTTGTTCTGGCAAGGTGGCATCGTCAACCCCCAATTGCGTGGCCGTTTCTGGCATAAGTTGCATTAAGCCAATAGCGCCTTTGCGGGAAATAACGCTGGGGCGAAACGACGACTCGGCATGAATGACCGCACGAATAAGTGCCGGGTCTAACTTGTTTTCACTGGCGGCATTACTGATTAACCGATTATAAGGTCGCAGATACAGCGGGGTAGTGTGCCAGTTAACGGTTGATACCGGATCACAGGCAAAGCAGTCGTAGCGTTTAAGCTCAAATGGCCGGTTAATCGGTTGGCGATCTGAAAACGAGGCAGTGCCATTGGCGCTAACCGATTTATAGACCAAGGTTTGTGGCTGAACGTTTTTTATCGCCGGTGTCATGTTGGTTAGGGGCTTATCACCGGGAGACAGTTTTAGCTGTTTTTTAGCATCCGCTGGCGCATTGGCAAGTGCTACCGCACTTAACACGCTTAGGCATAGATAAAAAACACAATAGTTAACTCGGTGCACCTTTGCCAGATCCTTTATTTTGCAGGATCGCAAGTAAAGCACTAAGTTAGCAAAATCTCAAGTACAGAGCGCGAGTGGCTTTGCTAGGGCGATTTGTCCCGGTGTAGTTTTCGGTTGATCCAGATAAGCACTGCAGCAACCATTAGCACCACAACAGGAACACTGATACTTTGCCACTGCTCGGCATTTACCTGTGGCAGCCAGTAACTTAACGCCTTTATCGCTTTGTCACTTAGCTGTACCGCATAGTAACTAATAGCTACCAATGATAAACCTTCTACCATCTGCTGCATATTCAGCTGCAATTTGGCCCTTTTATCCATTGATGCCAGTAATTGTTGGTTTTGCTGCTCCAATTTTAAGTTAATACGGGTGCGTAGCAGTTCAGTTGAGCGGCCTAAACGGCCTGACAGTGCATTTTGACGATACACCACAGATTCACTGGTGCGAAACGCTGGTGTCAGGCGTCGCTCGGTAAAATCCTGCAGCGACAACAAGCCTTCTATTGGGGTTTCATTCAGGCTTTTTATCCGGTCTAACGTTAACTGATAGTACGCCGCCGTGGCTTGCAGGCGCGAACTGGTATCGGCAATAAGATGCTCGGTTTGTGCCGCCATGGTGGTTATTTCATTGAGCAAATGTTCGTCGTCATTGCGTTTATGCTCAATACGCTGGGTAATGTCAGACAACTGCTTTTCCAGTAAGCTAAGTTTACTCAGTGCCTGGCGTGATAGCGGCCAGCCTAATAGCGATAATTTGCGATAGTTACCCAAGTCGAGCAGCTGCTGTACTAAACGCCCCAATGCTGCCGGGCTTAAGCCTTGATCCAGCAGCACCATGCGGCCGGCACCTTCGGCATGTTTTTGAAAATCGGTCCAGATCCGGGCTTTTTGCCCAGCCAGTAAACTGCTAATACAGTTGTCAGGATTGAACAGGGTGTCAATGTTGCCATAGGTGGTTAACTGCGACGGGGTGATAATGCTTAGTTGCACAATACGAAAAATTTGGCCTGGGATATCATCAAACCAGGTTTTAGCAGGCAAGAAATCGGCTGGATCATCAAATAACTGTTTTTCACTGCCGCTTTGCATAAAGATATAGCTGGAAAACTCGCCGTGCTTTTCAAAACGTAAACTGCCGCCAAACAGTGGCAGGTTGATATCATGGTCGGTTTCACTGAAATGGCTGCCTTGCTGGCTAGCCAGTTGTTGTATAAAGCTAAGTTCGCTGCTGCGCGATGCCGGTGATACGGTCAGCATAAACTGGCACAGCCGACACGGAGCCGTGAGCGCCGGGAATGTTCGTTGTTGCAGTTCTTTATCCAGAACATCACGCAGTGGATGGCTGCGGTTATGTAGTCCGGTCATACCAATGCTCCTTAGTGTGAGAAGGAAAATAGCGAATGAGCACACATGCCGTTAACGTTAATAAAGCAGATAGTGTGCCACTAGCTTGAAAAATGCCGGTAGCATGAACCCGCAAATGGCACTTTGCGCTTAACCTATTGCTACATAATGATGTTGTTTTGACAACTTCGTGTTTTTGCAAGCAGGGTGGAGCCAAACCACGCTGAGCTTTGCCCTGTAATAAGGCACAAACGCCGCATCCTGGGGCATCATGACGTGCCTTTTGCAGCAGTTGCGGGCTACAATATCTTTTCTAAGCGTGGTGCTTTTCCTGTCAGGTTTTTCTATGTCTATTTCGGTTAATCGTGCGTTGCTGGTGGCTATTGTCAGTGTGGTACTGGCAATGATCACTATTCAGTCTGGTGCTTCAATTGCAAAACAGTTGTTTCCATTAGTTGGGCCAGAGGGCACTACCGCGCTGCGCCTGGGCTTTTCTGCTGTAGTGCTATGGCTGGTATTTCGCCCCTGGCGCAGCCTGCCATCAGGACGGCGCGACTGGCTGGCGGTTATTACCTATGGTATTTGCCTGGGTGGCATGAATATTTTGTTTTACTTAGCTATTGAGCGCATTCCGCTGGGTATTGGTGTCGCGCTGGAATTTACCGGACCCTTAGCTGTGGCACTGTTTTCATCGCGGCGTAAGCGTGATCTTGTTTGGGTCGCCTGTGCCCTTGCCGGTATTTTACTGTTATTGCCGGACATGCATGGCGTAGATGCGTTGGATCCGGTTGGGGTGGTTTTAGCATTAGCCGCAGGTGCCTGCTGGGCCGGTTATATATTATTTGGTAAAAAAACCAATGCTAAAGGCTCTGGCGGTATTACGGTAGCGCTGGGCATGACAGTGGCAGCGGCGTTTTTGGTACCTATTGGTGCCATAAGCCAGGGTATGGCGTTATTAAGCTGGGACGTATTACCACTTGGGCTATTGGTTGGTGTGTTATCCAGTGCCTTGCCCTATTCGCTGGAGATGGTAGCGCTTAGAAACATGACATCGCAAAATTTTAGCGTGTTTATGAGTGTGGAACCGGCAATTGCCGCGCTGGCGGGTTTTGTTCTTTTGGCTGAGTTATTAACGTTGTGGCAATGGCTGGCAATAGGCCTGGTTATTGTCGCGTCTGTAGGTAGCTCTTTAACATCGTCTCAGGCGGTAAAGCCTGAGACAGAATAAACCGCGTTATTTTGGCATTACTACAGAATCCAGCACGTGGATTACACCGTTACTGGTTTCTATGTCTGTGGCAATAACCTGAGCGCCGTTAACATAGACTTTGCCATCTTTAACGGTAATGGCCAGATCCTGACCTTGAACTGTTTTAGCTGAGGTTAAATTTACAACATCAGCTGCCATTACTTTACCGGCAACAACATGATAGGTAAGTACGTTAGTTAACGCTGCTTTGTCGGCAACTAACGCATTTAAATCGGCTGCCGGTATTTTTGCGAAAGCTGCATCATTTGGCGCGAACACGGTAAAGGGGCCTTCACTTTTCAGTGTTTCTACCAGCTCAGCTGCTTTTACTGCAGTAACCAAAGTGGTGAATGAACCAGCCGCAACAGCAGTATCAACAATGTCTGCTTTCATTTTGTGGTTATGGGCTTGGGCGGTAACCAGCAATGAACCTAGTAACAATGAACCGGTAATAAGCTGTGACAGTTTCATAATGTTTCCTTTTTTTAGTACAAAGTTAGACATAATTTACAGCTATAACAACGCAGGCTTTGCCAGGAAAGATCAGATTTAAATTTTTACTTTTTTGCCAAACCATATTGTTTTGCCAGCGTACGGCGAAAAACTTGATCCAGTTTGCTGCAGCTATGCCAATTTTTCGCTATATCTATGGGTGCCTATACAAATTTCATTGAAGGAGCCTTGCATGACTATTCGCACTGTTGCTGAACTGATGACCGTTGATCCCTTGTGCGTTACCCGTGATGCCAGTTTAAAAGACGCCCATGATTTGATGCGTAGTAAGAATGTGCGGCATATTCCGGTAATAGACGAGAAAGGCGAGCTGGTGGGCATGCTGACGCAAAAGATTATGATAGCTAAGGTTATGGGGTTAATGGCGCAATTTGGTGCTACGGCGCTTGAGCGTAAAGAAAAACAGCAACTTATCACCGATTTAATGGCAACCGATTTTGCTGCGGTAACGCCCGATCAGTCGTTGAAAGACGTCGCCGGTTTTTTTGTTACGAACCGTCATGGTTGTATGCCGGTGGTGGATGAAAATAACAAGCTAATGGGGATTTTAACGTCATCAGATTTTGTCCGGCTGGCAGCAGAATTATTAGAAAAAACAAACTAGATAAGAGGCCTCAACTTAGTGAGAATCGGCTTGTTCTAAACAGACCGTTGACGGCATGGATGCCGGACAAATTCGTCTGGAGCGAATTTGAACAGCGAAGCTGGTCCGCAGGATTAACTTCATGGACGAAGTTTATAATCGAGCCAACAGGGATGTATTTACGGCGTGCCTGTGTGGACAAGCCGGTTCGAATCGGAGCTGTAATTAAAAAAGGGCCTTACGGCCCTTTTTGCGGATGGTTATTTAACACCCATTTCTTTTAACAGGTTCTCAGCGCCGTCCAGCTGCATTTGCCACAGCATAAAACGGTGATCTACCTGAATAGAGCGGGTATTGTTTGGGTTGTAATCCCAATCTGAAATTATAGAGTCTAGTGTGCCGTCAAAAGCTAAGCCCACAAGCTCAGCTTTGCTGTTTAATACCGCTGAACCAGAGTTACCCCCGGTAATATCCAGTGTGGCTAAAAAGTTTACCGGCACAGAGTTTAAGCTTTCTACCTTGTAAGGGCCGTACTGCTTGGCGTTAATGGCATCAAGCTGGCTTTGTGGTGCGTTAAACTCGCCCTCACCAGTGGCTTTAGCCGTTATACCGCGCAGAGTGGTGAACGGCGCCCAGGCATTACCGTCTTCGTTACCATGGCCCCGGCCTTTTACGTTACCGTAGGTTACCCGTAAAGTGCTGTTAGCATCGGGGTAAACGGCCTGGCCTTTAGACTGCATAAACGCAATTTTCGCGCGCATATAGCTGGCATAGGCCTGCTGAATTTTGCCTTCCAGTTCTTCCTCTTCAGCTTCACGCTTTAACGTCCATTTATGCAGTGCCACGGCAGCTTTTACAAAGCTATCGCTGCTTTGTGCAAACTGCTCAGGGGTCATTTCAAGCAGGGCATTACGGTTTTCTAACGTAGCAAGGCCCGAGTTGGCGTACCAACTGTCAATTAACGCCTTAAGTTGCTGCTCGTTCATGCCATCTTTAATGCCCATTACTTTATCAAACTCGGCATCACGCTGCTTTTTAGGCTGCGCGGCATAACGGCCAAGGTTGTATAAGTCCAACGCTTTTTCTACGCTAACGGCAAGGTTGCGTTCCATGCCAGCAACAAAGGCTTTATAGCGTGGTAAGTCGCGGCTTTGGTAACCCGCTTTACGCTGTGCATCTGGTTTGGTGGTCTCTTCTGACAGGCGATAAAGGGCGCTGGCAGCTATTAACAACCGTGGTTTTGCATTACCTAAAAGGTAGTCGCGACGGTCTTGTTGCTGGCGCTGTTTAAGCAGTTTTTCTATTGTTTTTAAATCATCCGCGTAGGCTTTTTTATTATCCCGGCTGCTGTTAACCCAAGCCGTTAATGCCACATGCTCCGCTGTTTTGCGTGCTAAAAAATCGCTGTCGGCAAAGCTATCCAGCATGCCCTGGCGGTTTTTCATGTAGTTATTTAAACCCGCCACACGGCTGGCATATTTAAGGTCGGCGTCTTTATCGTTGGCTGTTTCGCGGCCAATAATATCTAGCGTATTTTTAAAATGGCTTACCGTGTTAGGGTATGACCATTCAAAAGTTTCACTCACTTCACTGGGTAAACGGTGGCGGTTGGTGCGGCCGGGGTAACCCATGGCCATAACAAAATCACCTTCTTTGACGCCATCTTTAGCCAGGGTTAAGTGAAAATCTGGCTTGTAAGGTACGTTGTCAGCACTAAAGTCAGCCGATTTCCCTTCCGGGCTGACATAAGCGCGGTAGAAGCTGTAATCACCTGTATGGCGCGGCCACATCCAGTTGTCGGTGTCGCCACCAAACTTACCCACGCCTTCAGCCGGGGCATGTACTAAACGCACGTCTTTAATTTCCAGTTGTTTAATACGGTAGAACTCCAGGCTGCCGTAGTAAGCGGCCACGGTACAACGATAGCCTTCGTCTTTTTCGCATTCGGCTACTAACGCTTTTTGGTTCGCTTCGATGGCATCAATGCGCTTTTTACCGCTCAGTTTAGCCGTAGCCGCATCGATTACTTTGTCGCTAACGTTATCTACTGCTTTAGTGACAAAAATACGGCTACCTGGCGCAGCGGGTACTTCATCACTTAGTGTTTTAGCCAAAAAGCCATTGGCTAACAGGTCATTTTCTGGTGTGGAATTGTGAGCAATGCTGCCATAAGCGCAGTGATGATTGGTTGCAACTAAGCCATTGGGTGAAACAAAAGAAGCAGAGCAACCGCCTAAGCTGACAATAGCTGCGGCTGGAAATTCGGTTAGCTTGGTTAAATCTGCAGGGTCTAGCGCAAGACCGGCAGCTTTTAACTCGTTGGCAATTTCTGGCAATTGTTGCGGCATCCACATGCCTTCATCTGCCATGGCGAAACTGCTGGCCAAGGCCAGCATCAGAATAGATTTTCTCATAAGGACTCTTTTTATTTTTGTGTTGTAAGAAATGTTATACGTAATTAACACGCTATAGTCTTTGGCTGGCAATAGCTTGTCAATACACAGACAAAGCCTGTTACATTTTAATGTGGTAAATAAAAGACAAAAAGCGTTCTGTAGTGATTACAGCACCAAATTTACTCTGCTGTTTGAGCTGAATACCAACATGGCTGGTTCGACCCCTGGCGTTTTGCTTGATACATGGCGCTATCAGCTTGGCGGAGTAGCTCGTCATAATCGTTGTCGTTTTGAAATAACACCAGTCCAATACTGCAAGCGCATTGGTGCATCAGATTATCCGACAGCGGATAAGGGCGGGACAGTTCTTGAGCAATCTTTAATGCTATTTGTTGCATGTAGAGCCGGCTAAGCTTGGTATCAGTATCAATGTCACGTAGTAGCACAATAAATTCGTCGCCACCAAAGCGGGCAACAGTATCTGCTGAGCGAACGGTTGTGGTTAAGCGCTTAGCCACTTCTATCAGCAGGGTATCGCCAACTTTATGGCCAAACAAATCATTAACTGGCTTAAAGTTATCCAAATCAATAAACATTAACCCACAGTATTTTTGATTGCGCTGGCTGGATGACATGGCTTGTAGCAAGTGTTCCTCCAACAAGCGGCGGTTGGCTAAACCTGTTAAAGCATCATAAAACGCTAACTGACGTATTTGAGAGGTACTTAAACTGCGGCTTATTGCTAATTCGGCTAAGTTGCCGTATGCAACAATTTGTTTGAGTAACTCAGGTGATGGCGCTGTGGGCTCGTTATGATAAATAGCAAAGGTGCCCAGTACTTCACCCTGAGCATTTTTAACCGGTTGAGACCAGCAGGCTTTTACATCGGCCAGTGCGGCGAGTGCCTGATAAGGTTGCCAGTAAGGGTGAGTCTCTATATTGTCAACAATGACCGTTTCGCCTGTTACCGCAGCGGTACCACAAGAGCCTACACCTACGCCTGTCTTTATGCCATCAAGCGCCTCATTGTAAGCGTCAGGTAACGATGGTGCCGCACCATGACGTAGCGTCTCACCATCGGTATCTAACAGTAAAATAGAACAAATCATTTTAGGGTTAAGCTGCTCTACCTGCATAACCAAATTATGTAAGATGGTTTTAAGTGCGACACCTTCACTAATTTGACTCAGGATTTGATTTTGCATTTGCAGCTCTTGCGTACGCTGTGTAACTTGTTGTTCTGTATGTTGCAAGCTGCGTTGATAGCGGTCATTAGTCAGGCTAAGTTCGGTAATTTGTAGGGCCAATAGCCCCAGCATATTCAGCATGGCGGGGAGTTTACTTTCATCGACAATAGCGACCTCGGCCAAAGCAGCCATATAGTCATCTTGTGCAAAGCCCGCCTCTTTGGCCTGCGCGATAAAGTGCTCTGTGCTGGGTTCATTTAAGAAAAATTGCCCAATAAACAAATTGGCAATATGTTCACCTTCCAACATGATAGGGGTTGCGCAATCTGTCAGGCCATTACCGCAACGATAAATAGAATAATTTTTACCTTGCTGCAGTTGCATTGCTAAGTTTTTGTCGCTTTCTAAGCAGCGGCCTAATGTTGGGCTTGCTTGGCGGTGAAATTGAATACAGGCACGTTGCCAACGAGAAGAAGCAAGTACCTTGCCCTGTAAATCAATTAAAGCAATGGGAACATTCATCACCTGCAGGAAATTTTCAAACAGGGCATTTAAACGACTAAAATCGAGCGCAGCAACTAACGTACGGGTAACCGTAGTATCAGGTTCTGGCATGGCCTTATTCCAATCGCTGGATAATGGGTCCAGCATTTGGATCAGGTTTGCCTCACGATGCAGATGTGGCGATTTGGCTGTCATGTCGCGAACAGTTTAGTTTGCTTTACAGTTTGCTGCCAGTTACACATTAAATATTTGTCGTGAATTACTGTACATACAAACTGCCAGCATTTAATTACTTGTGACGCTGCTGCAGTACCTTTATCACATCATTTAATTCCAGCTTTTGGCTACGTAGCAGTACCAGCAGGTGGAACATCAGATCGGCCGCTTCGTTGGCCAGCTCTTCTCTGTCACCCGCCATCGCGGCAAGCGCCGATTCAACACCTTCTTCACCCACTTTTTGAGCAATACGTTTTACGCCTTTGGCAAATAAACTGGCGGTGTAGCTACTGCTGGGGTCTGCGCCTTCGCGGCTTTTAATTACTTGCTCCAAGTCATATAAAAAAGCCAATTGCGGGCTATTGGCGCTATTGTCGTGCCAGCAGGTTTCGGTGCCAACATGGCAGGTAGGGCCTTGTGGCAGTGCCAGTACTAAAATGCTGTCGGCGTCGCAGTCGTTGTCGATACTAACTAGTTTTAGCGTGTTGCCAGAGCTTTCGCCTTTAGTCCACAAGCGCTGTTTACTGCGGCTGAAAAAGGTAACGTTGTTGCTTTGCAGCGTGTGCTCAAGCGCCTCGGGGTTCATATAGCCCTGCATTAGCACTTTGCCAGAGATAGCATGTTGTACTATGGCCGGTAATAGCTGGGTTTCGGGCCAGTTTAGGGTGGTAAGTGTGTCTTTTTTCATATGTAACCTTTAAATAATTTTGCGCCATACCGTTGTAAGCTCTGAGGTTTAGTTACACAGAGACGCCGTAAATACATCTTTGTAGGCTCCTCTGTGGCATCCATGCCACAGACGCTCTGTTTAGTAACTAATCCTCGGCGCATTAGACATTTGCTTTGCGGCTGGCACAAGCAAAGCAAGCGCGGATGTACTTTTTTCAGCGACCGTTGAAGCCCTGGACGGGCTGAGACGAGCCCCCATGGATGGGTTCACGGCGTGTCGCAGAAAAAATGTACGCAGTGATTGCGTGTTCGATGCTCCGTTTCTGCATTTACGGCCGTATGCTGATGCCATCAGCTATCAACTTGGCTTTAAGCTGTGCAATTTCAATAATGCCTTTGTGAAATACACTGGCTGCCAGTGCGCCGTCAACATCTGCCTTGCTAAATACGTCAGTAAAGTGCTGCATAGTACCGGCACCGCCACTGGCAATTAACGGCACGCTACAAATATCACGAATGCTTTTTAATTGCGCAATATCATAACCCTGACGCACACCGTCCTGGTTCATACAATTAAGTACGATTTCACCAGCACCGCGGCTTAACACCTCTGCCACCCAGTCGCGGGTAAGCCACTGTGTTTTCTGTGTGCGGCTTTCATCGCCGGTAAACTGATACACCTGATACTGACCAGAGGCAACATCAAAAAAGCTGTCGATGCCAATAACCACACATTGTTGACCAAAGCTGTGGTTAAGCTCGTTAATCAGTTCGGGTCTTGCCAGAGCCGGGCTGTTAACCGAAATTTTATCTGCACCCATTTCCAGTATTTTGCCAGCATCTTCAACACTTTTAATCCCACCGGCAACGCAAAACGGAATATCAATAACCTCGGCAATGCGGCGCACCCAGCTTTTATCGACGACACGGCCGTCGCTGGAGGCGGTGATATCGTAAAACACCAGTTCATCTGCACCGGCCTCGGCGTAACGCTGCGCCAATGGCACTATGTCGCCAATGATTTCGTGGTTACGAAACTGTACGCCCTTTACCACTTTGCCATCGCGTACATCTAAACAAGGAATTAACCGTTTTGCCAGCATGCTATGGCCTCCTCAAGGCTGAACTTACCTTCAAGCAATGAGCGGCCCAAAATAACACCGGCTACGCCACTGTCTATTAAAGCGCTAATATCATCCAGCTTGCCAATGCCGCCTGAAGCCTGCCACTGAATTTGTGGGTATTTAGCTGCTAACTCTTTGTATAGCTGTACATTGGAACCCGTTAAGGTGCCGTCTTTACTGATGTCGGTGCACAGTACATGCTTAGCGCCCGCGTCAATATAGCCATCAAGCACCTGCTCTAAGGTAATATTCGATTGCTCAATCCAGCCGTGGGAGGGCAGGGTTTTTTCACCTTTTTCATTTATTGCTACATCCAGCGCTAACACAATATGGTCACCGCCGTACTTGCGCACCCAGCCTTGCACCAGTTCGCTTTGGCGAATGGCTAAACTACCAATCACTACACGGCCGGCACCGGCGTCGAGCAAATTAATAACGTCTTGCTCGTTTCGCACACCGCCACCTACCTGAATGTGTAGCGGTGACGCTGTCATCAGTTCTGTTAGCAAGGCTAACTGACGCTTAGTGGCGTCTTTGGCGCCAGATAGGTCGACAATATGTAACCAATCGGCGCCGGCCTGAGCATATTGATTACGCAGGCTAAGCGGGCTGAAATCATATTGCGTGGTATTGTCGTAACGGCCCTGATATAACCGAACTACATTGCCGTCAATCAAATCAATGGCGGGGATAATCATAGCTGCCACTCCAGAAAGTTTTGTAATAAACGCGCGCCGGTTTTGCCTGAACGCTCGGGGTGAAACTGGGCGCCGGCTACGTTGTCTTTGCAAATCACGGCAGCAAAATCACTACCATAGTGGCATTGCGCCAGGCTGTAGCTGCTTGGTGCAACAGCAAAGCTATGTACAAAATACAGATAGTCACTGGCAGTAAAACCCTGCATTAATGGGTGGTCACTGATGCTGTGTAGCGTATTCCAACCCATATGCGGTAAGCGCAAGCCCGCGCTTTGCATCGGCAATACTTCGCCTGGTATCAGGTTTAAGCAGGGCACATCACCTTCCATGCTGTGACTGGTAAGCATTTGCATGCCTAAACAAATACCCAGCAGCGGTTGCTGTAGGCTTTGCAAGGTGTGGACAAGTTCTGCCTGCTGTAGCTTTGCCATCGCATTATGGGCAGTACCAACGCCGGGCAGCAGTACTTTGTCTGCGGCTTTAATAACGCCTGCTTCGCGGCTTATGCTGGCTTCTACGCCTAAGCGTTTAAAGGCAAAATACACTGAGCTGATATTGGCACAGCCGGTATCAACAATAACCAGCTTACTCATTACAACACCCCTTTAGAGCTTGGCAGAGCCTCGCCCGAAACCGTTATCGCCTGGCGTAGCGCGCGGCCAAAGGCTTTAAACAACCCTTCTACCTTGTGGTGCTTATTACCCTCGGTAATGCTTAAGTGCAGTGTCATCAGCATGGCATCACTTAATGAGCGGAAAAAGTGAGGCACCATCTCCAGCGTTAACCCACCTACGGCACCATCACCCAGCTCACCATTAAACACAAACAATGGCCTGCCGGATAAATCCAGCACACATTCAGCGCGGCATTCATCCATGGGTAAAACAAAGCCAAAGCGGTTAATGCCACGTTTATTGCCCAGTGCCTGCTTTAACGCCTGGCCCAGTGCCAATGCTGTGTCTTCCACACTGTGGTGATCGTCAATGTGGTAATCGCCAGTCACTTTTACCTGCAGTGAAAAACCGCCGTGGGTGGCAATTTGCTCCAGCATGTGGTCGAAAAAACCTACGCCGGTGCCAAAAAAGTTATTGCCACTGCTGTCCAGATCAACACTGATCTCAATGTCGGTTTCTCGGGTAGTGCGACGCACGGTAGCTTTACGGCCACGGCTTAGCAGTTGTTTAGTAATCTCGCTCCAGCCCAGGGTTTCGCGGTTGTACTGAAACGACGGTAATCCCATGTTTTCTGCCAGTTGTACATCAGTCGCACGATCGCCAATAACATAAGAGTTGGTAAAGTCGATTTTGCCTTGTTGCAGGTAGTCTTTTACCAGCCCAAGTTTGGGTTTACGGCAACTGCAGTTATCTGCGTCAAAGTGTGGACAAATCAATACATCATCAAACTGAATACCTTGTGAGTTGAGTAACTGCATCATTTTGTCTTGCGGCGCATCAAAGGTGTTGCGTGGGAAGCTGTCGGTGCCCAAACCATCCTGATTAGTGACCATGACCAGGCGGTAACCCGCTGCTTGCAGCTTTAAAAGCGCCGGCACCAGGCCAGGTTCATAAGCCAGCTTTTCCAGGCTGTCGAGCTGCTTGTCAATGGGGGGCTCTTCTACCATGGTGCCGTCGCGGTCGATAAATAATATAGGCTGGCCACTCATGCGTTTACTCCCTCTGTTTTTAAACTCTCGGTGTTTAAGCTATTAGTAAAATACTGCTGCATCGCCTGCTGTAAGCGTTGCATTTCATCTGGGGTGCCAATGGATACCCGTACCACTTCAGACAAACCAAGTTGGCTGGATTGATTGCGAATAAGAATGTCGTCTTTTACCAGAGCGCCAACGCAATCTGCAGCATTGTCTACCTGCAACAGCACATAGTTGGCATTGCTGGGCCAGACTTTTCTCACGCCGCTTTGCGCACTGGCAAAAGCGATAAAGTCGTCACGTAGTTGATTGATTGTCGCCACACTGTGTTGCATTTGTACGATGCCTTTATCTGACAGAGCCTGAGCCGCAATTTGTGCCACCGGCTCGGCGATGGGATAGGGCGCTATCATCTTTTTCAGTGCGTTAATTATTTCCGGCGCCGCCAGGGTGAAACCACAGCGTAAGCCCGCTAAACCAAAGGCTTTAGACAGCGTGCGCAGTATTACCAAATGCGGGTATCTGCTCAGTAAATTCACCACTGAGGCGTGTGGGGCAAATTCAATGTAGGCTTCATCTACTACCACTAACGCCTTGCCGGCAAAGTGCTCAAGTACCGCAATAATCTGCGCTTGCGGGATCAAATCGCCGGTTGGGTTATTCGGGCTACAGATAAATACCAGTTTAGGCTTGGTGGCATAAATGCCCGGCAAATCAAGTTGCTCACCTTGTAGCAGTAATACTTTGTCAACCGCTGTCTTGTTGCTTTCGGCACTAATGGCATACATGCCATAAGTCGGCGGGCAAATGGTAATGCGGTCCTGCCGGGGCTCACAAAAGCTACGAATTAAAAGCTCTATACCTTCGTCAGCGCCGCGGCTGACGAGCACTTGCTCGGGGGCGACACCGGCATAGGCGGCATAAGCATTGATCACGGCTTTTGGCTGGCAAGACGGGTAGCGGTTAAAAGTGCCATCCAGCTGGTAGGCTGGAGCCAACGCGTTTTCATTGGCGTTAAGCCAAACTGCACCGCCGCTCATGCTGCTGCGGGCTGAAGCGTAAGGCACCAGATCTTTAACCAGTTGCCTGGCCAGCTGATTGACGCCTGTGGGGTTTTTGTCCGACATCTTTTACCTCAACCCTGATTAATGGTGTTTAGTTCTGCCAGGCGCAAACGTACCGCGTTGGCGTGTGCTTCCAGGCTTTCTGCTTCTGCCAGCGTAACGATGGCCGGGCCAATATTTCGCATGCCCTGTGCCGACAGTTTTTGTACCGTGAAACGGCGGTAAAAGTCGGTTAGTGACAAACTTGATACCGTGTTGCTATAACCATAAGTGGGTAGCACATGGTTGGTACCGCTGGCGTAGTCACCGGCTGACTCAGGCGTCCACTTGCCAACAAAGATGCTGGCTGCACTGGTAAACTGCTCCGTCAATTCATCATCACAAGCGGTTTGCACAATTAAATGCTCGGGCGCATAAGCGTTTGTCACGGTAACTGCTTGCGCCAGGTCAGTGGTTAAAATATAGCGACTATGGCTAAGTGCCGCTGCAGCAATGTCCTGGCGGGGTAACTGCGCTAATTGTGTGGCCACTTCTTGCTGTACAGCATTAATTAATGCTGCACTGTCGCTCACTAAGATAACCTGCGAGTCAGGGCCGTGCTCGGCTTGTGATAACAAATCAGCTGCCACAAAGGCCGGGTTGGAGCTGTCGTCAGCCAAAACCAGCACTTCAGACGGGCCTGCGGGCATATCAATCATCGCGCCTTTAGCATCCTGGCTAACCTGCTGTTTGGCTTCGGTTACAAAACGGTTGCCGGGGCCATAAATTTTATCCACTTTGCCAATGGTTGCAGTGCCATAAGCCAGTGCAGCGATGGCTTGCGCACCACCGATAGTATAAATTTCGCTAATGCCACAAAGCTCAGCCGCATACAAAATTTCTGGCGCGATATCGCCAGCTTTCGGCTTACCGGGTGGTGTGACCAGCACAATACGGCCACAACCGGCTAATTGCGCAGGCACACCCAGCATTAGCACCGTTGAAGGTAATGGCGCACTGCCGCCAGGAATATACAAGCCGACAGCAGCAATAGCGCGGCTTTTAAGCTGGCATACAACGCCAATACTGGTTTCTACCTCAATATCACGTGGCAACTGCGCAGCATGAAATTTACGAATATTGTCATACGCCAATTCAATGGCCGCTTTACGCTCTGGCAATAGCTTGCTGAGCTGGGCCTGTTTTACCTCGTGGCTTAACACTAATGGGTTGTTATCCAGACCATCAAATTGTTTGCTGTAAGCACGTAGCGCGGCGTCACCTTGCTGGCGTACGGTGTTGATAATGGCGGCTACCTGGCCGCTTAGCGCTGCAGAATCGGCAAGGTCAGGCCGTGCCAGCGCAGCTTGTTGTGCTGGCGCTGACAATTGTGCCCAGTTAATTACCCTGGCCGCCTGCTCAGGTTTACTGGTCATAGTTACTCCATCATCTTTTCTATTGGCAGAACCAGAATGGAGCTGGCGCCAAGCGCTTTTAACTGCTCCATGGTTTCCCAAAACAAGGTTTCACTACTCACCACATGTATTGCCACCATGGCATCGTTACCGGCTAGCGGCAGCATCGTTGGGTTTTCTGCACCGGGTAACAGCGCAATAACTTCATCTAAACGGGCGCGCGGGGCATGCAGCATAATGTACTTGCTTTCATTTGCCTGCATAACACCATTAATGCGCGGCATCAGTTTATTAATCAGTTGTAGTTGTTTACTGTCGGTAAGCCCTTTTCGTTGAATCAGTACGGCTTTGCTTCGGTATATAACATCCACTTCTTTTAAACCGTTTGCTTCTAAAGTGGCACCGGTGGAGACCAAATCGCAAATCGCATCGGCCAAACCTGCACGTGGGGCCACTTCTACCGAGCCTTTTAAATTAACAATACGGGCATTAACACCTTGCTCTTTTAAATAACGCGCCAGTAAACGCGGGTAGGTGGTAGCAATGGTTTTACCGTCTAACGAGGCAACGCCGGTATAATCTTCTTCTTGTGGCACTGCAATAGACAAACGGCAGCCGCCGAAATCTAAACGTTTGAGTACGGTGTAATCAAAACTATCGTTGTCCATTTTGCGCTGCAAGGATTCTTCTTCCAGTACGTTTTCACCAACAATACCTAAGTCACATACGCCATCCATTACCAGGCCAGGAATGTCGTCATCACGCACCCGTAAAATATCGATATCCATGTTTTCGACATGCGCAATAAGGCGTTGCTCGCGCAGGTTTATTTTTAATCCGCAGCTGGCAAACAGTGCTTGTGAGTCGACCGACAAGCGTCCTGATTTTTGCATGGCGATGCGTAAGCGTTTTGATTCTGTTGCTGGACTCATACTTGTCTCCCAATAAATTTATAAAGCGTAATAAACAAAAACCCCGTGCCTGGGCTCGGGGTTTGTTTGCTGTACCACCGGAGCGCCAGAATATAGCCCTCCGAAAATATCGGACGGCTAGTCGCTATGATGGTGTAGTACAGTTACAAAAGTCATTTCAAGATTCTTGCTTGTTAAGATGTTATACAAGTTAACTGCAGGCGCACTAAACTGCAAGTGAAAGTTTTAATCTGGATAGTGCCCTGCATTTAAATAAATAATTGATTTTATTATATTTGTCATTATTTTCTGTTTTATTTTATTAAAGTGTCTTTTCGTTAAATCACAATTTTAGTTAATTTGCAGGTTGATTATTAATCAGGTTGTATAGTCAATTTGGTTAAGCTGGTAGTTGTTGTAGTTGTCTTGGACTATGGGTTAGTAGCTCATAGCCGTGCTGGGTAATGACAATATCATCTTCAATTCTTACACCGCCAAAACCGGGTCTGTATAGTCCTGGCTCTATTGTCACGACCATGTCAGCAACCAGCGGCACCTGGCAACCGCGGCGCATAAGTGGAAATTCGTGCAGTGCCAGGCCAACACCATGGCCCAGGCCTTCACCCACATAAGCCGCATAAGGAGACTGCGCCAACACCGATTGTGCAATCTGACCCAGTTGATGCCCCGTGATGCCGGGTTTTACGGCAGCCAGGGCCGCTTGCTGTGCGGTTAACACCGTATGATAAAACTGCTGTTGTTCATTGCTCGCTTCACCCAGTATGACGGTGCGGGTCATGTCTGAGCGGTAGCCTTCTACCCGGGCGCCAAAATCCAGCAAGATCCAGTCGCCTTTTTCAAAGCAACGTAAGCTTGGCTTACCGTGGGGCAGGGCACTACGCGCACCACTCAGTAATATAGTAGGGAACGCCAGTTCGTCCGCACCCAGTGCATAAATTTTTTGCTGTAATAAATTGGCGGCATCGCGTTCTGTCATACCTACTTGCAGTTGAGGTAGCAACCAGGCCAGTGCGGTATCGCCAATCCAGGCTGCCTGGCGAATACACGCCAGTTCGGTAGTGTCTTTTATCGCCCGTAATTGCTCTGTTAAGTTAGTAGTTGCGCTAACAGTACAAGGAAGCTCTTGTTGTAACTGTATAAACAGTTCGACAGATATATGGTTGTATTCAAGTTGCAAGCAGCTAATAACCTCATGCTGTAATAGCGTGGCAATACATTGTGGCAAACTTTGAACTGAGCGATCTCGACAAATAATCTGACAGTCTGGGCACTCTAACGTTGCTTGTTCGAGATAGCGATAATCGGTAATTAAATAGCGCTGTTGTGCGCTAATCAACAAACTGCCTGCACTGCCACTAAAGCCCGACAGATAACGAATATTGATGGGGTCGGTGATTAACATGGCCTGATAAGACAGGCTGGACATCATCTGCTGTAATTTGGCTAATCGCATAGTGCATCCTTGATTGTTTTGTATACAATATCCAAAATTGGAGGGCGTAGCAAGTCTCGTTTGTGTGTTGCGACTAAGTTATTGCTGCGCCGACAAAAGCATTTGATATACTGCATACCATGTTAATGAAAATCAGGCGCTGATATGGTCGTTGAATATAAAACCCGCACTCAGGTCGTGGTAGAAGCTATCCGGGAGAAAATACTTACCGGGTCGATTAAAGCTGGCGAGCCGCTGCGTCAGGCAGCACTGGCAGACGAATTAAAAGTGAGTCGCATTCCGGTGCGTGAGGCTTTATTGCAGTTAGAAGCTGAGGGGTTGGTAGAGTTTGAAGCACATAAAGGTGCAACCGCCACTAAGCTGTCGGCAGAGCAGGTAACCGAGTTATTTGAATTGCGTGCCATGCTGGAGTGCGAGCTGTTGCGTATGGCTATCCCTAATCTTACCGAGGCGGAACTGGCGCAAAGTGAACAACTACTGCAGCAAATGAGTATGGCCTATCAGGCGGCAGATACCTCTGGTAGCTGGAGCGAACTCAATAGCCGGTTTCATATGAGTTTATATCGGGCGGCCAACCGACCGTTAACCTATGAAATGGTGCAAAATCTCAACAGTAATTCTGATCGCTATATCCGGGTACATTTAATGTTAGCTGGTGGGGTGAAAAAAGCTGAGCCAGAGCATGCCAATTTATTAAAACTGGTACGGCAGAAAAAAGCTGACGACGCCTGTAAGTTATTAAAACAGCATATCCTGGGTGCTGCGGCAGAAATAAAAGCCTTAGTAACTAAACTGGATGCGCAGTAACCTTAATGATTAAACCGGCATTAGGCTTAAGCTAATGCCGGTTAGTTAAGTACGCCCGCTTAATGTAACTTATTCCACCATAAATACGTTTAAATCTACGTTATTAAAGCCTTCTAGCGTGTTCACCATAATATGGTAGTAGCTGCCGGCAGTAATATTTTGCAGTTGTATTTTCTGGCTGGTGCCGCGGGTAATGCTGGAAGCCGCATCATAGTTGTTTGGCGCAGGCCAGCCTTGACGTTTAAGGTATAATTGCGCATCGCCGCTGCCGTTCTCCAGGGTAACATACAACGCTTTTGCCTGTGCAGGCACAAATACCCACTTATACACAGCATGGTTGCTGCTTAGTCCAGGCCATTGCTGTAAAGAGGTAAGGGTGCCTTCTTGCCAGTTGGCGGTCAGACGCACGTCATTAAACGGGCTATAACCGTGCAACATAACAAACCAGTCTGGTTGCTGTGGTTGCAGTACTGCGACACGTTCATTGTTGCCAATTTTATAAGGCCTAAAATCCCAATCTGTTAAGCTGGCTGGAGCTTGCTGATTAACATAAAGGTCAACGTCTCCGGTGCCGCCACTGGTGGTGATGTTCAGATCATAAGCATTGGCCGGTAAACTAAAACTAAAGTGCTGCTGTGAATCTTTGTCACCATTGACCAGCACTGGTACGCCGTTTTGCAGCGTCGCGCCCGGACCGGTTTCATTACTGCAATCGTCGTTGCTGATTATGCAATCCAGCCAATCATGAAACTCTGTGTCATATTGCGTGCCCCAGCTGGCAATAATGTCGGCATACGGGGTGAAATCAGGTAACTCGGGTGTATTGCCATCGTTTACCTGACCACAGGTCCACACCCAATCACCACTGCTCCAGGCGCTGTCGTCGTATAACCAACTCCAGTTATTGGCAATAGCGTCGTTTTTGCTTTGCCAGCCCCAATCAAAACTGCACGGCGCATCTGAAATAACATATTTCGCTGCACGCATGTTGGGTAACAACACCGTATCAATTTGCTGACGTTGACGTTCAAACATAAAACGGGTGGCTAAGTAGCCCCAGTAATAAATTCTGGCAGTATCTGCATTGGAATATGTGGTTTGAAACAATTCACTCAGTTGGTACGTTTTATCGCCAGCAACGCCCAGTGCATTCGCGTTGCTATCGCCTTGCGATAAATATTCCGCTAACCCTTCACCCCACCACACCAGATTTTCCGGTTGGTCGCTAAAACTACCCCATTGGTTAAAGCGGGCATCAAGATAATGAACATACTCATGCTCTAAATTCCACACCACAAATTCTGGTTGTAACCAGGTTGCCTGATAGGCAATAAAGCGGGCTTGATTTTCAGGATCTGACGGGGTGCCCTCCAGGTACATTCCGCCGTTGTCGGTATTGATATTAAAAAAGGTACCGGCGAAATTTTGATAGTCGGTAGAAGAGCTAAATATCACAATTTCTAAATCGGTATTGTTGTCATTCGCTACCGGATTAGCGGCATTGGTGGCAAACTCCTGATGAAACGCTTGCTCCTGCTGGGTTAAATTACTACAAATTTGTTGCAGGTTTACATTTGAAACCGGCAGTTGAAACCGGACTTTTAAGGTGTCACTACAGGTATGCCGGCCGGCCAGAACGGTGCTTTCTAAATCAAAGTCACAGGCATCGCCGTAAAGGCTGCAGTTGGCACTGTCGTAAAGCTTTACCATCCCTTGTGCATTTACCCAGCCATTAGAGCCAACACCACCAAACTGGTAGTTTGCTAATATGCTTTGCATTGCAGGGCGGACAGACTGAGCAATGCTACCACCAAATTTCAACATCCTGCCCAGCTCGGTTACGGCATCGGCCCATTGATACTGCCGGGTGTGATTTACCAGCCACAAGCCATCTGTTAATACAAAATCTCGAAGATTACTGATGATCTCGGGCTCGTTTTGTAATAGTTGCTGTAATTCAGTGCCACCCGCATTTACCGCATTAAAATAATGCGTCAGTAATTGTGTCATGCCGTTTTCTTCATAGGCAACACCCCAGGTATCGGCACGAGATACCGTGGCAGAATAGCCTTTTATGGCCTGGCTAAAACGTTTTAGGTAACGCAGCGAGTCGGTGTTGGAACTGTTGACCAAAATCAACATTTCATAGCGCAGCATAAAGTTGCGTGAAACGGCACCATTAAACTGTACAAAATGTGCACCGGCAAAATACTGATCAAAAGCCTGCTGTAACGTGGTCGTGTAGCTGCTGGGGAACTGTCGGTTTGACCCGGCCTCAACCCAGTGCATGGCGCGCAGGTAACTAACCAGTTTTTCCAGTTCAGCGGCACCAGTGGCATTGCTGCCATCAAAGTTGGCCATTCTGCTGTTAATCGCTTGCACGATGGTGTTGATTTTAGCGTCACTAAAATGCGCACTACCAAGTAGCGCATTGTTATATAGGCCATACAGGCAGGATGTCAGATCCGCGCTTACTACTGCGTCAACCAGTTCTGAGCCGTACAGTGGCAATAGGCTTTGTGGGCTGCTGCAGGTATTTTGCAATTGCTGCTGGTCGCTATTGCGCAGCGTGCTTAGTTCGGCAGCACTTTGCAGGGTAGTAACATGTTGCAAAGTACTATTGGCTTTTTCAGCGTCGGTTAACAGCGCTGAAATTTGCGGAAGCTGATGCCGCTTGGCATAAATATTGGCTTGCTGCTTTTCAAACTCATGCGGTGACATTTGGCGAGGAGGCTTAGGTGCGTGCAGCATATCGTTATGCACATGACCGGCTAACCGTTGGCCGTCGGGTTGTTCGGGGGTCGCAGCAGCGAGCAATTGACCGCTCCACATTGGGGTACTGCTTAGTAAGAGGCTAAGCAGCAAGGTGCGCTTTTTCATGTTGGGCTGTTCCTTCTGGTAGTTATCTTGTTGTTATATGCCTTAAGGCTCCAATAAATTAGCATATTAAATAATGTATACAATATATTTATCAGTTGATTTTAGTCTAAAAACTATTCAGAAATAGCCTTTAGCTATATAAAATTTGGGGACTAATTACTTTTAGTATTTAATATATTGTATACAATAGTGCTGGTTGTTATGCTGGAGGCCCTATTTATAAAGCGGAGATGTTATGTTAAGCCATTATTATGTCGTGCTGTTGGCACTCAATGCTGTGCCTGTATCCGGGGCAGAACAAGCTAAGATGCAAGCTGCGTATCAGCAGGCCAGCCAATACTTTTATCCGAATGTGCGGCCACTGGTACTAAATGCTGAATTGCCTTTTAGTTGGCAGGGAGACGGATATTGGTTTAGCCGCCAGGAAGCAACGGGCACCCAGTTGTATTTTGCCGACAATATTCAGCAGTCACCTACTCAGGTTAACGTAGAGGCTCTGACAAAAGCATTAGCAGCAGACAGCTTGCTGTCATTGGCAACGCTGCGGCCACGCATGCAACACACCACAGGTCGCTGGCAGCTGACATTACAGTATCTGCAACAGCAGTGGCAATGCGACATTGAACGCTATACATGTCAGCCGCAAACAGAAAAGGCCAGTGAGGTAGTATCTGAAGATAAACGTTGGCAGCTGGATAGCGTGAACTACAACCTGCAGTTAACCGATGTTAGCAGTGGCAACACACAACAACTGACTACTGATGGTAGTGCCGATTATGCCTGGGGCGAGTTAAATGACTGGTATCAACTGGATGCACTTGACGGCGCAGCCGTTACACCTAAGCGCAAAACACAGTTTGTCTGGTCAGCTGATAGCCGTTACGCGGCGACCTTTTTGTTAGACCGGCGCAATATGCCAACGCTGCATATGCTGCAAAATATGCCAGCGCAGGGCCACCGCGCTGTTTTACATTCTTATAAGCGTGCCTTACCGGGAGATGACCAGCGGCCGCTATATCATTTGGCTATTGTCGATGCCGCAGCGGGCAAGGTAATCATGGCACAGCTACCCGCACTGGAGGCGACGCAAAATTGGGCCGACATTCGCTGGCACCCTGATGGTTTTTATTACCTGGTGGCGCGAGACCGCGCGATGCGGGCGTTGACGCTATGGCAGATTAACGTCGATGGCAGCACCGAGCAGATTTATCAAGAGCGCAGTAACACGTTTTTAGACTACGCGAAACATGGTTTGGCATGGGTAAGCCGCGATGCCTTTGTGTGGAGTTCTGAGCAGGACGGTTGGAACCATTTATATCTGCAACAACGTGATGGCACAACACGCCAAATTACCCAAGGGCAGTTTGTTGTGCGCGAGCTACATGGCTTTGATAGTAAAAACCAACAGCTGTATTTTTCTGCCTCTGGTCGCGAGCAAGGCGACCCCTATTTTCGTTATTTGTACCGGATAGACCTTGATGGCAGCAACCTTACCTTGTTAACGCCAGAGTATGCCGATCACCACATTAGCTTTTCCGCTGACTGGCAGCATTTTTATGACAGCTACTCAAGGGTGGATTTACCTACTGTCAGCACCATACGCCGAAGCCAGAATAGCCAGGTGGTGCATAAGCTGGCGGTAGCTGACGATAGCGCATTGCGCGCCATTGGCTGGCAGCCACCAGAGCCGTTTTCGGTGCTTGCCCGAGATGGTAAAACCACCTTGCATGGGCTGTTGTATAAACCGGCTAATTTTGATGCCTCGCTACGCTATCCGCTGGTGCAACATATGTATGCCGGCCCACATACTATTGTAACGGCCAAGCGTTTTTCCCGGGCGTTTGCCAACACTGAAACACCGATAGCGCAACTGGGCTTTATCGTGATGAATTTAGATCCGCTGGGCACAGCACATCGTTCCAGAGCATTTCAGTTACATAGCTATAAAAATCTGGGCGATATCGGTGGCCCAGACTATATCGGCGCTTTGCAGCAATTGGCGCAAACGCGGCCTTATCTGGACATCAGCCGTGTTGGCGCCTATGGCCATTCGGCAGGGGGCTATGACGCGGCAAGAGCGCTATTAAAATACGGCGATAGCTATAAAGTGGCCGTGTCCTCGGCAGGTAACCACGATCATCGTATGTCTAAAGCCTGGTGGCCGGAAATGTGGATGGGCTTGCCGCAAGAAGGTGAGCATTATGCAGCTCAAAGCAATATGCAACTGGCAGGCTCGCTTACAGGCCATTTGTTATTGGCAACCGGGGACTTGGATAATAATGTGAACCCAGCGAACAGCTTTAGGTTGGCCGCGGCCATTCAGGCAGCAGGCAAGGACGTGGATTTATTGCTGCTGGCAAATAAAGACCATGACTTACGCGAGGATGCTTATTTTACCCGGCGACGTTGGGACTATTTTATACGCCATCTGATGCAGCAAACCCCTCCGGCGTATTATCAGATAGCGGTTAAGTAAGCCTGGTTAAAGAGAGCAAGCTCGCGCGGTTAGCGCGGCTTGCTATCGTGCATCCAAAGCACTAATTTATCGGCCAATAAAAACAGCAATAGCGCGCAGCACATCGCGGTTAGTGCTAACCCCCCAAAAATAGCCAGAGTGTTTGCTAACATGGCTTGTTCACTGTCGGTGTCGGTGGTGCCCACCATGGCGCCAATAATACCCGCGACTTTATTCGCCAGCGCCATAAACAGATACCAGGCGCCCATTAACAGCGACACCATGCGAACCGGCGATAGCCGGGTGACCATTGCCAGCCCGATAGGGGATACACACAGCTCACCCAACGTAAAAAATAAGTACGCCGCAACTAACCACAACATATTGGCTTTGCTGCCATCTTGTTGTTGTAATGTGGCGGCGACCATCAGTAAAAAGCCGATACTGAGCAGTAACAGCCCTAAGGCAAATTTCACCGGTGTGTTGGGCTCTTTATCAGCCAGGCGTAGCCACAGTAAGGCAATAAGCGGCGCAAACACCATAATAAAAAACGGATTAAGCGACTGAAAATAAGCCGGGTTAAGCTCTACACTGCCCAGCGTGCGGTCAGTAAAGCGCTCAGCGTAGATATTAAGTAAGCCGCCTGCTTGCTCAAAACCTGCCCAAAAAATCACGGTAAGCAGCCCCATGATCAGTACCACTTTAAAGCGGTCGATTTCTTGTTGTGTTAACGGCGTTTTGTTTTCGCATTTACTGCGGCGTCGCTCGCGTTTCGCGGTTGGCTCTACGCCAATATCCCCCAGCAGGCGCTGCGCCAGAGTTATTTGCAACAACAGTGCGAGTAACATACCAATGCCTGCTAGCAAGAAACCGGCTTGATAATTGCGGATCAGTTGCGTTGTGCCGGCGTCGGTTTGGCTAAAACCAAATTGCTCTATCACTGTGCCCACGGCAATACCAGCTAAGAACATGCCACTATTGATACCCAGATAAAAAATGGTGAAGGCGCCATCGCGGCGGGGGTCGTCACTTTGGTACAACTCGCCAACCATGGTACAAATATTCGGTTTAAATAAGCCATTACCTAATACCAATAAGCCAAGCCCGGTATAAAAGCTGTATAGCTCAGAACCGGCTATCCAATGGTGCGGCAACGCCAGGCTAAATTGCCCCAGTGCCATTAGCAAACTGCCCAGCATAATCGCGCGGCGCTGGCCAAGAATGTTATCGGCCAACCAGCCACCAAACAGCGGGGTAACGTAAATAAGCATGGTGAAGGTGCCATACAGTTGTAACGCACTGGCTTGATCCCAGCCCAGGCCACCACCGCGGCTGTGGCTTTGATCTACCAAATACAGCACCAACAAAGCGCGCATAGCATAGTAAGAAAAGCGCTCCCACATTTCCGTGCTAAATAATAAAAACAGCCCTTTAGGGTGGCCTAACCAATCAGTCGTTTTATTGTTATACATAAATAGGATGTCCGACAGCGTCGCCGTGAAGGTAAAGCATCACAGCAAAAGCGCGAGGAAAAAGGGGCTTTTATGGCAAAAGCCCCAATAGGGTTTGAACGGTGCTATAGCAGTAAATTAAAACTGATAGCGCACCACCAATGATACCGTGCGGTTACTTTGCAGTGCGCTGGCGGTATTCCAGTCTGGGTTTGGTGCAAAACTGCCGTCTGTTTGGGTAATTTGCGCCACTTCGTTGACATTAATGGGCGTGTCGAAATTAAACAGGTTGTACACAGTGGCCTTCACTGACAAGTCACCGTCAGCAACAGTGGTGTGGTAGCTTAAGCTTAAATCAAACTCGTACAACCAATCTAAGCGCCCTGCAGAGCCACGCGGGGCGGGTGTGCCGTCCCAGTCATAAAACGAGCTTTCGTCATACCATTGGCTGGCACACCAATCGGCCCATAGGCTTGGCTCAGCACAACTGTCTACACCGGTAGGATGCAGGCTAAATTTATTCAATGGCGAGCCAGATGTGGCCCGTGCTACAAAGCCCAATCTCCATTGCTCGGTAAGATCATAAACCCCACTGAGTTTAAACGCATGACGATGATCGTTTGGCAGGTCACCTGCGCCATGGTCCATTAAATCAGCATAATCATACGAGGTGGTCCAGCCCGGATCGGCCTGACCATTGTCAGTGCGCACTAAACCTTCGGTCATGCCCCAGCTGTGTGACCAAACGTACGAAAACCACAGCTGCAGATCATCGGTCGGTTGACCTTCAAGGGTAAATTCCCACGCCAGATATTGCCGTTCAGGTTTTGGTAACTGCAAGTCGGCGGCACTTAACGACACATGCTCTTTTTCACCATCTAAATCAAAATCATACAAAAAGCTGACATTGCGACCAGGGTTAAGTAGGGTATAGAAGTAATATTCATTGGCGTTATTCTCGACACCATTTTGTTCCAACCACTGCGCCACAACCGGGCCTAAATCGCTATCTTCAATAGATTGCTTTAAATCACGATAAACAAAACGTACCCCGCCTTTTACCCTGTCGGTTAGCTGCTGCTCATAACCCAGGGTAAATTCGTCTGAATACATTGGCCCTAAATCTTGCGCGGCAATACGCTGCACATCAACTTCGCCACTTTGAATTACGTTGGTAGCGACTAAATCACCACGGCTGGGCGAGCCATCGGCGTTGAGTACCAAAGTACCGTCGGCATTGAGTTCACCGGGCTGATAGTAAAAATGTACATCGCGCTGACCACTGGCTTGCTTAATGTTCATATTGGCAGAGATGGGTTGGAAGTAGCGGCCCCAGGTGGTATACCACTTGCTGTCACCGGTGCCTGTTGGGTCCCAAATAAGCTGTAGCCGCGGGGCTAATTGGTTTTCCAGCTTGGCATAGTCTTCACCAGTCGTGGCGGTATTAGTGAAGTTGCTGTAGCGCAGGCCCGCATTAAGCACCAAGTTGTCGTTTATCTGCCAGCTGTCTTGCAGGTACAAGGCTTTTGAGGTGACGTCAGTTTCGCCGCCGGTATCGCGTTGACGTTGACGCACATAAGTGCCAGCGTCTAAATCAATACGGGGTATTGCGGTGTAAGTACGATACTCCCACCAGCCCCGGGCATCGTCGGCGCCATTTTGATACTCCAGATAGTTAACGGTCAGCTTTTCCGTATCGATACCAAATTGCAGCGTGTGGTTATCCAACAGGTAGGTAAAATCAAGCCGTAGCTGGTCGCGCTGATACGACTGGGTGATTAAATTACTGGTAGTCCAGTCACCGAAGCGCTGGCCATTGAGGTTAACGTAGTCCCAAATACCTGGCAGGCGGTTAGTTGGCAACGTATTGGCGTTGTCTTCTAACCGGCCAATAGTGGCCGATACGGAAAAGTCGTCACTAATAAAGCCTTGATAGCGGGCCGAGTACATTTTGCCACCCGATTCGCTGGTGGTAACGCCGCTGGCTGAGCCCTTGCCTTGTTCCTGGTCCCATTGGTAGTTGTCATAGCGATAATCGGCGCTGTTATCCAGTGCGGTGAAAGTGACCACGTGGTCATCGGTAATAAACCAATCTAAATTAACAAACCAGCGTTTATCTTCTTTTTCATACTCGGTAAATACGGTGGCGGCCGAGTTGGCATATTGTGATTCAAAACGTCTGGGGTTAAACAGTGCATAGAAAAACAGTTTGTCTTGCACCAGTGCGCCACTGGCCCATACATTTACTTCGCTAAAGCTGGCGTCAAAATCTTTATTGTTAATGGCAATGCCACCACTTGGCAGATAGACCGTGTCATGTGCCGAGTGCAGTGCTGCTGGGTCGTAACGTACCTCAGCGCCAAATTGCAGCTCGTTACCCCCGGTTTTGGCAACGGCATTCACCACACCACCAATAAAGCGGTCATATTCAGCAGAAATGCCGCCGGTTTTTACTTGCGTTTGTGCAATAGCTTCCCAGGGTAAATCAATTGAGCCAATACCGGTGCGCAGGGCGCTAATATTCATGCCATTTAAAAAATAGCCGTTTTCGGCTGAAGAGGCACCACCAAAACTGGACGCACCAAACGCTGAGCTACGTGCCACACCGGGAGTAAGCAATGCCACGTTTTCAAAACCAGTATTTACCGGCATTGCATCCAAAATGTCGGCGTCAAAGGTTAAGCCAGCGGTAGAGTCGCTGGTGTCAACTTGGCGAATCATGCTGCCCATCACGGCAATACGTTCAATCTTTTCGCCACTGCTTAATACCGGCGCAAACACAGCGCTTTGGCCCAACGAAATATTGAGTTTGTAGTCATCTATTACTGTGGTGCCATCACGACTTACCGTAACGTGGTATTCACCCACCGGCAAAGCGCGCAAAAGGTATTCGCCGCGATCGTTTGTGCTAACCGTACGGCTAAAACCCTGGCTTAAATGGCGCACGCTAATGGTCACATTTGCCATGTTCTGTCCGGCATCGGAGGTAACAACGCCGCGTAATAAACCGGTGGTATTGTCTTGGGCTAGCACGGGGGCTGAGCTTAGTGCCAGCGCCAACGAACTGGCTAATAGCGACAGTTTTAAGCGGTTTGAAGTAGTGCTGATGTTCATAATCATCTCTCTGGATTGTTATAAGATATATTGTATATTTTACGTTTTTGCCTACAGCTGCAAAAATTCCGCCGTAACAGGGCGGAAAAAAATTAGAAGCGATTAATTCGAAACGGCGTCAAATTAAGCGCGGGTGTTTGTTTTAAAACGCAACTGGTGAGTAGCTCAGCGCTAAAAGCGGCCTGCGTAAGCCCAAGATGTTGATGACCAAAGTTATAAAAAATCCCCTGGTGCTTCGGACATTGGCCCAAGACGGGCAGGGAGTCAGGTAACGAGGGTCTATTTCCAGCCCATACACTGTCGGTGTTAACCGGAGCAGTAAGCCGGCGCAGTAATTTATTGGCGTGTTGCTGCAATGCCCGGGCGCGGCGGTAATCTGGCTTAGCCTTTAAGCCCGCAAATTCAGCCGTACCTGCCAATCGCAGGCCGTGTTGCATTGGGGTCATAATACATTTTCGCTCTAGTGAGCTAACCGGACGGCTAAGTGCAACCTGCTGTAGCATCAAATGGTAACCACACTCCGCTTCAAGCGGCACCTGCCAACCCAATTGGCGTGTTAGCGTCGCTGAATGCGCCCCGGCAGCAATAATAATTTGCTCGCTGTATATATCCTTATCCGAGCAAATAAGCCGCTGTTGCTGTTTACCGGGTATGACGTGATGAACATCAGTTCTGTGATAGCGACCACCAGCGT
The DNA here is from genome assembly GCF_030731985.1 of Rheinheimera baltica. Lineage (NCBI taxonomy): Bacteria > Pseudomonadati > Pseudomonadota > Gammaproteobacteria > Chromatiales > Chromatiaceae > Rheinheimera > Rheinheimera baltica. Next base: position 300,525 of record NZ_JAPJDY010000001.1, read on the forward strand.
GGCAAAACTGCTGATACAGCTGTTGGCACAGAGCCAGCGGGTTGGTGCTATGTGCCACTTCGGTAAAATCTATGGCGCCACTGAGTGATGGTGACAACAAGGGTTCAAGCTGATTCAGTTGGCCGCTATCGCACCAGCGCACATCAATACCGGCGGCACGGTAGGCATTATATTGTTGCTTTAATGGGGTTAAGTGTTTGCTCTCGCTAACCAGCAGTGCGCCTTGGTGCTCGATCTGCTGGCTCAGCTGGCAGCGCTGCAATAGGTTTTGCCAACTGGCCAGGCTGGCATGGTTTAAACCGCTTAGCGCGCGTTGATGGGCGTCACGCCTGGCTTTGGGCATATTGGCAACAAAGCGGGCAAACCAGGGTAGAGCTTGCAGTAGATAGTTGGCACGAATACGCAGTGGCCCGAGGGGGTCAAGCAACATTGCGGGCAATTTAAGCAGTAGCGCAGGGTGCGCTAGCGGAAAAACCTGCTCAGTGGCAAAGTGGCCGGCATTGCCTGCTGAGCAGCCTTGCGCAATGCCTTTGGCGTCGAGCAAAAGCACATCAAAACCGGCTTGCTGCAAAAACAGCGCATTGGTTAAACCAATAACACCTCCACCGATAATACACACTTGCTGCACAGGAAAACTCCAAAATCACTTGATAATGTAGATTGTATACAATATTCTTTATCCAACATCAATGATAGAGGTTAAAAAAAATGCAAGTAAACTGGCAAGGTGTTTATCCGGCAATCTCAACGCAATTCCATAATGATGGCAGTATTAACTTTGAAGCCAATGCCCGAATGCTGAATCAGCTTATCGACGATGGCATTGATGGCATTATTGCGCTGGGTACCGTGGGTGAAAATGCGTCTTTAACTGCGACCGAAAAACGTGAGTTTTTGCAACAGACCGTTAAAACCGTGGCCGGGCGTATACCGGTGATCACCGGTTGCACAGAAAACAGCGCGGCTGCCGCCATCGACTTTATTAAAGCCGCTGAGCTAATTGGCGCTGACGGTGTGATGCTGTTACCTGCAGTGGTGTACCGCGGTACAGAACGTGAAGTTTTAGTGCATTATCAAACGGTTGCACGCGCAACACGCTTGCCGATTATGATTTACAACAATCCGGTAAGTTATGGCGTGGACATTACGCTTGAAATGACAGCAATATTGGCCGAAGAGCCGAATATCGTCGCCATAAAAGAGTCGACGACAGATACCCGGCGTATTACTGAACTACAAAGCCGGTTTGGCAACCGTTTTCAGATTTTTTGCGGCGTTGACGACATTGCGCTGGAATCGGTATTGCTGGGGGCTACTGGCTGGATCTCAGGCTTAACCAATGTATTTCCGCGTGAGTCTGTCACCTTATTCCAGCTGGCGCTGCAAGGCCGTATTAGCGAGGCACGTGAAATCTATCGCTGGTTTATGCCGTTACTGCGCCTGGATACCATTCCCACCTTAGTACAGTGCATTAAACTGGCTGAGCAACTGCTGGAACGGGGCAGTGAAAACGTGCGTTTGCCCAGGCTGGCACTAGAAGGCACTGAGCGGCAATACGTTGAACGCACCGTACAACAGGCACTGGCACAGCGGCCTGATCTTGCCAAATATGGCATAGATATCATTGCAAAGGTGCCGGAGCAACACGCATGATGTTAAGCGGAACCTTTTTTTGTGTCGATGCCCATACCTGTGGCAACCCGGTGCGGCTGGTCACCAGCGGACATCCACTTTTGCATGGCAACACCATGAGCGAAAAAAGGCAGGATTTTATTGCCCGTTATGACTGGATACGCCAGGCGTTAATGTTTGAACCCCGGGGCCACGCCATGATGTCAGGCGCTTTTTTATATCCGCCATGTACCGAAGGCGCAGATGCTGCGGTGCTGTTTATTGAAACCAGTGGCTGCTTGCCGATGTGTGGTCACGGCACTATTGGCACTGTAACCGCGGCATTAGAGCAGGGGTTGTTAAAACCGCGGATCCCGGGCCAGTTGTTACTGGATGTGCCTGCCGGACAAGTTCAGGTGAGCTACCAACAACAAGGCGACAAAGTCACCGCCGTCACCATTCGTAATGTGGCGTCGTATTTAGCGATAAAACACGCGCAAGTGCAGGTTCCTGGCCTTGGCAACATTAACTTTGATGTGGCTTACGGCGGTAATTTTTATGCCATTGTTGAGCCGCAGGCCAATTTTCCCGGTTTAGAACACTGGGGCGCGGGCGAAATATTACGCTTTAGCCCCTTGCTGCGAAAGGCGGCAAATCAGGTTTATCAGTGTCAACATCCGCTGGATGCCAGCATCAATGGCATTAGCCATGTGCAGTGGACGGGCAAGCCAAAAACGGCTGGCTCTGACGCGGCAAATGCGGTGTTTTATGGTGACGGTGCTATTGACCGTTCGCCTTGCGGCACCGGTACCAGCGCCCGCATGGCACAGTTGTTTAGCCGTGGTGAATTAAAACTGGGCGACAGCTTTGTTCACGAAAGCATTATTGGTAGTCAGTTTCACGGCAAGCTTGAAGCGGTTACTGAAATTGCCGGTCAGCCTGCCATCATTCCATCTATTCAGGGCTGGGCCCATGTCTATGGTTTTAACCAAATCAGGGTAGATAACAGCGACCCCTATGCCACAGGTTTTGAGGTGAAATAATGATAACAGGACAACATTTTATTGGTGGCCGCTGGCAAGGGGTGCCAGTGGCTAAGCATACGAGCTTTAATCCCGCGACCAATCAGGCGTTACTTTGGTGCTTTGCTGAAGCCGATTCAGCGGAGCTGCAGGATGTTACTGAGCTGGCTAGCAGTGCGTTTTTACAGTACCGCCTAACATCGCGCGCTGAGCGCGCGGCGTTTTTACAGGCTATCGCGAAAGAAATTGAAGCGCTGGGTGAAAGTTTAGTGCATACCGTTATGGCAGAAACAGCCTTACCACAGGCCAGAGTAGAAGGTGAGCGGGCACGCACCTGTAATCAGTTGCGCTTATTTGCAAAAAACTTAATGCAGCCAAGCGCAGATATTATTGAAGCGGCCGAGCCAGAGCGTGTGCCGCAAGCTAAACCCGCACTGCATTTGCAGTCGGTTGCACTGGGGCCAGTGGTGGTATTTGGTGCCAGTAATTTTCCACTGGCGTTTTCTGTGGCCGGTGGTGATACCGCATCAGCCCTCGCTGCCGGTTGTCCGGTCATTGTAAAAGCCCATAATGCGCATCCGGCAACGGCAGAGCTCGTGGCGCGCGCTATTGATAAAGCTATTGTGCAATGTGGTTTACCCAAAGGGGTATTTGCGTTAGTTCATGCTCGCAAGCATGCGTTTTCTGAGCAGTTAATTCAGCATCCGGCTATTAAGGCGGTGGCGTTTACCGGTTCGCAGCAGTTAGGAATGCATTTTCAGCGCTTAATCTGGCAGCGCGCAGAGCCCATCCCGTTTTACGGAGAGTTAGGCTCGCAAAACCCCCTTTTTGCCTTAGCGGATTATTTGCAGCAACATACAGACAATTTTGCGCAAAGCTTACTGGCGTCAGTATTAATGGGGCAGGGACAGTTTTGCACCCGGCCTGGCTTGGTATTTTTACCGCAAACTGATGCCGCCAAACAGTGTGCTGAAACAGTAGCGGTATTGTGTGCTAAACAAGGCAGCGGTAGTTTGCTAACGCCTAAAATTGCCCAAAGTTACCGAGAACAATGTCAGCGTTTAGTGCAGCAGCCAGGCGTTGAGTTATTAGCTCAAGGCGAAGGTAATGAGCAAGGCTGTCAGGTGGTACCCCGTATTTTTGCTGTCTCTGCCCAAACATTTTTAACCGCGGCCATACTGCAAGAAGAAGTGTTTGGCCCCGCCACCATATTGGTGCGTTGTGCCGACAGTACGCAAATGCAGATGCTGGCAACCACTCTGGCTGGCCAGCTTACTGCTACCGTATATGCAAAAGACGAAGAGCTGTGCCGGGAGCAGGCGTTATGGCAACAGTTGGCGTTAAAAGCTGGGCGTCTTATTGTTAACCAGATGCCAACGGGCGTTGAAGTATGTCACGCCATGCAGCATGGCGGTCCCTTTCCGGCATCAACCGATAGCCGGTATACTGCGGTGGGCAGTCAGGCTATACAGCGTTTTGTGCGCCCGGTGTGTTTTCAAAATATGCCCGAACAATTGCTACAAGATAAGTAAGTATAATGCGCTAACAATGCTCTTTAGTTATTGTTAAATAGCAAGTTAGCGTGTTTCTAATGGTTAATTTGACATTACCACTCCACGCGGGTGGCAAAAATAGGAGATAACATGGCCCTGGGTGTTGGTGGAGCAAGTCAGCAGCAAGCATTAGATCAGTTGTCGGATATGACGGCAGGCGTAACCCCTATTCCGTTGGCTGAGTATCAGCAGCGTATTGATAAAGCCCTGCGCTTAATGGCTGAACAAAAGCTGGATGTGATGCTATTAAATGCGGGCACCAATTTACGCTATTTTACCGGGGTAGACTGGTACGCCAGCGAGCGGCTGGTTGCGGCATTATTATTTGCTAATGGCCGTTTGGTGTATGTATTACCGCATTTTGAAATAGGCAGTATTGCGCCGTTAATGCTGATAAAAGGTGACATCTTAAGCTGGCATGAGCATGTTGACCCCTATGCCTTATGTGCCAATGAAATTAACACTGTTGCTGGCAAACAAGCCACGTTAGCCATGGACGAAAGTGCACAGTTTTTTATTGCTGATGGTATACAGCAGCATCTACCGACAATACGTATTGTCAATGCGCGCCCTGTTACAGCCGAGTGCCGTATGCATAAGTCGGCCAATGAGCTGGCATTAATGCAAAGAGCCATGGATATGACATTAGCCGTGCATAAAGCGACGGCGAGCATGTTGTATGCGGGTATTAGTACTCAAGAGGTGACGGAGTTTATTCATCTGGCGCATAAAAAAGTCGGAGCATCTGCTGGGTCTTATTTTTGTATTGTGCTTTTTGGCGCCGATACAGCATTCCCGCACGGTGTGGCTAAGCCCAAAGCGCTGGACGAAAACGACATGGTACTGATTGACACCGGATGTCGTTTACACGGTTATTTGTCTGACATTACCCGCAGCTATGTGTTTGGCAGCGCAACAGCGCGCCAACGTGAAGTCTGGCAACATGAGAAACAGGCTCAGCTGGCAGCCTTTGCCGCGGCACAGCCTGGTCAGCCCTGTCAGCAAGTAGACCGTGCCGCCCGGCACTATTTGCAGCAACATGGCTTTGGCCCTGATTACACCTTGCCAGGTTTGCCGCATCGCACTGGCCATGGTATCGGCCAAGATATTCATGAATGGCCGTATTTGGTGGAGGGTAATACTACCGCCTTGGCTACCGGCATGTGTTTTAGCAACGAGCCTATGCTGGTGCTACCGGGCGAATTTGGTGTGCGCTTAGAGGATCATTTTTATATGACCGCTACTGGCCCTCGCTGGTTTACTAAGCCTGCCAATGATATTGAGCAACCTTTTTGTTAGCAAAACGGTGTTTTTTAACGCAGCATTACTGGGGAAAATGCTGCGCTCATGCTGGACTATCGCGTTACAATTAAGCTCTACACGTTAACAGAACGGTAAAGTTTACCCTCCTGTTGCCGATAACCTGTTACCGATAAAAAGGGGTAACGAGAGGAGAGGTTGATGGATGCTTTTATGCCCTTTGTGCAGCGTGTACCCGGAACGCCGGTTGAGCCTGATCCCAAACAGGTAGTACCGGTGTTTAAAGATGCGCGTTTAACACCGGTAAAGCCGCATGAACAAAAATACCTCATTTTATCCCGCCCAACGCGCAAACGCGATCGCCGCCAGCAGGAGTATCCTGAAGCACCTTACACTACTCCTGAAGACGACCAACACGTTGATAAAGACGGTCACCTTGATATTTTTGTCTGAATTTTTCTGCTGTTCAAGGCATAATAGCGCACTGATTTTTTAGCCGGTTGTATATGTGTTGATATCTTTTGGTCACCCCATGCGAAGTTGCTATGCGTAAGCAAGTGAGTTCTGCCTTCGCGCCAAACGGCGCACTAGCCCAGCACATTAGCGGTTTTAACGCCCGTGATGCGCAAGTAGAAATGGCGCAGGCCGTGGCCGATGTTATTGAAACCCCCAGCGCTTTAGTGGTTGAAGCCGGTACCGGCACAGGCAAAACCTATGCCTATTTGGTGCCTGCGTTACTCAGTGGCAAAAAAGTGGTGCTATCTACTGGTACTAAAAACCTGCAAGAACAACTGTATTTTCGTGATTTACCCAAGGTGGTCAAAGCGCTGGCAAGCCCCCTGCAACTGGCCTTGCTTAAAGGGCGCAGCAATTATTTATGTTTATTTCGCCTTGAACAGCATTACAACCATGTACCAATGCAAGACGATCAGCTTATTCAGGATCTTAGCCTGATAAAAAAATGGTCTGCAGAAACGCAAAGCGGTGATATTGGCGAGCTAAGCTATATTGCCGAGGATTCTAAAGCCCTGCCTTACGTTACCAGCACCACTGATAACTGTTTAGGCAAAGACTGCCCGGTGTACGAAGATTGCCACTTACTCAAAGCGCGCAAAAAAGCGCAGGCAGCCGATGTTGTGGTGGTTAATCATCATCTGTTTTTTGCCGACTTAGCTTTAAAAGACACTGGGTTTGGCGAGCTACTGCCACAAATGGATGTGATTATTTTCGACGAAGCGCACCAGCTACCGGATATTGCCAGTGATTATTTTGGTGAAAATGTCTCCAGCCGTCTGTTACTGGATTTATGCCGTGATATCGAAACCGCCTGTAAAACCGAACTTCGTGAACATCCGCAACTGGCAAAAACCGCTGATAAAGTAGCCCTGCTGATTAAAGATTGGCGCTTGCAATTTGGTACCGAACCCGCCAAAGGTAATTGGCGTGATGCTTATCAAAATCCGCAGATGCAAACGGCATTAAATCGCGTGAGTGAAGCCATAGATATGTTGTATCTGGTGCTGAAAAGCAGCTTAGGCCGCAGCGATTTAATCGATAATGCCTTTGAACGTTTGGCACAGGCCAAAGCCCGTTTACTCAAACTAATGGATACGCAACAAAGCGGTGTTAGCCTGTGGTATGAGACCACGCGTTTGCATGTTAGCTTGCATTTGACACCGCTGAGTATTGCCGACAAGTTTCGCGCTATTGTCGCCGCTGATGAGCGTAGCTGGATCTTTACCTCTGCCACCTTATCGGTGAATCATGGCTTTAGCCATTACACCGATCAAATGGGGCTGCAACAAGCCAAAACCTTATTATTAGAAAGCCCATTTGACTACGCTGAGCAGGCATTATTATGTGTGCCTCGCTTTATGCCAGAGCCACATGAACCGGCCATGGCTAACACCCTATTGCAAATTGCCTGTCGCTTAATTGAAGCTAATAACGGCAGGTGTTTTTTCTTATTTACCAGCCATCGCATGCTGCAAATGGTAGCTCAGCAATTACCCGATCTTATTCGTCAGCCGGTTTTAGTGCAGGGCAGTACCGGCAAACGTTTATTACTGGAACAGTTTGTAACATTAGACAATGCAGTGCTGTTAGGCACCGGTAGCTTTTGGGAAGGTGTAGACGTGCGCGGCGACACGCTAAGCTGCGTGATAATTGATAAACTACCCTTTGCTTCACCAGATGAACCGTTGCTACAGGCACGCAGTGAAGATTGTGTTATGCGTGGCTTGGATCCGTTTGCGCAGGTACAATTACCGCAGGCGGTTATCACACTAAAACAAGGTGTAGGCCGCCTTATTCGTGACGTTACTGACCGCGGCGTGATGGTAATTTGTGATAATCGCCTGGTAACCAAACCTTATGGCGAAGTGTTTTTAACCAGTTTACCGCCCATGCGGCGTACCCGTTGTTTAGATACCGCGGTCGATTTTTTACAACAGATGAAACAGGACAATCCAACGTGATGCCAACTGCCGTAAAGTTACTTGCCTTAGATACTTCAACTGAAGCCTGCTCTGTCGCATTGCAGATCGGGGCCGAGAGGTTAACGCTAGACGAGGTTTGCCCACAGCAACACAGCAAACGTATTTTACCGATGGTGCAACAGCTACTGTCTCAGGCGGATATTGGTCTTAGCCAGCTTGATGGCATTGTGTTTGGCCGCGGCCCGGGAAGCTTTACCGGTGTGCGCATTGGTGTTGGCGTAACCCAAGGCCTGGCATTTGGTGCTGACGTGCCGGTGTATGGTGTTTCTACACTCGCGGCAATGGCCCAGGCCGCACATAGGTTGCACAGTGCCGAGCAGGTTATTGGTGCAATAGATGCGCGTATGGCAGAGGTGTATATCGCCAGTTTTCACTTACAAAACGGCCTGATGCTACCAAGCTCGGGCGAAGTGGCAATAAAACCTCATGATTTACCTGCTTTTGATATCGGTGGTGAAGTTTACGCTGTCGGCACCGGCTGGCAAACTTATGCACAGCAACTGCAACAAAAGCAAAACGCAGTTATCCTCAATGATGTGTTATACCCGTCAGCGCAGGATATGCTAAGTCTGTCACTGCCGGCACTGGCCGCCGGACAGTTTATTGCCGCCGAACATGCCGAACCGGTGTATGTGCGGGATGATGTTACCTGGCAAAAACTACCGGGCAGAGATAGCCGTCCTACTTGAAGCTGCAGCGGTGTTGGCTGCGCTAACAAGCTGGAGCGCCAGTCCGACCCGATCACATAGAGAACTATGCTCATGGGGACTAGTTAACTTGCCGCTTACCTGCAACTTCAATTAGTTTGGCTATCAGCTTATAAAATGCTTGGTTTGTTGGCTGCACTGGCTATAATTAGCGCTATGTCTGGATGAGTTTTGTACTATGACACTGAATATCAACTCTGCTGCTAATTCTACCCAAAGTATCAGTACCGTATTTAACGGTGCTGAGCCTCGTCGTGCGCTGCCGCGCAACGAAGAAGCAACAGAGCTGCCTAAAGGCAGAGGTATTCGTGCCAGCGCTGAAGTAACAGACCGGCTGGATGACGAGCGCCGTCAACAAACAAATTTCCGCTCTGCTACCGACAAGCGTAGCCAGCAAGCTATAGAGGCTTATCAAAGCCAGGCGAACGAGCAACGCCGTAGTGAAGTGCAATCTATGCTGGGTGTCGATCTTTACGCCTAAGCAAAAACGGGCTCTTAGCAAAACCCAGTTTATTTCTAAATCCAAACCACACCCTGCATCGTAGTCTTAAAGGTAAATTACTGTTAAGAGACGGTTATGACTTCTACCTGTTTAATTACCGGTGCCAGTTCAGGCATTGGACACGCGCTAGCGCTGTATTATGCCGCCAATGGCTGGACAGTTTATGCTGTGGCGCGCTCTGAAGATAAACTGAATCAACTTGCCCAGCACACTGGCATTAAAGCATTACCGCTGGATTTAACGGATACCGCAGCGCTTTGTTCGGCAGCTGAGCAATTGCTTGAAGAGGGAGTAGTGTTAGATCTGGTGTTGTTAAATGCGGGTACTTGCGAGTATGTTGACGCAACCGACTTAGATTTAGCCGCGTTTGAGCGCACCTTCGCCATTAACTTCCATGCCGTGGTTGCAGCAAGCAAATACTTTATGCCGTTGTTAAAGGCTTCTATGTCGCCACAATTAGCTATTGTTAGCTCAATGGCACATTTTTTCCCGTTTACCCGCGCCCAAGCGTATGGTGCCAGTAAAGCGGCAGTAAGTTATTTTGCTGACAGTTTACGCATAGATTTAGTCGACAGCGGTATATCGGTAAGTTTAATTGAACCGGGCTTTGTCGACACCCCTTTAACGCAGAAAAACGACTTTAGCATGCCCTTTTTAGTTAGCACTGATACCGCTGCAAAGCGTATATACACCGGTCTGGCTGCTGGTAAACAGCGTATTCGTTTCCCGCGTCGGTTAAGTATTATGTTGAAACTGCTGGCACTTTTGCCGTATCGGTTACGTAACAATGTGGCTGCCAGGATGAAACAATGACAACATCGCTAAGCACATTTCATTGGCGGGCCTTTATTGGTTTCCAACTAAGCTGGTTTGCATTGATAGGCTGGCAATACATCGCCATGTTGCCGGTGGTGGGATATTTTATATATGCCATGTTTAAGTTAACGTCGAAAGCACGAATCGCGGTTGGCGGTATTTTGCTGTTAGGAGTAAGCGTTGATGTCATCTTGCTGTTAACTGGCGTATTGCAGTTTGAGGGCAGTATGCTAATGCCATCATGGTTTGTGCTACTGTGGGCTATGTTTGCCTTGGCTTCAGTCGAATTTATGGCGTCAGTGCTAACCCGCCCTTGGGTTGCTGCAGTGCTGGGCGGCATTGGCGGGCCAATGTCGTATTGGGGCGGTGCAAAGCTAAGTGGTGGCCTATTGCAGTTTCCGCTGGCGGAATACTCAGCCATCGTGCTGGTAGTGGTATGGGCGGGTATTGCTATTGCTTTGGGACAAAGCAGGAGGTTTTATGCGCCGGCGTTGTAGTGCTATTTTGGCGTTGTTGTTTAGTTTTAATTTACTTGCCATGCCAGATTTCACTACGGTAGGGCAAGGCAGTTATCGCTACTTGTTTTGGCAGCTTTATGATGCGCGCCTTGCAACCACAGATGGCAAATTCATCGATTACGCTACCAGCAGCCCATTATTGTTAGAGCTAACGTATAAGCGTGATATCAGCAAACAGCAGTTTATTGATGCGACCGTAGATGAGTGGCAAAAACTTGGCTTTACCAGTACCGAACAACAACAGCAGTGGGCAAAGCTATTACAAACGCTATGGCAAGATGTTACAGAGGGCGATACCTTGGCTGCGCTGCTACAACCAGACGGTAAGGTGACATTCTATTTAAATGGTGTTGAGACCGGTGTCGTAGACGATGTCACTTTTGGAGCGGCATTTTTTGATATCTGGTTGCACCCTGATACCAGTGCACCCAAACTGCGCCGCGAACTTATCGCGGCGCCATAACAGCCTACTTGGTTTGTTGAATAAACTGGATAAGTTTTTTAGCTATCTCGGTATTGTCTTGAAAACCGCTAAAGTCATCACGCCATTTGCCATATGCTAGCACCGCCACATCTGTAGCGGTGTGCCCACCCGTGGTCCAACCGGTGTAAGAGTATTTGGCAACCAGCTGGTTAGACAAAACACGTAATGTCTTTTCATCTTGTTGCCGCGCCGCCAGTAATGCGGCTTGTTCTTCTTCGGTTAAGGTTATCGAGGTTAAATCAGCCCAAAGTACGAGTGCTGCAGTGTCAGACTCAGCCTGTTTTAATTGCGTAGCAATGCTTCTTCCCGTCGCCTTTACCTTTTGAACTACTTTGGGTAGCCACAGATATTCGCCTGCAGCACCCAATGTCATACCGCCGGTTTCGTGATCAGCAGTTATGATCAACAACGTATCCGGATGCTGATCAACGTAAGCTTTGGCTACAGCAATCGCTTTGGCAAAATCGTCCATTTCGGCCATGGCGCAGGCAATATCGTTATCATGGCCACACCAATCAATTTGGCTGCCTTCTACCATCAGCACAAAGCCTTTTTCTGCTGGGGTTAACAGCTTTAATGCCTTTGTCGTAAGCGTAGCCAACTGAGCGTTTTGTGAACTATTAAGTGCCGCCGGTAGCGCTGTTTCAGCGAGTAAGGCTAAAGCCGGTAATTGGGTTAGGGTATCCAGATGCTGCCAACTGTCGGTATATTGAAAACCCAGTTGTTTAAATTCACTGACTAAATCGCGGTCTTTGCGCTGAAAATATTTAATGCCGCCGCCCAGCATCACGTCAGCCACCGGCCTACCGTTAATCTTGTAATCGACATACATATTGGCAATATCATCGTAGTTACTGCGGCTTTTATTGTGTGCTAAGAATGAGGCTGGCGTTGCATGGTTAATTTGAGAGCTCGCAACTATACCGTTAGCTTTACCAAGGCGCTTGGCAAGCTGCATCATGGTACCTATAGGAATATGTTGGCGGTTTACTGATATTGCACCGTTATAGCTTTTTTCACCGGTAGCTAATGCGGTAGCACCTGCGGCCGAGTCGGTAACATAGGTATCATCATCTGGATAAGTACTGGCCATGCCTTGCCACAACTCATCAAAAATGGTGCTTTCAACCACTTTAGTACTGCTATCGTCCTGGTAATAGCGATATGCTGACAAATAGGTGGGGCCCATACCATCACCTATCATATAAATAATATTTTTTGGTGCTGCCAGAGCAAGAGAAGGGGCTAGCAACAATGACAACGATAACAAATGCAGGCGCATTCAGGTTTACCTTATTAGAGCTTGATGTTCTGGGTTGCTAGTGTACTTTATAGCGTTGTTATGACAAAGCGATGTCGACAAAGCGCTAAATGCATGCGCTCAATGTTTTACTTTGCGTTCGCTCGTTAGTGTGGCTAAATTAGGTGTAAATGGAACTGAATTAAAACTGAACAATCAAACGAATAATTCAGTTCCTTTTCCGGCATTAAACGCCCTGACGTCGTAGAGTCAGTAATCAGTAAGGTTTGAAGTATGTCAATTACAATTAGAACAAAGACAATAATTTTACCTTTATTTTTCAGCTGCTTATCTTTCGCTTCTGTACACATTTCTGCTGAGCAGTCGTTAACCAAGCTTGAACAGCTGGCGGCCGCACCACAGCGTAGTGAGCTTAATATACAACGTAATCAATATCGTAATCCGGTTGAAACGCTCGCGTTTTTTGGTATACAGCCGAATATGTCCGTGCTGGAGATATGGCCAGGACATGGTTGGTACACCGAAATACTGGCGCCATTTTTGAAAGATCAGGGGCAATTAACCCTGGCGCAGTTTAAGCAAAACGATGGTTCTTTCAAAGATGAACGCAGCATTTTTTGGGCGCGGGTAAGTGCACGTTTAGCTGAACGTTTAATTGAAGAAAAAGCCTATTTTGGTGAACCTGCATTGGTAGAGCTGGAACCGCCATTGCTGTACCCACAACAGAATGACCAGTTTGATATGGTGCTAACGTTCCGTAATGCCCATATTTGGAATGAAGACGGCAATTTATTTGCTACCTTGCAAAGCCTGTTTCAAGTGCTTAAACCCGGCGGCGTGCTGGGGATGGTTGAACACAGAGCGGCAAGGTTATCTGATATTTCAAGTTCAGCGGTTGATGGCTATCTTGATGAGTCTTATTTAATTCAGGCAGCTGAGCAAGCGGGCTTTAGCTTAGTTGCCAGCAGCGAAATTAATGCAAACCCGGCCGACACCAAAAATTACCCTAAAGGGGTGTATGCACTGCCACCAACACTTGCTATGGGCAATTACAATAAACAAGAGTATCTTGCTATCGGTGAAAGTGATCGGATGACACTAAAATTTGTTAAACCATTACAAGAACCAATACAGTAACTATTTTTGCAATAACTACGGCTAATTGTACATTGTTTACAATTATGGGATGATTAGCCGTTAGAGTAAAAACTCCAATATAGCCACAAACGGATAAAAGCGCAGCAACAGATTGCGTGCCGGTGGTTTTATATCTATACAATAATAACCTTAGACAAAAGGAGAGGACGGTGGATAGAGTTTGGTTAAAACGTTACCCGTCAGGCGTACCCGCAGAAATTAATGCCGATCATTACCCGTCATTATTAGATATTTTTGAACAAAGCATTGCGCAGTACCCAGATAAAGTGGCTTTTATCAATATGGGTAAGAGCATCAGCTATCGCGAGCTGGATCAGCAAAGCACGGCTTTTGCTGCGTATTTACAAACTATTCTTGGGCTGAAAAAAGGCGATGCGGTTGCCATTATGATGCCTAACTTGCTGCAATATCCTATTGCGTTAATGGGCGTTTTGCGTGCTGGCTGTGTAGTGGTTAATGTTAACCCGCTATATACGCCACGCGAACTTGAGCATCAGTTAAACGACTCTAAAGCTAAAGCTATTGTTATCGTTGAGAATTTTGCCCATACCTTGGCTGCTGTAGAAGATAAGGTAAAACTTGACCATGTGATATTGACCAAAATGGGTGACCGTTTGGGCGCGGTTAAAGGAACCATCGTTAATTTAGTTGTTAAACATATTAAAAAGCTTATCCCTGCTTACAAGCTAAAGGCTTTCACGCGTTTTAACACCACGTTAGAGCAGGGGGCTAATCTTAGCTATACCAAGCCCACGCTGAGTGGTAGCGATATCGCCTTTTTGCAATACACCGGTGGTACCACGGGGGTATCAAAAGGGGCTATGCTTACGCACCGTAATATGGTGGGTAACCTGGAGCAGGTCAGTGGTTGCCTTGATAGCTTCTTAAATAAAGGTGCCGAGTACGTTGTTACCGCGTTACCGCTTTATCATATCTTTGCGTTAACGGCGAACTTCTTCACGTTCTTTAAGTACGGCGGTACGAATTTACTGATCACCAATCCGCGTGATATGAAAGCCTTCGTTAAAGAGTTATCGCAATTCCCGTTTACCGCCATTACTGGTGTAAACACGTTGTTTAACGGGCTATTAAATACACCCGGCTTTGCAGATTTAGATTTTACCAAGCTTAAGTTGTCGTTAGGTGGCGGTATGGCAGTGCAGCGCCCGGTAGCAGAGAGATGGCAAAAAACCACCGGCACACGTTTAGTTGAAGGTTACGGCCTGACAGAGTGTTGCCCGTTAGTGACCATTAGCCCTTACGATTTAGACAGTTTTAACGGCAGCATTGGTTTACCTGCACCGTCAACGGATATTCGGCTGGTGGATGAAGACGGCAAAGATGTGGCACCAGGTGAAGCCGGCGAAATGCTGGTAAGAGGCCCGCAGGTTATGCTGGGCTACTTAAACCGGCCAGAAGAAACCGACAAAGTATTAAAAGATGACTGGCTATATACCGGCGATATTGCCCGTATGGACGAAGAAGGCTTCTTTTACATTGTTGACCGCAAGAAAGACATGATTTTGGTATCCGGTTTTAATGTATACCCAAATGAAATTGAAGAAGTGGTCGCAATGAGTGAAAAAGTATTGGAGGTTGCCGCCGTTGGTGTGCCAAACGATGCCAGTGGTGAAAGTGTTAAAGTGTTTATTGTGAAAAAAGACGCCAGCCTGACAGAGCAGGAAGTGATCCAACACTGTCGGCAACATTTAACGGGCTATAAAGTGCCTAAACTGGTAGAATTTCGCTCAGAGTTGCCCAAAACCAATGTGGGTAAAATTTTACGGCGAGAACTTCGCGGTTAACGCGTACCACTATACGCGTAACACGACAAAAGCCGGCTCTCATGCCGGCTTTTGTTTGCACAGCAATAGAACAGGTAACAGATGACAGGGTTAATCACCGATAACGACGCGCTGGCAGCATATTGTCAGCAGGTTTTAAACAG
Organism: Rheinheimera baltica; assembly: GCF_030731985.1. Classification (NCBI taxonomy): domain Bacteria; kingdom Pseudomonadati; phylum Pseudomonadota; class Gammaproteobacteria; order Chromatiales; family Chromatiaceae; genus Rheinheimera; species Rheinheimera baltica. The sequence continues at coordinate 315,863 of NZ_JAPJDY010000001.1, forward strand.
TAAAGTATTGGCAATGGATACCGAATTTATTCGCCAAAGTACCTTACTGCCAAAACTGGGATTAATTCAGTTGTTTGATGGCCACACGTTGGCCTTAGTCGACCCGCTTAGTATTACCAACTGGCAGCCACTGCAACAAGTAATGGCGAATACGGGCATAGTAAAATTACTGCATTCTTGCAGTGAAGACATCGAAGCCTTAGCCACCATTGGCATTAACGACATTAGCCCGTTGTTTGATACGCAGTTAGCCGCAGAGCTAATAGGCTGGGGCGGCAGCATGGGCTATGCGCGGTTAGTCGAACAACTTAGCGGTGAAGTACTGGATAAAAGCGAGTCTCGTACAGACTGGTTAGCCCGGCCCTTAACGCCCACGCAGCTAACATATGCCGCCAATGATGTACACTTTTTGTATCCGTTATACCCAAAACTCTTAGCGCTTATGTCGGAACAGCAACATAGTTTGTTGTTGCAAGAAGGCGCGCAATTAATGCGTCGGCGCGAGCAGCAGTTACCGCTGGAATTTAAGTATCTGGAAATTAAAAATAGCTGGCAGCTTAGCCCGCGTGAGTTGTCGGTTTTACGTGAGTTGGCAGCCTGGCGCTATCGTTATGCCCAACAGCGCGATCTCGCACTGGGTTTAGTGCTTAAAGACATACATTTGGTAGAGTTGGCTAAACGCCGGCCATCGACTGCGGAAAGTTTATTGAATATTCCGGGGCTGTCGCCCAGAGAAATACGCCGCCATGCCAAATTGTTGGTGGAAATGATCGCGCAGGCTAAAGAGTTGCCTATTACCGCCTGTCCACAGCGCTTTTACCACGAAGCACAGTTTGCTGGTCACAAAGAAATGGTGAACGAGCTAACCAAAGCCGTTAAATCTGCAGCGGCCGAATTGTCCATTCCGGCTGAATTTATGTCAGTGAAACGCCAACTGAACGAATACTTAAATTGGTGCTGGCGGGTGTCAGATGAACAGCGGGCATTGCTGCCTGTGCCAGAGTACTTAAAGGGCTGGCGCGCACAGTATTTATTGCCTTTTCTGCCATGGCCTGAGCATATTCCGGGCAAAACTGGTTCTTAACGTAATAATAGCTGCTTTGGATCAGTCTATTTTTTACTTAAAAAGTTACGATTTTTTTACTAAAAAAGCTTTGATCGTTTACTAAATCGCAGGCGTAACAATTCAGCAACTAATAACTGAAGGGTTACAACAATGAAGGGAATAAAAAACTTTGCTTTGCCTGTTGTTTTGTCTGTATCACTTAGCGGCTGTTTTTTAGACGGCGATTCAGATCCTGCGCCAACACCGCCACCACCGCCTCCACCACCAGCAGTTGTTAATGCCACAGTGCAGGTAGTGCACAGTGCCATAGATGCGCCAGATGTTAACGTGTTAGCTAACGGTGATGCAGCTGTTGAAGGGCTAATGTTTGGCCAGGCTTCAGACGTACTCTCCTTACCTCCGGCCACATACAGCATTGCAGTTGATGGCATTTTGCCGGGCGCTGATAACACTGCCACGGTTATTGGGCCTTTAGATCTCACCTTAGAAGAAGCCACACGTTACACCGTGTTTGCGGTGGGTAGTGTTGCTGCCCAAACTCTGGAGCCTATAGTGGTTACCGGCACGGTAAATGAGGTTGCAGCAGGTAAAATTCGTTTGCAAGTAGTGCATGCCGCCGCCACTGCACCTGAGGTAGATATTCACGTAACTGCGCCAGATGCTGAGCTAGGTTCACCATTAGCCACCTTAATGTACAAAGACGCTACCGACTATGTTGAAGTGGACCCGGGTACATACCAGGTGCGCATTGCTTTGCCTGGCACTGACACCGTAGTGTTTGACAGCGGTAGCCTGGATTTAAGCACCGCAGGTACAGATTTAGTGGTTGCCGCTATTGATAGCCGTTTCTCTGGTATGTCGCCGGTGTCTTTACTGGCTATTGGTCAGGATGGCAGCGAGATGGACATTCTTGACGCGTCTGCAACCGCATCGGTGCGCGTAGTGCATAACGTATCTGACGCGCCGGCGGTAGATGTTATTGTTAATGATGCTATTACTCTGGTAGATGCGTTGTCTTTCCCTGACTTTACCGGGTATGACACCGTCGCACCGGATACGTACAATGTTAAAGTTGCGGCTGATGCGGACAACAGCGTAGTGGTTATAGATGCTGATTTAACCCTGATGCCTGGCGCATTTTACAGCGTGCTGGCAGTGGGTTCATTGGGCGAAAACAGCATTGAACCGCTGGTATTAGCTGATATGCCACGTCGCATCGCAACCGAAGCGCAAGTGCGTATAGTGCATGGTTCAACCTTAGCGGGTAATGTGGATATCTATGTTACTGCAACCGAAGACATTACCGATGCCGCACCTGCCTTTGCTGCTGTACCGTTTAAAGCTGAAACCGGCTATGTATCACTGGCTGCAGGCGACTATGTGGTAACGGTAACGCCCGCTGGCAGCAAAACTGCCGCTATTGGCCCGGTAGCCTTAACACTGGAAGCCAACAGTATTTACACCGCTATTGCCCGCGACGGTGCCGGTTTAACCGCAGATGTAGGGTTAATTTTAATGGACGACTTTGTCCAACCTTAAAATCAAATAACAGAAGGTCCTGTTACGCCAAAGCCCGCTTCGTGCGGGCTTTTTATTCAGTAACATTCTTTGTTAACATCAAAATAATATTTTGCCATGTTATTAATGTTTTGCTACTTTGCTGCAGCAAAAAATATGATAACAGGAACGTTAGCCCGATGAAGTTTTACTCTGTGTTAGTGGTAGTGCTAACTACTATGTTCTGCAGCGCCATTAGCGCAAAAGAGTTACCGGTTGAAGCCTTTGCCAGTGCGCCTGGTATCGACAAACTCAAAATATCACCAGATGGTACCAAGCTGTCGATGATCCAAACTTTGGATACCGACAAAGAACAATTAGTACTGGTTTCGTTAATAGACTTAGAAACAGATGAACAGAAGTTTTTAGTTAAAGCGGACAGCCGTGACTTAACCATTTACTCGGTAATTTGGGCTAACAATAAACAGCTTTTAATGCGGGCAGCTTACGCATCAAAACGTTATGGCATACCGGTAACCGAAACCCGTTTAATGGTGATTGATGTTGAAACAGGTAAAAACCGCAGTGTTGTTAATGGTCAATTACTACGAAAATTAGTTCGTGCGCCGCAGTTTCAGTCAAATATTGTCGATTTAATGCCTGCCGATGAGCAGCACTTTTTGCTGGCATTAGATGGTTTTAACTTCGGCACTGGCACCAGCGTGGTTAAAATCAACCTAAATGGCGAGCTATATGAAATGGTTGCGACCAGCCGTGAAAACCTCTACGACTGGATAGCTGACCGCCAGCACCGGCCACGTATAGCTATGTTTCGGGATGACACCCGCTTTGAAGTGAAAGAAAAGCTTATCGATAGCGGCGATTTTCGCACCCTTTGGCAGTTTGAACGTTTTTCAGAGCAAGAGGTGTGGCCGATTGGTTTTGACGCCGATCCAAACATACTTTACGTGTCGGCCTACCATGACGGCCGGCTAGCCATTTTTAAAACCAACTTGTCTGAACCACAACCGCAATTACACCTAGTTAAAGCCGACGATAACTACGATGTTCCGGCTGATATGAGTTATTCCTGGCAAGACAACAAAGTAATTTCTATTGGCGGAGACTATGTAGACAGCGAGTACCAGGCGTTTCAAAAAGCGCTTGATTTGGCTATACCAGACGCAGATAACCACATTGTGAGCATGAGCCACGACAAAAACCGCTATATCGTCGAGTCTAGCAGTGCTACGCATGCGGGGAGCTACCTGCTTGGCGATCGCAAAGACAAATCGATGATGTTTTTGCTGGATAAATACAGTGAACTTAAGCCCGAGCTGATGGTGGCCAAGCAGAAAATTCAATATAAAGCGCGTGATGGTTTAACCATTGAGGGGTTTCTTTCCACCCCTTTGGGTTACAAGCAGGGCGCTATTCCTACCATTATCTTTCCACATGGTGGGCCTATTTCTTTTGATGACGACGGTTTTGACTACTGGACGCAGTTTTTTGCTAATCGCGGTTATGCCGTGTTGCAAATGAACTTTCGTGGTTCACACGGCTATGGTTTCGATTTTAAGCAAATGGGCTTGCAAGGCTGGGGCTTACAAATGCAGGACGATGTAGAAGATGGCACACGCTGGTTAATTAACGAAGGCATAGCGGATGCTAAACGTATTTGTATTGTAGGTGCCAGTTACGGCGGCTATGCGGCGCTGATGAGCGCAGTAAAAACATCAGATTTATATCAGTGTGTGGTTAGCTTTGCCGGTGTTACCGATGTTGAAGCCTTAGTGAAATCACACCGCCGTTACACTAATTATGAAGTGGTAAAAAAGCAGGTAGGCGACGATTTCGACTTGCTTGAAGAGCGCTCTCCAATTACGCATGCCAAAAAAATTAACGTGCCGGTACTTCTGGTGCATGGCACCAAAGATCGCAGCGTGGGGGTAGCGCAAAGCCGTGACATGCACAAAGCACTGCGTCGGCATGACAAGAACGTGCAGTATATCGAGCTGGAAGACGGTGACCATTACCTCAGCACCAACAGCCACCGCTTGCAAATGTTTAAGGCCATGGACGACTTTTTAAAGCAGCATCTTAACGCGGCGAAGTAATTGTAAATTTACATGTAGCTGATTTTTGCAGCCCGCGTAAAGCGGGCTTTGTTATTGCGGTTATATCGATACTCAGTTCGGATGAATCTCGCTTTTTATTAACGTCAACTTTATACTGCCGTTGTGTTAGTCAACTGGAGTGTTATAACCAACATCTATGAGCCTTTTAATTGCATTTGCGGTGTTGTCAATTGCGGTATCCTTTATCTGTTCAATTCTAGAAGCAGCGTTGTTGTCTATTACGCCAAGCTATATTGCTCAACAAAAACTTACACGGCCTTTGCTGTATGAAAAGTTAAAAATGTTGAAAGATAAAATTGATCAGCCCTTAGCGGCTATATTAACGCTTAACACAGTAGCCCATACCGTTGGCGCCACTGGTGTAGGGGCGCAGGTTACTATCGTTTTTGGTGATGGGTATTTGGGTATTGTCTCTGCGGTAATGACCTTCCTTATTTTGGTATTTTCCGAAATTATGCCAAAAACTATTGGTGCCCGTTATTGGCCGCAGCTAGCGCCAATGTTACCGGTAGTGCTGTATGGCATGATTACACTGTTAAAACCGTTTATCTGGTTGTCGGATCAAATTATGAAACTGTTTGGCGGCGCTGAGCAACAACATGATTTACGTCAGGAAATAAAAGCGCTAACCGTATTGGGACGTGAGCTTAATAAGCTTGATGAAGACGAGCAGCGTGTTATTTCTAATATTCTTGACCTGCACGATATCAAAGTTCGCGATATTATGACGCCTCGTACCGTGTGTGAAATTGCCAGCCCCAGCGAGCCGTTAGCCGACTTTGCTGAGCGTGTTAAAGTGGGGCAGTTTTCACGTTATCCGGTGTTAGACAAAGATGAAGCCCCACTGGGGATCGCGTTTCGTTACGATATGCTGAATATTACTGATCAAAAAACCGTTGCCGACTTAATGAAACCCGTCAAGGTGATTTCAGACAAGATAAACGTCGAGCAACTGATGTCTCAGCTAATGCATGAACGTCAGCACCTGTGTTTAGTGTACGATGAATATGGCAGTTGGCTTGGGTTGGTAACGATGGAAGACGTTATAGAAACCATTATTGGGCAACCCATTATGGACGAGACGGATGATATTCCTAATATGCGCCGTTTTGCAAAGCGGCGCTGGGCGCATAAACTTAAAAACCTGACGGATGATTAAAAAAACAGGCCGCAATAGCGGCCTGTTTTATAGCATCTGCTGTTAAACCTTACCCATAGGGCGTTTATTGCAACTAGCGCTTATCATCCGGGAAGGTGATATTCAGCTCTAACACAGACAATTCGTTGTCACGTTTCTCAAGAGATACGGCGATATCTTCGGGTGAAATATCCACGTACTTGCGGATCACTTCTAAAATGTCGCGCTCAAGCTGTGGCAGGTAATCCGGGCTGTTACGCTTTCTGCGCTCGTGCGCCACGATGATCTGCAGCCGCTCTTTTGCCGTGTTAGCGGTGGTCTTTTTACTTGAGCGAAAATAATCCAGTAACGACATGCGTTAACCTCCAAATATCCGTTTTAACAGGCCCTTTTTCTCTACTGTCAGAAAGCGGAAAGGCACTTCTTCACCCAGCAAGCGCTCGACAGTATCTAAATAAGCTTGGCCGGCATCGCTGTCAGTATCTAAGATCACCGGTTGGCCTGAGTTAGAGGCATTAAGCACGGCTTGAGATTCAGGGATAACGCCGAGCAGGTCTATTGATAAAATTTCTTTTACGTCTTCAACACTGAGCATTTCACCTTTTTCAACCCGCTCCGGGTTGTAGCGGGTTAAAAGCAAGTGCTCTTTAATCGCATCCTGGCCATTTTCGGCACGGCGTGATTTGCTGGACAACATACCTAAAATACGGTCTGAGTCGCGTACAGATGACACTTCCGGGTTGGTAACCACCACAGCTTCGTCGGCAAAGTACAGTGCCATCATGGCACCGGCTTCGATACCAGCGGGTGAGTCACACAATATAAAATCAAAATCTTTCGCCAGCTCGTTTAATACGCGCTCTACGCCTTCTTTTGTCAGGGCGTCTTTATCGCGGGTTTGCGACGCAGGCAAAATAAACAGATTATCGGTGCGCTTATCTTTTATTAATGTTTGTTTGAGATTCGCTTCGCCGTTAATCACGTTTACAAAGTCGTAAACTACCCGCCGTTCACAGCCCATAATCAGGTCCAGGTTACGTAAGCCGATGTCAAAATCGATAATTACGGTTTTATGGCCTTTTAAGGCCAGCCCGGTACCAATTGCTGCGCTGGACGTGGTTTTGCCCACGCCCCCTTTTCCTGAGGTGACAACAATAATTTTTGCCATCAAACATTCCTTATACTAAATCTGCTAATACCAATTGGTCGTCCTGCAATTTAACGCAGGCTGCCTTGCTCCAAAACTCGCCTTGCAGGCTTTCGCTAAGCCAGTAATTACCGGCAATAGAAACAAGCTCTGCTTGTAAATTGTTACAAAAAATACGTTTGCTGGTGTCACCGCTGGCCCCGGCAATGGCTTTGCCACGCAAGGTACCATAAATATGAATATTGCCATCGGCAATCACTTCGGCGCCGGCGCCCACGGTGCCCTTTATAACCAAATCTGTGCCTTTGGCATAAACCTGTTGGCCAGAGCGCACGGTTTGCTCAACAATTTTGGTATCCATGGGTACCGACACATTATTAGTTACCACAGTAGTTTGGCGTGTGGCATTACTGTTTTCTGCTGATGTTATCGTTTCGGCCGTTTTAACGGCTTTACTATCTTTACCCAGCTGTAATGCTGCTAAACCCGCCTGTTGCGCCTGCTGTTTAATATCATTACTGGCGCCACATACGCCCACTAACACCAGGTTTAATTCAACAAACAGCGTTTTTATTGCAATAAAATCAGGTGTTTGTTGGCAACCAGTGAGGTTGAGAATAATAGGGGCCTGATAAAAAAACGCTGGCGCTTGTGATAGCTTCTGGCTTAACTGCTGTTGTAACGCCGCAACACTAAGATCCGGGCACGAGAGTACCGATAAAGGAAAGAGACTGCCTTTTAATTCCAAAGTTTGTTCTGACATAACTTCTACTTTGCGCACTTATTATAATTTGTCGCTACTGCGGCTTTGGCAGTGCCAGGCCGCGCATTTATTTGCTTTGCCGCGGGTTGGCGGGTACGCAATAACAAGGCTTCATGTTATAGTTTAGGCCTTCGTTAAGCAAGGTTGAGGCGTGGTTTTATTCGATGCTGTGTGCGGTATATAAAAGTCTGAAAAAAGAGGGCACCTTTCTTTATGTTAAGCAGCGGGATGACTTCTCGGCTGTGCCTGATGCCTTGCTTAACACCTTTGGTTCGCCAGTGTTGGTTACGCTACTTAATTTAGCCAAGCGGGAACATTTAGCCTTGGCGGATATCGATAAGGTAAAGCAACAGTTAAGTCAGCAAGGGTATTATTTGCAACTGCCACCTCCGGTAGAAAATTTACTGGCGCAGCATAAAGCGCAATCGCGCTAATCATTAGTTAATTCAACGGGCCTTAATATGTTTAGAAAGCTTTTATCTATTACTGTGGTAGCGGTATTGAGTCTGTCTGCTTCTGCCAATGATGTGAAACCCAGTTTTGCCGATTACACTGCAACCTTAAAACAAGAGGCGTTAGGCAAGGGCTATACCACCGAGTTGGTCGACGCCGTGTTTGCCTCGTTAACGTTCCACGAGCGCATTGTTAGTGCCGATAAATCCCAGCCGGAGTTTGTTGAAACCTTAAGCACTTATTTACCTAAACGCGTTAGCGAAACCCGCATAAAAATGGCCCGCGAGCGGTATCAGCAATATTTACCTGAGCTGAAAATCATTGGCGAGAAATATGGTGTGCAACCGCGGTTTATTGTGGCTTTGTGGGGGCTGGAAAGTAGCTTCGGCCGTATTATGGGCGGGTATTCAGTGCCATCAGCTCTGGCAACGCTGGCCTATGAAGGCCGACGGGAAACATTTTTTAAAGCTGAGTTTTTTCATGCTCTGGATATTTTAGCGCAGGGACACATTGTGCTGGATGATATGAAAGGGTCTTGGGCCGGTGCTATGGGCCAAAGCCAGTTTATGCCCAGCTCGTTTATGGCGTATGCGCAAGATGGTGACGGTGACGGTAAAAAAGACATTTGGACCAATCAGTTAGATGTGTTTGCCTCTGTTGCCAACTATTTAAAGCAACAAGGCTGGGACAGTAATAAAACCTGGGGCCGTGAAGTGTTGCTGCCAGAGGCGTTTGACAGTAGCCATGCTATTGCCCGCGGCAGTCTGGCGCGCAGCGAATGGCTGGGCCGTTGGGCGCAGTCTGAACGTAGTTTGGCCGATTGGCAGGCTTTGGGGGTAAAGCGGCTTAATAATACGGCGTTACCCAAACGTGATCTTACCGCAGCATTGATACTCCCCGATGGTGAAGGCGGCCGGGCCTTTTTAGCTTACGACAATTACAAAGCACTTATGCATTGGAACCGTTCATATTACTTTGTCACTAGTGTGGGGTATTTGGCTGATCTTATCGTAGCGGCGGAGCAATAAGCATGAACTATCAACACCAGGATGTGCAGGGCAATGTTATCGACCTGCCGCAGGGTAAAGTGGTGTGTATCGGCCAAAATTATCAAGACCACATTGCTGAAATGCAAAGTAAAACAGCACCAGAAGCGTTGTTTTTTATAAAACCGTCTACGGCACTGTGTGCCTTGCAATCTGGCATCACTATACCGCAGCAACAAGGTGCGGTGCATAATGAAACTGAATTGGCTGTGCTGATTGCTAAACCACTTAAAAATGCGGATATCGCAACCGTGATAGACGCGATTTGGGGCTACAGCTTAGCGTTGGATTTAACCTTACGGGATGTGCAGGCCCAACTGAAACAATTAGGCCGGCCATGGGAAATAGCCAAAGGCTTTGACAACGCCTGCCCGGTTGCCGGTTTTGTTGCCAAAGCCCAGGTAAGCGACCCTCAACAGCTGGATTTTAGTTTACGGGTGAATGGCGAAGTACGGCAGCAAGCGAATACAATGCTTATGATTCGCCCTGTTTATCAGCTTATTAGCGAAATGAGCCAGCATTTTACCCTACTGCCTGGCGACATCATTCTTACCGGCACGCCCGCTGGCGTGGGGCCATTACATTCTGGTGACGAGTTACAGCTGCAGTTGGCTAATGTTCTCACCGTTAACAGCAAGGTACACTAAGCATGGCGTTAGCAGAACGTTATTGGGAAACCAAATCTCTGGATGAAATGAACAAAGAAGAGTGGGAAGCGCTGTGTGATGGTTGCGCTAAATGCTGCTTAAATAAGTTTATTGACGATGAGGAAGAAGAAGGGCCAACGGCGGTGTTGCATCAGGATGAACAGGTGCATTTCACCAATATTGCCTGTCGTTACCTTAACAGCCATAAATGTGAATGTACTGAATATAGCCAGCGCACCGTGTTAGTACCCGATTGCATCGCGCTGACAAAAGAGAATTTAAAAGACATTTTCTTTATGCCTACCAGCTGTGCCTATCGGCGTTTACATGAAGGGCGTGGTTTGCCGCAGTGGCACCCGTTGCTAAACGATGGCAAAAAAAGTCTGATGCATAAAAAGCAGATGTCGGTGCGAAATAAAACCATTTCAGAGTTGGATGTGAACTTAGATGACTTTGAAGATTTTATTGTTCGCTGGCCACTAAACGATCTGGATTAACCTTTACCCGTACCTGGGGATATTATCTTGTCATTTTCACAATATTTTCAGCAGTTTATGCAGCACTTTAGTCCAACTACCGTGCAAATTCTTATTAGTGTGTTCGCCGTGTCGCTGTATTTTATGATCAGCCGTCGGTTAGCGCCTTTATTGGCAACGGTTGTCTCACGCAGCAGACTTAAGGCCGATTTGCATAAGCGTGCACAGGTGGTTACACATATATTACTGGCTTTGTTGCTGGTGGTGGTGCTTAGCGTAGTGTGGGGCGTCGATATTCGCGGCTTGCTGGTGTTGGCATCCTCTATGATTGCCGTTATTGGCGTGGCGCTGTTTGCTGCCTGGAGTTTACTGAGTAATATCACCGCTTTTTTTATTCTGCTGGGGCAAAAAGCCTTTGCCGAGGGGATGGAAGTGCGTGTTATTGATGGCGGCAATTACCTGGAAGGGCGAATAGTAGAAATTAACTTATTTAGCACCGTACTGCGTACCAAAGATAATGAGCAAGTGATTTACCCTAATAACCTGTTAGTGTCGCGTCCGGTAGTGGTGTTTGCTAAAAAAAACCGCAAGGTGGTACAACACACCGTGGTAGAGAAAGCCCAGCGCTGGCGGCGTAAGACCTTGATTGGTCACAAAAGTGATTGATTATTCCGTGACAGCAACGCTAGGCGCTGATACATTCGGCTACAGGCAATAAAATTATAATTCTATGTTGCACTGATGCGCTTAAAACACATTAAACTGTCTGGCTTTAAGTCGTTTGTTGACAGTACCAGCGTACCGTTTCCACAGCAAATGACCGCGGTTGTTGGCCCCAACGGCTGTGGCAAATCAAACGTCATTGATGCCGTGCGCTGGGTGCTGGGCGAAAGCTCAGCTAAAAATCTGCGTGGCGATGCGATGACCGACGTTATTTTCAATGGCTCATCACAACGTAAGCCGGTGTCGCAAGCCTCTGTTGAACTGATGTTTGAAAACACTCAGGGACGGCTGGCAGGCGGCATGGCCGATCGTAGTGAAATTTCTATTAAGCGTATTGTTACCCGCGAGGCGCAATCTAATTACTATCTCAATGGCAGCAAATGCCGTCGGCGTGACATTACCGACATCTTCCTGGGTACCGGTTTAGGGCCGCGTAGTTACGCCATCATTGAACAAGGCATGATTTCACGGCTTATTGAGTCTAAACCCCAAGAACTCAGGGTTTTTATTGAAGAAGCGGCGGGCATTTCTAAATACAAAGAGCGCCGTCGTGAAACGGAAAACCGTATTAAGCATACGCGGGAAAACCTCGACAGACTGGCCGATGTACGTGAAGAGCTGGGTAAAAACATTGAAAAGTTAAAACGCCAGGCCAGCGCAGCGCAGCGTTATAAAGAATTAAAAGCGCAAGAGCGCAAACTAAAAGCGCAGCTTACTAGCATTAAGTGGTTGTATTACAGCACAAAACTCAGTGCGCTGGATCAGCAATTACAGCAGCGCCTGACAGAGTTAGAGAAATACCAGTCACAAGAGCTTGGCGATCAACGCGTACTGTTGGAACTAAAGCAGCAAGCGCAGGATAGCCGGGCGGAGTTAGAGCGCGTTCAAGCCACGTTTTACCAGCTAGGCAGCAGTATTAGTCGCTTAGAGCAGCAAATATTAAGTCAACGCCAACATCAGCAAACCCTTAGCGCCCAGTTGCAAACGGCAAAAACCACCTTGGCACAAGCACAGCATTATATGCAGGCGGAGCTGGACCAACAGCAAGAGCTTAGCCAGCAACTGGAGCAGGACGAACCAGAGCAGGCATTGGTTGAAGAGCAGTTGGCCGAGCTTAGTGAGCAACTGCAATTAATGGAAGATCAGCAGCAAGCACAGCTTCACGCCCAGCAACAGTGGCAGCAGCAACAATTTCGCTTGCAACAACAACAGCAACAAGCCCAACTAAAGCAGCAAAATATTCAGCAACAGTTACGGCAATATACCCAGGCCCAGCAGCAACTAGAGCACGAGTTAACTGAGCTTGCCATAATGCCGTTGCAGCAGCAGCTGGCACAACTTACGTCAAACTATGCCGATTTACAGCAACAACTCAGCCTGGCGCAGCAGCAATGCGACACCGCCCGGCAACAACTACAACACAGCGAAGCGCTGTGCCAACCGCTACGCGAGCAACAACAACATTTAAGCAACGAGTTGCTGTTGCTTGAGCGTGAGCAGCAGCGTTTGCAGCAGTTGCAACAGCAACAAACGGGGCAGCAATTATTGGCTCAGCTTAAGGTGAAAACCGGCTGGGCTAATTCGGTGGGCCTGGTGCTTGGCCAATTACAACATGCCCGCATTGAGGCAGACATGCCGTCCACTATTGGCAGTGTGGTGTGTACTAATACGGCAACACCGGTGCCGGGTAGCCTTAGTGAGGTGATAGTAGAGGGAATTTACCCCGAGTGCTTCAACCACATTATGTTGTGTCCATCAATTGAACAGGCGCAAGCACAACGTTTGCAAATGCCAGGCACTAATACGGCGCAATCCTTCATTACGCCGCAAGGCTATTGGCTGGGTAGCAACTGGGCATTGCAAGCCGGGGCCGAGCAGCAAGATAACTATCTTGCCCGCACTGAACGGCTTAGTGAATTAGCCAAAGAGCAAGAGACACAGCAGAGCGCACTTACTGCACTGCAAACCCAGCTTAGTGCAGAGCTTTTGCTGCAGCAGCAGGCCGAAACCGCTTTACAACAGGCGCTGCAACAGGCAAGCACGCTGGAGCGGCAGGCGCAGCAATTACACACCACGGTGTTATTGCACCAGCAAGAACTGCAACAAGCGGAAAAACAGCAAGTTAAGTTACAGGCCGCTATTGAGCAGTACGCATTACAACAGGCGCAAGCCGAAGAGATGTTGTTGCAGTTAGAGATTGAACTTGAGTCGGCACTAGACGCACTAATGCAACATGAAACTGAACAGGTGGACTTAAACCGTGCCAGCGGGCAACAGCAACTGCAGTTACAACAGCTTAAAGCGCAGTATGAACAAAAACGCACACTATTGCAGCAGCTAATAACACAGGTAAAGCTTACCGCGCAGCAGTTAACCAGTGTGCAGCAGAATATAAAACGGGCGCAGGCACAACAGCAACAATTACAGGAGCAGGTGCAACAGATAACGCTTCAGCTGGAACAAGATGACGCACCGGAAATACTGCTGCAGGAACAGTTGCAACAAGCTTTGCTAGAGCGGCAAGATGCCGAGCAGCTAATGGTAACTCAGCAAGAAACGGTTGCCGCTGTAGAGCAGCGTATTCGCGAATTGGAACAAGGGCAGCACGGCGTACTGCAAGTAGTAAATAAAAAACGCAGTGAAATTGAAGACTTACGCCTTGATAGCGAAGGTTACCGGGTGCGCGCTAACAACATGCTTGAACTTTTGCGTGAGCAGCAAGTTAATATGAAGGACATTTTGGCCGAGCTGCCAGCCGATGCCGAAGAAGCATTGTGGCAACAGCAGTTAGATAAAACGGTTGAGGCGGTCGGGCGACTTGGGCCAATAAATTTGGCAGCCATTGAAGAATACGAGCAGCAAGCCGAGCGTAAACAGTATTTAGATGCACAAAATGACGATTTAACTTCGGCAATGGACACGCTTGAAACGGCAATCCGTAAAATTGATAAAGAAACGCGGCAAAAGTTTAAAGAAACCTTTGAACAGGTTAATGATGGGTTAAAGACATTGTTCCCTAAAGTGTTTGGTGGCGGCAGTGCATACCTGGCATTAACTGAGGATGACATGCTGGAAACCGGTGTGACGATAATGGCCCGACCACCGGGCAAAAAAAACAGTACAATACATTTATTATCGGGTGGTGAAAAAGCCTTAACCGCTTTATCATTGGTGTTTTCGATTTTCCGGCTTAACCCGGCACCATTTTGTATGTTAGATGAAGTAGATGCGCCACTGGATGATGCAAACGTTGGCCGGTTTTGTAATCTGGTGCGGGAAATGTCGGAAACGGTACAATTTATTTATATTAGCCACAATAAAATTGCCATGGAAATGGCGGCACAGTTAATGGGTGTGACGATGCAGGAACCTGGGGTATCGCGCGTAGTTGCTGTAGATGTGGATGATGCTGTTAAAATGGCAGCAGCCTCTTAATTAAAGGTAAACTTATGGCTGACGAATTACGTTTGATTTTTATTATTATCGGAGCCCTGGTATTAGGTGCACTGTTATTGCATGGTCTGTGGACAGTGCGTAAAAATGCGGGCCAGCCCAGACACCGTTATTATGAAGAAACAGCAAAAGATAGCAGTGAAAAGGCCGAAGGGTTTGACGATTTAGGCGTAGGCCCGGTGCGGGTAGTGAAAAAAAACGCGACTGATGTTGACACTAATACAGCATCTCCGGCGAAGGCTGAGCCGGTTGTGCGCCACACCACTCGGGTACAAGCTACTCCGGTAAAGGCTGCGCCAGTAACCTACAAAGAACCCGTGAACTACAAAGAAGAAGTGCAAACTGAACTGCCGTTTGATGATGCTAAAACACCCGAGCTGAATTTTTCTGCGATAGAGGATGATGAAACACCTTCACCGTCTTTTGATACTGGAGCAGTAGAGATTGATAATGATCAGCCTGCCGCTAAAAGTGAACCGCGACCGGCAGCTGAAGAACCAGCAGAAGTGCTGATCTTGTACGTATTACTGCCAGAAACTAAAGAAATGAAAGGCCCGGATTTATTGTCGGCCTTACTCACTCTTGGCTTTAAATATGGTGATATGGACATTTTTCACCGTCACTTAGACAGTGCCGGCTCGGGCGCGGTGTTATTTAGTCTGGCGAATATGTTTAATCCGGGCACCTTTGATTTAGAGAATATTGACAAACTTGCCACCCGTGGCGTGAGTTTATTTATGACATTGCCTGGCCCTGGCGAACCACTACAAAACTTTAATCTGATGCACAATGCGGCAAAAAAGCTGGCTGATGAATTTGGCGGCCAGGTACTGGATGGGCAACGCAGTGTGTTAACGGTTCAAACCGTGCGGCATTATGTCGATAAAATTCGTGAATTTCAGCGTCAGCAGCTTATTCACGGTTAATCGTTAAAATATTAGCAGCTAAAACGGCAGGCAATAGGCCTGCCGTTTTTGTTATGGCAAACTAAAACAATCTATTTTTCAGGCAACAACCCTATGAGTCAGTCTGTTTTACAACAAGTACAGCAGTTGCGTCAGCAGCTGGAACAATATAGCTATCAGTATTATGTGTTGGATGAACCTACCGTTCCTGACGCCCAGTACGACACACTTTATCGCCAGTTACAGCAAATTGAGCAGGAGAACCCAGAGCTTATTACTGCCGACTCACCGACACAGCGTGTTGGCGCAGCGCCGTTGAGTAAGTTTGGTCAGGTTGCTCACACCATTCCTATGTTGTCGCTGGACAATGCGTTTGATGCTGCAGAGTTTCATGCTTTTTGTAAACGCATGGCAGATCGCCTGGATACAGTGCAGGCATTTAGTTTTTGTTGTGAGCCAAAACTTGATGGTTTAGCGGTCAGTATTCGTTACGAAAATGGCGTGCTTGTGCAAGCGGCTACGCGGGGAGATGGCTACACCGGCGAGGATATTACCAGCAATGTGCGAACCATACGCGCGGTGCCATTAAAGCTTAAAGGTGACAAGGTACCCGCTGTGCTTGAAGTGCGTGGCGAAGTGTTTATGCCGTTGGCAGGTTTTAATGCCATGAACGAAAAGGCGCGGCAAAGTGGCGAAAAGATTTTTGCCAATCCGCGTAATGCTGCTGCGGGCAGCTTGCGCCAACTTGACCCGAAAATTAGTGCGCAGCGGCCGCTGATGTTTTATGCCTACGCCGTTGGCGCAATTGATGATGCTACCGGCTTGTTAGATAGCCAAAGTCATTATCAACGTTTAATGCAGTTAAAAGACTGGGGGCTTCCTGTTTGCCCTGAAATTCGCTTAGTCAGCGGCGCTGAAGCCGCGCTGGATTATTATCAGGATATCTTGCAGCGCAGGGCCAGCCTTAGCTATGAAATTGATGGCGTGGTGATTAAAGTTGCAGACTTGGCGCAGCAACAAGCGCTGGGTTTTGTTGCCAGAGCGCCGCGCTGGGCTATTGCTTTTAAGTTTCCAGCACAAGAAATGCTAACCACCTTGCTTGATGTAGAATTTCAAGTGGGCCGAACCGGCGCTATTACGCCGGTGGCCAGACTGGAACCTGTGGTTGTTGGCGGTGTTACGGTAAGTAATGCCACACTGCACAATCGCGATGAAATTGCGCGTTTAGGCGTGAAAATTGGCGATGCGGTAATCGTGCGCCGGGCAGGTGACGTTATTCCACAAATTGTGTCGGTAGTACAAGAGCAGCGCCCGGCTGATGCGCGGGATATCGAGTTTCCGTCTGAATGCCCGGTTTGTAGCTCTGCTGTCGAGCGGGTAAGCGGTGAAGCGGTAGCGCGTTGCAGTGGCGGCTTATTTTGTCCGGCGCAGCTAAAAGAGTCAATTAAGCACTTTGTGGCACGCAAAGCCATGGATATAGATGGCTTGGGCGATAAATTAGTCGACCAGCTGGTGGAACAAAAGCTGATTGCGAGCCCGGCAGGAATTTACCAGCTTGATATGGCGGCGCTGGTTGGTCTTGAGCGCATGGCAGAAAAGTCAGCCCTCAAACTGTTAGCGGCGATAGAGCAATCTAAACAAACCACCTTGGCGCGGTTTATTTATGCATTAGGTATTCGCGAAGTGGGCGAGGCGACAGCGCTAAATATTGCCAATCATTTTACCGAGTTATCCCTGTTACAACAGGCCGATTTAGCGCAGTTAGTTGCCGTTTCGGATGTTGGTGCCGTTGTAGCAGAGCATGTGCTGGGCTTTTTTGCTGAACCTCATAACCAAGACGTGATTGCGCAATTGCTAAGTTGCGGTATTCACTGGCCGGCGATTGAGCAGCAGGCGGCGACTGAGCAACCTTTTGCCGGGCAAACACTGGTACTTACCGGCACGTTAACCAGTATGGGCCGCGATGACGCTAAAGCGCGGTTGCAACGCTTGGGGGCTAAGGTTTCGGGCTCTGTATCGGCTAAAACCCATGCCGTTATTGCCGGTGACAATGCCGGATCTAAACTGGCTAAGGCAACTGAGCTTAATGTGCCCGTGTGGACAGAGCAGCAGATGCTGGATGTGTTTGCAAAGTATGGGGTGCAATAAATGCCTGATGTTATTTATCAATTATTGCTGGAGTGGGGCGGGGTATGCTGGCGCAGCGCAGACGTCAGCTATGAGTAAAGCCCCGCTGTGGCCTGTACTAGACGACTATGGCCTGCACAAGGTGCCACTGCGTTTTTACTGGTTGTTATTGTTGTTACTCCGGCCATACATAAGCTGGATATTGGTATTAACACTGCCACAGGATCAGCGCTCAATGCTGGCACTGTTTTATCCATTGCAGCGCGATTTTATTATCGCCTGCGCAGTTGCCGCTCCGCTGCTGTTATTGATTGCCGCGTTAAGCCAGCGTAAACCGAAAGGCAGACGTGGCTGGCGCCATATTTGGCGCTACGGTGGCCTAATTATGCTCAGTGTTGCTGTGGTTGATTTGGTGGTGAGTGTATCGCATTTACCCTCACAGGTTATGTTAGATGCACCATGGCGGATTGTGTCGCCGTTACTGCTAATTATTGGGTGTATCTGGTTGCTAAGGTCCAGAACGTTAAAAGCGGTTTTTGCTGAGTGGCCAGAGCCGATAGCGCCGGTGACAGAAACCAATACTAATTAAGCCAGTATGCTAAGTTTTTTTTGTTTTAGTTGTTCGTAACGCAGCATTTGTTCTGGTTTTAAATTACTGTTTTCTATCAGCTGTTGGCATTGGTTAAGCAGTTGCTGTTTTTGCTGAGCCGAACAAAGTGGGCGAGGGCTGGTAAGCAGTGTTTGCCATAAGTTGAGTGCAATGCCGGCGTTTTTCGGCATCACTTGCCACGCCAGTGTGAAAGCAGAGAAGGCTTCTTGCCAGTTACCATGTTGATATAAATGTACAGCATTGTTATTTAGTTCTCGTGGGCCATGTGCCATGGCAGCGCGTTCTTGCTGTTCTTGGTTAAGGTAGGCAGCAAATAAGGGTTCTGGTTGTTGTTGGCGGCAATGCTGGCTAATACGATTAAACAAGCTTTTAGAGGCGTCACTCAACCCCACTTCGTGCAGTGCTTTGGCCTTATCCAAGGCATTTTCTAATGAGTCTATTTCTATTTCTTCGCTAAGCTCAACTAATAACTGGCGAGCTTTATCTCTGTGGTCTTGCAAATACAAAAGACGCGCCTGCAATACTTGCTGCGCCTCTGTCAGATTTTGCAAACCATACTGGCGTTGCACCGTATTAAGCGACATGGTTGCCTGGCGACTTAAACGGGTTTGTTGTTCACTGTCTTCACTGCTAAGGGCGAAATCAATACTGGCTCTTGCCAGGTTCAGGTATAAATCTGGCTGTTCGTACATTGAATAGCGGGCAAATTTAACCATGTCTCTGGCGGCCCGGTATTGCAGTTCATAGTCATGGTTTAGCCGGGACAATTGCAATAGTTTTTGCTGGCGCAATAAATTTCGCGGTGCTATATCTGCAGCAGCCAATATATGCTGCTGTGCTTGTTGAAAATGCTGCTGGCGAAACTCTAGTTCAGCCAGGCAATCCAAAGCATACAGCCGTGTTTCAGTACGCGATAACATTTGCTGTAATTCCGCAAAGGCCTGATCTTCTGCATTTTGTCTTAGCAGGCAAAACACCCTGCCAATTCTGGCCCAGCTAAACGGCTGAATTTGTAACATGGCATTGAAAAATACCAGAGCATCAGAATAGGCATGCTGTTGTAGCATGATATCGCCTTTTAGCTTAAGAAATAGCGGGTATAGCTTGTGTAGTTCAGGTTGTGTCAGTTGTTGATTAAGCCAATCGAGCGCTTTGTCATGCTGTTTTAGTTCGAGTAATTCGTATACCGGCCGCAGCTGTTGTTTACGCTTTAACACGCGCTCTATGCGTTGCTGTAAATCACGAATAACATACGGCTTGGCCAGAAACTCGTCTGGCTGCAATTCCAACACACTGTGCACCAATGCGGGTTCGGTTTCGGCACTAATAAAAATTACGCCGCAATTGAGTTTATGTAAGCCGGTTGCTTTGAGCTCTTCAAACAGTTGGTAGCCGTCTTTACCGTTGGGTAGGTTATACGCGCAGATAATTAGATCATAGTTATTCTGCTTGCAAAAATTCAATGCCGATTGCGCGCGACCAGCATAGCTAATGTTTTGATATCCCAGCTGTTCCAGCGCGTAACGCAAATAACTTTGGCTTAAGCTTTGATCATCAATAATTAAAATACGTTCATCGCGTTTAACAGCGGGTTCCATAGCTTACGGCTGTTCCGGTGCAGGTAATATTGGTTTTACTATAGCAAGCTTTGAAGAAAAAATAACAGGTAATTAACGGCGACCGTGTTGTCGAAGAGAGCGGGCGGTGCTTTGCTATGGTTTTTGTATTAAGAAGTGGTGGATTGTACTGTGATTGAATCAGTGGCAACCGTGTCTAAGTAAAGAGAGGGCGGTGCTCAGCTATGTATGTGTATTAAGAAGTGGTGGATTGTACTGTGATTGAATCAGGGGCAACCGTGTCTAGGTAAAGAGCGGGCGGTGCTCAGCTATGTATGTGTATTAAGAAGTGGTGGATTGTACTGTGATTGAATCAGTGGCAACCGTGTCTAAGTAAAGAGAGGGCAATGCTCAGCTATGTTTGTGTACTAAGAAG
>NZ_JAPJDY010000001.1:336143-626807 GCF_030731985.1 Rheinheimera baltica
TGGTGGATTGTACTGGGTTCGAACCAGTGACCCCCGCCTTGTAAGGGCGGTGCTCTCCCAGCTGAGCTAACAATCCATGGGATAAGTCTTTAATATCAAATTGGTGCATTGTACTGGGTTTAATCAGTGTCAATCGTCTCGTCGTAAAGAGCGGGCGGCTCTTCATGATAAGACATCAAGTGGTGGATTGTACTGGGTTCGAACCAGTGACCCCCGCCTTGTAAGGGCGGTGCTCTCCCAGCTGAGCTAACAATCCACGCTGTTTGATGGCGCTCATTATAGGGAGCATGAAAAAGCTGTCAACATTATTTTGGTAATTGTGGTTTGCTTGCTGCAAAAGTAGACACTAGGGGCGATTTTCCAGCAAAACAGATCGCCATAGAACACCTTAGCGGGTGCATCCTACCTTGGGCATTGTTACAATACCCTACATTATTGCACTGTGATGGATAAACTATGTCTCTTGTTACCCGTTTTGCGCCAAGCCCCACTGGTTATTTGCATGTAGGCGGCGCTCGTACTGCGCTGTTTAGCTGGTTATACGCCAAAAAGAAAGGCGGTAAATTTATATTACGTATTGAAGATACTGATTTAGAGCGTTCGACGCAGGAATCAGTTGATGCAATTATAGAGGGCATGGCATGGTTAGGTTTAGACCATGATGAAGGCCCGTATTACCAAACAAAGCGTTTTGATTTATATAAAGAAGTGGTTGCGCAACTGCTAGCAGAGGGTAATGCTTATAAGTGCTTTTGTACCATAGAAGAAGTTGACGCTATGCGTGAAGCACAAACTGCAGCAGGCGAAAAACCGCGTTATAACGGTATGTGGCGCGACCGTACCGACCACCCGGCGGATAAACCCTTTGTCATTCGTTTTAAAAATCCACAAAGTGGCGTTGTGGTTATTGAAGACATGATCAAAGGTCGTATTGAAATTGCTAACGCTGAATTGGATGATCTGATCATTGCCCGAAGTGACGGTACTCCAACTTACAACCTAACCGTAGTGGTAGATGACTGGAAAATGGGCATTACCCATGTTATCCGCGGAGATGATCACGTCAACAACACGCCACGACAGATGAATATTCTGGCGGCTTTAGGTGCGGATATTCCTAAATATGCTCATGTGCCGATGATTCTGGGCGACGACGGTAAGCGTTTGTCTAAGCGCCACGGTGCGGTAGGCGTTATGCAATATCGTGATAATGGATTTCTACCAGAAGCCTTACTAAATTATTTGGTTCGGTTGGGCTGGTCTCATGGCGATCAGGAAATTTTCAGCAAAGATGAGCTGATACAGTTATTTGATCTTGATAGTTGTAACCGGGCGCCATCGGCGTTTAACACCGACAAGTTGATTTGGTTAAACCAGCATTACATGAAAACTTTGCCGGCAGAGCAGGTCGCGCATCAGCTGCAATGGCATATTACTGAGCAAAAACTGGATATAAGCCAAGGACCTTTGTTAACCGATTTAGTTGTGGCCCAGGCTGAGCGGGTGAAAACGCTGAAAGAAATGGTTGAGGTTAGCCGTTATTTCTATGAGGACTTCTTAGAATTTGATGCTGATGCAGCAAAAAAACATTTACGTCCGGTCGCTTTGGAACCATTGCAAACCGTTGCTGCCAAACTGGCAGAGTTAACGGATTGGTCGGTAGAAGCTATCCATCAGACTATTAATGCGACGGCAGAACAACTTGGCGTTGGCATGGGCAAAATTGGTATGCCGCTTCGTGTCGCAGTAACCGGTGGTGGTAACTCGCCTGCATTGGATATCACCCTGGCATTGGTGGGTAAAACGCGCAGTCTTGCTCGTTTAGAACAAGCTATCGCTTATGTACAACAACGCGCAGCTGAGTAAAGCCTGGCGTAAAACACGTTAAATGCACAAATTGCTCAGTCCGGGCTACTGGGCTGAGCAAATCTACTTGATACAATACCAAGATTAGCAGTGGCAAAAAATTGTGGTCTACAATTATGTGCATTTATAGGTCAATGCATAAACAGGAGTGATGTAACGACACAATGCAACGTTTCTTAACGGCTATTAGCCTTACACTGCTGTTACTCTTGTCTGAGGTATACGCTGCAGAAACCGACATCTCGGCGAGTAGCGAAGAACCTTTACAGCCTATTGGCTTTTTTGGCACGGTTACCGGCGATGTTGAACTGGGTTTTTTGTTTAGCTCTGGTAACACTGATTCCTTTGCCATTCGGGCAAACAGTGAATTGGTGCACGATATGGAATACTTTCGTAACCGCTATCAATTTCAAAGTTTGCTGCAAAAAAATAATGTCGTAAATAGCGATAGCAGTGGCAAGCATCAAGTCACTACAGCCAGCCGATACGGTTTTACCAGCCAAAGCAACTATAAGTTAGTCAAAGGGCGTGAGTCTATTTTTGGTCGTGCAGCCTATGCACATGATAAATTTGGTTCGTTTCGGCAGCAGGCCTCGCTGACTGTTGGTTATGGTAATAGGTTGTATGAGAAACTTAGCAGCTATTTAGATTTAGAAACTGGCCCGGGTTTTTCTTATCAACAAACGGCAGCTGGCGTTAGTCATGGCGGTCTGATTTGGTTTTTAGCGGCGAATCTTGATTATGCTTTATTTGATACCACCAGTTTTCGCCAGTCGTTAGAAAGCGCGATGTCACTGGATGGCGAAAACTCTACCGTATTAAGCCGTAGCAGCATTACGGCAAAGATGGCCGATAAGCTGTCTATGCGGTTTAACTTTGTGGTTAAGTATAACTCTCAGCCGGAAGGCAATTTACGTACCACGGATACAGAAACATCGGCATCACTGGTATACACCTTCTAAGCCGGGTGGTACTTCATTGTGCGATCTATTAAACCAGCTTACTTAATCAGCTTAGTTAACCAGTTCATTCCCAGTTTCGGTATTGCTGGCAAATGCGAGTAAATTGTCGCTGGTGATCTGACTGATTTCCTGTAATGCCTCTTTGGTAAAAAACGCTTGATGCCCTGTAATTAATACATTGGGAAATGTTAGTAAGCGCTGAAATATATCATCATCAATCATTTGATCAGACAGGTTTTCAAAAAACAAATCGGCTTCCTGCTCATATACATCCAGCCCTAAATAGCCAATTTTACGGTTTTTTAAACCCGAAATAACCGCTTTTGTATCAATGAGAGCACCACGACTGGTATTAATAAGCATTACACCATCTTTCATACTGCCAATACTGTAATGGTTAATCATATGTCGGGTGTCAGGTGTCAGTGGGCAGTGCAGGCTAATAATGTCACTTTGCGCATATAAATCGGCCAGGGGCACATAGCGTCCACCCAGCTCAAGGATGGTATTTGACGGTGTGGTATCGTGGCATAATAACTCACAGCCAAAACCGCGCAGAATACGTGCGGTTGCAAGCCCTATGCGGCCGGTGCCAATTAAACCAACGGTTTTGCCGAATAGATTAAACCCCAGCAGGCCATCAAGGGCAAAGTTGTCATCACGTACCCGATTGTATGCTTTGTGCAGTTTACGGTTTAAGCAAAGGATCATGCCAACAGTATGTTCCGCTACCGCTTCTGGCGAATAAGCCGGTACGCGTGCAATGCGGATCCCCAATTCTTTTGCCGCAGCGATATCTACATTGTTAAAGCCTGCACAGCGCAGTGCTACCATCTCTATACCTAATTCAGATAACTGCCGAAGCACCTGTTCATTAAGCTCGTCGTTTACAAAGACACAGATAGCATGGCAGCCTGCAGCCAACTTAACACTGTCTGCTGTCAGGCGAGTGTCCAGGTACTGAAATTGTAAGCTAGTGTCGGCCCATCGGCTGAATCCATCTTGATCATATTGTTTGGCGCTGTATACGGCAACTTTCATGGCATGTCTCCCATTATTTGCGCTAAAGCTTAGCGCAAATATCAGTGCGGTTTTTAGCGCTGGATCAAAGTTACAGCAAGTCTTCTATTGTTGCAGCGATACTGGTTGGTTTGGTGCGGGGCGCGTAACGTTTAACGACATCACCGTCTTTATTGACCAAAAACTTAGTGAAATTCCATTTAATCGCGCGGGTTTTCATCAGGCCACGGGCACTGTCTTTTAAATGTTCAAACAAGGGTGAAGCATCAGGGCCGTTTACTGCCAGTTTGGCCATTACGCCAAAGCTAACACCATAATTAAGTTCACAAAACTGTTGGATGTCGCCATTGGAGCCGGGCTCTTGGGCACCAAACTGATTACACGGGAATGCTAAAATCACTAAGCCTTTGTCATGATATTTCTGGTGCAGCTCTTCCAGCTCTTTATATTGCGGTGTAAATCCGCATTTGCTAGCCGTGTTCACAATTAACAATACCTTGCCACGAAACTGACTTAAATCAATGTCGTTACCCTGACCGTCTTTTATCTTGTACTGATGCACATTTGGCATAATGTTTCCTTCTGTTAGTGCTTTCAATCCGGCCGATATCTTTGTAAGCTCAGCGCCACAGTATGTCACAGTTTTAAGTCATTAATATGTCAAATAACAGTGTTAAAAAAGTTGCCTTTATTGGTTTGGGTGTAATGGGTTACCCCATGGCTGGGTATTTGCAACAGAAAGGCTACCAGGTTTCGGTGTTTAATCGCACAACGGCTAAAGCACAGCAATGGGCTAAGCAATATGGTGGCAACTTTGCTGACACCCCGGCTAAGGCGGCGCAAGGCGCTGAGCTGGTGTTTATGTGTGTTGGTAACGACAATGATGTTCGCTCGGTTGTTTATGGCGAGCATGGTGTGCTAGCTGGTATGCAGGCTGGTGCGGTTATGGTTGACCATACAACTGCCTCTGCCAACTTAGCGCGAGAGCTATCTCAGGCCGCTAAGCAACAGGGTATTGGCTTTTTAGATGCGCCGGTATCGGGCGGTCAGGCAGGCGCTGAAAACGGCGTACTCACTGTTATGATTGGTGGTGAACAAGGCGACTTTGCACAAGCTGAAGCGGCAATTATGTGTTATTCACGCTGTGCTAAGTTGCTGGGGCCAGCCGGCTCAGGTCAGTTAGCCAAAATGGTGAATCAGATTTGTATTGCCGGGATAGTGCAGGGGCTTGCTGAGGCATTAAATTTTGCCCAAAACGCGGGCTTAGATACTTCGGCAGTTGTCGAGGTGATATCGCAAGGTGCGGCGTCATCGTGGCAGATGCAAAATCGATCGTTAACAATGCTTGATGGCAAATACGATTTTGGTTTTGCTGTAGACTGGATGCGTAAAGACCTAGGTATTGCATTAGCCGAAGCGCGTGAAAACGGTAGCCATTTACCGGTAACGGCATTGGTAGATCAATTTTACAGTGAAGTACAGCAGATGGGCGGTAGCCGCTGGGATACCTCCAGTTTGCTGGCACGGCTAAAGCGTTAATCTGGGATCGGGCAGAAAGTCTAGTTCGGTAATATTACTGATACATTGATTAAAATCTTTGTGCTGCGGGTTAAGCAAAATATTGTTTTCCCGCGGCGCAACAACACTGGGCACCGCTAACGCCAGACTGGCACATTCTGTAAGCCAGCTGTCACCAATACGCGCTGTTTCTGCTGTAGCGGGTTGTTCACGCCAGCTTAATGGCAAGCTGTTAATACCAATTCGCAATAAATCGGTATCCTGAAGCGTCAGTTGGAATAGCCTGTACTGTGCCAGGGCAATACGGTTATTTAAGTGTACCAGCACTTCTAACATCGCCAGTGCTTCTGTTCCTGCAGTATAAATACATAACTGGCCTTTGCTATTCCAGCGGCCACCATATAAGCGAGCGCCTTCACCATCAAATGCCTGAGAAGCCCATTTAGTATGCACTAAGCGGTAAATGTTGAACTCAGCCATGGGCTAATTGTTGCTGAACAGGGAAGGAAGGTGTTCGGTGATACATTACGCAAACACCCCATGCTCTAAACGGCCAATTAAATCCAGTATGGCTTGAGTTTCAGCAGAGGTTGCCAACATATCCAGCGGGGCCTTGTCACCCAAGCCATATACCGGTTCGGTTAACCAGCGTTTAGTTGCTAGCATGTCGTCGTTAAATAATGCTGTCGCGGCAACTAATACCGTTGCAAAGCGAAACAGTCGGTCACTTTCATCTTGAGAGAATTTACCGCTTTTTGCCCGGCGAGCTAAAGTAGCGGGTGCAAGCTGACATACTGACGCCAACTGTTTTTTGTCCAAAGCTGAAATTAAGGCAAGACGTTCAAAAACGCTGTAGGCGAAACCGTTGTGTAATGCTTGATAAAGCTTAGGGCCACGTTCAGCTATACCTAACTGTTGCCAAATAGTATTGCCAGCATATAGCTGTGGCGTAAATTCTTTTACCAGCGCAATCATAACCACCTCGCTATCAAATGATAGCTATAATTTTATCAGTTGATTTTGTTTTGGTCAAAGTATAGGTAGAGTTATAACAGAGGTGGGTATAAAAAGGCGCGTAGCTGCTACAGCAACGCGCCTTTGGCGTTAATTAAATACCATTTCAGGAATATCGCCTGTAATGACCAACTTACCGGCGGTTTTTTGCTGGATCTCTTCAACAGAAATACCTGGTGCGCGTTCTAACAAATGGAAAGCGCCCTCACGTACTTCTAATACAGCTAAATCAGTAACAATTTTTTTCACGCAGCCTACGCCCGTTAAGGGCAGGGTGCAGTCGCTCAATAGTTTACTGTTACCGTATTTGTCAGCGTGGGTCATTGTCACCACAATATTTTGCGCGCCGGCAACTAAATCCATCGCGCCGCCCATGCCTTTTACCAGTTTGCCTGGGATCATCCAGCTGGCGATATTGCCGTTTTGATCTACTTCAAAGGCGCCCAGTACGGTTAAATCAACATGGCCGCCGCGGATCATGGCAAAGCTTTCGGCGGAGCTGAAAATTGCCGCGCCTTTAATGGCGGTGACGGTTTCTTTACCGGCATTAATCATATCGGCGTCAAGTTCAGCTTCGGTTGGGTAGGGGCCCATACCTAATAAACCGTTTTCTGATTGCAGCATAACTTCTATACCAGCCGGCACGTAGTTAGCTACAAGTGTAGGAATGCCGATGCCTAAGTTAACGTAGTAACCGTCTTGCAGCTCTTGCGCGACGCGCATGGCAACCTGTTCACGAGATAAAGCCATTGTTGCCTCCTTAACCTTGACGAACCATACGACGTTCAATGCGTTTTTCAAAGTTGCCTTTGATCACGCGCTGCACGTAAATACCCGGGGTGTGAATTTGTGAGGGGTCCAACTCGCCCGGCTCGACAATCTCTTCTACTTCAGCCACAGTAATTTTGCCGGCGGTAGCCGCCATCGGGTTGAAGTTCATTGAGGTGTGGCGAAACACCAGGTTACCGTAACGGTCTGCTTTCCAGGCGCGCACTATGGCAAAGTCACCTGTAATGGCAGGCTCTAACACATAGTGACGGCCGTCAATTTCACGGGTTTCTTTACCTTCAGCAACTGGGGTGCCGTAGCCGGTGGCCGTAAAAAATGCCGGAATGCCAGCACCGCCAGCACGCATTTTTTCTGCCAGGGTGCCTTGTGGTGTCAGTTCTACTTCTAACTCACCATTAAGCAGCTGTTTTTCAAACAAGGCGTTTTCACCCACGTATGAGGCGACCATTTTTTTGATCTGGCGATCTTCTAGCAGGATACCTAAACCAAAGCCGTCTACACCGCAGTTGTTTGATACTACGGTTAAGTCTTTGGTTTTCATTTCTTTAATCCGGGCAATTAAGCCTTCAGGAATACCGCATAAGCCAAAGCCACCAGCAATAACGGTCATGCCGTCTTGCAGGCCTGCCATGGCGTCTTCGTAACTGTGTACGACTTTATTAAACCCTGCCATTTGTTGTCCTCTGTTCTTTGCTGAACTATCTGTTGCGAACTGCTCTTCGACTGCGCGGCTGCTGCGTGAAGTTTTTTCTGCGACACGCCATAAACCATCCATGGGGCTCGATTCTGGCCATCCATGGCCTCCAACGGTCGCCGAAAAAATCACATCCGCATCCGCTGGCATCTGTGCCAAGGTAAGCGCGCAGTACACTTTGACCGGAACCGTGTTTTTAAGGGACGAAAAACACGAGCCTACAGGGACGTATTTACGGCGTGTTCCGGCAAAGTAGTACGGAGTGATTACCGTGTTCGAAGAACCTTAGTTGTTGCTGTTAACTAACTACCAGTTTGCGTGCACTTGGCCCTAAGTGCCAATCCTACTTTAGAACTAGGCTGCTTCCCCAGCTTGTCGGTAATAAACCAGCCGGCTTTGGCCAGCGCAGTTAAATCTATACCGTGCGAAATGCCAAGCCCGTCAAGTAAATACACCACATCTTCAGTGGCAACATTGCCTGACGCCCCGGCGGCGTATGGGCAGCCGCCTAAACCGGCCACGGCACTGTCAATTACACGAATACCACGGCTTAGCGCGACGTAAATATTGGTTAACGCCTGGCCATAAGTATCATGAAAATGCACGGCAAGTTTATCTGCTGGTACCATCGACAATACCGCATCCAGCATGGCATTGACTTTGTCTGGGGTGCCGACACCAATGGTATCGCCCAGTGAAATTTCATAGCAGCCCATTTCCAGCAATGCTTTGGCAACCAGCGCTACCTCAGTGGGTGCTACATCACCTTGATAAGGGCAACCGACAACACAAGACACATAACCGCGTACTTTAATGCCATCGGCTTTAGCTGCAGCCATCACAGGCGCAAAGCGTTCTAAGCTTTCAGCGATAGTACAGTTAATGTTTTTTTGACTAAAGGCTTCAGAAGCCGCACCAAAAATAGCCACTTCGCTGGCGCCCGCCGCTTTAGCAGCTTCATAGCCTTTTAAATTAGGCGTAAGTGCCGCATAGGTAACACCGGCTTTACGTGTAATGCCGGCAAATACCTCTGCAGAGTCTGCCATTTGCGGCACCCATTTTGGGGATACAAAGGCGCCGCTTTCAATGTAACTATGACCTGCAGCCATTAGCATGTTAATCAATGTGATTTTATCTGCTGCACTGACACTGGCTTCGTTTTGCAGGCCATCACGTGGGCCTACTTCAACAATGCGGACGTGTTTGGGGAAACTCATGCGTCCTCCGGTGTAAAATCAACTAACTCAGCGCCGTCTTTAACCAAATCACCTGCCGCGTAAAATACGTCATTCACTACGCCATTTTTTGGCGCTTTAATGCTGTATTCCATTTTCATCGCTTCCATAATTATCAGGGTATCGCCGGCATTCACGTTGGCCCCTTTTTGCGCGATCACGGCAACGATGGTGCCATTCATCGGTGCGGTTAAGCTGCCGGCATGCTCGGCGCCGTCGGTTAGCACCGCGACTTCTGTTTGATAAATAAAGTCGTAGCGTTGGTGTTTAATAAACACGCTAATAGTGTCTTGATATTGGCTGACCCGCACTTTGCTGCGGTGATCACCCAGCACCGCGCTAAGCTCATCGCCGTTCAGCTGCGCCGTACAGCAAAGCTGTTGGCCTTCAACATCAACGATATAGTGCTGCTGTAATTGTTGAATGGTTAACTGATGCGTTGTTTCTCCCTCAAGCAAGGTAAGATTGACCGTTGGCGTTTCATTCAGTCGCCAGCCATGGCTAAACTGCCAGGGACTAGACAGGTTTGCTTGCGTCGAAGGTACTTTTTGCTGTTGTAAAATAAACAGAGCGGCTAACACTAATGCCTGATTATTTTGCTTATTCGCCGGGGCAAATAAACTATCTTGATGCTGGTTAATAAAGTTGGTATCCAGCTCTGCCGCTTTAAATGCCGGGTGCTCGGTTAAACTGGTTAAAAAGCTCAGGTTGGTAGTAACACCGGCTATACGGTAATCATCTAAAGCTCGCAGCATACGGGCGATAGCACGATCACGGCTTTCATCCCAAACGATAAGCTTTGCGATCATAGGATCGTAAAACGGTGATACTTCGTCATTTTCTACCACACCGGTGTCTACCCGCACATGGCGGTTGGCTTCAGGCTGGCGTAAGTAAGTTAGTTTACCGGTAGCGGGCAGGAAATCGTTTTCTGGATCTTCAGCGTACACACGCACTTCAATGGCATGGCCATCAATTTGTATTTCATCTTGTGTTAACGGCAAAGGCTCGCCTGCGGCGACCAGTAATTGCCAATTAACCAGATCCTGACCGGTAATCATTTCCGTTACCGGATGCTCAACCTGCAGGCGGGTGTTCATTTCCATAAAATAAAATGAGCCGTCTTCGTCAAATAAAAACTCAACGGTACCCGCACCACGGTAATCAATGGCCTTGGCGGCTTTTACCGCAGCTTCACCCATCGCTTTGCGCTGCTCTGCGCTGAAGTTTGGTGCAGGGGCTTCTTCAATGACTTTCTGGTGACGACGCTGAATAGAGCAGTCGCGTTCAGCCAGATAGACGGCGTTGCCATGGTTATCAGCAAATACCTGAATTTCGATATGGCGCGGTTTGGTTAAGTAGCGCTCAATCAGCATTTTATCGTTACCAAAACCGGCTTTGGCTTCTCGCCGGGCACTGGCCAGGGCATCGGCAAACTCTGCTGCTTTCCACACCACACGCATACCTTTTCCGCCGCCGCCATAAGCTGCTTTTAGCAGTTGCGGGTAGCCAATTTTTTCTGACTCTTTGGCCAGTAACGCATCGGATTGATCATCACCATGATAGCCAGGCACTAGCGGAACGCCTGCCTGTTGCATGATTGCTTTAGCCGCGCTTTTCGAGCCCATAGCCGTAATGGCGCCTACCGGAGGGCCAATAAAAACAACGCCGGCAGCATCACACGCTTTGGCGAACTCTTCGTTTTCAGATAAAAATCCGTAGCCTGGGTGAATCGCTTCAGCGCCACTTTGTTTGGCAATAGCGATTATTTTGTCTGCACGTAAATAGGAGTCTTTGCTTGGCGCAGGGCCGAGCAAGTAGGCTTCATCTGCCATTCTTACATGACGGGCGTTGGCGTCAGCCTCGGAATATACGGCAACACAACGGATACCGAGTTTATGCGCGGTATCTATTACGCGGCAGGCAATTTCGCCACGGTTAGCGATTAAAATTTTGCGAAACATTATGATCCTTCCTTGCCAAGCCAGGCGGGTGTGCGTTTTTCTAAAAACGCTGATAACCCTTCCTGGCCTTCGTCTGATACACGAATTTCAGCAATAGCTTGTGTGGTATGCGCGATAACATTATTGCTGATTTTACGGTTATAAATATTATGAATTAGGGCTTTTGCCGCACTCATGCCTTGCGGGCTATTTTGTAACAGACTGCTAATGAGGTGCTCGGTACTGGTGGCTAATTCGCCTTCACCAACCACTTCATGTAATAAGCCCATTTCGTGTGCGACTGTGGCAGAAAAACGCTCTGCGGTTAAAAAGTAACGCCGGCTTTGGCGCTCGCCTATGGCGCGCATAACATACGGGCTAATAACGGCGGGGATTAAACCAATTTTGACTTCGCTTAAGCAGAAGCTGGCTTTAGACTCAGCAATGGCGATATCGCAGCAGGCAACTAAGCCAAGCGCACCACCAAATGCTGCGCCTTTCACCTGTGCGATGGTTGGCTTGGGAAATTTATCTAGCTTGTGCATCAGGTTTGCCAGTTCATCGGCATCAGCCAAGTTCTGCTGGTAGTCTTTTTGCGCCATCGAACGCATCCAGTTTAAGTCGGCACCGGCAGAGAAGTTTTTACCACTGGAGGTAAGTACCAATAAACGTACGTCGTCGTTATCGGCAAGGCTTTTAAGCACGGCTAATAACTCTGCAATCATGGCGTCGTCAAAGGCATTATGCACTTCTGGGCGGTTTAGCATGAGTGTTGCTACGCCGCGGGTATCGATACTGACTTGTGTGTAAACCTGGCTCATTCGTGGTTCTCCGACAGTGTTAGTGTTCTTTGAGCGAAAATATTCATTCAACCGGCAATCTCTCAGTACGACTTTGCCAGAACACGCCGTGAATACATCCGTGTAGGCTCGTGTTTTTCGTCCTTGAAAAACACGGTTCTGGTCAAAGTGTACTGCGCGCTTGCCTTTACCGCTGAACCAGCAAGTGCGGATGTGTTTTTTTCTGAGACCGTTGAAGGCCATGGATGGCCGGAACCGAGCCCTAGGGACGGTTTATGGCGTGTCACAGAAAAAAAACACGCAGCAATTGCGTGCTATTTCAGCAGCACTGCGCATTACATCCTAAACACACCAAACTTCGTCTCTTCAATGGGTGCATTTAATGCAGCAGCCAACGCCAAGCCTACAGTCATCCGCGTTTGTGCCGGATCAATAATGCCATCGTCCCACAAGCGGCCGCTGGCGTAGTAGGGGTGTCCCTGCTTTTCATACTGCTCGATAATCGGTTTTTTCAGCGCTTGCTCAGCGTCTGCTGACAAGGTTTCCCCCTTACGGGCCAACCCGTCTTTGGTAACCTGCGCCATTACGCCAGCAGCTTGTTCACCACCCATTACTGAAATGCGTGCATTTGGCCACATCCACATCATTGTTGGGTCATAGGCGCGGCCACACATGCCGTAGTTGCCTGCGCCATAGCTACCACCAATAAGTACGGTAAATTTCGGTACCTTGGCACAGCTTACTGCCATCACCATTTTTGCACCGTGTTTAGCGATACCTTCGGCTTCGTATTTTTTACCTACCATAAAGCCGGTGATGTTTTGCAAAAACAGCAGAGGAATTTTACGCTGCGCACACAACTCAATAAAGTGCGCACCTTTTTGTGCAGATTCAGAGAATAAAATCCCGTTATTTGCGACGATACCTACCGGATAGCCGAAAATGCGTGCAAAGCCGCAGACCAAGGTTGCACCGTAGTATTGTTTAAACTCATCAAAATCAGAGTTATCGACAATTCTGGCTATTACTTCTTTTACATCAAACGGCTTACGCAAATCCGTGCCGACTATGCCGTATAACTCTTTGGCGTCATACAGAGGTTCTTGCGGTGTTTTAACATCCATCACTTGCGGCGCGGGGCGATTTAACCGCGATACGGCATTGCGTGCCAGTTGCAGCGCATGTTCATCGTTCATGGCGTAGTGATCGGCAACACCGGAGATTTTACAGTGCACATCAGCACCACCAAGCTCTTCAGCAGAAACTTCTTCACCCGTAGCAGCTTTAACCAGCGGTGGGCCAGCAAGGAAAATAGTGCCCTGATCTTTTACAATAATGCTTTCATCTGCCATTGCCGGTACGTAAGCACCGCCTGCCGTACATAACCCCATTACCACGGCAATTTGCGGAATACCTTTAGCCGACATATTGGCCTGGTTAAAGAAGATGCGGCCAAAGTGCAGTTTGTCGGGGAACACATCGTCCTGACGTGGCAGGTTAGCGCCGCCAGAATCGACTAAATAAATACAGGGCAGGTGACAGCGCTCGGCAATTTCCTGCGCGCGCAAATGTTTTTTCACAGTAAGCGGGTAATAGGTGCCGCCTTTTACCGTGGCGTCGTTGGCGACAATCATGCACTCAACACCGCTAACACGGCCAATGCCGGCAACAACACCGGCGCTTGGTACGTAGTCGTCGTAGCATTCCCAACCGGCAAACTGGCCAACTTCTAAAAACGGTGAGCCGGGATCGAGTAGTTTTTGAATACGGTCACGAACAAACAGTTTTCCACGCGAGGTATGACGTGCGATTAACGCTTCGCCACCACCGAGTTTAATTTGTTGTACTTTGCTATTAAGATCATCAACAACCGCTTGCATGGCCGCGGCGTTTTTTTGAAAGTCCTCAGAGCGAGGATTGATTTTTGAGGTGATTCTGGTCACTTAAGTTACCTTTTGTGCCACAAGTGAGAGCCAACGGCTTCGCTGCTTCCGCACATTTAACACGCTCGCCGGCTCGGATCTCCCATCCTCGCTCTTGATCGCTCGCTACGTTAAATCTGCTCCGCGCTTCGCCTCGTCCGTATTTCAAACACTTGCCGGAATATCCGACCGGCGGGGAACCGGAACAACTAAGCAGACGATCAAGAGCGAATTTGGGAGAGATTCGCGGGTCTGCGTGATGTTACGGTGGAAGCGCAGGCTTACACCGTAGTCCGGTCTGAAGTGCTTTTTATGCTAGTTTGATTCAGTAAACAATTCCCGGCCAATCAGCATACGGCGGATTTCCGAAGTGCCAGCGCCAATTTCATACAGCTTGGCATCCCGCAGTAAGCGTCCGGTAGGATACTCGTTAATGTAGCCATTACCGCCGAGTAACTGAATGGCATCCAAGGCCATTTTAGTTGCCAGCTCCGCCGAATACAGAATAACGGCTGCTGCATCTTTACGCGTGGTTTCGCCACGGTCACAGGCTTTAGCTACGGTGTAAACGTAAGATTTAGCGGCATTCATCTGGGTGTACATATCGGCCAGTTTGCCCTGTACAAGCTGGAATTCACCAATGGCTTGGCCAAACTGCTTACGGTCATGGATATAAGGCACTACCACATCCATACAGGCTTGCATAATGCCCAGTGGTCCAGCGGCCAGCACGACACGCTCGTAGTCCAGGCCACTCATTAATACTTTAACGCCACCGCCAACCTCGCCTAGCACGTTTTCTGCCGGAACTTCGCAGTCTTCAAAAACCAATTCGCAGGTGTTAGAGCCGCGCATCCCCAGCTTGTCCAGTTTTTGTGCGGTACTAAAACCTTTAAAGCCACGTTCAACAATAAAAGCGGTAATACCTTTGCTGCCGGCATTAATATCGGTTTTGGCATAAATAACATAGGTGTGAGCGTCAGGACCGTTGGTGATCCACATTTTGTTGCCGTTTAAAATGTACTTATCGCCTTGCTTTTCAGCGCGCAGCTTCATGCTAACCACGTCTGAACCGGCGTTGGGTTCGCTCATCGCCAGTGCACCAATATGCTCGCCAGAACACAATTTTGGCAAATACTTAAGTTTTTGCTCTTCGGTACCGTTGCGGAAAATCTGATTAACGCACAGGTTAGAATGCGCTCCATACGATAAGCCTACAGAGGCTGAGGCACGGCTTATTTCTTCCAGCGCCACTACGTGTTCTACGTAGCCTAAGCCTGAGCCACCGTATTTTTCATCGACAGTAATGCCTAATAGCCCTAAGTCACCGAATTTACGCCATAAATCATTTGGGAATTCGTTTACTTCATCAATTTGTGCGGCACGCGGTGCAATTTCATCACGGGCGAAGGCGTTAACCTGCTCACGAATCATATCAACGGTTTCACCTAAATCGAAATTAAGCCCTTTATAACTGCTTATCATTGTGTCAATCCCCGTTTGCTATGTCTTCTAACCGGTGCTGTATTAATTCAGACCGGTTTTATGTTGTTTGGCGTCTGTTAAAGTATCGCGGCAACGTTTCTCCACCGTTACCAGCTCCATTAACACCACTTTGATGTCGTCCAGTTGCTGATGCAGCTCGGCTTTTTTATGCTCTATCAACTTCAGCATGGTATTTAATTGGGTAACACTGCTCTTATCAGCGTCATATAGTTCGAACAGCTGACCGGTTTCTGCCAAACTAAAACCTAAGCGTTTACCGCGTAAAATAAGCTTTAGCCGCACTCGGTCACGTTTACTATAAATACGGGTTTGGCCGTTACGTAAAGGCGTTATCAGCCCCTGATCTTCATAAAAGCGGATACTACGCGTGGTAATATCAAACTCTTTGGCCAGTTCGCTGATACTGTATGTTTTTTCTTCTTTTTCTGTCATAACCGCCATCCCCGAAAACGCAGTCAATATAAGTGAAGTTTACGTAAAGGTAAAGCTGTTGCCTTGGTATTGCAGCCAGCGACGACGCATTTTTTATCACTTTGTAAAGCAAAAATGCCAGTTAGCGCTGGTAAAACTGTACAAATAAATGAACCAAACGTATCGCATCCTACCATAGTGTTAGGTAGTTGACGTTGGCGTAAACGTAAATTTGGTGTAGGCTCTGGAGCAACTTTTTTCGCCGACAGATTTTTTGGAGATGTTATGGCTTCTGACAATATTGTAATCGTTGCTGCTAAGCGCACTGCCATGGGTGGTTTCATGGGCGGTTTGTCTGATGTGGATGCAACCGTATTGGGCGCGACTGCGATAAAAGCGGCAATTGAACAGGCCGGGATCAGCGGTGACAAGGTTAGCGAAGTCATTATGGGTAATGTATTGCCTGCCGGATTGGGTCAGGCCCCAGCTCGTCAAGCTACGTTAAAAGCCGGTCTGCCTTTGACTGCTGGCGCAACCACTATTAATAAAGTGTGTGGCTCAGGCTTAAAAGCGGTGATGTTGGCCAGTGATTTATTAAAAGCGGGCAGTGCAGACGTTGTGGTTGCAGGTGGCATGGAGTCGATGACTAACGCGCCATACATTTTGCCAAAGGCCCGTGCCGGTTATCGTATGGGGCACGGCGAAATTAAAGATCACATGATGTTAGATGGCCTGGAAAACGCCTACGATGGTAAAGCCATGGGCTGTTTTGCACAGAGTACTGCAGATGAAAAAGGCATAACGCGTGAACAAATGGATGCCTTTGCTGTGCAATCGACGACCCGTGCGCAACAGGCTATTGCCAGCGGTGCTTTCACTGCTGAAATTGCACCAGTTACCTTTCAAACGCGTAAGGGCGAAATGACCTTCTCGGTTGACGAGCAACCAGGTAACGCCAAGATTGATAAGATCCCAAGCCTGCGTCCGGCATTTGCCAAAGACGGTACTATTACCGCGGCAAACTCCAGCTCGATATCAGACGGTGGTGCAGCGTTGGTGTTAATGCGTGAGTCTGATGCGAAAGCACAAGGTTTAACGCCATTAGTCCGTGTTGTTGCGCACGCGACCAATTCAATGGAGCCAGCATTATTTACAGTGGCTCCGGTTGGCGCGATGCAAAAAGTATTACAAAAAGCCGGTTGGGATAAAGAACAGGTAGACCTGTGGGAAATTAACGAAGCCTTTGCCATGGTCACCATGCTGGCGATAAATGAACTGGGTTTAGATGCTGCAAAAGTAAACGTGAATGGCGGCGCCTGTGCGCTGGGGCATCCTATCGGTGCTTCAGGAGCGCGTATTCTGGTTACTCTGATTCATGCGCTGCGTAACCGCGGTTTAAGCAAAGGTGTGGCCTCACTGTGTATCGGTGGCGGTGAAGCCGTAGCGCTGGCAGTAGAAGTTTTATAGTAAAGAAGAATCAGGCTTCGTGCGAAGCAGATTTAACTTAGCGAGCGATCAAGAGTGAGCCGGGGAGCGGCGAACGGGCGAGCGTGTTAAATGTGCGATAGCAACGTAGCCGGGAACCGGAGAACGGTGTAAGCCGACGCTTCCACCGTAACAACACGCAGACCCGCTCGGATCTCCCATCCTCGCTTTTGATCGTCTGCTTAGTTGTTCCGGTTCCGCTTTGGCTGGATAGTCCGGCTAAACATATTAGAAGCTCGCCAGCATAGATTGATAATTAGACATACAACAAGCTGGCGGCATACCCAAACAATCGGGAGAAGCAACATGACACAACAGGTTAAGCATTTTATTGACGGCGAGTTTGTCGCACCAACAGGTGACAAACTGATCGCTGTTACCAACCCGGCAACACAAGATGTGATTGCTCAGGTAGCGTGTGCTACACCAGCGGAAATGGAACGTGCCATTGAATCAGCCAAAGCCGCCTTTTTAACGTGGAAAGAAGTGCCGGTTTCGGAGCGCGCCCGTCTAATGATGCGTTTTGCTCACCTGTTGAAAGAGCATCAGGGCGAAATTGCCGACATTATCTGCCGTGAACTGGGTAAAACAGTAGAAGATGCTAAAGGCGATGTGTGGCGTGGTATAGAAGTGGTAGAGCAGGCAGCGAATATTCCGTCATTAATGATGGGTGAGACGGTAGAAAACGTAGCACGCAGCATTGATACCTACAGCTACATTCAGCCTCTGGGTGTATGTGCCGGTATTACCCCGTTTAACTTCCCGGCGATGATCCCGCTGTGGATGTTCCCAATGGCAATCGCTTGCGGTAATACCTTTATTTTAAAACCGTCAGAGCAAGACCCTATGACGGTAAACAAAATTGCCGAGCTGTTTGTACAAGCTGGCGCGCCCAAAGGCGTGTTACAAGTTGTGCACGGCGCCAAAGAGCAGGTTGATGCCATTTTGCATCACCCGGACATTAAAGCCATTTCATTCGTTGGCTCGGTTAATGTGGGTCAGTACATTTATAAAACCGGTACTGATAACTTAAAACGCGTGCAAGCTTTTGCCGGTGCGAAAAACCACATGGTAATTATGCCGGATGCCAATAAGCAGCAGGTGGTTAATGCCTTAGTGGGTGCCTCTGTTGGCGCCGCCGGTCAGCGCTGTATGGCAATTTCTGTTGCAGTATTTGTTGGCGCAGCAGCTGACTGGATCCCAGAAGTTGCCGCAGCTATTAGCAAAGTACGCCCGGGTGTTTATACCGACCCTGACGCTGCATACGGCCCGCAAATTAGCCCACAGGCGCGTGCGCGCGTGTTGTCGTTAATTGAGCAAGGTAAGAAAGAAGGCGCAACCTGTGTGCTGGATGGTTCAGGTGTCAAAGTTGACGGTTACCCGAACGGTAACTGGGTTGGCCCAACGGTGTTCTCGAACGTGACTACCGACATGGAAATTTATAAGCAGGAAATTTTCGGTCCGGTGTTAACAACAATGCATGTTGCCTCACTGGATGAAGCATTAAAAGTAGTCAACGACAGCCCGTACGGCAACGGAACCTCTATTTTCACGGCCAGCGGTGCAGCTGCGCGTAAGTATCAGCATCAGGTTGAAGTGGGGCAGGTGGGGATTAACATTCCTATTCCGGTGCCTCTGCCATTCTTTTCATTTACTGGCTGGAAAGGCTCGTTCTATGGTGATCAGCACGCCTACGGTAAGCAGGCAGTACGGTTTTATACAGAGACGAAAACCATTACAGCGCGCTGGTTTGACGACGATATTCCGGTGTCAGGCCCGAATATGTCGATTAACTTGCGTTAAGTCAGATTAAAGTGAATTTGTAGTGCGGCGCTTCCACCGTAACAACACGCAGACCCGCGAATTTCTCCCAAATTCGCTCTTGATCGTCTGCTTAGTTGTTCCGGTTCCGCCCGCCTGCAAGTCCTGAGTAAATTACTAATCGGAACAAGCGCAGCGTAAGGGGAATTAATTAGCGAGCGATCAGAAGTGAGGCTGGGAGAGCCGAACGGGCGAGCGTTTAAATCCCCTGAAAGCGTAGCGATTGGTTAAGCGGTAAGGTCCAAACAGATGAATTTCAATTTAACAGAAGACCAACAAGCCTTTGTCGATGTGGCCAAACAGTTTGCAGAACAAGAACTGGCGCCACACGCAGCGCAGTGGGATCGTGAGCATCACTTTCCTAAAGACGTCATTCAAAAAGCCGGTGAGCTGGGTTTTTGCTCATTGTATACGCCCGAAGAAGACGGCGGCATGGGTTTGTCGCGGTTAGACTCCTCAATTATTTTCGAACAGCTTTCGATGGGCTGTACGGCCACCACCGCTATGCTGACCATTCACAATATGGCCACCTGGATGATTGCCACCTGGGGTACCAGTGACGCTAAAGCCGAATGGGTTGAGCATTTAGTTACCGGGCAAAAACTGGCATCGTACTGTTTAACCGAGCCTGGTTCGGGTTCAGACGCAGCAGGCTTGCGTACCAGCGCGAAAAAAGATGGCAATGAGTACGTGTTAAACGGCTCGAAAATGTTTATCTCAGGCGCAGGCGAAACCGAAGTGTTAGTCGTTATGGCGCGAACCGGTGAAGCCGGGCCAAAAGGCATTTCTGCGTTTATTGTACCGGCAGACGCCAAAGGCGTAATTTACGGCAAAGCCGAAGAGAAAATGGGCTGGAATGCACAGCCTACCCGGCTTATTACCTTTGATGAGGTGCGTATTCCGGCACATTACCTGTTAGGTAACGAAGGCGAAGGTTTTAGTTTCGCGATGAAAGGCTTGGACGGCGGTCGTATCAATATTGCCACTTGCTCTATCGGTACTGCACAGCAGGCACTGAATACCGCACGCAATTATATGTTGGAGCGTCAGCAATTTGGTAAGCCACTGGCAGCATTTCAAGCGCTACAGTTTAAGTTAGCGGATATGGCCACTGAACTGGTTGCGGCTCGGCAGTTAGTGCGTTTAGCCGCGTTTAAACTAGATCAAAAAGACAGTGAAGCCACGGCCTATTGCGCTATGGCAAAACGTTTTGCTACTGATGTGGGTTTTCAGGTATGCGACCAGGCGCTGCAACTGCATGGCGGTTATGGCTACATTAAAGAGTACCCATTAGAGCGGCATTTCCGTGATGTGCGTGTGCACCAAATTTTGGAAGGCACCAACGAAATTATGCGGCTGATTATCGGCCGGCGTTTACTGGATGAAGCCGCAGGCGAGATTCTGTAAAAGGAGACAAAATGGCTCAATTAAAACTCGAAAAACGCGGCCACACGGCGCTTATTACCATGTCAAATCCGCCTGCCAATACCTGGACGGCTGAAACATTAACGCAACTGCGTGACGCGGTAAAAAGCCTTGATGCTGATAAAAATATCTACGCGTTGGTGCTCACTGGTGAGGGTGATAAGTTTTTCTCTGCCGGCGCTGATTTAAAGTTGTTTGCTGATGGCGATAAAGCAGTGGCCAGCAATATGGCACGTATTTTCGGTGAAGCCTTTGAAACCTTAAGCGCTTTTAGTGGCGTGTCTATCGCCGCAATTAATGGTTACGCTATGGGCGGCGGCCTTGAAGTTGCATTGGCCTGTGATATTCGCATTGCCGAACAGCAAGCTCAAATGGCGCTGCCTGAAGCTAAAGTAGGTTTACTACCTTGTGCCGGTGGTACACAAAATCTGGCGTGGTTGGTTGGCGAGGGCTGGGCTAAGCGTATGATCCTATGCGGCGAGCGGTTAAATGCTGAAAAAGCACAACAAATTGGCCTAGTTGAAGAGGTTGTTGCAACTGGGATGGCGTTGGAAAGTGCGCTGGCACTTGCAGATAAAGCCGCTGAACAAAGCCCATCGTCGGTTACCGCCTGTAAAAAGCTGATTCAGCAAGGTCGCAGTGGCAGCATTCAAAGTGCCTTGCCATTAGAGCGAGAGCTGTTTGTTAGTTTGTTTGATACCAAAGATCAGGTTGAAGGTGTGCAGGCGTTTTTAGAAAAACGCAAAGCAAAATGGGTAAACGGCTAATGGACGGACAAAATGATGTCGTGATGTATCAGGAACTGACCGCGCAAAACGGGAAGAAAATTGGTATAGCCACGTTAAATTCAGAAAAGTCATTAAACGCACTTAGTTTGCCAATGGTTGAATCGCTTCTGCCTAAATTGGCCAGCTGGCAAGCCGATAACAGCATCAGCATGGTTTTGCTGCAGGGCAGTGGCGAAAAAGCATTTTGTGCCGGTGGTGATATCCGCGATTTATACAAAGCCATGCTGGATAAACCTGGTGAATATGCGCCCTATGTCGAAGAGTTTTTTACCAAAGAATACACACTGGATTACTTAATCCACACCTTTGGTAAACCGGTTTTGGTGTGGGGTAATGGCATCGTAATGGGCGGTGGTCTGGGGTTAATGGCCGGAGCGTCGCATCGTGTCGTTACTGTCAGCAGCCGCATAGCCATGCCTGAGATGGCTATTGGTTTGTATCCTGATGTAGGTGCCAGCTGGTTCTTAAATCGCATGCCTGCTGGTTGCGGTTTGTTTCTGGGGCTTACTGGTGCGTCAATTAATGCAGCTGATGCAAAGTTTATCGGCTTAGCAGACAACTTTTTGCTGCATGAGCGCAAAGACGCATTAGTGGAAAAACTGTTGCAGATTAAATGGGGCGATACCGTTGCGCTTAATCATCAGAAGTTAAGCGATGCACTACGTAGCGAAGAAGATCAGTGCCGCACTCAGATGCCGTTAAGCCAAATTCGCCCGCATCAAACTGAAATTGAAATGCTGGCTAAGCACAGTAGTTTAGCTGATGTTATTGCCGCTATTAACGCTATGCCAGGCGATGATAAATGGCTGGTCAAAGCCAAAGCTTCATTGGATTATGGCAGCCCAATTACCGCTCATATTGTGTTTGAACTGCTAAAACTGGGGCAGAGTAAAATTCTGGCTGACAGTTTCCGTTTAGAACTTGGCTTAAGTGTGCAATGTGGCAAGCTGGGCGAATTTACCGAAGGCGTGCGTGCGCTGTTGATGGATAAAGATTTAACACCCAACTGGCAGTACAAAACAGTGAGTGACGTGCCGCAAAGCATTATTGACGAGCTGTTTACATCGCCATGGGCGGCAAACGAGCACCCGCTGCGCGAACTGGGTCAACTGGATAACTGATTAGGAAAATATCATGGCTAAGGTTGCATTTATTGGTTTGGGAAATATGGGTGGCCCTATGGCCATCAATCTGGTTAAAGCCGGGCACGCCGTTACGGCGTTTGATTTATCAGCGGCGGCACTGGCACAGGTCAAAGCTGAAGGCGCAGTGGTTGCTGCTACAGCAGCAGAGGCCGTAACAGGCGCGGAGTTTGTGATTTCCATGCTGCCGGCCGGTAAGCATGTCATCGGCTTATATCTGGGCGAGCAGGGTGTAGCAGGCAATATCAGCAAAGAAGCACTGGTCATTGATTGCTCTACCATTGATGCTGACAGTGCGCGCAAAGTTGGCTCAGGTTTAGCTGCACAAGGCATTGCCTTTATTGATGCGCCGGTTTCCGGTGGTGTCGGCGGTGCTAAGGCGGGGACCTTAACCTTTATTGTTGGCGGTGAAGCAGAGCATTTTGAGCGTGCTAAAACTGTGCTCGGTAATATGGGTAAAAACCTGTTTCACGCCGGTGAAGTTGGCGCCGGTCAGGTTGCGAAAATCTGCAACAATATGCTGCTAAGCATCTTAATGGTCGGTACCTCAGAAGCGCTGCAAATGGGTGTGGATAATGGTCTGGATCCTAAAGTGCTGTCAGACATTATGCTGAAAAGCTCCGGCCGTAACTGGACGCTGGAACTTTACAACCCGTGCCCGGATGTGATGCCCAATGTGCCATCATCAAACGGTTATCAAGGCGGCTTTATGGTCGATTTAATGGCCAAAGATTTAGGCCTGGCACTGGAAGCGGCGATGCAAAGTAGCAGCAGTACCCCGATGGGTGCACTGGCACGCAGCCTTTACGTGGCGCATCAGCGGGCCGGCAATGGCAAGCTGGATTTTTCCAGTATTTTTAAACTGTTTGAAAAGAAGTAATTGGTTAAGTAGTGAAGTCACGCGGCTACTGCGGCTTTTTTACGCCGCCGGGCGTTACTTCAAAGACAGACGCGGATGTACTTTTTTGGCGGACCGTCTTTTTCATGGATGAAAAAGAGGAGCCTATAGGGAAGTATTTACGTCGTGTCCGACGAAAAATGTACGCAGCGGCTGGCGGTGCAGAACAATACTTGTAAATTAAGGTAGAAAAATGAACCTGCAAAACAAAACCATCGTTATAACTGGCGGAGCACAAGGCCTTGGCCTGGAAATGGCACGTATGTGCGCAGCTGAAGGCGCCAAGTTGGCATTGATTGACATGAATGCAGACCAGTTAGCGGCTGCTAAAGCCGAGCTTACAGCCAGCACCACAGTACATACTTATAGCGCCAATGTTGCCGACGAAGCTCAAGTTGAAGCAACTTTTAGTCAAATCGACAGCGATTTTAATGGCATTGATGGCCTGATTAACAACGCCGGTATTTTACGTGACGGCCTGCTGCTGAAATACAAAGACGGTGAGTTGGTTAGCAAAATGTCACTGGCGCAGTTCCAGTCAGTTATCGATGTTAACTTAACCGGTGTGTTCCTGTGTGGCCGCGAAGCTGCTGCCATTATGGTTAAACGTGGCACTAAAGGCGTTATCATCAATATGTCCAGCGTCGCCCGTGGCGGTAATATGGGGCAAACCAATTACGCCGCCTCTAAGGCCGGTGTTGTTGCTATGACCGTAACCTGGGCACGTGAACTAGGTCGCTTCGGTATCCGCGTGGGCGCAATTGCGCCGGGTGTTATCCGCAC
Source organism: Rheinheimera baltica (assembly GCF_030731985.1). Classification (NCBI taxonomy): domain Bacteria; kingdom Pseudomonadati; phylum Pseudomonadota; class Gammaproteobacteria; order Chromatiales; family Chromatiaceae; genus Rheinheimera; species Rheinheimera baltica. The sequence goes on from NZ_JAPJDY010000001.1 coordinate 360,166, forward strand.
CGCGATGACTGATGCCATGAAGCCTGAAGCGCGTGATCGCTTGGAAAAAATGAAGCCGGTAGGGCGCTTAGGCGAGGCCAGTGAAATAGCTCATACCGCCAAATACATCTTTGAAAACGATTTCTTCACCGGCCGGGTAGTGGAAATTGATGGCGGCATCAGCATGTAAGCGGAGGCTATTGATATTATAAAAGGCGCTATGGCGCCTTTTTTAATACTCGTTTATCACACATACGGTTATGCAGAATTGCCAAAGATGATAATTAGTGTATATAAAAGATACATTTACATTATTTATAACCACAGGAAACGTATATTGAAAAACTATTTTTTACTTAGCGCGCTGCTTTTTACACCCACCTTGGTTCTGGCAGATGATAAGGCTGAACTTAGCGCACTACTGGCCGAGTTTTTAGACGGCGCTACGCGTAACGACCCGGCAATTCACGATAAATACTGGGCCGATGAGCTGATCTATACCAGCTCACGCGGCACCCGCTTTGGCAAAGCCGAGTTAATGAAAGGCGTCACTAGTAGTGGGGTATTAAAACCAGAAGATATTGAAACGGTTTACGGCAGTGAAGATGTGCGTATTATGCAATACGGCGACGTTGCAATTGTAGCGTTTACTCTGGTGGGTAAGTCTGAAACTGAGACTCAGCGCTACTTAAACAGTGGCACCTTTGTAAAGCGCAGTGGTAAGTGGCAGGCCGTGAACTGGCAAGCCACGATTAAAAGCGAATAATTTGCAGCAATAAGCCTTAAGCATACCAGAATGCTAGTATTGGGTTTCACGTGGTAATTGTGGGGTTTGGCTGTGTTATGCGGCTTTTTTTTAACGCTTTGCTCTATACTCAATGCTTGTTATTGCAATCTTAATTTTTGTAGAGTCAGCTATGTTTTCAAGACGACAGTTTATTTTTAGCGCAGGTACGCTTGCGTTTATGGGGCTTACACGCAGCGCATTTGGTAAAGTATCCTTAACGGGAGTGACGAATACAGTTCCCGCTTATGGCCCCTTAATAGCGGATGCTAAAAACTTACTCGACTTACCGGCTGGCTTTAGTTACCAGGTTATTTCACAGCTTGGTGATAAAATGAATGACGGACTTGATGTGCCAGATAAAGCGGATGGTATGGGGTGTATTGCTCTTGATGATGACCGGGTAGCGCTTATTCGAAACCATGAGTTATCGCCGGATAACATTAAAAGAGCGTCAGCGAGTATTCAGTCACATAGAACGCCATTAGCTTATGACGCCTTTGATGATGGCGTTGCTTTGCCGGGCGGCACCAGCCACATTATTTATAATGTAAAAACGCAAAAACGTGAGCAGGAGTTTTTAAGCCTTTGCGGCACTATGCGTAATTGCTCTGGTGGTATTACGCCATGGGGCAGCTGGCTTACTTGCGAAGAAAGTGTCCTCAATGAAAGTGATGGTTTTGCCAAGCCACACGGTTTTATTTTTGAAGTACCGGCCACCGCAAAAGGGTTAGTCAATGCTGAACCTATAGTTGCAATGGGCCGCTTTAATCATGAGGCGGCTGCGGTAGACCCTCGCACAGGTATTGTTTATTTGACCGAAGATAGAGGCGATAGCCTGTTTTACCGTTTTATTCCTAACCAAACCGGTAAGCTGAATAAAGGCGGTAAACTTCAAGCTATGGCAGTAAAGCGAAAACCTCAATTTGATAGCCGAAATTGGATCGATGCAGCCATGGCGTTGCAAGTGAATATGGACGTTGAATGGGTTGATTTAACTGAGCCTGAAAGTCCAAAAGATGATTTAAGACTGCGTGGTTATGCCCAAGGTGCTGCACTTTTTGCCCGAGGTGAAGGAATACATTGGGGTGACAAAGAGCTCTATTTCTGCTGTACCAATGGCGGTAAAAAACAGCTGGGCCAAGTGATGAAGTACCAACCTTCCCCCTTTGAAGGAACAGACAAAGAACAGGCGGTACCGGGTCAAATTCAGTTGTTTTTGGAAAGTGTCGATAAGTCGTTATTTAATTTTGGTGACAACTTAACCGTTGCACCTAATGGCCACTTAATTGTGTGCGAAGACCAGTATACAGCTATTGTGGATAACCATTTACGCGGTGTAACACCACAGGGAGACGTATACAACTTTGCGCGTTTAACCGCGCAAACAGAACTTGCCGGAGCCTGTTTTTCTCCAGACGGTAAAACGCTGTTTGTTAATGTGTATTCGCCTACTAAAACCTTGGCAATCACCGGCCCTTGGGATCATTTTGAACGGTGAAATGGGTGTTGCTCGCTTGCAAAAATATAACGCACACTTTTTATCAAATTAACCTGACATATTGTCAGGTTTGCTATTGTTCTCCCACTTGAATTTAGTTGTCTGTTGAAATACAGTGTTAATTTTGTCTTGAAATTAGTGCCAGAACCATGCAGAGTTGATAACAAATGTTAAACAATTTGGCTGTGGCGATAAATGCTGAGTGCCAGGTAGTTTTCGCTGTCGGCTAATTCCATGCAACAAAAGATGCCGGCAGACATAATTATCAGCTAAATGCAGCGCTAATGCTTTTAAGTGAGAATAATTCTATGGATACTCAGGCTCTGTTGTCTGGCACCAACCAAGCGGATATTGTGGTTCTTGAAGAAAAGTTTGTTGTGAAGCCTGATGATCGTGTGCAGGTGTCTGAGCAAAAAAGCTTTATTCGTGGGCAATTCAATACTCTGCAAAACCCGGTAACCCGCGAACTTACGGTAACCAGTACAGTATTGCACTGGAATGGTTCTAACCCCGTACTCGAAGCCTTATGCGTTTCTCGAGATGTTACCCGAATTGTATTAATTGCAGATGAAATTCGGATAGAGCAAGCATTGCAGTGGAAAGGGGCACAAGTTGAGATTTACGCTCGATCGTTGGTGTTTCGTGGTAATGGCCACATTGATACCAGCCCGGAACCATATGCGGGCCCAGCCTTCAGTGAAAAGCGCAATGACCACGATTACCCATTGAACGGCGCAAATAAGATTGAAGCTGCTGACGGGCGTGATGGCGAAGATGGCGGTGATATCAGTCTGTTTATCGCTAAGCTGGATTTGGGAGACAGCACTAAGCTTCGGCTGAAAACAGACGGTGGTGCCGGACAGATTGGTGAAAAAGGTAATACGTTGCCGTTTGTACCCCGCAAGAATGGCCCGCCAACCAAAGATGTAGTGCCGGTCACTAAAGACCAACTGCTGGCAGTATTTAGTGATAGCGAAAATTCAACGAATGACCTGAAACATATCAAACATTGGAAAACCATAGGTGGTGTGGGTGCTACCGGACTTAATAATACCTGGAAGTCCTTGAACCGTGATGCCATTGTTGATGGTGAGCTTATTGACTGCAGCGATTATAAAGTTACCGATGTGCGTGTGGGCTTAGCCTTTATGAAGGTTCTGCAAGATTTTTATAATGAAATGCCATTACCGGCGAGACAGAGGTCTGGTCGAATTAAGGTGCCGCAACAGCTAACCTTTGGTAAAGCATGGGAAAACACCAGCAAGCTTAGTAACCCTTGGATACCGTCTGATGGTGAGGATGCTTATCCATCTGGATTCACTGGACATGGTGGACGCGGCGGCGCTATTTCTATTACTACTTTGCTTGCAGCCCCTGATGTGTTCGAACCGACCGATGGAACGCCTAACTGGTATTCTTGCTGTGGTGGTAGTTCGCAACTTTCGCCTGACGTTGAAGGAGGCAAACCGGGTCAACCTCAATACTATATCTGTGCCGCGTTTAGTGCGGAACAATTTGTCAATGATTCTGCAGACACAGGTATAAATCTTTTTCGATTTTTTGATCGACTGTCAGATAGCCGCATCATTGGTGCCACTAAGCCTGGAAAAAAAGCTTCAGGACACGCCAAAGGTAAAGGAAAGGATGGCATGCTAACCCATGCAGCAGGGTTAAGTTGGTTAGATACGCGATTGTTGCGTACTATGGCTGATTATGCCCGGGAATATTATGCTGCCGGGCAACGCGAACGCGCGTGGGAAGTTATAGCACCTTATTGGCAGGCGTGTCGCGAACTGCCAGATGCCACACTGAGCACGGAGGCTCTGAGCACCCGTCAGGCCATCGAAAGCCTGGTGCAGAATTATCAAGCCAACCTCGATCTTTATGGCAATCCACCAGGTTGGGTACCCCGTTTTAGCGCATCGAGTTATCTGCGCACTTATCTGGCAGATCGTCGCTTTAGCTATCGTTTTGTCGGCATAATGGAAAATGCGACTCAACTGATGGGAGGGCTGGAACAGGCCAATGCGATGCTGGGCGATATTGCGGCATCTGCTGAAACGGTAATTGACCAGCTACGCGAAGAACTATACAGCGCTTTTGTGCGTTACGACGCCGCGCGCGAGTTGCTTGATAAAGCCAACGCGACACTAATGAGTGTGCAACAGCAGCTTGCTGCATTGGAAAACGATGCTGAGCTCGCGTCTATTATAAAGGTCCACGATAAAGCTGTGGTTAAGGCGATTTTTGACATTTCTGGTGCTGTACTAAAGGCTATACCAGTTTACCAACCTGCTTTAGCCGGCGTAGGCGCCGTTGTGGAAAGTATTGGCGGCGTGGTTGTCTCCGGCATGGATCCTGATCCGGAACAGCCATTTGACGGTTGGCAGGCGGTGGCGACTATTAGCAGCTCTGTCGGTAGTGTACTAAAAGATAATGCGGGCAGCTTCAAGAGCCAGCTTGAAGATAAGTTACGTACCCGTTATAAAGACCAGCTTGACCCTGACGGCGCAGATTTGCGTACTCAGGTTAATCAGCTGCGCACGGCCCTTGCGCAAGGCCAAGCGGAGCATGACGCTGCTGTCATTGAAGCTAACGCCACACTTGAACGCGACGAAGTACTGGCTGACTTGCTAAACACCGATCAGGCACTTAGCGAGCGTTTAGTCGGAAACTCTCAACAGCGTGAACATATTCTGCAAGAATTAAAACACTTTAACCAGACGCTGAATGACTTGCGTGTAGATAGCGATGACAATAATTCTATTAAAAATGCTGCAGCAAACCGAGCTAAGCAGCGTTTACTTATTGCCCGCGCAAAACTTTACACTTTGCTGGCCAATAGTCAGAACGAAAGCCGTGAATTGGAACTTCAGATTGCCGGCAATGGCCAAAAACGTGCAGAACTAGAGGCTCCGCGCCAAGCGCTTGCGACAAGACGAAGTGAGCTGGAAGCTCAGCAAAAGGCGTTAGATAAGCTACTACCTGATTTTGAAGAATCAGCTGCTAAAACTAAAATTAAGAAAGCTGGTGTTACTGCGGGCAAAGCACTTGAAGGTGCTCAGCGCATGGCGGAAGGGGCAGCTTCCATTGCAACAGCAATCAGCAGCGTATCCCGTATGCCAGAACATGACAGTGATGAAGTTCAAGCGGTTAAAGCACAGATCCTCAAAGGCAAATATGGTGAGCGTTATACTGAACTGCAAGATCAGGTAAAGCAAGCCACAGCAACAATGACTGAAGCATTAAGCGAGTTGATGAACTGTAATCAGGGCGTCACGACCTTAACCGCGGACTTTTCCAGCGCGATTCAGGCGAGCATCGATATTAGCCGTAATCGACTGGCGTTCGCACGCGGGCTTGATGCCAACTTGAAAAATTCACTGGTTGCGATGCAACGTCAGGCACGGCAACGCATGGATTACTATCTGTATTTGCTTCGTAAGGCTTATATGTATGAATACTGCGAAACCGTGGGAAATGATGTAGCCAGTTTAAATGGTTTTATTGAGCAGGCAGATAAATGGCTGCGCAACAGCCGGGAAGCCATTAGTGACGCCCGTCAGACCGCAAAAAACGGGAATGCTTTGGCAGATATAGCTCAGTTGTCGGTAATGACCGATTCGAGTATTGAAGCTTTTGGTAACGATGCATTGCGCAATACTTTAAGTGAACTGGCGAGTAAGCTTTTACGCCAGCGACAAGAGCAGGGTATACCTCGGGGTAATGTCTTACGTTTTGAAATAGATGCAACTCGACGTAATGCGCTGGCGCGTGAGCGACGCGTGGTATTTGGACCCATGCTGGATCTTATCCCTGCTGCGGATGAGTTCTTTCGCAATAATCGACTGCTTAAAGTAACCGGTATTGAACTTGCAAACGGCGGTTTGCGTTTTCGTGCTTCTGAGACGCCACGCTCTTCGGTGCGTATCGTGTTTGAATTTGGGCGTGAAATGCTACTTTGGGATGGTCGACGGTTTGTTATGTTTCGCATTGGAAAATCAGAGCGTCCGCTCAGCATCGGCTTTGTCGCCAATAATTTTACATTAGATGCTAATGGTGAGTGGAGCGGTGATTTTAAAGCTGACAGTAGTGGCAGCGCAGACGAATTCTTTAAGACAGTGAGTGCTGAAGCCCTGGGGCAATCTGTTAGTTATACTGAAATTAACCCGTCTTTCCTGTCTACCCTTAACGCTACCATTACTTTGGGGGGCAGTCAGATTGAAGAAATTACGTACTTGTCTTTGAACTTAGGTTGGCAGGCAAATTGAAAACTGAAGTTGTAATTTAGTCCTAGCCTATCGCTTAGTGCAAGGTCTTAACATAACCTTAATTTTAAGGAGAAACACATGCCCAGAATCCACCGTGCTGATCTGCGTGGTTTAACCCTCCAACAACTGATGGATCTGCTGCAAGCTGCTGCTGATGATGGCACCTATCCGCGCCACGATATTGAGAAAGTGCTAGCCAAAATCCGCAAACGCATACTGGATGGCAACGCCCAGGATTATGTCGATGATGATACCATTGACGATATAACTAAACCGGGCGGCGGGTTAGGGATGGCGTAACCGTTTCTAACAGGAGCAAGCTACGAGTCAGCTTGCCGCAGTAAGATTACAAAGCTTCGCGTTCTTTAGGCCTGCGCCGGGGGATAACCTCCGGGTGCATTTCTTTAATTTGATTAAGATAACGTTTAAATCGTTGCATGATCTCATCATCAAGCTCGCTTCGTGCCAGTAACTTTACTGCCATTCGAACGTATCGTTGAGTGAAAGGGGTTACCTTGGCGCCTTTAACCATGCTTTGCATTAAATTTAACGCGATAGATGGACTGGTAGGCATATAATCAAATGTCTCTGCAAAACGGTCAAAAGCTTCGTTGTAGTTTTCACGTTGGTAGGCTTCATTGGCTTCTGCATTTATAATTTTTAGCTTAGCTTTAAGTTCTTCATGCCGTGCTTGCTCCATTTCGAGCATAATGCGTTGCGTTTCAGTAAGAAAGTCATCCCGGTCTAAAATATGTTGTAGTTTGTCGATATAGCTTTGGCTTGCGAAGAGATCGCCCAGTTCAAAATAGGCTTTTGCGGCGTCCATGCAACTGTCAATGCTAAGCTGCTGTTGATATGACAGCGGAATGTCGCTTATCAACTGTTTGGCTTCAGCCAGTTCACCTTTGGCCGCCATAAAACGGCTGCGCAGTATGGTTATTTCGCCTTTTAATTTACTGATATCAAAGCGCTTGGCTAGCTGATCCACAATCTTGGCAGCATTGTTAATGGTCACTGCGCGTTCCAATACGTTACCGCAATAGGCTGCGTCTACTAGTGCTCTAGCTTGGTTTAAGTAGTTATCTGCGATGTCGTGAATAGAGTGGCGTGCGGCACTAACAATTTTGGCATTTATGCGTGCTGCTGCAGGTTTATCGCCAACAATGGATGCCAGATTGGCCAGTGTTTTTTGCCGGGTTATGTTTTTCGGGGATAGTAACACTGCTTCATACAAGGTATCGTGTGCAATTTGAAACCGGCGATACTTCACATACAGGCGTGATAGCCAATCCAGCGACTCCACTTTGGTTTCATCAAATTGTGTTAAATCGGCTAGTTGTAACTCAGTATCATCCCATCGCTCCTGATAAAAACAGGCTAGAGCATAACCAAGCCTGGCCCAGGTTAATGGTTTATATTGTTGCTGGATTTGCTGATAAAATTTTTCGGCTTTAGCAAATTGACGCTGGTTGAGCAACAATTCGCCTTTGATACGTAATGCAGCAAGAGCAAAATCTGGTTTAGCTTGCACCACGCTATCGCATTCTTTTATCGCGTTGACAAAATCATGCTCGAATAAGCTGACGTATATTTTGCGCAGGGCAATACGATTTTTAACGGCTCGGTCTATGCGCTCTTCTAGTTGTTGATAAGTAAAGGGTTTGAGCAGATAGTCGTCAGGTTGTAATTCAATCATGCCGTGCACAATTTGGCGTTGGTTTTCGGCACTAACCATAATAAAACAGCCAAGTGGTGCTAATAATTGCTGTGCTTTTAATGTTTCAAAGACTTGGTAGCCATCTTTACCATCACCCAAATTAAAGTCGCATAGTATAAAATCGAACGGGATTTCATGACATTTGGCGATAGCTTCATTAGCATCACGTGCGAGATGGATAGATTCAAAACCTATTTGCTGCACCATTGCTTTTATTGATGTACGCACAGGCGCGCAATCATCAATCACTAATATTTGTTTGCAACGGTAAAAGCTAGCATCCATAAAGGCCACATCTTAATGACATTGAGCTGTTAATACTATGGCATGTTAACCTCTTTAGTAAAGCATCTAGTAGCTATGACCGGTTTTTCATTCTTACGCGTTGGCAATAATGAACGTTTAGCTATACTTATTTTGCAAAAGTTAAAATATAACAATGGAGCTTGCTATTATGAACTTTCATCGGGTTAGTCACTTAAACAGGCAAGATGTGCGAATTGAAGAATTAACTGTTCATTCGTTGGAAATGGGCATGTATTTAGCAGAAGTAAACTATGATGACCGTCTAGGCTTTTTGGTTGATGAAAATAACAAACCACAACAGTTTCATAGCGTAGAAGAGGTAAAACAGGCGTTGAACCGGTGTACTATTTATAATGCTCACTTGGTGCATAAGTCTGCATATGACGAAATGTGTGGCGGTACCGAAAAAGTCGATAACACGTTAAAGGTGCCTTTGTTTGTTGCTGCAGTAGGCTAATACGGCTGCTTTATCATCGTTTTACTGTAGTCAATATATTAACCTTTCAATAGGCTTATAAATTACCCGTAGAATACACAGGCTATATTATAATTTAATTTAGCCTGTGTATTAGTTTGGTGCTGTCACTCTTTGTGCTTAATTAACGGCGTGATATAAGCGCTGCCACATTTCAGCATTTTTCTGTTTTAACGCCACAGCATTCGTTTTAATCTCATTAGTCAAAGCAACTTTATTTTCTAGCAATTGTTGTAATGCATTTAACAAGCTTTGGGCGCTTAAGTCGGCCACACAATAATCACCCATACCAAAATCAGTCATCATAGCGTGATACTTATGACTCCAACTGGTTGCTATGCATGGCACGCCCTGACTAAGCGCATTAACGGCGCCATGAAAACGCGAGCTTATGGCCAGTTCAGCACTGCCAATAAAGGCCTTTACTGCTAATGGATCTTCAATTTGTACAATGTGGCAAGGGGCTAAAGCAGCAATCTCTGAACACAGTAGCGCATCCTCCTTACCTTCGTGGTTAACTAATACACATTGCATGCCATGGTCGGCCAGCTTATTGGCGGCAGCGGCGAAAGCATTGATATAGTCGCTACGTAACTGCTCAGCATTGGCGTGATTAAACTTCGACACCACTTTGTTGTTGGGGATAAGTGCAGCGTAGGGTGTGGCGATAACGGGTATTTCATCGTTAGGCCGTGCGGTTAATCCTACGGTAAAGTCCGGGGTTAATACTACAGAGTCTGGCAAGGTATCTACACAGCTTTTCACATGCTGAAGAGATACCGGATCACGCACAAATAACAGGGTGGCATGCTGAATTATGTCGCGCATAGCGGCTTTGCTCTGGGTACTGCTAAAAGGGCCTAAAGCCTGGGGCATAAAAATAAACGGTTTACCGGCTTTGGCAAAGCGCACAACTTCTTTTGCGGTATTTTGTAAAAAGCGCAGCGGCCATTGATCGCCGTAAGCAAAACCGCTGGCTTCCAACACCATATCAACTTGTTGTTCGCTTACCATGCCATAGCGGTTAAAGGTGCGCTGCACTGCGGCCGGTAGTTTGCCAATAAGAGGCGTTAAATCCAAGCCGCCGCGGCGTAAAGACAGTTTTTGCCAGGCGCCCAAGCGGGCGCGTTCAGGGTAGGGCAGATTAGGACCGGGCGACAATACCAGTTCTACAGGGCGCTGAAGTTTATTCAAGCCATCAAGGCATGCCAGTAGCATAAGGTAGGCGCCTTTATTGCGAAACTGTACGCCCTTTATTTCAACAAACAATGGCTTTTGCATAACACCCCTTAATTGATAGATGCCGATTTACGCACGGTAAGTAGCTGCCATAGTTGCTTACGTGTGCTTGCAGCAAAAAATAAAAAGAAAAACGAGGCATAGGCATAGGATATTAGCGTCGCCCAAGCTGCACCAACAATGCCCATGGTGGGTATTAACCAGAAATTCAGCGCAATATTCAGCAAAGCGCCTACACCGTGACTTAGCAGGGACAACGGCTCTTGTTCGGTGATTAATAAATGTTGGCTGATAAGGTAGCGCACAAAAATAAAACAGCCCGCCCAGATATGTATACGTAATATGTCAACCGCGCGGCTAAAAGTTTCGCCAAATAACAGGTTAATAATCCAGGGCGAACTAACCGACATGATAACAGCAATGACAAAAGCCGAGCAAAAAAACAGCATGGCAAAACGTCGTAGCTTAAGGTAGTAGGGTTGCCAGCCTTGCTGATGTGCTTTGATCATGTCCGGGTAATAACGTGCAGCCAGCGTTGCCGGAAACACATACCACAGCTCAGATAACCTGCTGGCTGCAGCATAAATACCGGCCTGGTCTGTGCCGGCCATAGAGCCAATCATCACAATATCGATTTTTAGATAGATAACCGAAACAATACCTGATAACCATAACCAGGATGAACGCTTAAGCAATAATTTAGCCTGGGCTGCATTAAACCAGCGAGGGTGATAACCGGGCCATAGCGTTTCACCTTGTTGAAACGGTTGCAGTTTACGGCGATAAAGTAGGTACTGCGCTAGCGCGACGACGAAAAATTCTATACCAGTGATCAGCAACAAGCTGGCAATACCAAAACCACTGTATAACAAGGCCAGTTTTACACTAAAGCTAAACAACGAAATAATTGACTTGGCGTAAGCCGCACTGCGAAAAGTGCCTTGGTAGTTAAGATAAAGCTCAAATAACAAGAAGCCAAAAAAGCTTTGCAGTAAAAACAGCACCGGTATTGCGATGGCGGTATTACCGTTAAACATATCCTGATACAGCAAGTAGAACGCGAGTAACATCAAACTGCCGCCAATCAAGCCCACCAGCAGACGTAAACTGATGGCGCTGTACAACAGCGTCATGGCATCTTGACCTTGCTGCTGTTTCGCCATTTGCCGCACGACAATGTTATTTAAACCAAGGCCGGTAATGGGCACTAAAAAGGCGCTCCAGGCCATAACAATAGAGTAAACACCCAGTTCACTTGCACCAAGCATTCTGGCCACTAATACCGTAAGTACAGCGCCAGCGCTGAGTTTTACCAGCTTATCACCCAACATGGCAGTTGCCCTGGCGAGCAGAATTTTTTTAATTAAGTTCACTACTTAACTACCTTGGGGCGGCTATGTTGCAGGCGCTGTCGGCGAATGTGCGAAATGATACGCCAGATATGTTGCAGCAGATACAGGTAGCCTGCGAACAATAATAAAAATAATGTCAGCATGACGCCCTCAGGTATCAACAAATATTCACCAATAATGCCAAAACAGGCAAAGATACAAGCCAAAGCCGTGATCAACGCCAGTGACTCACGTGAGCTTAAACCCAGACGCAATGATATATGATGCAGATGTTCCCGGTCGGCCTGAAACGGCGATTGGCCCTTACGAATTCGACGCACCATAATGGCTATCATATCCATCAATGGTATAGCGATGATCCAAAGCGCAGTAACCGGTCTAAAACTCGCGCTTTCGCTTTGCGTGCCAATAATTAGCAGCCAAATAACACTTAAGCCAATTAGCATGCTACCGGCATCGCCTAAAAAAATACGCCTGGCTGGGATTACATGTAAGTTGCAAGCCAAATAAGGCAACATGGCCAATACAATGACTAGTGCCATTACGGCGTAATGTTGCTGCCCCCACAACGACATAAAAATAGCGATGCTGCTAAAGCTCACTAAGCTGAGCATGCCAGCCAAGCCATCAATGCCGTCAGTCATATTAAAGGCATTAATGGTGGCGATAACGGCCAGTAAGGTGATGGGCAGCCCCAAGGGGCCAAGCTCGACCTGACCGAAGCCAAATAAATTACCTAAGCTGGCAAGGTGCAAGTCCAGACTAAACGTCATGGCAAGGCCAATCAGGGTTTGTACTGCCAGACGCAGCTTGACACTTAAATCCAGATAGTCATCAAATGCGCCTAAAATAACAATAACACCGGCGCACGTCAGGTAATATAGTGGTTCAATAGCGCCGTCGGCAAACCATAACATGGCAATGGCAAGCCCGCAGTATGTGGCAATGCCGCCAATAAGTGGTACAGCGCCCTGATGTTGTTTGCGCCCGCGGGGGATATCCACTAAGCCTATTCGTACTGACAGGGGATAAAGTATGCCTATGGCCAGGCAAGACGCTATAAATGAGACAAAATACATTAAGAGGGATTCAGGCATTTCACCATCCGGATGTTCACTAAAGACTCTATTTATTCAGCTAAGCGTCAGCTGATATCGGTTATTACTATTACATCGGGTTTAGGGCGCAACGCGCTATAAACAAAGTGTTTTTTAATCATGTTACACGTATTGTACACAGTCTTTGATACTGTCAGGATAAAATTCAGCGTGCACACTATTAACAGTAATATTCTGATCATCAGTAATATGGGACCAAAACCTTCGTCGCCATTTCAAGGCAAGTTTGTGCACAACCAAGTGTGGGCTTTAGCAGCACTTCATCCTGGTTATCATTATATGCGTTGGCACAGTGACTCTTTGCTGAACAAGGCGTTGAAGTATCCGGTTTTTTTGCTGGATTTTGTCTGGCGCTATATCCTGAGCAGGCGTCGTTTTGATATTGTACACGTACATTTCTTTTACCCGACCATTTGGCTGGCGCTGTTTTATAAAGCATTAAGAAATCCCAGAGTAAAGATAGTTGTTACGTGCCATGGCAGTGATATTTATAAATATCAACCGCCCGGTAAACTGTATCGTTGGTGTGCTGCAAAAGTGGACAGTTGGATATTTGCCAGCCAGGCGCTGGCACAGCATTTTAGCTTGCCGGCGTTGCGTGCACAGGTGCTAACTGCCGGTATTAGTGAAGTGTATCGGCAGGCTGAGCGTGTAAGCTGGCAGGATAAAACGATTGATGTGCTATACGTTGGCAGCCTTGACCACAACAAAGGCATGGATCGGTTGCTGGCACTGTTACCTTATCTTAAAGATAAAAAGGTGGTTATTGCTGGCGCCGGGCCATGGCGCGATAAACTGCAATTAGCGGCAAGACAGTTTCCCAATGTGCTGGTGGTAGGGCCCAAAGACAGTGCGGCATTAAAAACGTTATATCAACAGGCAAGATGTTTTATTAGCTTTTCTCGCCATGAAGCTTTTGGCTTGGTAATGGCGGAGGCAATGGCGTGTTACACCCCTGTTATTGCTACCCATACTGACGGCTCGGTAGAGCAAATTCAATCTGGCGTGAACGGGTTGCTGGTTAGTCAGCAAGGTGATGAGGCGCAAGTTAATGGCCGTTTGGCGCAGGCGTTAGCCGATTTTTTCCAGCTGTCGTCTATGCACTATTCGCAGTGGCAAACGCACAGCAGAGCCAGCGCAGAGCAATATTTGTTGGGTGAGGTCGTCAATGAACTTCAAAGTGTCTATCAAAGAGTGATGTCATGAATAATGCAACAGAGGTTTTGCAACAGCCCATAGCCGCAGTAAACGTAGGCCCGGTTCCGGTGTCAGCATTTGTTGATATGCAACAGTTGTTAACATTTATTATTCGCGACGACGCCAGTGTTTATGCTGGTTCAGCTATTGCGATTAACCCGGAAAAAGTGCTTAGCGCTATGCGCAGTGCGGATATTGCAGCGGTGATTTCCGGTGCTGATATTCGTTATGCCGATGGCATTGGTGTGGTGAAAGTAATGCGAAGCCGACTAAAACAAAATGTGCAACGGATTCCGGGTTGTGAATTGTGGCAGCAACTAATGAAACGCGCTGCGGCTTATAACGTGCCGGTGTTTATTGTGGGTGCAAAACCAGAGATATGCCAGCAAACCGCTGATAAACTGCTCGAGCAACACGTTAATTTGGTGGGTAGGGTAGACGGATATTTTACCGATGAAGGTGCGCTAATTACGCAAATTAAACAAAGCGGCGCTCGTATTGTTACCGTTGCGATGGGATCGCCAAAGCAGGAGCTACTGATCCAGCGGATTAGAGCACAGCACCCAGAGTGCTTTTATATGGGCGTTGGCGGTACCTATGATGTGTTTACGGGCAACGTTAAACGCGCTCCGCCACTATGGTGTAAGTTAAATCTGGAATGGGCCTATCGGTTATTGGCGCAACCAAGTCGTATTGGCCGACAGCTGGGGCTACTTCGATACGTCTGGTTGTATTGGACTGGTAAAATATAATGTCACGGATGCAATAACATGACTCAACAACAATTACCGCTTATCAGTGTTTATATGCCCACGTTTAACCGGGTTAATATGGCTATCCGGGCTATAGAGTCGGTATTGGCGCAGGACTACCCAAATATTGAGCTGTTGGTGGTAGACGATGCTTCCACCGATGAAACCTGGCCAGTGTTGACCAATAAGTATATTAATGACGATCGCATACGGTTCTTTCGTCAAAGTACTGGGCAGGGCGCTTGTGCTGCACGTAACCGGGCAATTGAAGAAGCTAAGGGAGAATTTGTTACCGGTATTGACGACGACGATGAGTTTTTGTCGCACCGGCTTAGCAGCTTATATCAGGCCTATGATGACAAATACAGTTGTGTTTGTTCTGGTTATATCTGGGACTATGGCACAGTGCAAAAACCCTTATTTGCATATCGTCATGTGGTGAGTTTACCCGAGCTGCTTGATTTGCATACTTTGTCCAATCAGGCGCTGGTACGACGCGACCGCATGCTTCAGCTAGGTGGTTTTGACGCATCACTAGCCGCATTTCAGGACTACGACATGTGGGTTAGGGTGGTACTGGCATTTGGCCCTGCGCTGCGCATTGCCGAACCTAGCTACAAAGTAAATGTTGGCCATGAATTGGGGCGCATTACTAATTCGCCGAAGCGCTTAGATGCACACAAACAATTTGTCGCAAAACACCGTGTGCTGATGAACGAACGTAATTTACATAATCAAATGTTTTATCGTCAGTCGATGGAGCATATTCCAATGACATTGGTGCAGTTGCTCAATAGCAGTCGCTATGGTTTGATAAAACTAAAATGGCGATACTACATAAAACACAAATTAGGCTTACTCGGGCGTTGGCGTATCAAAGTGTTTAGTAAGGGGTTGTCTGGGCTGTTTAAAAAATAATGCCACAACAAGATAACAGCATGCGCTGGCAACAACGCTGCGACATTGCGCTTTTTTGGCTGGTGCCGGTATTTTTGCTGGTAGATGGTCTAAATGGCGCCATATTGCAGTTTTTTGGGGTGAATCCCGGGCTTTCTGTCGGCTACAAACTTACCGTGTTGCTGCTGATGCTCATATCGTTGGGCTATAAGCAGGCTAAGTTGGTTATAGCGTTTGCTGTTGCACTATTGTTTCTGTTAGCAGGCCCGGCAATGCTATGGCATAGCATGTCACTCCACTGGATACGAGCTGATGTTCAGCTGGCTATCAAGGCTCTTAGCCCCCTAATCGCTTTTAGCTATTTATGCTTGCTAAGCCAGCGCGAACCCTTGGCTTGCCTGAGATTAAGTAAAAATACTTTATATTTTAGTGCTCTGTTGATGTTGATAAATACCTTAGCTGGGCTGGCGGGGTTGGGTTTTCATGCTTATCAACCGCTTGATGGGGTTGCCCAGTCGTTTTTAGGTATTAAAGGATTTTTCTATTCCACCAATGAACTGTCCGCCGTGTTGTTGGTGCTTTGTTGTGCAGTGCTGAGTAGTTGTTGGCGCCAGCACAAAGCACTTTATCTGTTGTGCAGCGCAATGTTTATTATCATTGCTGCGTTATTGCTAACTAAAACCGGTCTATTTGGTGTGACAACGTTTATCGTGTTAATACCACTGTTGCTGCAGCCAACGCTATTTTGGCAGCGAAATACTAAAACGTTGATGTTAATTGCAAGCGGTCTGATATTCGTGGCGTTGTCTGTATGGCTTAATGCGGAATACTTGCTGCGGATGTTGGGTATGTACGACAAACTGCAGTTTGTTTACCAGCAGCGGGGGATCAGCGGCATTTTGTTATCCTCACGTGATTATTATGCCAACCAAATCTGGCAGGTGGCCACTCAGCACTATGCAGACGGGCAACGCTTATTGGGTGTTGGTCAGGGGGGCATTGCAGTGTATCTGAAAAAGTACTTTGCCGAGATGGATTGGTTTGACCTTACCGTGTTTCACGGTTTGGCTGGGCTGGCGGTGTTTATTGTCAGTTTTGCGGTATTCTTTCGCGTTGGTTTGCAAACACGCCATAGTGGCGCTGGTCGTTGCCTGTTACTACTTAACGTATTGTTATTGTTAGTGTCGTCAATTGCAGGACATATTCTTACCTCTGGCATGTTATGGTTGCCATGGGCACTGTGTAACGCATTATTACTGGTAGTGGCACAACAAGAGTGTAAAACGATGGAGCTAAGATGAAGGATTTTTTCGAACCATTTTTATATCCACACAACCTGACTTTGGTCGGGTTAATGCTGGCCTGTTTTTGTTATCGTAAAAAAGGTTTGTTTGTGCTGCTGGTATTTTATTATCTGGCGGGTAATACCTTTTTTGCTAACCAGCTTCGTCACTGGTACGTCAGCCAGGTCAGCAGTTATGCTATTGCGCCAGGTAGTGTAGTGGTGCTGTTAGGTTGTGGTGGCACTGAGCAGGGGTTAACCGCTTGTGCTGAGGCCAGAGTGCAACATTTGGCAACGTTACTGCCCAAAGAAGGCAGTAGCGTGGTAATTACCAGCCAGTATTGCAAACCCTACGTTGATAAATTACACAGCTTGGTATCGAATGTGGCGATTGATTGTTTTGATGGCGGTGAAAATACCTATCAGGAGTTTACTAGCTTGTCCCAGCGAAAAGGCCTGCGACCGGACTACATTTTAAGCAGCGATTTTCATGCCTGGCGCGTTAAGCAGTTAGTTAAACAGTATAGAATGCCAAGCCAGGTACTGTCGGTCTCCAGCCAAACATTTCGCCAGATTAAGTGCAGTGCTAACTGTATGCTGACTGTTAACCTGTCAAACTATGATTTTTACAGCAAACTTATTTCTGAATTTAGCAGTTTTACCGTCTATTCGCTTACCCGCAGTTGGACTGACTGGTACACGCCACATCCGGCTTAATGGCATGTTATTCATTGTATAAATTCGCCGTTACTTAGTAAGGACTTCAAAGCCATGCCACAAACAAATATCGCGGTGCTCCCCTGGATTGCAGGCTTTTTAGCACCATATCGTTGGCGAGTTGTGTTGGCGGTGATGTTTCTGCTAATTGGTTCACTTAGTTGGTTAATGCTGGGTCAGGGCGTGCGCCTGCTGGTAGATGATGGTTTTGTTGCCAATAACACTGACACACTTAATAAGATAACGTTGGCGATTTTACTTGTGTGTCTGCTGGCGTCAGCGGCCATTTTTTGTCGCTTTTATTTAATGAGTTGGCTGGGCGAGCGTGTCAGTGCAGACATGCGTAATCAGGTGTATCAGCATATGCTTAAGCTTACGCCGTCTTTTTACAGTGAAATGCGAACCGGCGAGGTGATATCGCGATTTACTGCTGACACCACCTTGTTGCAAAGTGTCGTCGGGTCTAGCTTGTCTATGGCGTTGCGATCTGCGGTTACGGCAATAGGCGGCTTGCTAATGATGGCTCTGACCAGCTTTAAAATGACGGCATTGGTATTGCTGGCTGTGCCGCTGGTGTTGCTACCCATTATTGTACTTGGACGAAAAGTACGCAAACTGTCCCGAGACAGTCAAGACAGGTTGGCCGATGTAGGTGCCTATGTTGATGAAAGCCTGCATGAAATTCACACCGTGCAATCTTATGGCCATGAAGCACAAGACACCAGGCTATTTACCTCGCGAATTGAGCAGGTAATGCAGGCGGCTCAAGGGCGTATACTTTACCGGGCTATGCTAATTGCGGGCGTAATGCTGCTTAGCATCAGTGCTATGGTGCTAATAAGCTGGGTAGGCGCGCATGATGTTATTAACGGTAATGTAAGTGCGGGTGAGCTCACCGCGTTTATGTTTTATGCCGTAATGGTGGCAGGTGCCGCCGCGACAATCAGTGAAGTGATTGGCGATATTCAGCGTGCTGCAGGCGCTGCCGAAAGATTAATTGAACTTGCAACCATGCCGGTTGATATTGTTTCACCTGTAGCGCCACAGCCACTGGCACAGCCGGTAAGAGGGGCTATTCGTATTGACGCTTTGCAATTTGCCTACCCGCAAGTACCCGACAGCACAGTGCTGCATCAATTGAGTTTAGAGATTAAACCGGGCCAGCGATTGGCGCTGGTTGGCCCCAGTGGTGCCGGTAAGACAACCTTATTTCAACTACTACAACGGTTTTATCAGCCGCA
Organism: Rheinheimera baltica; assembly: GCF_030731985.1. Taxonomy (NCBI): domain Bacteria; kingdom Pseudomonadati; phylum Pseudomonadota; class Gammaproteobacteria; order Chromatiales; family Chromatiaceae; genus Rheinheimera; species Rheinheimera baltica. The sequence continues at coordinate 378,994 of NZ_JAPJDY010000001.1, forward strand.
ATCCGGACAGATTTATTTAGATGATGTTGATATTAGTCAGCTTGATTTAGCGCAGCTACGGGCACAATATGCATTGGTACCACAGGAGTCGGTTATTTTTGCTATGTCGGTGTTGGAAAACGTGCGTTACGGCCGTCCTGATGCCAGTGAAGAGGATGTGGTGCAGGCCTGTATTGCAGCAAGAGCTGATGAGTTTATTCGTCAATTTAGCCAGGGCTACGCCACTGAGCTGGGCGAGCGAGGCGTTAGGCTGTCCGGCGGACAAAAACAACGCATTGCCATTGCACGGGCTATATTAGCTGACCGTCCCATATTATTGCTGGATGAAGCCACCAGTGCATTAGATGCCGTGAGCGAGCAGCACGTTAAGCATGCGTTAGACTATCTTATGCGGGGTAAGACCACCATAATTATTGCGCACCGGTTAGCCACTGTGCTTAATGCTGATAAAATTTTACTGCTTGAACAGGGCAAACTCATTGCCAGTGGAACCCACCAACAGCTATTGCAAACTAGCCCCTTGTATCGGCAACTGGCAGAGCTGCAACTTTTGCACTAATTCGGCTGTAACTAACAGATAAGGTAATTAGCATGATGCAACCTAATTGGCAGTGGTTGGCCCGTGTTGCCGGGCCTGGCGCTTTGTTATTTACAATGCTCACTGATGCGCCGCAAGGCATGACTGAGCAAGCGTGGTTAACCAGCGGTCTGGCGGTGTGGATGGCAGTGTGGTGGATAAGCGAAACAGTGGCGATTGCTGTTACGGCGTTACTGCCCCTTGTTTTGGCACCATTACTAGGGCTTACTAGCATTAAAGAGGCTAGTGCACCTTATGCCCACCCGCTAATATTCCTGTTTCTAGGCGGTTTTATACTTTCCATTGCTATGGAACGCTGGTCGTTACACAAGCGAATTGCCTTAACCACTATGCTAATGGCTGGCAGTAAACCCAGCCAACAAATAGCGGCCGTCATGGCAGTTACCGCGTTTTTATCAATGTGGATGTCTAACACGGCCACTGCCGTTATGATGTTGCCAATTGGATTGTCTATTTGCCAAATGGTGCAAGCGGGAAACAATGGCAGCTTCGCCAAAGCGTTACTGTTAGCCATTGCGTATGCTGCTTCTATCGGCGGTTTGGCAACATTAATCGGAACGCCACCCAATGCGTTATTAGCGGCCTATTTAAATGAAACTTATCAGCTAAATATCGGTTTTGCTCAATGGATGTTGTTTGGTGTGCCGCTAACATTGGTCCTTATTGTTTTTGCCTGGTTCTGGCTTACCAGCGTTATGTATAAGCTGGATCAGTCCGGTACCCTGTGTGCCAAGGCAGCGTTGCAGCAACAACGTAACGCGTTAGGGCCCATTAGTCAGGCGGAGAAAACGGTCGCACTGGTGTTTGTGACTACTGCATTAGCATGGATCTTCCGGCCCGTGTTAGTTAGCGTAACGGGACTGGCGATAGATGATACGATGATTGCAGTTATTGCTGCGGTAGTGTTGTTTATGTTACCCAGTGGCCAGATGAAACAACCTATTTTACAGTGGGAAGATACGCAAAAGTTACCCTGGGGCATATTGTTGTTGTTTGGTGGTGGCTTATCGCTTGCCGCCCTAATGTCCAGCTCAGGCCTGGCTGCTTATATTTCACAGCAGGTGAGTAGCTTTGATACGTTGCCGTTATGGCTGATGGTGGTTTTGGTTACCGCTGTAATTATTTTCTTAACTGAAGTCACCAGCAATACCGCTACCGCTGCCGGTTTCTTGCCACTATTAGGTCCTGTCGCACTGTCATTATCAGGAAGCCCTTTAACCTTAGTTATTCCTGCGGCAATAGCCGCCAGTTGTGCCTTTATGATGCCCGTTGCAACGCCACCCAATGCAATTGTGTTTTCATCGGGTGAGCTTAAAATTATCGATATGGCTAAAGCGGGGCTGGCACTTAATATTTTCGCTATCTTTATTATAAGTGCACTAACCCTTACCTTGGGCAAAGCGGTGTTTGGCTTTTAACTTATAGCCGGTTGCTGTTTAAGCGTATCTAACCAGTGTTGTGCTGGCTGAGGCTTTGAAAAAAAGTAGCCCTGCATTAGCTTACAGCCCAGCTGTGCCATAAAACGACGCTGGACATCTGTTTCTACACCTTCTAATACCAGATGCAGATTAAGCGCTTTAGCCAGTTGAATAACCGTCTGAACTAATTGTACTTGCATTTTATTATGTGGAATATCCCGCAAAAAACTCTTATCGAGCTTCATGGTATCTAGTGGCAATTTTGTCAGCATGCTTAATGATGCTTGGCCAGTACCAAAATCATCTAACGCAATACTAAAACCCAGTTTTTGTAACACGGCTAACTTATCAAACAGCGGTTGCTGGTGGCTAACGATACTGTTTTCTGTCAGTTCTAACGTTAAATACTTCAAAAGCTGAGGTCTGTGCGTTGCCAGATCAACCAAGGCGTTATAAAAATTCGATGTTATAACATCAGAGCCGGAAAGGTTTATCGCAATGGGGTAAAACAGCTGCTGTTGACGAAATTGAGCTATGACATTCAGCGCGGCATTAAATACATAAAGCGACAACTGCCCAATAAGCCCATATTGCTCAGCCAGAGCGACAATCTTGTCCGGTGGTACATATTCGCCGCTACTGCGTTGCCAGCGTAACAAAGCTTCAAAGCTTTGTATGGTTCCTTCTGACGTTACTTTAGGTTGTAACCATAGTGTCAACTCTTTTTGTGCCAGCGCTATTTTCAAATCGGCCAGTAGCTGTAGTTCTACATTACGTTCGTGCAATGAATCCTGGCGAAAATATGCAACAGGTTGATGGTAGGTGTTAGCTAGCTCCAATGCTGACTCGCATTGTTCCAGTAAAAGCTCAGTGCTGGCGTCAGCTATTTTGGCAGTGCTGACGCCAATTTCATAAGCGGGCATTATGTCACCGTGCGACAAGGTTAATTTTGCCGGCAGCAATTGCCTTAGCCGCGACACTTCATCGGACACAGAAATGCTGTGTTCGCGTAACGGATGCCAAAGTACAAATTTAACTCCACGCAAACGACTTAGTATAGTGCCATCAGGCAAGCTTTCACGAAATTGGCCCGCAAACTTGCTTAATAGCTCATCACCTGCCGCGTAACCATATTGTTGGTTAAATGCCTTTACATGACATAAGCGGACAATTAGCATCACGCCAGATTGTGTATTTTCCTGCTGCACTTTACGCATCAAATGTAGAAAAAACGTCATATTGGGTAATGAGGTTAAGCGATCGTAATTTCGCCAAAGCAGATTTTGTTGCTTGGAAGCGGTAAGTTTCTCATGAATAAGCTTTAAGGGTGTTACGTCATCTAATTGAATTAAATGATGTTCCTGGGCTGTCGTTGTGATGTGATTGAGTAATAAGTGGATACCTGGTTCACTGGATAGCTGGCAGTGCATGTCGTGCCCCAACCAAAACATCGGGCTATTAGTCGCTGTAGTGTGTAACAGTGCTGTTAGTCGGTGCTGCTCAATGTCTTCAAGTTGAAGTAGTTGTTTGGCTTTCGCATTGGCTTTTAAAATGCGTCCCTTTGATGCAACCAGCAAGGTAGCATTGCTGTGATGATTGAAAATTTCCTGATACAACTGGTTACTTTCACTAATCGTATTATTGAGCGCTTTAAGTGCATTGGCGTTGCGTTTAAAGGTGCTTATCATCCGCATGATAGCCAGCGGAATACATAAATTTATAAATAAAAATAATAAGCTATGTAGATAGGTGTGAGTAGCGGGTAGCGTAATAGAAAAATCGAACAGCTTAATGGGGGCGTCAATGTTAAGCAAAAACAAAAACGGAATAAAGTTGGCCGCCATCACCCAAAACGTTACTGCACGATTGAAAAATAGTAGAGCAATCAGCGGTGCAACATAGACAAAAATTGCGCCAAGTTTTGACAGTTCAAAATCATCAATAAATAGCTGCATGCAAAGGCCCGCACCAAATACCGCAAACAACATAATGACCCGACTAATGCCAAGTTGACGCGTTGAAAGGTAGAAAGCCGCGGCCAGCAACAGATAAAAGCCAAAAGTTATTACAATAATGTACCAGGCTCCCTGCTGGAAAGCTTGCCACGAGCTGTGCAGCACGATACCCAGCACCAGCAATAAGCCTGAGCTTAAAATAATTCTTAAGGCACTCTGTTGCAGGATGGTAACGGAAGGTGAATTGAGATCAGACTCTGTTAATAACAGCAACTGCTTGATACGGCTAAACATGAGGTTCCACTAATAATAAAGTAAGTTTGTTGCTTCCATGCCGTATTTTGGATGCTGAAATTGCTAGTTTATTAACGTCCGGTTAATTATGGTGCTAGGGTAAACAAAATTAACTGGCCCTACAACAGAAAAATTGTAAAGAAATATACACTTACCTGTGTTGTTATAGTGAGAATTTCGAGCATTTACACTGATCCTGGACAAGTGTGTTAACCTGAAGCTCACTATTTAAGCTGTGGGAGTGTTTATGGAAGCAAATCATGTGGAGATCCGCCATCTAACTCAGCAAGATATGACTGAGCTGCGTGAAGCGTCAGAGCAAGTTTATCCATCAGGGCCCTTGCTTGCCTGGACTGAAGATGTGGTTGATACGTTACTAACAAAATTTCCAGAAGGGCAGATTTGTGTCTGTGTTGATGGCAAGGTGGTTGGTTGTGCGTTTTCACTTATCATTGATTACAGCAAATTTAGTGATGAACATACTTACGAGCAAATTGTCACTGGTTTCTCGTTTAGTTCGCACGATCCTAATGGGGATGTTTTGTACGGTATCGAGGTGTTTATTCACCCGGAGTATCGCGGTTTACGTTTGGCCAGACGTTTGTACGATGCAAGAAAAGAGTTGTGCGAAAATCTGAATTTGCGCGCCATTATGGCTGGAGGGCGCATGCCAAACTTTGGCCAGTTTGCCGACAAGGTGAGTGCCAAACAATATATCGAAAAAGTAAAAGGCAAAGAAATTTATGATCCGGTATTAAGTTTTCAGCTGGCTAACGGTTTTCATGTGCGTAAGTTATTAAAAGGCTACCTTCGCGGCGATGTTGAATCGCAGGAATATGCCACGTTGCTGGAATGGGCTAATATCTATTACACCAAGTCCGTTAAGTTAATTAATGTGCCTAAAGCAGAAATAAGACTGGGTTTAGTACAGTGGCAAATGCGCAACATGAAAGACATAAACCAGCTGTTTGAGCAAATGGAGTTTTTCGTCGATGCCGTGTCAGATTATAAAAGTGACTTTATCCTGTTTCCCGAGTTGTTTGCTGCGCCATTAATGGAACATTACAACCACTTAAGTGTAACGCAAAGTATTCGTGAATTAGCCAAATATACTGAAATTATCCGTGACAAATTTATTGATTTTGCTATCGCATACAACATCAACATTATCACCGGTAGTATGCCTTACTTGGTTAATGGCAAGCTGTTTAACAGCGGTTTTTTATGTCGCCGTGACGGCAGTTGGGAGCAATACGATAAAGTACATGTTACGCCCGCAGAGAAGCGCAATTGGGCAATGACAGGCGGCAATCAGGTTAAAGTATTTGATACGGATTGCGGCAAAGTGGGCATTATGATTTGCTATGACGTTGAGTTTCCTGAGTACGCCAGGCTACTGGCTGATCAAGGCATGAATATCCTATTTGTACCTTTTTTAACCGACACGCAAAACGGATACACACGCGTGAGACATTGTGCCATGGCCCGTGCGATAGAAAACGAATGTTATGTGGCTATAGCCGGTGCTGTCGGTAACTTAGCGCGGGTTAATAATATGGATATTCAATACGCGCAGTCTGCACTTTTTACCCCGTCAGACTTTTCATTTCCTACTACTGGTATTAAAGCTGAAGCGACTCCGAACTCCGAAATGCTGTTAATTGTTGATGTAAATATTGACCTGTTAAAAGAGCTGCATAGTCATGGCAGTGTGCATACGCTACGTGATAGACGGCATGACGTATATCAGCTGTCGCTAGTTAACTCAGACAAACATTAGTTACACTATTTGCCAAATTAACTCAGTGGGAAGGTAACACATACCGTTGTGCCTTTGCCCACATCAGACTGCACATGGATGTCGCAGTTATGCTGTTTTAGTATTTGTAATACGATCGACATACCAACGCCTGTTCCAGTGCCAACCGGTTTGGTCGTGTAAAAGGCGTCATACATTCTGGTTAGTGTTTCCTCCGACATACCACAACCGTTGTCCGAAACTGATAGCGCAATGTGGTTAGACTGATGCGTCAATAGCACATTAATTTCTGATGCTTTCTCTGGCATAGCCTCGCATGCTTGTATCGAATTAACCAAGATGTTGATTAACACCTGATTTAATTCCCCTGAGTTAAAAGAGATGGTCGGTACGCTATCAAGTTGATGCGTTAACATAACGTTTTTTAGTTTTGGACCTAATAATTTTAATGCCAGCTCTACCGCATCTTTTAATTGTAAAGTTGACACGACTTCAGCATCTGTTCTGGCGAAAAATAGTAGGTTTCTGACAATGTCTTTAATTCGGCATAAACCTTGATTAGTGTCAGATACAAGCTCAGGGAAATCTTCCAATATCATTGTAAGTGTATTGTTATCGATGTTTTTCGCAGAACGGGAGGTTAATGCACTTAATAAATTTTCGGTATAACTGGTCAGGGTATTAACATTGCTCATGACAAAAGCGAGTGGATTATTAATTTCATGTGCCACACCTGCTGCCAGGGTACCCAAAGTGGCAAGTTTTTCCTGATGAATAATGGATTGCTGTTGTAGTTTAATTTGGTGAATTTTTTGTTCAAGTAATTGATTTTTTTCATATAACTGCCTAGTGCTATCTTCAAGCAACTGCTCAATTTCTTGTTTGGCTTTTTTTTCACGTAAGTAGGCAATGTAATAAGGGTTTGATGCATCAGTCATGTTGTAACTCTATCGCTAAAATACAGTGATCTGCGCCATTGTGCATGCAAACAGTATGCACAATGGTGATATTCTGGCCAAAATGCTGCGCCGCACCAAAAAGTAAGCCTTCAGCACAAAAGCACATTTTTCGTGGCGAGCGATAAGTTACTTCTATTTGCTTCGGTGAAATAATGCGGCTAATAATCGTTGGCAAGGCTGGCTCATGATAAAGCTTATTTACTTCTACATGAATAACATCATGAATACCCATTACTAAAGAGGTGAAATCTTCAAATCGTTTTATCACACCGACATGTCGACTAGCTAAACCGTTAAATAAGTAATGCCCAAATGCTTTTACAACGTCCTGTAGTGGCATGTTAAGCATTAATGCCACATCGTTTGTAATCGCCATTAATTCTGTTTCAGCGTAACTTTTGGCAGAGATGTAGACTCTTTCTGGTGGAGCATGTTTTTTTAATAAGTCATTCCAAACAGCCATGCCACATTGTTCTACAATCATATCTTCAAGCACATTGAAAATAATACCTTTCATATCACCTCTTTTATTGCTTTGTGTAAGTTAACAGAAATGGCGCTGGCTTTGTCTCATTTGTCTCTTTGTGAGTATGGCAATGAATTAATACTAAAACCAGCTTTTGTGAAGAAATATCGAGATATTTTTGACTTTGGTTGCAGTAGTTACCATACTGCCTATAAGACAAATGAGACAGGTTGGAGAATGTAATGCCAATACCAGTAACAATTGCAGATGATTCTATGATGTCACGAAAAGCTGTGCGACGGGCACTGCCCGCAGATTGGGATATCGAGATAACAGAAGCGACCAACGGCAAAGAAGCATTAGCGGCAGTTGAGGCGGGGAAGGCTGAAGTGCTTTTTTTAGATTTGACCATGCCAGAACTAGATGGTTTTGGGGTGCTACGCTACTTACATGAGCATCATGCCAAAACCATTGTTATCGTAATTAGTGCCGATATACAACCAGAAGCTAAAAAGTTGGTTGATTCACTTGGCGCATTCCGTTTTTTGCACAAGCCACTTAACGCTGAGCAGTTATCGCAGGTTTTATTTGATGTGGGGCTAATATGAACAATGCTTTAGGCGATGAGCAGCGCGATGCGTTGCAGGAGCTGATGAATATTTCAATGGGTCAAGCGGCCAACTCGTTGGCAAGGCTTATTGAGGCGAAAATTACACTCTCTATTCCAAAAATATCTTCAGTAACACCGAGTGAATTTGTTGCAATGTTAAGCTCAGAAGGGATGTGGCACACCAGGCAGTCATTTTTAGGCTCGGTTAAAGGGGAAGTGGTTTCTTTGCAATCTCGCCTCGGTTGCGAAGCTATTGCAGAGTTAATGGAGTATCAGTTGCCCTTATCAGATACCACACGTGAAGAATTACTGCTTGAATTGTCAAATATTCTGGCAGGTGCCTGCTTAAGTGGCTTTGCTGAACAACTCGCACTAACGGCTAAGCTTAGTATGCCAACGGTGTTTGACCCTGAAAAGCTGTCACCTGACCATTACCGTTGGGCTAACACCTTGTCCATGGAGGTCGAGTTTAAAATTGAGTCCAGCCAGTTTGATTCAAAAATTGTTATTTGTTTAGAAGAGGATTCTATATCAACGCTATTAAACCGTTTGAATAGTTTGCTGGAGTAAAGATGACGACACAAAGCGTGTTAGAAAATCTGACAGCAAAATTGCCATTAGGTGTTTGTGTGTTAAATGACCAAATGGAGGTGTTGTACTGGAACGACTTTTTTGCTGACAGGTTAAATATAAGCAGTGATGACGTTAAAGGTCAGAATTTATTAACACTGTTTCCAAATGAAGCAAAGTATCTGAAAAAGAAGATTAATAGTGTATTTGTGCTAAACAACGCCAGTTTTTCTTATTGGGAGCATCGTCCTCATGTTTTTTTGTTCAGTAGCAGCCGTCCAATAACGGGGGAAGAAACGTTAATGTATCAAAACATTGAGTTTTTACCGTTAGATGTTACAGACAATAAGGTAAAAACAGTTTGTATGATTGTGCAGGACGTGACAGAGCTAGCGAGTTATTACCAAGGACAAAAAGAACTGTCTGAGCAGTTGTCTCAAGAGCATAAGGCGTTACAAGAATTGAACCGAAAGCTGGAAGAGGCTCAAAATCAGCTGTTACAAGCCGACAAAATGGCAGCTATTGGACAGTTGGCTGCAGGGGTGGCACATGAAATAAATAACCCAATCGGCTTTATTAATTCCAACTTACAAAGCTTAGAAGACTATGCGGTAAAGTTACTTAAACTGGTTAATTTCTACGAAAAAGTGGTTCATAAAACGCAAAACAAAACATTTATTGCTTTACAAAAAGATATGCAGGAGCGTATGAAATATCAGTTTATTCGTGAAGATATGCCAGAGTTGGTTGCTGAATCTATTGACGGTATTAATAGGGTATCAGAGATTGTTAAAAGTCTGAAAGCGTTTTCTCACGTCGATAGCAGTGAGTGGCAATATGCTGATATTGTTGAGGGTATCGAAAGTACGTTAAAGATTGCTAACAACGAACTTAAATACAATGTTGAAATTCATCGTGAATATCAACAGCAATTACCTAAGTTGTTTTGTCAGCCGATGCAGTTGAATCAAGTGTTTTTAAACCTTATCGTCAATGGGGCTCAGGCAATTGTTGATAAAGGCCATATTTATATTACGGTGTCTGCTACTGACAATGACTATCAAGTGGCAATAAAAGATACCGGCTGTGGTATCAGTAAGTCAGCAATGCATAAAATCTTTGAACCGTTTTACACCACTAAGCCTGTTGGGCAGGGCACGGGGTTAGGGTTGTCGTTATCGTACAGCATTGTGCAAAAACATAAAGGTAACCTAGTCGTTACCTCTGAACCTAACGTTGGTACTACCTTCACGGTTATTTTACCAATACTTACTCCCGAACAGTTATTACCTGAGGCATCGGCACCGGCTTAACCACCAGCGGCAATTGATTTATTAAGCGCTATAATAAAGGTGTCACATACTTGTTCTATGGTAAAACCCGTTTTTAAATCACGTTGTGCGTCGTTTGCAGCGTTACTTATTTCTGTAAGGCCAAAACAGGCACTAGTGCCTTTAACTTTGTGAAGCAGTCTGATTATGCCATCTTGGTCTGCCGCTTTAACAAGCGACGATATTTCGCCGGGCAAATTCTGCAAACTGTTTAAATAGGCTTGCTGCAAGTCTTCGTCTTCGTCAACCGAATGCTCAATCTTGTTAGCAATACTGTTAGCCGCTGGCATGCCAATTTCCTTATGAGTTAATAACTTCGCTATTACTTCGAGCAACTGAGATTTCGCGATAGGTTTTGTTAGCGTTGCAGTAAAAGGTGTGCTCTTACCTTCTACTGGTTCATCTTCAAAGACATCAGCGCTTAAAGAGATAATAGGCACATTAATGCCCTGCTTTCTAAGCTTAACTGCTGCACTATAGCCATCCATTACAGGCATTTGCTGATCCATAATAATAATATCCGGTTTTTGTGAAACAGCGGCCTCTATTGCTTGTTGTCCATTTTCAGCGAACAACAATTCCATGTTGGATTGTTTAACATAGGATGCTAACAGTAAACGAATATCCGCCACATCATCTACAATAAGCAGCTTTCCTGAGAGCGTATTCTGGCTAATTTCTACTGGGGGTAATGTAGCTTCTGCGATACTGAGGTCTCTTGATGATATTGCGGTGCTGTTGAAGGTAAGAATAAAAGTCGTCCCTTTGCCTATTTGACTTGTTAGTGAAAGGGTAATATTCATCGCATCAGCGAGCTTCTTGCTAATATACAACCCGAGCCCTGTACCACCATATTGTCGGCTTGTGCTGGAGTCAGCTTGCGTAAAAGCATCGAAAAGCTGCAGTTGCTGCTGCTCACTGATACCGATACCCTCATCTATTACTTTTATAGCGAGGGTATCATCGTATTTTTCGGCTTTCAGTGTAATAGTGCCATGGGCAGTAAACTTAATAGCGTTACTGAGTAAATTTAGTAGTATTTGCTGCAGGCGAAATGGATCTGCCATGACTGTTAGTTGGCGCGCTTGACTAAGATCACAATTAAAAGTGAGACGTTTTTGTTGCGCCAGTTGCAAAGTGCTATCAATGACATTGTTTAAAAAGGGCGTGATTTCTATGGGTTCGAATGACATAGTCATCTTGCCTTCATCAATTTTTGCTGTGTCGAGGATATCGTTGATAACATTTTGCAAATGCAACGTGTTTTGGTTTATCCGCATCAGCGTGTGATGAATATCTCCGTGTGTTTCGGCAAGGAGCTCCTCTGTAAAGCCTTTGATAATAGTAATAGGTGTGCGTATTTCGTGGCTCATATTGGCTAAAAATCGCGTTTTAATTGCGGCAAGTTGTTTTGCTTTATCTCGCTCTTTCTCTAGTTGTTGTGTTCTCTCTTTAACTCTGTGCTCCAATTCATTGTTTAGCAACTTAACCTCTGCCATCGAGTTGATCATCGCTTGCCTGGAGGCAATAACACGTTTTTGCATTCCGTTTAGGCTGTCTGACAACATTTCAAACTCGAGTGCTGTTTGTTTAAAGGTTAAAGCAGGCGTTTCGGGGGTTTCAGACTGCCATTGGTGCGCATGTTGAGCAATTTTCTCAAGTGTGTCAGTGTAGTTATGAATAAATCGGCCAGCCAAAACTCTGATATATTGTAGTAATAACAGTGCACAAAGCATGGCGATAACTAAATAAATAAAATATCTGATGGCAAAAGGCGTTGTCTCTAAGTAGTAATGCGCTGACCATTTCACCCCATTTAGAGGTTTTCGTATCACGACATAACGCGAATCAGCGGTGAACCGCATAGAGGTTATGGGTGTTAAAAACAGGGTTTTAAACCATGACGCCTGCTCTGGTGGAAGCAAAGGACGCTCAGTCCAGACATTGCCCAGCTGGCCTAGTGTATCGCTACCCCATATTTTTTTATTTTCGCTGTCAAGCAATATGCGGTTTGTTGCCATATTTTTTGACGGCATTAAGCTATTGGTCAGTGTTGCTAGATCTACCGATATTTCTACTACGCCGTCAAATGCTGTATTTTTATAAAGTGGAGCACTGACTGCAAATAACAGATCCTTACCTAAGGTTCTGCCTTGAAATGTTTCACTAACATAACTTTGCATCAGTGCTTTCGGTTGAATAAAATAGCTACGGTCTGCAACCGACGAATGTTGAATGCCAGTATCCGGTAAGTCAGCTTTATAAAATAAGGTAATGTTGCCTTCTGCGTCGGTCAAAAGCGCTGATATAAATTCGGGCTGCTGCTCTGTTAAATTCTGCAGTATATGTTTAGTAATATTATCTCGTCCCAAACTAGCAACAAATTCAGCTTGGCTAAGATATCTTTCGAGTTGGCGCTGAATATTGTTAATAAAAACGTCTTGTTTACGGTCTATATATTGCAATTGTGATGACAGGTGCATATCAATTGCGCCTTGTAAAATAAACGCAATTAAAATGGTACCAGGAACTGCGCTGTATAAACCAATTCGGTGTGTTAGTTGCAGCTTTAAGCTTTGGTGTTGTTGTTTTGCTGGAGAAATCGCAATAGCATCAAGCATTGAGGTTGTTTTGATACAGAGTGCAAACACACAGCAGTTTAATAGCGCTGTACAGATTATCATCAAAGCAGAATCAATTAATAATCCATAATCAAATGCAAGATACAGCACAGTAATGCCAATAGTGTAAATAAAAAGCAGCCGCCATAGCGTGTGTTTCGTGTTGAGTTTTACACTCATAAAGCATAACAACTGCAAAATGCTGTTAAGCCAAACAATATCGCTATTAAGTGGTAGACAAACAATTAAAAGGCTCAAGGAGGACCAGATAAACCCCAGGCGAAGTAATATAATTAGAAATGCAATATTGCCGATTAAAAAGGGAACAACAATCGGGAGGTTCACTGCCATAGAATTTGCAATAAAGCCCAGCAGTGAGGTTGTGATAAAAAACCACATGCGTCTGGACGAGAATGGCAAAGAGCAATTTAGCCTTTCAAGAAACGTTTGTATTATTGTTGTTGGATAACGCATTTAGTATGCACACGTTATTATTGCATGTAATCGTTTCATCAGTTTTCCTCCGGAAGTGGCTGAGCGATAACAATAGGCTCAACTTGAATCAAAAGTTGCTCTTGGTGTTTGGCTTGGTAACGTACCAGGTTATTTAGCGAGCTTTGACTAACAGTATGTCCTTTGGGTAGCAACAGCATGTGTTTCCGATTGTATAAATTGTGTGTTAGCCGCATACCTACAGTAATTTGTTCTACAGAAAGTCCTTCTTCAATTCTATTGTCGTTAACAATTCCATTGTTTGATATTAGTTTGCCAAGTGCGGCTATGACGGTTGGGTCATAGACGCTACCTTGTTGCATTTGTAATACTGCGTAGGCCTCTTGTCTGGTATGACGTTTTGCGTTGAGTTGTTGATAAATGGCCAACCAAAAGTCTCTTGCAACAGCGAGAATGCGTGATCCAATAGGAATGTCTTCCGCAACTTTTTGCATCGGCTCTCCTGTGCCATTAAAACGCTCATATTGGTTAGAAATAATTTCGCTTACACCATTAAGGTGAACAGCGGGTGCCAACATGTCTTCAGCTAATTGTGGGTGTTGTAAAAAAAGCCGTCTATCTTGGCTGTCTAATTTATAAAAGGGGGTATTGATACAATGTGCTGGCAATCCAAGTTTGCCTAAATCGCAGTAAAGCCCGGCTTTGCCGATAAATTCTCTATCTACCGAGTTTAAACTCATAATGCTGGCGAGATTAGCACTGGTTTCACTTACATTTTGTGCAAACTTACCGCTTAACGCTGGATTGATACTAATGATGTTGTAAAGCACTTCTAACGTCGCTTTTTGTTCATTTTCTCGCGTTACAGCAAGTTGTTTAAATTGATGCAATGTTTTTTTCAACTGTGCAGTACGTTGATGCACCATCTCTTCAAGGCCATGGTTTAATTCCTTAAGTTGTTTGTTCTGTGCCGCGACCTTTGCAGTGAGGCGTTTATTTGCTGTCACTAAGCGAAACATCTCTAACCCATCTTCTACCTGTGAAAGTAGTTCAGTGTTATCCCAGGGTTTTTGAATATAGCGGTGAATTTTCCCAACATTAATTGCGCTTACGGTTGATGCTAAATCGGAATAGCCGGTCATTAAAATGCGGTAGGCATCGGGTTGCAGTATCGCTGCTTGTGCTAAAAACTCTGCGCCAGTCATATTGGGCATGCGCATGTCAGAAATGATTAAATTAACTTTCTCTTTTTGCATAAATTCAATAGCTTGCTGGCCGCTTGATGCTTGCAGAAGTTTGACATTTTTAGACATAAATAAGCGTTGCAACGACTTCAATATACTCGTTTCATCATCGACACATAAAATTACTGGCAGCAAAGTTGTCTCTGATTGGCTCATAAGATCCTCAAACACTCAAATGTCTCATTTGTCTCTTTGTTAAAGTTATGCTATAACTGTTCAATGATCAAGTTTTATTATGGAATATAGTTAATGAAGACATTGCGGCCAGGAGAAATTGCACAGTATTGCGATGTGCATCAGCGGACGGTGAGTCGTTGGATTGCCCAAGGGCAGTTAAAAGGACATAAGTTGCCAGGAAGAGGAAATTACCGGGTATTGCTGAACGATTTTATTCTATTTCTGCAACAACAAAATATGCCCATTTCCGATGACTTTATCAAAGCCAACCGTGAGGAAGCAGACCAAGAAATAAGCACCAAACGAATATTAATTATTGATGACGAACCTGAAATTAGAAACGCAATCAAACGTGTTTTGCTGCCTTGTGGCCACGATATTATTTTAGCTGCTGATGGATTTCAGGCCGGCGTTAAAATTCTGTCAACCAAGCCAGATTTAGTCACACTGGATTTATCTATGCCCGGACTTGATGGCTACGAGGTGCTACAGTTTATCCGCCAGCAACCTGAAACCACAAATATAAAAATTGTGGTAATTTCGGGCTTGTCAGACGTTGGCCTTAATAAAGCGCTGAGTTTGGGGGCCGACGTGGCATTGTCTAAGCCGTTCGATAACACCCACTTACGTGATGTTGTCAATAAACTATTAACTTAAGTGGTATTGATATGCCAAATAAACTCTTACTAGTTGATGATGAGCCTGCCATTTTGCGGTCATTAGCTCGCGTTTTTACCCGAGAGGGTTACAGTGTTTTTACGGCGGACAGTGGCAATGCTGCGCTTGCAATTATGCAATTGGAAGCCTGCCAGGTGGTGATTTCAGATTTCAGGATGCCGATAATGGATGGCGCCACGCTGTTAGCTGAAATTAAGATATTATACCCAGCTAGCCTTTGCATCGTGCTCAGTGGATTCGCTGATTTTAATGCGGTACTGGCCTTACTTAATTCAGGTTCTGCATTTCGTTTCTTACAAAAACCGTGGGATGAAACCACCTTGCTCGTTGAGGTCGCTGAGGCTTTTCGAACTTATGATGAAACACGCGACGAAAAAATAATCACGCAGCTAATGGCCAGCAGTGCCGATGGTTTAGTTGAGGTATTTGCTGGGGGGCAATTGGGGCGGGTAAATGGTATCGCAAAGAACTTACTTAAATTAAATGATGTAAACCATTCAACTTTTGTTGAGCTTTTTTCACCAGTCTCAGACGACGGGGTGGCTCATCTTCTTGACAGCCCAACAGGGCATGCAGTTTTAAAGACTGTTGCTGGTAGAGAAATTGAAGCCTTTGTCAAAATTGTGTATGAACATTCGAGGGTGTTGCAAGTGCTGTTGGTTGATGATGCTGAACCGGTATTTTCAAGCCTTATAAATTTACCTGCTGTTTTGGATCAAAAATCAATTCTGTGCTCTGCTGATGTCCACCTCCAAGCTGGAAAGCCGTTTGCTATGGTAGCGATACAGCTTAAAAACTATGGGTTTTGGTCTGAGATGGTAGGGTTCTCGGAAGCGGAAGCTTTATTTGAGGACATTTCAGCCGTTTTGCTAAAACAAGCCAGCAAAATTTCAGCATTAATGGGGTATTTGGCGAACGAGCAATTTGTTTTGCTGCTGGACAATATTTCCGCTGAGCTGGATGTGCATGCAAAACTTGCTGCGTTAATAGAGCCATTTGGTCCGCTAAATTATACTAAAAGTGCTGTCCGGGTGGAATTCGTTATAACGTATTGTATGGCACCTGAAGATGGTCAATCAGGTCGTCAACTTTTAAATAACGTATTAATTTCAAACAGATTGCACGCAAATGGGCATGCTAACTTTTTTATGCGTTATGACGCCTCGATGATTGAACGTAAAAGAAGCCAGTTGCTTATAAGTGAAGCCTTGTTTTACGCCATTGATAATGAGCAGCTTTTTTTGCATTACCAACCAAAATTTGATCTTAAACAGCGAAAAATATGCAGTTGTGAAGTGTTATTACGTTGGCAGCATCCCTCTTTGGGTTTTGTATCTCCTGCGGTTTTTATTCCAATAGCTGAACAAGAGGGGCAAATTGTTGAGTTGGGTTATTGGGTGCTTCAGCGTGCTTGTATGGCCATTTCGAATTGGAGCAAGCAAGGGGTTCAACTGGATAAAGTTGCGATTAACATATCCGGCAAACAATTGGCGCAAGACGATTTTATTCCTCGTGTGGAGACATTATTAGCCGGGTTTGATATTGATACCTCGCTGCTTGAGTTTGAATTGACGGAAACGTGGTTAATTGAAAATCTTGAGCAGAGCATTGAAAAACTTAGCAGGTTAAAAAAAGCCGGAGTCAGTATTGCTATAGATGATTTTGGTACTGGCTATTCATCATTGTCATATCTATCCAAACTACCAATTGATGTTATTAAGATTGACCGGTCTTTGATTACTGACATTGCTCAAAATCTCAATACGCAAAGTATGGTTGCCAATATAACACGTATGGCGCACGACATGAGTATGCAGGTCGTTGTCGAAGGGGTTGAGACGTTGGAGCAACTTAAAATGTTGGAGCAACTTAACTGCGATGTTATTCAAGGCTTTTTGATTGCCAAGCCGCAATCTGAGCAAAGCTTTATACATTTTGTTGGTATTGCAGGGGCTGGGCTTGCTTCTCTGATGGAAGGCCAATAACTATGCTAAATATTTTGTTTATTGACGATGACAGCTTTATGCTCAAGGCGCTACAGCGCACGGCGCGTCGGTTAAAGCCTGATTGCCAGTTTTTTCTCTGTGAGCAAGCTTCATTTTGGCAGTCCGCGCTACCCGAAGGCGTTGTGCCTGATGCAGTATTTTGTGATTTTTTAATGCCACAAAAAAATGGTGATAAAATTCTCGAAGAAATTGAGAGCGTTTATCCTTCTACAGTGCGAATCCTTTTAACCGGTGACACAGCTGAAGATGTTGTTAGTCGGGCGACTGAGGTTGCGCATTTTGTTTTGAGTAAGCCGTTTTCTGAAGATGATCTAAATCATGTGTTTAATTGTTTAGAACGATTAAATGCACTTAACTTTAGTCCGGAACTAAGGGAGAAATTAGGTCGAGCTCAGTATTTTTTTGCATTGCCTGAATCTGTCAGCAAGCTAAGATCGTTATTTTCACAGACTGATGTTGATGTCTCTGACGTTGCAGAACTTATTAGCCATGAAACCTTGATTGCGGCAAAGCTAATTCAGTTAGCAAACTCGGCATTTTTAGGCTATGCGCGACATACAGCTTCGCTTGTTGAGGCAATAAAGCGTTTAGGTTTACGACTTACTGAAGCAATTATTGTTGCTATGTCGATAGAGCAACTAGCGTCTTCTAAAGTGCCAGCAGCTTCGCATAAACGATTTAGTGCCTGGGCGTTTAGTTATGCTAATGCCTGTCGGCAAAACAGTAAATTGCTTGGTTTTAATATGGAAATGCAAGATTTCATCTCTGTGGCAGCACTGTTAACTGGGGTAGGGCATTTAACATTGGCAGCAGAAAAAGCCAGTTATAGCCCACAACCGATTAATTTGGATGAAGGGCTTAGGGTCGATGATGCCACGTTAGTGACAGCATATTTATTGACTTTGTGGGGGTTTTCGGCCGAGTTATGCCAACTCGTCTTACTTCAAGATAAACCCGATTTTACAGTGACAGGCCTTGATATTAAAACGCTTTGTTTGGTTATGTTTGTGGTTAAATTTAAACTGTCGGGTCAATTAAATACGGAGAATGAACAAAGATTACAAGCTCAGATTATCGACCCTTCAATTAAAAAATGGTTAACTCACACTCTTTAGCTTTACTCTTCTGTACAGATGTCTTACATCGGCAAAACAACAGATGGTAAGCGTTGTAGTGTTGAGTTAACACTGTAATATCAAAGACTAGCGGTCGCGGCTGCTAGAAAAACGGTTAATAATAGATCGGACATGGGCAACGGTTTCAGCCAGTTGTTTACTTGCATCAAGTGCTGAATTTGCTGAGGTATGCGTGGCAGAGGTGCTATCGGCAATTTCGACAATTTGTTGATTAATATGTTCCGCAACCGTGCCTTGTTGCTCAACTGCGGCAGACATTTGCTCTGTCAGGCTGGTTATAGTGCGCACAGAGTCCCGAATATTAGCCAGTGCATCACGGGTATGTTCCACTGTTGTCACACCATGTTTCGCAGCTTGTTCACCTTTTTCTGATACGCCTACTGCACTCATAGCACGTGCTGTGAGTACCTCAACAATTTTATGTATTTTGTCGGTTGATTCCCGCGTTTTCGACGCTAATGAACGGACTTCGTCGGCAACAACACTAAAACCACGGCCTTGTTCTCCGGCTCTGGCCGCTTCTATAGCCGCATTAAGTGCCAGCAAGTTTGTTTGATCTGCAATGGTTGAAATCAGATTGGCGGCTTGACCAATTTCGCTAGTCGACTCTGCCAGTTCCCGCACAGTATTAGCAATACTGGCCACTGAATCGCTTAATGCATCAATCGCGGTTTTGGCGTCATTAGCCAGTGTAGCACCTTCGGTTACACTGCTAAGTGCGTCCCGTGCGCTGCCCGCATTGGTTTGTACATTGCCCGCTACTTCTTGAATAGCCGCCGACATCTGTGTGATAGCTGACGCAATTTGCTGCGTTGCATGGCTTTGCTGGGCTACAGCTGCCGACGTTGATTCAGATTCAATTTGTGTATTTTTCACAATAGTGTCAAGCACCGCTGCGGCATCTGCAATTCGGGTTAAAGCGGTTCGATTTCTGGCAATTTCACAAGCAAGCGCCAATTTAGCTTGTGCTTTAGCGCCAGCGTTACCAAAATAGGTCTCTGCTACAACACTATTGGTATAAGATTCTGGGCTAATGGTGAAGATATCGCTGAACTGTTGTTGTTGGGTATAAGCTAACCAAAGCGCCGAAAGTGCTGTGGTACTTAATGCAATAATGCCAGCGGTGGTATCATACAAAGTAAAAAAAACCGCAGAGGCGATAATACCCGGTACAAGTACCGATGACACAGATTGCAGGCCATGCGCTGTTCGACTGATTATTGATAAGTTAGACTTGCCGTCGCGGATACGCGCATAGGCTTTTTCAGCGCGGTCTTTTTCTTCTGCACCCGCGCAGACACGAACTGACTCAAATCCTACAACGCTTTTACCTTCAAACACGGGGGTTACAAAAGCGCTAACCCAATAGTGATCTCCATCTTTACGTCGGTTTTTTACCAATCCCATCCAAACACGGCCGGCTGAAATGGTCTGCCACATTTCTTTAAATACTGCCGCTGGCATATCGGGGTGGCGAATCATATTGTGCGGCTTGCCAATCAGCTCATCTTTATTGAAGCCACTGACATCAATAAAAGCCTGATTGCAGTAAGTGATATTGCCCTTTGCATCGGTCCCGGAAATCAACCGTGCTGTTGCTGCAAAGCTGTATTCTCTGTTAGTGACAGGTTGGTTGTTTCTCATAAGTGTCCTGTATAAGTCGAAAAATATATTAAAAACATACTTTTATAAAAAGTAGTATAGCTGATTAAATTAAGGCTGCTATTGAACTTTCGTCAAGTTAACCGTCTTTTAGGGTGAGTATTAGCAGGCAACACTTAAAGCGTCAGCGTCGAACTAAACGCGGCTTTATTAACCTGAAAGTTGTTTTGGTACTGCGACAGATCAAAGTTGAACCAATCCAACCAAACTACAATGCAACAACTTTCGTTCATTCAGGTTACTTTGTTATGCAATGCGATCCCGCGCTAATCCGTAAATACAATATTAATGGCCCACGCTACACCTCGTACCCAACCGCATTAGCAATGCAGCATAATTTCGACCCGTGCCATGTACAGCGGGCTATTGCATTGTGCTCAGATGACCTGAGCCTTTATTTGCACATCCCATTTTGCCAGCAACTTTGTTACTACTGCGGCTGCAATAAAATCGTTACTCGTCACCAGCATAAAGCCGATATCTATTTACAAGCACTCGAGCAAGAGATGCTTTGTTATGCCGCGCGTATTGCTGGTAAGCATATTAAACAGGTGCATTTAGGTGGTGGTACGCCAACCTTTCTAACTGAGCTGCAATTAACCCGGCTTATTGTGTTGATCCATAAACATTTTACCCTCAACGCCGATGCTGAATTAAGCATAGAAATAGATCCACGTAGCTGCAGTGATGACAAGCTGCGCTTTTTGCACAAATTAGGTTTTAACCGAGTGAGTTTTGGTGTGCAGGACTTGGATGAAAAAGTGCAAATTGCGATAAACCGGGTGCAAGATACCGATTTAATACGCCGGCAAATGTTACTGTGTCGTGAAATTGGTTTTGCATCAGTTAATTTGGATTTAATCTATGGCTTACCGTTTCAGCACCCTGATAGCTTTGCCCAAACACTGGATACTATTATTCAGTTGAACCCTGATCGCATTTCACTGTTTAGTTATGCCCATCTGCCTGAGCGCTTTGCGGCACAACGAAAAATCCCTGATGCCAGTTTGCCGGATGCGGAAACTAAGCTGCAGTTGCAAACTATGGGTATTGAGGCTTTTGGCAAAGCGGGATATCAGTTTATTGGTATGGACCACTTCGCAAAGCCTGACGATGCCTTAGCAAAAGCACAGCAAAATGGCACGTTACAGCGTAATTTCCAAGGGTACACAACGGCAGGCCAAGATACGCTAATCGGGCTTGGTGTCTCAAGTATTAGCCAGGTAAGTGGTGTACTGTGGCAAAATGTTAAAACCTTACCAGAGTATTACCAGATGGTAGCGCAACTGCAATTACCAATCGAGCGTGGTTTTTGTTTGAATGATGACGATAAAATTCGGGCAGCGTTGATTAGTCAGCTGATTTGTCACTTTAAACTTGATACGTCAGCATTTTGCCAGCAGTGGGGTATTACCGCCTTTTGGCACTATTTTGCCGATGCATTAACCCTATTGCAGCCGTTTATGGAGGATGGATTGGTCGAGATATACGCAGAGCGGATAAAGGTCACAGGTAGCGGCCGGCTTTGGGTTCGTAGTATTTGTGCTTGCTTTGATGCGTACTTAAACCAAGGCCAGCAACGATACTCTAAAGTCGTATAATTTTAGCTGCGCAGGTGTCTGCAATGCTGAGCCGGTACAGCACATCTAGCGCATCGCTACTGGCCGCAAAGGCGCTGCTGAGCTGCGCTGTACCGGTTCGGAGGTGGTGTTCGGCTTGTTGGCGCAGTGAGGAGCTTAATGGTGGAGGTGTTGTTTGGTCAGTCATGCAAGTCTGTGCTAACAAAAAGTCGTACTGCAGTATAGGCTTAATCGTCGGCACAGGACACTGAAATTGCCTGTGGCTGCGCCTGATAAAACGTCACCGCAATCATTTTGCCGTTATTGCTGGTTACTGCCATTTGCCAGCCTTGATGCTCACAAAGCCGTTTAACAATAGATAATCCAAAACCAACGCCAGTAATTTAGCGCTAGGAAGCGTAGTTCTAGCTGGAATGTCGTTGTAAATTCCACCATTTTAAGTAACAATGCGAATAATTTGTATTTCCATGTTGGAGCGATGTGCATGATGTCACTTTGGGACACTGCCGGTGGCCAGACGGTAACGGTTACAACGCTGGATGCAGGCTTGGATCAGGCTGTTAGCAGCAGGCTACGTGAAATGGGGCTGGATAATGGTTTGCCTGTATTGTGTTTGCGCCGAGGCCCTTTCAATGGTGCATTGGTGGTTGCAATAGCCGATTGTGTGTATTCGCTAGAGCAAAAAGTTGCCAGTAAAATTCGGGTTAAACCCCTGTAGTAGCCACTGTTTAGTCAGTAATGTTGTGCCGGCGTTTACACCGGTAAGCCTTGTCATTTCGCAGGTTTTTTATGAAGCGTATTATATTGGTCGGAAAACCCAACTCCGGCAAAAGTTTGTTGTTTAATCAGTTAACAGGCTTACGCCAAAAAGTGGCTAATTTCCCTGGGGTTACGGTAGAGCTTAAATCAGGCCGGTTTGACCAATATCAGTTAGTCGATTTCCCCGGTGCATATTCAATGAGTACGCTCACGCGTGATGAAGATATCGCGGTAGAAAAAATCAATCAGGCATTATTGGATCAGGACACGTCGCTGATTATTTGTAACCTTGACGCCACCCGGCTGCAAAGTAGCCTGATGTTTGGCATGCAAATGCAAGCATTAGCGCATCAGTATGGTAAGGCACTGGTATTTGCCCTGAATATGATTGATGAGGTTACGCGCTTTGGTCATCAAATAGACGTAGCTGGGCTAAGTCGTGATTTAGGTGCACCGGTATTTGCATTGTCAGCCAAGACATTAGATGGCATAGCCGAATTTAAAACGGCAGTAATACAATTGGCCGCTGAGGCTGATAGCAGCAATTTAAACACTGTCGCGCTTCCACCGTTGGATTACAGCGTGCAGGTAAAGCAAAGCCGCTTGCTGGCAACGCAATATGGTATGCCGTCTTCTGTTGTGTTGAAAAAGCAAAATGCTATTGATGCTTTTATGCTAAATAATGTCAGCGGAGGCATCGCATTCTTATTAGTGATGTTTTTGTTATTTCAAAGTATTTTTACCTTTGCTACACCGCTGATGGATGCCGTAGAAAATGCTATTGGTGTCAGCGCAAGCTTTATTACCGATTTAACCGGCCCGGGTATGCTGGCTGATTTTCTTAATGATGCCTTGTTTGGTGGTTTGGGATCCTTTTTAGTATTTGTGCCACAAATTATGGTGTTAACGTTAATTATCGGCGTGTTGGAAGACAGTGGCTATCTTGCGCGGGCGGCGTTAATTTGCCATCGGCCGCTTAGCTATTTTGGCTTGTCCGGCCGCAGTTTTATTCCGTATTTATCAGCACATGCCTGTGCTATTCCGGCTATTTTAGCGGCGCGTACTATTGAATCACCCCGAAAGCGCCTTATTACTATGTTAACTGTGCCGCTAATGTCATGCTCAGCGCGTTTACCGGTATATGCGTTGCTGGTAGCGGTGTTAATCCCTGATACCCGTTATTTGGGCGGCATCGTTAACTTGCAGGGCGTGGCCTTCTTTGGCTTATATCTGTTTGGTATCGTTACGGCATTGCTTGTTAGCCTGTTGCTGTCTCGCTCGGCAGTGACGGATAATGAAAAATCCGATATGCCCTTTATTCTTGAGCTGCCAAGTTATCGGTTTCCTCACTGGAAACCGCTAATACACCGCGTACTTAGCAGTGCCAAACAGTTTATTTATCGCGCTGGCCCGGTTATTTTTGCGGTATCGCTTGGGATCTGGCTGCTAGGGTATTTCCCTACCTCCGCCGGCGGTTTAGAAGACTCTTATCTTGGTGTCATTGGCCAGTGGATTGAGCCTATATTCGAACCACTGGGGCTAGACTGGCGCTATGGCGTAGCTATTTTAATGTCGTTTTTAGCGCGTGAAGTGTTTGTTGGCGCACTGGGTACCTTATTTGGTATTGATGGTGCTGATGAAAATATTGCCGGGCTGGCTGCCAATATTCAGGCCGATGGGCTCACCTTTGGTGCCGGTATGGGTATTTTGCTGTTTTATGTGGTGGCGCTGCAATGTGTTGCGACCGTTGCCACGTTAAAAGCGGAAACCGGCAGTGCCCGACTGGTTGGCGCATTGGTATTAGGCTACGGCATGCTGGCATACCTGCTTGCCATGTTTTGTGCACAGTTTTTATAATATTAAACAACGACATATAGGGTATTAGATACCCCATATGTCGTTGTCAAAGCCTCTAGCGTAGACGCGAAAATACAGACGGTCTACGCGTGCTTGGTAAGGACTTTCCTTAACCGATTATTGTCTCACCTGGCCAATATGAGTGTATTGATCAGACTATTATTTAGTTTGAATGAGCGTTTTAAGCCCTTGCTTGCCGGTTTCATTATTGGTTACTTGCTCCAGCCTTAAAATAGTCAGGCCGGAATAATGGCTATTTTGCAAGGCCTGTTGCATGTTGTCCCAGCCACTGACATGCTCGACCCCTGCCGAGAGGGCGTTTTCACCTTTTATTGTTACCTGTTGTCGCTTGGCTTCTTCACCCAGCCAGCGAACCAGAGTTTTTGCCATTGAATAGCTAGGGGGCATTGGGCTATCTTGCATTTCTAGTGCGGTAAAATGCAAAATGACTTGGCGTTGTTTATGGCCAGGTTGGCTAGATCCGGCTTGTTTGGAATTAAGCTGTTTCGCAACGGCTACCATGTGGATATAGCCGTATCCATTGCCTTCATGGTAAGGCCAATCGCTGTGCAGTAAACCCGCGGCCAACTCTGCACTGCGGGCGCTGTAGTCATCAATGGCCATTTTCCAGTGTATACCCGGAATTTTATAGCCCAGTGGAACCGCATTAAAAGTGTCAGCTAGCGCCGCGTCTGCCGCTTTCAGCATACGGTTACCATGTGCTATCAGTGACAAATGATACCAATCGATAAAATCTTTGCCATATTGCGAGTATCGATGTTGGCCGCTGTTAATAAACTGATTACCGTCTAAAGGTGGCATAACCTGTTTAAAATCCGTGTGCTGCGTATTCCATGACGCATTAAGTTTAACTATGTCACCGTATTTGCTTTGCATAGCCTGGCGAAAGTCTTGTACGGCAAGAGTTGAATATGCCTGAAAGCTGCCGCGAGTTGGATAAGCAGATTTACCGTCATCATGGCTGTTGTACGAAGGGTAGCGCAATTCCCCGGCCGGGCCCATAGAGATATTAATCTCAGCTAAGCGGTTAGATAAATGCTGAAAGTGTTGGCTGAACGCCTGTATAAATTCACTATACTGTTGAATAACAACATGATCTGCCCATAAGGACACGGTTTCGGCGGAATAATTGCCATATTCGCTTTTGTACTGTAAGTCGGTTTGTGTGATGCCTTTGTTGATGTAGTGTTGCCAAATCCAACCTGGAAGGGGGATGTTGCAATTATCCCCTACATTTCCACCACATTGATGAAAAGACATAATCGGGACGATGTTTAAACCCGCTGCACTGATGTCGGCAAAGATGTCATCATAATAGCGCCAATCAAATACCTGATCGGCCTCTGCCTCTACCATGCCCCACCAAACGTCAACTGAAACACCACCCACGCCAAGGCGTTTGGCTTCAGCCAGCTGCAGCCGAAATGACGGCCTGTCCTCTACTAGTAGGGGGGCCATCACATGAATGCTGACGTTGGCTTGTGCACTGCTGCAAAACAACATAATTAACAACGTTTGGAAAAAATTCATCACAAGCTAAAGTAAACAATTGATGCGTTACTTTACGTTATATAGCGGCGGGACTCTTGTTCAAATGCGACGTATTATTGGCGGCGATGACGCTGGCGAAAACGCGCCACGCTATGCTCAAATTGCAGCTGTTTGATGGCCTAACCAGCCAGTGGCGCCAGTTTAGTCTGAATAAAGATAGCGGTTGCAGTGTTTGTAGCACCGGCTAAGGCTTTTCACCTACGGTGAAACTTGCGTTAGAATCGAATATGAACAAACAACGGAAACAAACACAAACAGATGTCTGAGCTTATGCAGCAACAACCCGTACAACAAAAAATCGGCAATATCGCGCTGTTGGTAGCCGATTACGACGACGCTATCGCGTTTTATACCAGCAAGCTGCAATTTAGCCTGATAGCCGATACCGACATAGGTGACGGTAAACGCTGGATCGAAATTGCACCGCCCAACAGCAACGGCAGCCACTTGTTGTTGGCCAAAGCGAGCAATGCGCAGCAGCAAGCTGCCGTGGGCAACCAAACCGGCGGCAGGGTATTCTTGTTTTTGCATACCAACGATTTTTGGCGCGACTATCACGCCATGCAGGCCAAAGGCGTTAAGTTTAACGAACAGCCCAGAGAAGAAAGCTACGGCACTGTGGCAGTGTTTGAGGATTTATACGGCAATAAGTGGGATTTGCTGCAATTGCATCCGAATTAGATCCGTATCTGGCAGAGGAGAGTACATGACAGCGCATCAGCAGCAAATGCAGGGTTTTGCCAAATATAATCGTGAGTTTAACGCCCGATTATATAAGCTGGCGGCCACTTTAACTGAAGACGAGCGCAAAAAAGATCTCGGCGCGTTCTTTGGCTCTGTGCACGCTACGCTAAATCATATTTTGCTGGCCGACCGCATCTGGCTGGGCCGCTTTGCTACTGCCTTTCCCACTATTGCAGCATTACAGCGTGCCGATTTAGTGCAGCAGTTTAGTTCGCTGCGTGATGAGCTGTATGCCAATTTTACCGAGCTTAGTGAGCAACGAGTGGCGACCGATGATGTCATTACCCGCTTTACTGATGAGTTAACCGCCGCACAGCTGGCCGGCACTATGCGCTACAGCAATTCCCAGGGCCAGCAGCGCCAGCACCCTACCTGGGTAGCCGTAGCTCATATGTTTAACCACCAAACCCATCACCGCGGCCAGCTTAGCACGCTATTGCACCAGCTCGGCCATGATGTTGGCGTGACGGATTTTGTTGCTTATGTAACATAAATGACTGCAAACATAATTATGTTGTGGTTGAAATTATCACGCCAATACTGAATTAACACTTCGCCGGGAATCATACGTGGGTTCATTATTTCAATTAGTTTTCGCAGCACTAGGCTACGTTTTTCTGGCGACTATTGCAGGCTTTGTGCTGCTGTCGCTAGCTAAAGTGTTGAGCTTTTTTTTCAGCAAAAGTATGGTCTCGGTTGAGTCTTTTTTTTGGTTTCCAATTAAGCTGGGTCCATATTTTCTATTGGCAATCTTTGCGAATATTATAATTTGTGAGCTGGTTAGGGATGTCGATCCTCCGCTAACAGATTACTGGTCACTGCCTGTGAATAAAAAACTGACTCTGGGAGCGATAGATGTAACCGATAAGTGGTATTTGTGGCCAGGTAGAGAGGGTGGTGAGGCAATCGTCAGTGACATTGTGTTGGTAGGCATAAGTGATAAGGCGGTCTACGGTGCGACAGAGTCGGGTAGATATTTCATCTACCCGCTAAACGCCGGGCAGAAATTGAATAACCTTTCTGAAGATGAATTTGAGTCAAAAATCATTAAGATAGAAGGTGTAGTCCCTGCACTGCAGCACCCGGCGCATTACTATTACGACAAGCGCAATCTTGGTGACTTAATCACTTTACTGCTAATGCTGATTTATCCGCTGTGGCAATTTTATATGTTGTGTAAGGATTTCCGTGACAGGTTGATGCAGCCAGTTTTAAGCTGCACTTTATAGAGCGCGGAGTTGTTGCCAGAGGCCTGGGAGGGCAAAGCTGCTTTATAATTGTCGGACTTATGTTGCGCTATTGCTGCACATGCTGATGTTGGCTATGCTGGTGCTATTTTCAGCATCTGGCCTATATCAATGAAAACTATCCTATTTTTACTGACGCTGTGTCTTGTTGCCTGCAGCAGTACAACGGACTCTGTGTTACTTGCTGAGGCTGGGCCTGTTAATGTTGAAAAAATTAAAGTGCTGAATATAGGCAGCTTTCACTTTGGCGCTACCAGTGATGCTAACAGCGTTGATTTTGATGAACATAGCCAGGCTAATCAGCAAGCTGTTAAAGACATCGCAAAGTTGCTTGCCCAATTTAAACCCACCATCGTTTGCCTGGAGTTTCTACCTGAAGACATGGCCCGCATAAATCAGGCTTATCAGGCGTTTTTAGCCAACCCTGTGCGCTTAGATACCCGCTATGGTGAGCTAAGTATGCTGGGCTTTGATATCGCCAGATTAAGTGGCGTAGATAAGGTGTACGGCATCGATCACCATCTGGGCTATAACTACAGCTTGGGAGACTTTATCGAAAACAGCCCCGAGCTGGAAAATTCGGTTGACCGGCAAACCTATCTGCAATTAACCCATCAGCCTTTTTTGCATTACCCCAAATTAGCTGAACGTAATCAGCGCTTTGACCAGCTGTCGTTGCTGGAACAGTTACAATTAACCAATCACCCGCTGATGTTGGATTACATGCTCAATACCAATGCTGATAAGCTGTTTTACGTTGGCATTGATGATGGCTTTGAAGGTGCAGAACAAGCAGCACAGTTTTATCTGCGCAATATGAAAATTTATACCAATTTAAACCGCATACCCATGAACAAAAATGACCGGGTACTGATTTTAATGGGCTCTGCCCATACCGCGATGCTCAGAGAGTTTATTCGCCGCAGTCCCAAATTCGACATGGTTAATACGCTGGATTATTTAACAGCAAAGTAGAAAAAAAATGGGGGCAGAGACAATTAAAGATGAGCTATGTTAAATATATGTATTTCGAGTCATTAACTAGCAAACCAACAGCAGGTATCAGGTAATTAGCTATGAAACCAGAAATGTCCGGCGGCTTGGTGCACGAATTACCAGGTGATTTGGCTAAGGCACTAGTTGAAAAAGAACTGGTTAGCAGTTGGGAAGCCTTGTCAGCAATTGGCCGAAATGAATTTATTTGTTGGATTGAAGATGCTAAACAACAGAAGACCAGAATAAAACGCATAGTTCGGGCGACCGAGGATCTTCTGGAAGGTAAAAAGCGACCTTGCTGCTGGGTAGGGTGTATACATCGTACCGACAAGCAGCCTGGTAAATGGCAACAGCAAGTTTTTATAGATAAAAAGAAAAAGTAGCTTCGATATTAACCACGCTGATAGTCGGCGTGCATAAACTGGTGCCAGCTACCGTTTTTTTTCACCCAGTCGGTGACAGACCTGCCATCCATTTTAGTTGCCTCATATCTGGTTCACCTCGATGGGTAGGTAGACATCCGTGCGCCACTCTGCAACAGGTGTGCTTTCCGGATCATCAATATAATGCGCAAACAGCGGGGCGTTGCGCAGTTCTATGCCAGCTTCCAGTGCCATGGCGTAAAGCCAGTCAATCGTATCCAGCAATGCGTCATAATCGCCGACATGGCGCGCGCTCAGGCAAGTGCCCGAGGGTAACTCTGCCCAATGCGTCCCCGGCGGCGCTGCGCCTGCTGTCTGCGCTACAGAGAAAGCGCAGTCGAAGCGAAAGTCTTCGGGCGCCGTGGTGCGCGGATCATCCGGCCATAAACCATGAATGCCGCGCACGTCTTCTGGCGGCATACACTGAGTGACTAACTCGAACAGACGGCCATAACCATTGAATAGGCTTTCATAGGCGCCGGTATTGCGTGTCGCCAGGATTTTCAGTGGCTGCAGCTCAACTATTGTTACCTCAATGCCTGGTACGTCGTCGTCCTGCGCTCGCAGGCCATGCGTAATGCGGGCAACAAATGCGGCCATCTTAGCAGGGTCGGCCCTTAGCTCGCTGGCACTGGCCCCGGCGAAGGCTTTTAGTGAACGCGCAAAGGATTGGCCACTGGCATAGCCGGCGGCCTCTGCAACTTCAACTACCGGTGCACGCTCGTTCTGCAGCGCAACCAGCGCGCGGCCCATTTGCACACGCCGCAGGCTTTCGAACACCGTCTCCCCGGTCATCACCCGCCATACCCGATGAAAATGAAACGGTGAAATTGCCGCCACGGCGGCCAACTCGTCCAGTGTCGGTTGGGCCTGCGCGCCCAACGACTCAATATAGGCCAGCACTTTCTCCACCCGCGTGGCATAGCGTTCAACCTGAATCACCCGTATCTGCTGCATAATTTTCTCCATTGCTGCTCTAAGTACGATAACACCATATACGAACTTAGGGCCAACCCGCGTACCCGATCTTGCTAAGTTGCTGTGGTGGTGGCGCGCTTTGCCAGAGATGATCCCAGACTGGGGAAGTACCACTTTTTTTACTCAAGGTGAATATCCACTCGATGAAAAACAGCTGGAAATATTAACTAGGCGTGGGGTCAACATAGAACATACTAGAATCACCAGAGTTATTGGCGATGGTGAGAACATCAACTCCGTAGTTCTTGCTGATGGTTCAGAGCGTAAACTAGAAGGCCTTTATGTTGCGCCGAAAATAAGTGCCAAAAACCCGATCGTTGATGCTTTGAATTGTGAATTTGAAGAGACCACTCTAGGCGAAATTATAAAAGTAAATGAGCTAAAACAAACTTCCGTTGCAAATGTATATGCCGCCGGAGATATGTCAAATCCTATGCAAAATGGCACTTTTGCTGTTAATTCTGGTGTCATAGCTGGAATAAGTATGCACCAATCATTGATGTTTGGCTAAACGGTTAGGAAACCAGAGGGGCAGGTCTTGCTTTTTTGCCTCGCGACCCAGAAGTCAAAAATCAAAACCTGACCCTGAGGTTGACCCCGAGGTTTATTCTACCTCGGCGAATTAACGGCAGCACTTTTTATATTGCGTTAATGCAGATAATTGCTACTCTGATGCGTGTTAAAACAACATCTTGGAGCATTTAATGCGCAAAATATTCATTGTTATTTCTATGCTGCTTTGCAGTATGCCCGCCGTGGCTGATGACAAAGCAGACCTTACTGCATTACTCAGTGATTTTTTAGACGGCGCTACCCGCAATGATGCAGCCATTCATAATAAATACTGGGCAGATGAGCTAATTTATACCAGCTCTTCAGGTACACGCTTTGGTAAAGCCCAGCTGATGCAAGGTGTGAATAGCCGCGGTACGTTAAAACCCGATGAAATAGACACCGTTTATAGCAGTGAAGATGTGCGAATTATGCAGTATGGCGATACTGCGGTAGTGGCCTTTGTGCTGGTAGGTAAATCAGCCAGCGAGACCAAACGTTATTTAAACAGTGGTACCTTTGTGCGCAAAGACGGCCAATGGCAGGCAGTAAACTGGCAAGCCACCATTAAAGCTGAATAATGGTGCGCTTATTTAACGGGTAGACAGCCCATTTTGCTGCCTTTTATTAGTAGTGTAAGCACCGTTGAAGTGATGGATATAGACTGTGCCAGCTTGGCCAAATGGATCAGTTAAGATGAAGATTGTTCAGGATGATTTAGCCAGCGGTGAGGTGATAGCGCTGTTGCATGAGCATTTAGCCGATATGTACGCCACCTCACCACCAGAGAGTGTGCATGCGCTGGATGTTGACGCGCTTAAAGCCAGCAATATACGCTTTTTTAGTGCATGGCTGGATGGGGAATTAGCCGGTTGCGTGGCCATAAAAGCATTAGATAGCCAGCTGGCAGAGCTAAAATCAATGCGCACAACAAAGGCGTTTCGCGGCAAGGGTATAGGGCAGGCATTACTGCAATTTGTTATCGAACATGCCAAAGCGCAGGGATTTACCGCTGTTAATCTGGAAACCGGTACTCAGGACTATTTTGCGCCGGCCAGAAATTTGTATCGAAAGTTCGGCTTTACCGACTGTGGCCCGTTTGGCCAGTACAAGCTGGATCCGAATAGCCACTTTATGTCGCTGGCACTTTGCTGATAAACACTGGCGGCACAACATCAGGAGAATTGCTGATGCACTTTATTCTTATCTACGAAACAACAGCCGATTACCTGCAACGACGCGGCGATTTTCGCTCAGCGCATTTGACATTGGCGTGGCAAGCCGCTGAGCGCGGTGAGTTACTACTAGGCGGCGCGGTAGGAGAACCGGCAGACAGTGCAATGCTGTTATTTCGCTGTGAATCAGCGGATATTCCATCGGCCTTTGCCAAAGCCGACCCATATGTTGTAAACGGTCTGGTAAAAAGTTGGCAGGTTAAACGCTGGCATACGGTAGTCGGCGAGGGTGCAGCTGCACCGGTTAAACCAGAGGCGGCAGGCTAATGGCAGAGACAAAAACCACAGCAAGCAACGCCAGTGTGGCAGATTATTTAGCCAGCCGTGCTAACCCACAGCAACTGGCCGATTGTCAGCAACTAACAACCTTACTTAGTGATATTACCGGCCAGCCAGCAATCATGTGGGGGCCAAGTATTGTTGGCTTTGGCAGCTACCGTTACACCTACGACAGCGGCCACAGCGGTGAAGCGCCGTTAACCGGTTTCGCCATTCGTGGCCGAGACATTGTGATTTATCTGCTGGCTGAAGGTGAACAGCAAACGCAATTACTACAGCAGCTTGGCAAACACAAAATGGGTAAAGCCTGTTTGTACATAAAGCGTTTGGCTGATCTGGATATTGCCGTGCTAAAGCAACTCGCGGATAACTCTGTTGCAGAATTTCAGCGGCGCTACGGCCCGGCTGCCTGATACTAGCCAGTGTTTACTGTCGCCACCTGGTAACAGAATAGCACTAGCTGGCTAAGCATAAAGAGGGCAGAGCTAATAGCTTCCGGTCGTCCGGGTTACTACAGCCCGGAACATTCGTTGGAGAATAAATACCTTGCCTACATATTACATAGGTTTTGCCCGGTTAATCGCACTCGTTGTCGTCACAGGGTTATTAACAGGTTGCATGGCTAAGGGAATAATAAACCTACAAAGTGGCAACCCGTTGGCAGCGCAAACATGGCTTAGCAGTGAAGACAGTTTTGCAGTGCCGTTCGTTTGGCATGACGGCCACATCATTATCAAAGTGGCGGTTAATGATGCTAACTCACTACGATTTGCTTTTGATTCGGCAGCAGCTGCGACGGTACTTTTTGAAACCTCCCGAACTCAAACCGTGAAGTTAGACGTAGAGAGGCAGCTGGATCTGCAAGGACGGCGGGTCAATGTGGTTAACAATGGGGTTATTCGGGTTGGAGAGCTGGAACTATCAGAACTGACGTTTATCCACGTTCCTATTGGCCAAAATCCCTTGTTTAGCGACTATGACACGGCCTATTTTGATGGCGCGATTGGTTACGACTTACTTAATCGCTTTAACATCACGATACTTTTTGCCGAACAGTCGATAGTTTTCTCACCAAAGGGTACAGGAGGGGAGTTCATCAATGAACAATGGGTTAAATTGCCACTGCTGGTGCAAGGTCGAATACCCTATGTCGATGCCACAATGAAAAATATAAATGGCGGTGCAACAAAGTATGCTTTTGTCGTGGATACAGGGGCACCTGACTATATTTATCTGAATGAACAACTCGCTGAGGGCTTTGCCTTTCCAGCTGAAAGTTTTGAAACGCAAACTCAAAACTTTGATGGCAAGCAGGTATTGAAAACTAGTCGTATCGACTTTCTGGGTTTTGCCAACGAGAGCTTTCAAGTAGTGGCTGCACATGATTTACCATACTTTAAAGATGCGGTTGGAGTTGGCATGATTGGTAGTGGATTGCTGCGTAAGTTTGGTGTGCATTTCAATTATCAGGCAGGCTATTTAGCGCTTACTAAAAATAGGCTTTTTAGTAATAACACCTATATTGACCGAAGTGGCCTTACAGTAGAGCCGCACCGGTTGGGAGCTTTAGTTAAGGAAGTTGCAGCCAACTCCCATGCCACAGAGCTGGGGATAACAACAACGGCGATATTGACAACAATTAACGGTGAAGATCTTACCGAAGAGAACTTTGACAATTTGCGCTGGATGTTGAGCAGTGACGCGCCTTATGTAACCGTATGCTGGCAAGCGAATGGCCCGGAAAAATGCGGGGATTTAATGTTGATAGAGCGCATATCAGCTATAACTGAGTGATGTTTATATCTGAAAATGGGCGCGTCTTTTCGCGCTAAATTTTAGCGTTTGGTCGCTTGATACAAGTAGGTTAAAATTAATCTTTTGTTGGAGAAATATCTTGGCTTCTGATAAAAAGAACGATAAACACAAATCAAATAAAGTGGCTGCGGGTTTAGCGCTTGGCGTGGGTGTTGGTTTAGCCATCGGCGCCGCAATGGGTAATGTCGGCGCAGGATTAGCTATCGGCATTGCACTAGGCATTGCTTTTGGCGTTAGTATGCAAAAAAAGCAAGAGTCTGAAAAAGACGACCAATAGCCAAAGTTCACAAGCAGGCCAATTCGTTGAGGTTGTCGGAATTATTAGGGGCAGATCAAATTCAAACTACAGCTTCGCTCCTCGCTCTTAGCCAGCATCACTTAACCACCGGTAATTCTTTCCAATTTGTGGTGTAAGCCGGCGATAGCAGTTCACGTTTCATGCCCCATTGTTGGCTTGTGCCTTGGCTTGCAAACCACAGTGTTTTGCCGTGTTTGCTGTTGAGGGTATCCATCAGTTGCATCAGCTTTTGGTCAGATTCTTTTTGTACAATCGGCTCGTCGAAAAGGCCGGGTTGGTGAACCCCCGGGTCGTAAAAGTCGGCTAGCATGACACCTGCCTTAGCGTAGCGGTAGCCGTTAAGCCACAGACTATCGAGCAGCTGCATCGCCTTGGCTAAAAACACCCGGGTGTCGCTGCTGGGGCTTTCCAGCTCACAGCTTTTACTGGCGGAGTAGGGCGCGTCTTTGTCGCTAAATGGGCTGGTGCGCAAAAATACCGTCAGGTATTTTGCCTGTTGTTGCTCCTGGCGCAGCTTTTTGCAGGCCCGGCTAATGTATTCGCTAATGGCCTCACGCATCTGCTGTTTGTCGGTAATACGGTCACCAAAGGCGCGGCTGCTGACAATTTGCTTTTTAGTCGGCGCGACATCTTCCAGCGCAATGCATGACTCACCATTAAGTTCGCGCACGGTGCGCTCAACCACCACAGAAAAGTGCTGTCGAATGTAATCAGGGGCCGCATCAGCCAATTGCAGTGCGGTGGTAATACCCAGTTGCTCTAAACGTTTTGTCAGCTTGCCGCCAATGCCCCACACTTCGTTTACCGGCAGCAGGGCCAGCAACTTGCGCTGGCGCTCTTTGCCGCTTAAGTCGACCACGCCACCGGTTTTAGCCCAGGTTTTGGCGGCATGGTTGGCCAGTTTTGCCAGGGTTTTACTTGGCGCTATGCCAACACAAACCGTAATGCCGATATCTTTTTGCACGGTGCGCCTAACGTGCTGGCCAAATTCAGTGAGCCCTTCGCGATAAGCCAGGCCGGTTAAATCTAAAAAGGCTTCATCAATTGAATACACCTCTACCCGCGGTGCCAGGTTTTCCAGCGTGCTCATTACCCGCTGCGACATATCGGCATACAGCGCATAGTTGGATGAAAAGGCCACTATCTGATGCTGTTGCAATAAATCACGCACCTGAAACACCGGCAGGCCCATTTTAATGCCAAGCTTTTTAGCCTCTTTCGAGCGGGCAATAATGCAACCGTCGTTGTTGGATAACACCACAACCGGCTTATCGGCTAAATCGGGCCGGAACAGCTTTTCACAACTGGCATAAAAGTTATTGCAGTCTACCAGGGCAAATACAGATGGGCTCATTTGCGTTTCATTTGCCGGATAACATTAGTTACCACACCAAAAACATTCAGCTCTTCACCATTACGTGGCCGTATCGGTTGGTATGCCGCATTGCGTGGCAGCAACATCAGTGAAGGGCGTGTGCACAGCTCTTTGACGGTAAATTCACCATTAACGGCGGCTACCACGATATCGCCATGCTCGGCGTCAATAGCGCGGTCTACCACGAGCACATCGTTATCGTAAATTCCGACGTCAATCATCGAATCGCCCTCTACCCGGACAAAAAACGTCGCGTTAGGGTGGCGGATACATAGCTCGTTTAAATCCAGCGTACGCTCGACATAATCCTGCGCCGGTGAGGGGAAGCCGGCCTTTATCTTGCTGGCAAATAACGGTATAGCAAGCCGGGCACTTTGCTGCGCATCCCCCAGAAATAGGACAGTCATACAAAACCTCTATATATGTATATTTGTACAGTATATATCAGATTAAGACGATGCCAAGCTCCAATCACTAAAGTTGGATTATTAAGGGCAGAACAAAACTAAACCGCATCTTCACTTTTCGCCAGATCCTCGCTTTTACCAGGGATGTTACGCTGCCGCACGGCTGCAATTATCCCTTGTTAAGCGACTACCAGTTGCCTAAAGTGCTGCTATGCCAATTTAACAACAAGTATTAGCAAGCAAAGCTGATGGCGCAAGATGGTGCAAATGCAGATATTTTTGGTGTGCGCGTGGCATTGTCTGGCGATACCGCACTGATCTCTGCCAGACGAGCCGATGTAGACGGCATGGGTAAAGACGCCGGTGCTGCCTATCTTTTTGAGCGCACAGAAGGTAAATGGACGCAAATACAAAAGTTAGTTGCGCCTGATGGTAAAGCGGATGACCGTTTTGCTCATGGCGTGGCACTAAATAAAGACACGGCCATAATCAGTGCTATGCAGCATGACGCTATTGCGAATAATGCCGGGGCACTGTTTGAACCAGAGGGTCAGGTCTTGCTTTTTACCTCGCGACCCAGAAGTCAAAAATCAAGACCTGACCCTGAGGTATGGTGAAGACCTGACCCTGAGGTATGGTGTGTTTATAGGTAGGAATAGCCACTGGGAAAAAACAACGACATAACGTTGAAAAAAGTGATTAGCAATCAATAAACAGCGACTTCATAAAATCATAGAACACGTCAGTTTTACGAGTGGTTAAGCTATTTTGTGGCCGTAAAAACCATACTGGCGCATCACTTTTTGCCATCACGTTAGGCATCACTTCAACTAATGTGCCGTCAGCGAGTTCATCATTAATCGCTATACGTGATTTAATCGCGATACCGTGCCCAGCAATAGCAGCCTGCGTCATATTGTCTGAATTTGAAATAGTAAAACGGGTTTTTGCGTTAAAGTTTTGTATTTCCCCTTGCTCGTCATGCACCTTCAATTGCCTTTGCCAGGGTAAGCAAACCCAGTTATGTTTGGCGAGCTCACTCAGGTTAGTCGGCATGCCATATTTCTCAATATAGGTAGGCGCTGCACAGAGTATGCGGCTATTGTTTACTAATTTGCGTGATAATAAGCCCGAGTCATTTAGCTGCCCCACTCTTATCGCAACGTCTTGCGCGTCATCAACAACGTTAACAAATTGGTCGTTAATAAGGAAATCAAGTTTTAGATCAGGGTAAGTATCTTCAAACTGAGTGAGCTTAGGCATAACGTATTTAGAAAATACCCATGGCGGCATGGTAACTCTGAGTAAACCACTCACTGATGAACTGCGCGCCCCAATACTGTGCTCAGCGTCATGCAATGCTTCCATAATAGCACCTACCCGGCTATAAAAAACTTCCCCGGCAGGCGACAAGCGTATACGACGACTGTCTCTGAATACCAAAACGGTTGCGAGTTCCCGTTCTAATTTACTTAAGCGATGGCTCACGGTTGCAGGTGATAAACGCTGTTCACGCGCAGCAGCTAAAATACCTTTGTTTTCTACCACGGCAATAAAAGTTTCTAAATCGCTTAAGCTATACATCACATCGCCAATATCTGCTTTTCAATGTTTAATATTTTCGAATTAAGCTTTCACTTTTGCAATGTTTATTTAAATAAGTAAAACATTATAATGATGAAATTATTTTATCGTCGAGGTTTATTATGAGTTTAAAAGCGCAGATTGATGCTTACAATGTGCAAAAAGAAGCGAAATTACCAGCTGATGTATTGGCATTAATGAATACGACTAACGAAGAGTTAATTGCCAAACATATCAGAGACAATGCCTTACAGGTGGGTCAAAAAGTTGAAAACTTTAGCTTGGTGAATCACCGTGGCAATATCTTAGAATTAGCTGAGCTATTGACAAAAGGCCCAGCAATTATAAGTTTTTACCGCGGTGGTTGGTGTCCATATTGTAATTTGGAATTAAAAGCGCTGAATGACTATTTGCCGCAATTTAGCGCACATAACGCGCGGTTAATTGCAGTATCGCCACAATTGCCCGACGAAACATTATCAACAGCACAAAAGAATGAGCTTAAATTTGATGTGCTGTCTGACGTGAGCAATACTGTGGCAAATCAATTTGGTTTGTTATTCACTTTAGATGAACGTATCCAAAGCTTATACACCGGATTTGGCATCGACTTTGAACATTACTACGGTGATAAAAGTTATAAGCTGCCATTACCAGCGACGTATGTCATTAATCAAGAAAGTATTATCACATACGCCTTTATCAGCGAAGATTACACCTTACGTGCAGAGCCTGAAGCTGTACTCAATGCCCTACAAGTGGAAAATGTCTAATGTCAGTTTTACACTCACTAAAAAAACTTGCGCTTTCACTTACGGTTGGTGCAAGCCTGTTATCTGGAATTGTCATGGCTAATGAAGCACCAAGCAAACCGAAAGTTCTTATTTTTGATGTAAACGAAACCTTACTTGATTTAACGTCAATGCGAACGTCTATTGGTAAAGCCTTAGGTGGCCGCGAAGACTTATTACCACTATGGTTTTCCACCATGTTGCATCACTCACTGGTTTCAACTGTGATGAACGATTATCACGATTTTGGACAGATTGGTGTAGCGTCATTATTGATGGTTGCACAAAACAACAATATCGAAATTACCCCTGAACAAGCAAAAACAGCCATTGTAACGCCACTATTAACCTTGCCACCGCATGGCGATGTAAAAGAAGGCCTGACGAAACTGAGAGCGCAAGGCTACAAGCTGGTTAGTTTTACGAACTCTTCAAACAAAGGTGTTAAAACACAGTTTGAAAGTGCAGGTTTAACCTCTTATTTTGATGAGCGTTACAGTATTGAAGATATACAAATTTATAAACCTGATTTACGCGCTTATGAATGGGTTCTTAAAAAACTCAATGTTAAAGCTAATGAAGCTATGATGATAGCCGCTCATGGTTGGGATGTTGCCGGCGCGAAAGAAGCGGGCCTGCAAACTACTTTTATTGCTCGTCCGGGTAAAGCACTTTATCCGTTAGCGAAAAAGCCTGACCATGTTGTTAAAGATTTAGCTGAATTGGTTGTATTACTCAAATAAACAACCACGGCATTTGCTAAGCCTAAAGTTATAGTATGTATGTGGATATGGATGTCATTGAACATTTTCGCACAGAGGCGCGCCGGTAGGCGTCGCCACTTTTAACGTGACCGTTTCGTGTTAAGTAATTAACCATCGCTAAAAAAGTGTTGAGTATCATTTTTCCCATGGCTGGGGTTGTCAGAGGTTCACATATGACTGATATTTATATGCAGGCGGCTATTGCCCAGGCCAGGAAAAGTTTAGCTGAAGGCGGTATTCCGATTGGCTCGGTGTTGGTTATTGACGGCAAGATTGTTGGCGCCGGCCATAACCAGCGGGTGCAGAAGGGCAGTTGTGTACTGCATGCGGAAATGGATTGCCTGGAAAATGCCGGCCGCTTAACCGCCGCTGATTACCGCCGCGCTACGCTGTACTCTACTTTGTCACCCTGCGATATGTGCAGCGGCACCGTATTGCTATATGGCATCCCAAAGGTGGTGATTGGTGAAAACCAAACCTTTCAGGGGCCGGAGGCTTATGTGCAAAGCCGCGGCGTGGTTCTGGAAAACCAACAAAATGCCGAGTGCATTCAGTTGATGCAGGATTTTATTGCTGCTAAACCGCAGCTGTGGTTTGAAGATATTGGTGAATAAGGCAGAAAAATATGACGGCTTAGTGGCAGATTGAGCAGTTTTTTAGCAGTTTCTCCTGAGGGGCATTATTACAATGTCGCTGGCAATACAAGGATGCGCAAAGGGGTCAGCTAGTGTTAGCTGCACAGCCGGAGTGTCAGGGTGTTTCAAGGGAGATATAGCATGAAAACTGTAATACAACTGTTGGTAATATTCGTTCTGCTCGGCTATTGCCTGGGCGTAAATGCGGCCGATGCCGCTTGGGTAGCGCGACATAATATCGCCGCACAAAGCTTTGCGGAACAGAATCTCGATCTGCACGCTAAGGGCTATCAGCTAACCTATCTGAATGGACATAATTCTAAGGGCCAGGCGCGTTATAACGCCGTGTGGCAACATAAACCTCAGGCGCCGCTATGGCTGGCGTTTCATGATCTTACCGAAGCGGGCTATCAGAACAAAGTTAATAGTCTGAAAAAAAGTGGCTATCAGCCGGTGATGGTGAACCCGTTCAATCTGAACGGTCAGCTGGTGTTTACGGCAATTTTTCATAAGAAAAACACCGCCTGGTATGCCCGGCACGATATGAGCCACGCTCAGTATCAAAGCATTTACAATACACAAAAGGCAAAAGGTTTTCGGCTGATGCATGTTTCCGGTTATGCCAAAGCGGGCCAGCAACGCTACGCTGCGCTATGGCAAGAAACCAGCGGCCCGGCACTACGTGCCACCCATGGCGTGAGTAGTAATACTTATCAGCAATTGGTCAACAATTACAAAGCACAGGGCTTTGCGCCAGTATTGGTCGATGTATTTCATTTGAATGGCACGGATTACTATTCGGCTATCTGGCACAACAGCAGCCCACGCTGGACCGCGCGTCATCTGGTTAAGTTGAATGACTATCAGCAGTTATTTAACGATCAATATTACGAAGGTGCCCGCCCAACCGTGGTAGTAGGGTATGGCCCGGCGCATGATGTAAAAATGGCGGCAATTTTCAATAATACCGCCTGGCAAAGTGCGTCTTTGTCTAACTTAAACAGCATGATTGAAGATTTTCGTAGCAACAACAATTTGTCTGGCTTATCCATCGCGATAACCATAGACGAGCGTCTGGTGTATGCCAAAGGCTTTGGCTTACGTGATGCGCAGCGCAATATTGATATGACTACCGGCACCGTAGCGCGTATTGCCAGTAATTCAAAAGCCATAACCGGTGCTGCAGCGTCCCGGCTGATTGAACAGGGCCGGCTGGATCCAGAAGCGCGGGTATTTGGTGCCACCGGTTTGCTAAACCAGCTATACACGTTGCCAGCTTGTCGGGTTGGTGATATTGGCTGTCAATTGAACCTGCAACGTCTGACGAATATCCGGGTGCTGGACGTGTTAGAGCACACTATGGGCGGCTGGTCTAATTCGTCGGCGCTGGAGGCTTGCTCACCGCTTATCCATCTTGGCTTTGGCTGGAATATCTGTAATCAGGATACTGACCCAACACTGGGCAATGCCAGTCGTAACGACTACCTGAGTTGGATAGTGCAAAATGTGCGCCTGATCCAAGCACCTAACGGCAGTATGACGTACTCAAACATTGGCTATAACATTGCCGAGCAGTTAATAGAAGTGGCGTCAGGCCAAAGCTATGCGGGCTATATTAACGCGGTATTTATGCGGCCATCGGGGGCTGACTGTGTGTTAGCCCGGGCAAACAATGCTTTATTTAACAATGAAGTAAATTATGTCGCCGGGGCAGCTTATGTTATGAATCACCGTCGTATGGCCGGGCATGGCGGCTGGGTGTGTTCAGCTATTGGTTATCAGAGACTGATGGCGCGGTTAGACGGCGGCAATAAGCGTCCAGATTTAATTTCTGCCGCTGCCTTTAACAGGTTCATCAGCAGCGAACGTGGCGGTGATAATTATGCCAAGGGCATTCGCAATACCGGTGGGCGCTTAACCCACAACGGTGCGCTGCGTTCAATGAACTCGGAGTACACTCTGTGGACCAGTGACAGAATGTCAATCTTCCTGTTTGCCGACACACAACTGAACAATTACAGCTTTGTTGGTTACACGCCGCTGTATAACAGTATCCGCAGTGGTACAGTTAACTTCCCCAATATCGATTTGTTTTGATATGCCCAGACAGCCTGCATTGCAGGCTGTCTGCTCCAACCGCGGCACCGCCCAGGCTGCCGCACCCTGAATGTTTATCGTGGCGTACTATGACTCAGGCTTTTGCTTTAACGCAGTGCTTTTTGGCGCTGGAGTGCTTTGATCTGTTTTACAAACCTGCGGTAACGGTAAGGCGTGCTGTAAGGGTTAAAGCCGCGACTATACTTAAGCCGTTTTTAACTTTATCTTACGGATAACGCGATTTTGGGCAACGGAGCAAAGATGAAAAAGCAAATTTGGGCACTGGTATCCTTATTCGCTGTAACGTTAATACTGCTGGCGGCGTGTGTCAGTAGCGATTCGGTACAGCAGCAGGCAAACAGCGCAGCCCAGCTGTTACGGTTGGACTATGTTAGTAGTATCGACAACAGCAACCGGCAGTATTTTGTTTATTTACCGGCCGGTTATCAGCAAAACAGTGACAAGAAATGGCCGCTGATGCTGTTTTTGCACGGTAATGGCGAGCGCGGTAACGGCCTGGACGAGCTGGATTACACCTTAATCCATGGTCCGTTATACGAAGCCTGGGTGCAAAAGCGTGACCTGCCATTTATTATCGTGGTACCGCAACTGCAGATGTTTGAAATGGGACAGGTATCCTATATTGCTAACCGCTCGCGCGCTGATATTCCTAAGCGCCTGACCGATGGCATACCGCCGCGGCCGGATATGTTTGCGTCCATCAGGCCCATAGCCCCGGCTGAGCCCGTCAGCGATATGAGCGCAGTACCGCCGCTGTTACCCGATGGTTGGGAGCACGCAGAGCAAGACCTGCTGGCCATACTGCAAAATGTACAGGCCAGCTACAATACCGACGGCAGCCGTTTATATTTAACCGGTATTAGCTATGGTGGCTTTGGTAGCTGGTTTATGGCCAGTAAGCATCCAGAGCTGTTTGCTGCTGTGGCGCCGGTAGTCGGCTGGGGCCATCCGGATTTAATGCCACCTATTGCACAAGCGCAAACGCCGCTGTGGGTATTTGCCGCCGGGCGTGATTCTGCCGTGAATAAAAACTATTTTTACCCCGGTATTGAAACCCTGCGCCAGCTGGGCCACAGCGAGGTACGTTTTAGCATGCTGGAGCAGGCCGAACATGACGCCTGGCGTCAGGTATATGCCGGCGAGGACTTGTATAACTGGCTGCAGCAACAACAGCTACCAGTGCGTCCGGCCGTAAATTA
Organism: Rheinheimera baltica; assembly: GCF_030731985.1. Taxonomy (NCBI): domain Bacteria; kingdom Pseudomonadati; phylum Pseudomonadota; class Gammaproteobacteria; order Chromatiales; family Chromatiaceae; genus Rheinheimera; species Rheinheimera baltica. The sequence continues at coordinate 422,138 of NZ_JAPJDY010000001.1, forward strand.
ATCATTTGAAATGAAACGTTGTATTAAATAGAAGAAGTCAGCGCGGATAACTGAAGCATTGACCACCAGCTGGAAAGTCCTTTCAGCAATTACGTTGCTTGCCCGAATACGTAAACGGTAGCTGTAGAAACAAAAACGCCACCCGTAAGGTGGCGTTTTTATTAGAATTATTGGTGCGTCCTAGTGGACTCGAACCACCGACCCCTACCATGTCAAGGTAGTGCTCTAACCAGCTGAGCTAAGGACGCACACTTGGGTTGTTTACCTTTGCACTAAGCAAAGCTGACAACGGCGGCTATGTTATTGTGCCACTGCTATATTGGCAAGTGTTTTTATGGCGGCAGCGTGAGTTTGCTGTATTTTTCGCCGCTTAAGGCCCTTTGACTGTTGCATTTAGTGCAAGTGGGCACTGGCGGTTGAGGTTTTGCCACCAGGTGACATGATGGCTAAGCTCTGTGCGCATACCATCGTAGTGTTGCTCAAAACGTTGTTGTAATGGCGTATTAAGCGGGGTGTGTTGATAAAGCTGCTGTAAAAGTGGCCACAATTGTTGCTGATAACGGCTGAGCTCTACCGTGTACAGTTGCACTTCCGGGATAAAATATTTACCAAAAATATTGGCCAAAATCTGCAGTTGTTCGCTGTCTCTGCCGCCAGGGCATAAAGTGGTGCTGTTGTGTTGCTCTAACATTTCATTAAGCTGTGCTAACTGATGCTGACTTAAGCGCAGACTGTACTGTAAGCGGCCAACAAAGTTAAATTGATACAGCCGTTGTAGCTGCTGTTCTATATCAATTTGGCTGGCAGCGTGCCAGTTTTGCTCGGCGATAAGTTGTTGCAACCGGGTGAGTTCACTTAGCGCTTGCCAAGTTTCACTATAGCCTGGCGCGTCTTTTAGTGGCAGCGTTTTCCTGATCCCCAGTAATTCTTTTCGCAGGGTATCGTCGGTAAGCAACATATTGTTAAAGGCGATATCGATGCTGAGTTGTTTTTGCTGATACACCTGCTGCAGTTGCGCTAATAACTCGTCGCTGTCCCAGCGTTGTTGCAAGCATTGGGCTAATTGTTGTAAAAACCGGAGCTCGTAACTCAGCTGTTTACTGGCGCTGTATACCTTGCCCAGGCTGCTGTTACGCTCGCCTATTAAGGTATCCAGGCCGCAGCGACGGCTGGCATAAGCGTCTGTTAAATCTATGCGTAGGTCTGGCAATGCCTGCTTTAAATCTCGCTCTGCCAGCAAGGGGGCAGGGGCGGCAAGGTCGCCGTTTGGCAACGGGGTGTCCAACACCCGCGCCAAACGCTGTTGGTAGTTGGTTAACGCTTTATCACCGTTGTTACCTGTGCAGGCAACCAGGCTAAGTGCCACTAGCGGCAGCAACCATAGTTTCATATGTTAAACCGTTTCATGTGAAAACCTGCGTAACGTACGTTTTAAGATTATCGTTAGCATGATGGCGGCAACCGTTAAGCCCACGATAATACCAATCCAGAAGCCATGTGCACCCATCGGCTCGACTAACCAGTGAGTTAATCCCAATACGGCGCCTAAGCCAAAACCGATTGGCCAATAAGCAATTAAGGTAATAAAAAATACCGGTTTGGTAACTTTCATGCCACGTAGTGCGCAGGCCGATACCACCTGAATGGCATCCGACACCTGATAAAAGCAGGCCAAAATCAGTAGCGATGCGGCCAGGGCAATAACGTCGGCATTGGTTGAATACAGCGTTGCTATGCTGCCACGAAGTACAAAGGTTAAACTGGCGATAACAAAAGACATTAGCACCGCCAGTATAATCGCCGTGGATATGGCTTTTTTTAGCTCTTGCACATTTTGCTGGCCAACTAAATGCCCCACCCGGATAGTGGTGGCCATACCCAGGCTCAGCGGCAGCATGAACACGATACCACTGTAGTTTTGTGCGATTTGATGTCCGGCAACCATAATCGGGCCAAGGTGCACTATGGCCAGTGGAATACAGGCAAATAAGGTTACTTCAAAAAAGATTGAAAACGCGATAGGCGTGCCGATGCAGACAATCTGCCAGATATCTTTTAGATTAACCCCATAGCTAGCAGGGTGAGAGCGGTAGCGCGTAGTACTGCGGCTAAACCAACCATAAATAAGCATGGCAATAAACATGGCCAGAAACACCAGCGCCGTAGCAATACCACAGCCGGCTCCACCTAATGCTGGCATGCCGAGTTTGCCGTATATAAACACATAGTTAGCCGGGATATTGACCAGAATACCCACAAAGCTAATCCACATACTGGCTTTGGTATTGCCAATGCCTTCAAACATGCTGCGCAGCACCATATAACCTGCTGCCGGAAACAGGCCAAAGCTGACGTAATACAGGTAATCCAGCGATTTTTGCCGCAGTGTTTCATCCATATTCAACAAATCTATCGGCACATGCACATACAGCATCAGTACAAACAGCATTGCAGCCAATGCCATGGCTAAATACATAGTCTGCAACGTAAAGTGGGTTACCGGTTTAACCTGTTTGCTGCCATAGTACTGCGCCACAATTGGCGTTAATGCCAGTAACAGGCCCTGCATGGTCATCACTACCGGAAACCATAAACCTGAGGCGACAGCAATGGCAGCCATATCAACTGCGCTGTAGCGGCCAGCCATAACGGTGTCGACAAAGTACATTAGCGTTTGGGTAAGCTGTGCCAGCACAATGGGGCCGGAAAGTTTGAGGATGGTTCTGGCTTCAAAGCGAGAAAAAGGTAACATAGCGGATCTGTCGTTTTAGCAGCGTGCAATGGCGCGCAATGTAGCACAAATGGGGGCTTATGTTTACCGGAATAGTTCAAACCAAAGCGGAGTTAACCGCTATTCGCGACGAAGGGGCTTTTCGTCAATTAACCGTGCAGCCTGGGATAGATTATTTACAACAGTTAACCCGTGGCGCCAGTATTGCGATTAATGGAGTGTGCTTAACGGTGACCGATTTTGATGCAGCTGCTGGCTGGGTGCGGTTTGATGTTATTGAAGAAACACTGCGTAAAACTAATTTAGGCCAACTTAAACCAGGCAATAAGGTTAACTTTGAGCGTTCGCTAACCTTTGGCAGTGAATTGGGCGGCCATATTGTGTCGGGGCATATACAAACTACCGCTACGTTTACTCAGATAGATAAAACAGCGAACAATTGTGCGATGCGGCTGAAGGTTGCGCCAGAGTTTATGCGCTTTATATTAAGTAAGGGCTTTATTGCGGTTGAAGGTTGTAGCTTAACCGTAGGCGAAACCTATGCCGATGGTTTTAGCCTGTATTTAATACCGGAAACGCTAAATATTACCACGCTGGGCGAAAAGCAAGTGGGTGATATATGCAATATCGAGCTGGATCAGCAAACGCAAACCATAGTGCAAACCGTCGAGCGCATTATGGCTGAGCGCTTTTCGTCGAATTTACCAACTTAGTAATATTGCTCGTCATCAGCGTCAATAAATAATTGAATGCTATGATGTTGTTCGTCTTTATGTACCCTTACATGCATAGGATTGCAACAGTTGCTGCAATCCTCAATATAGCTTTGATCTTCGTCAGTTACTTCGACAGTAAGGTGAACAGCATGGCCACAAAACGGACAGCTGATAGTTTGCTGTAAAATAATCATTTTGGCTCCTACGCTAGTATGCTTCAAGCTTTGCTGGTGCTGCTTAAACTACGTCCGCCGTCTACTGCCAGAATTTGCCCGGTAATATAAGGCGATTGCACTAAAAATAGTACACTGTTGGCGATATCGTCCGGCGATCCCAGTTGCTGAAGCGGTATTTGCCGCAATATAGCTGCTTTATCTTGTTCGCTAAGTTGCACAGATTGCTCTGGTGGCCACAAAATTGCGCCGGGGGCTATGCCGTTAACTCTTATTGTAGGCGCTAATTCGCAGGCTAGCGATTTAGTCATCATTAAAAGCGCCGCTTTAGCCATACAATAAAGACTGTGGCCTGCTAGTGGTTTTTCTGCGTGAATGTCTACCATGTTTATAATAACGCCGCCACGCTTTGCCAGCTCTGGCGCTAATGCCTGGCTGAGAAAATAGGGGGCTTTCACATTAGAACCAAATAAGTCCTGCCAGTGTGCTATTGTCGCCTGCGCGACCGGGGTAGGAAAAAAACTAGAAGCATTGTTAACCAATACATCAAGTCCGCCAAAACAGGCAATAGCATCTGCCGCAAATGACTGCCAGCCGTTTTCGTCGAGCAAATCCGCCTGTAATACCGCGGCACTTTCTTGTCGTTGGTTATTTAATATTTTCGCCAGAGTGTCAGCTGCATCGCGCGAGCGGTTACAGTGAATAATCACATTGTAACCTGCGTTATGTAATGTAATGGCTGTCTGTCGTCCAAGCCGTTTGGCACTGCCTGTTATCAAGGCAACCGGTTGCTGCTTTTTATCTAACATGAAAACGTGTCCATTTGTGCCAGTAATTAATACATCTTACGGGCAAAAGTTACTTATTTGCAGATAGGGTGCTAATAAAACAGCTGTTTTATCATTTCTTGCGCCTGAACCAGATAAGCGCCCCTAAACAAATAAGCATGGTTAAGTACATGATAGAGATTATAAAGATCTTGGCGCTCGGTGTATGTTTTATCTAAGGGGTATATTTCCTGGTAGGTTTGATAGAATTGTTCCGGAAAACGGCCAAATAGCGTGGTAAAAGCAATATCCGTTTCCCGGTCACCGTAATAACAGGCTGGGTCAAACACCGCTGGGCTATCAGTAACAAAACCTACGTTGCCGCGCCAAAGATCACCGTGTAATAAGCTTGGCGGTGGCTGATAGTGCTGCAGCCTTTGCCTGCACTTTTCAACTAAAGAATCAATTTTACCAAAGCCAAACCCTTGCTCTAATAACAGCTGTAGCTGCCAACCGAGGCGTTGCTCAGAGAAAAAGCTACTCCAGTTTGCTTGCCATTTGTTTGGCTGCGCCGTGGTACCCAGGCTATTATCCCAGTCAAAGCCGTACATTGCTTGAGTATGTTGTTTATGCAGTAACGCCAGCTGCTGCGCTAAGTTACGCCAGCCTGGGACGGTCTCGTTACTTAATGGCAGGTATTCAAGTACCAGAAATGCTTTATCTATGGTCTGGCCTGTACAAATACTGGCAGGAACCCGAATACAGTTTGCTTGTTGTAAAGCTTGTAGGCTTAAAACTTCGCTTTCAAACTGCTCTAGTTGTTCTCGTTGGTTAATTTTGACAAAAAATTGCTGGCCTTTGCCACTAATATGATAAGCGATATTAATGTTGCCGCCAGTAAGCTGCTGTTTTTGTTCAATGTCGAATTGCCCATCCTGCTCACTATTAATGTGTTCAACAATGGCTTGCCACATCTTTTCTCTCCTTGGGGTGAAGTTTCAAGTATGGCTGATAAACCAAAAATTTCACTGAGCTGGCCAAGGTTAAATTAGGTCCGCTAATTCATCGTTGTTTAGTCAAAATTAAGCAGTTCTTACAGCAATATGATTGCTTTGCTAAGTGTTAGCTATCAATTTGTTGTTGAAACAATGCCTTACTAAACGACTCTATTACATGTATAACGAAACAGCTGTAGTGCCAATAATTTAGTAAAAAGTAATGTATTGCACAGGCGTTGGTTGAGTGATAAAACAAAGCAAGAGCGTTGCATTGTTAACATATCAATGGATAAGCATATGACGTATTCGGCTAGAAATACTGTTGTTAGTACGCAAGACGTACATAGTTTATTTGCTGCACAACCCATATTTGATCAAAATCTAAACCGGGTTGGTGTTGAGTTGTTATATCGCAGCGACACCGGTGTCACCGCACTTGAGCTTGGTGATAACCTCGCCACCACTGAGTTGGTCCTCAATTTATGCAGTAGCATTTCAGAACAATCAGCACATTATCATGTGCCTACCTTTATAAATGTCTGTGCCAATTTTTTGATGGCACAAAGTTTCTTGCCGCTCGATGCTGAGAATGTGGTGATAGAGTTAGTTGAGCGTATTGCCCCCACACCAGAATTTATTGCCTGTGTGTCTGCATTGAAACAAAGAGGGTTTCGCTTTGCGCTGGACGATTTCGAATTTGATGCCGCCTGGGAACCCTTAATTGCGCTTGCTGATATTATCAAAGTTGATATTTTGCTTTGTGACTTACGTTTGGTGCGGGCACAAATGTTTCGCTTGCGTAAGTATAATTTAACCTGGTTAGCCGAGCGGGTAGAAACGCAAGAGCAGTACGAAATTTGTCAAACAATGGGCTTTAGTTTGTTTCAGGGATATTTTTTAGCGCGGCCTGAAATTGTTACTGGCAAGAAGGTACCGCCAACGGCGTTACGAATGGCTGAACTGATTAACACGTTGTTTGAAGAGCAACCCGATATTGCCAAGCTGTCGGCTCAACTGCATGATGAGCCTGCGGTTGTTATGGGCATGCTACGCATTGCAAATAGTCCTATGTACAGAAAAGCGCGAGAAGTCAGTTCGATTAAAGAGCTAATTGTAAGGCTAGGGTTAGATTTAACGCGTAAGTGGGTACTTATGTTTTCTGTCTTTAATCAATGCAAGCCCGCCGCTGCCGGGTTAGTACTAACGCGAGCTTATACTGCCCAGGCGCTCGCGCAGCGGTGGCAGCATAACGAAAAAACGCAAAGCCAATTTTTTCTAACGGCGTTGTTATCTGGTGTGGATATTTTGTTTGGTATTACACCGGCCGATTTTGTCGTGGGTTTAAATTTGTCTGATGACATAAAAGCGGCTATTTGTGATGGCGAAGGTGATGCTGCCTCCGCGGTCGATATTATAGGTAGTATCGAGCAAGCCTATTCGATGAAACGCTTACCTCCTGATGTACCAGAGGACTATTTTAGTCTTTACAACCAACAGCAATTTGACGTAGAAGAAAAGCTTAATGCTGTTATAGCGCCTTGACAGCAAAACCTATTTAAATACGTCTCAATAACGCTAGCGATTGTAATCTAATTTGTTTTTTCCAGGCTTGGAACATCTATTATTTTCAGATCAACGTATAGACATCGCTTTTAGTTAGGCTGTTTGGATTTGAGTTCTTACTAATTAAGATTAAGCTTGATACATCGGCCAGTTTTAATGAATGGAGTGAATATGACTATCGCAACACCACGTTTTCGTGTGCAAGCATTTAATATTATGACCGGACTAAATGTTTTTTTACTGGTTATGGCACTGTTCCTCGCATCTTGGTATGACTCATGGCTAGCTGCACTTTTAATAGGTGTTCCGACAGCAATTGTTCCCATTTTGCTTTACCGCATGCTTGGTGATCATATTTTGGCGAGGGTAAGTTTTGGCATAGGATTTATGTTCTTTGCTGCACTTCATATACACCAAGCCGCAGGAATGATTGAGGTGCATTTTGGTATATTTGTGTTATTGGCTATTTTAATTGGTTTTCGTGACTATTTAGTCATAGTCGCTGCTGCTGCAACGATTGCTGTACACCATCTATTGTTTATGTATTTGCAAATGCAAGGCGGTGCTGTTTTTCTTGTGCCAGCTGATGATTTATCGTTTGGCATTGTCTTCGTTCATGCCACTTATGTTGTTGTTGAGTCTGCCGTACTGGTTATTTTAAGTCGTCAAAGCTACCGCGAAGCTGTTGTTGGTCAAGCATTATTTGATATTACGGATTCATTACTTACAAATGATGGCAAGGTTGTTTTAACCGATCGCTGTCCAGAGCTTAACTCAAAGGTGATTAGTGGTTTTAATGCTGTGCTTAATACGCTGCAAGCCACCATTAAAACAATAGAACAGCAAGCTGATACTCTAAAAGTTGAGGCTAAGACACTACTCGATGAAGGTGATGCTCTTTCCGATGGTATGGCAAAAAAAATGAGTGAGGTAGACAGGATTGCAGCGGCAACCGAACAAATGTCGCATACGGTTAAAGAGGTTTTTGATTTATCTCAAAATGTATTGAAATTTGCCAATACAGCAGAAAATGCAGCGGTAGAAGGCAAAATATCTGTTAGTAATACGATCCATGCTGTTCAACAGTTAGCGAAAGAATTGGAAGATACAGGCGATAAGGTTAATGATGTTGCCAATGCTACGGTAGATATACGTAAAGTGCTTGATGTAATTGAAGCTATTGCTGAACAGACTAATTTGCTTGCCTTGAATGCGGCTATCGAGGCTGCAAGAGCGGGTGAGCAAGGGCGAGGGTTTGCTGTAGTAGCTGATGAGGTAAGGACTCTGGCGTCGCGTACCCGGGGGTCTACTGACGAAATTAAATTAATGATAGAGCGCTTGGTAACTAATAGTACTCAATCTGTTGAAGTTGTTAAACGCAGTATGGCGCAGCTTGAAGATACCCGGCATCATGCTAAGCAAAGTGGCGAGTTACTGCAGGCTATTTTAGGGCAAGCACAACACGTTGTAACGTCAACTGATGTTATGTCGAACTCATTGCAGCAGCAAACAGCATCGAGCAACGAAATTGCTCAGAGTGCACAACAATTAAGCCAGATGACGATGTCACAAAATGAGCAAGGCCAAAAGGTGCTTCGCAGTGCTGATAGTTTAGAGCGGATAAGTAGTGCGCTAAGTATCGAGTCATCGAAATTTCTGGTGTGATGCCATCAATGACATATCGCAATAGAATCAGGCTGGTTAGCCTGATTTTTTTTCTGTGGCTGATATCAATCAGTGCTGGTTTGTTTTTCTTTGGCAATCAAAATTATGGCATATTCGATAGTGCTGGTATGTGGTATCAACACGACGCTAGTCAATTCAGTATTACGCAGCTGGGTATTGATGAAATAGCGGGCACGCAGGTTGTGCATGTACGGCAAGAGGCTTGTCCGTGTAATAAGTTAACAGACAGACATAAAGAGGCTTTTTCGCGACTTTATCACTTACCTGATGCGGTGCAATTTGAGCGAGAGATGTTAGATATTCATCGCACACAATTTAGGCTACCAGCTACGCCTGCGATATTGATTTTTCGTGCAGGTAAACTTATTTATGCTGGCCCTTATTCTAGTGGCCCTATGTGCTCTGGTTCAAACAGTTTTATTGCACCAATTATACGTGACGAGATGATATTAAAGGGTGCTTGGTTAAATGGTGAGGTAAATACTTGCCGCTGTGTAGTCAATAGCACGAGCTAATGATACTATCATGCCTCATTTTTAGGTGGTCGTGCCCGGTTTAACAGATGGCTTCTTGTATAAGCCATTAACTGTTTTGCTGCACGAGCACTTTTTGTTGTGTTTGAACAAGTGACCCTTGGTTTGGGCCACCACTGTATAAGGATTTATCATGCCAGTTATTACTCTGCCTGACGGTAGTCAGCGCGCCTTTGACCATGCTGTTTCTGTTATGGATGTTGCCAAAGACATCGGCCCGGGGTTAGCTAAAGCTACCATCGCGGGTAAGGTTAACGGCCAGTTAGTTGACGCCTGTGACCCTATTACGACTGACTCAACGTTAAGCATTATCACCAGTAAAGATCAGGATGGATTAGAGATTATTCGCCATTCATGTGCACATTTATTGGGTCATGCTATTAAGCAGTTATGGCCGAACGTGAAAATGGCTATTGGCCCGGTGATTGATAACGGCTTTTATTATGACGTTGATCTTGAACAGCCCATTAGCAGTGATGACTTGGCGGCGCTTGAAGCACGCATGGTGCAGTTAGCTAAAACAGAATATGACGTTGTTAAGAAGAAAGTCAGCTGGCAAGAAGCATTCGATACCTTTAAAGCCCGTGGCGAAAGCTACAAAATGGAAATTTTAGAGCAGAACGTCAGCAAAGACGATCAGCCGGGTTTATATCATCACGAAGAATATATCGATATGTGCCGCGGCCCACACGTACCCAATATGCGCTTTTGTCAGCATTTCAAAGTGATGAAGGTAGCAGGGGCTTATTGGCGTGGCGACTCAAAGAATAAAATGCTGCAACGTGTTTATGGTACCGCCTGGGCGGACAAAAAACAGTTGGCGGCTTATCTATTGCAGTTAGAAGAAGCCGAAAAACGCGATCACCGTAAAATTGGTAAAGCGCTGGGCTTATTTCATTGGCAAGAAGAAGCACCGGGTATGGTGTTTTGGCACAACGATGGCTGGACGATTTTCCGTGAGCTGGAAACCTTTGTGCGTGAAAAGCTGGGTGAATATGACTACGACGAAGTAAAAGGCCCATTAATGATGGACCGCGTACTATGGGAAAAATCGGGTCACTGGGAAAAGTATGCAGACAACATGTTTACGACCCAGTCTGAGCACCGTGAGTACGCAATTAAACCCATGAACTGCCCGGGTCACGTACAAATTTTCAACCAGGGGTTAAAGTCTTATCGTGACTTACCACTGCGTATGGCCGAGTTTGGTTGTTGCCACCGCAATGAGCCATCAGGTGGTTTGCACGGTTTAATGCGCGTACGCGGTTTTACCCAGGATGATGCCCATATTTTCTGTACTGAAGATCAAGTGCAGGCTGAAGTGACTAAATGTATTCAGATGGTATTTGATACCTACAGCACCTTTGGCTTTAAAAACGTGGCAGTAAAACTGTCAACGCGTCCTGCACAGCGTATTGGTACCGACGAGATGTGGGACAGAGCCGAGCAAGGTTTAACAGAAGCATTAAAAGCCAATGATATTGCTTATGACTTGCAGCCGGGCGAAGGTGCCTTTTATGGCCCTAAAATTGAATTCACCTTACATGACTGTTTAGGTCGAGCCTGGCAGTGTGGTACCGTGCAGTTAGACTTTGCATTACCAGGCCGCTTAGGTGCAACTTTCGTTGCCGAAAGTGGTGATAAGCAAACACCTGTGATGATTCACCGTGCGATTTTGGGCTCGATTGAACGTTTTATCGGTATTTTGATTGAAGAATACGCGGGCTTTTTTCCGGCTTGGTTAGCACCAACTCAGGTTGTGATTATGAATATTACCGATAATCAGGCCGAATATGTGCAGAAATTAGTAAAAACTTTCAAATCTCACGGTATTAGGGTCATAAGTGACTTGAGAAATGAGAAGATAGGCTTTAAAATCCGCGAGCACACGCTTAAGCGCATTCCTTATCTTGTCGTCGTAGGTGACAAAGAAATGGAAGCCGGTGATATTGCACTGAGAACGCGTAAAGGTGAAGACTTAGGTAAGATGTCAGTTGAGGCTTTTGTTGAAAAGCTAACGACTGAAATTGCAAACCGGGCTTAACCATTAAGCGATAAGAATAATTTTCGGAGGAACATACTATTAAAGTAGGAAAGAAAACATTACCTGCAAACCGTCCTAACAGGATAAATGAAGAAATTAACCTACCAGAGGTACGGTTAATTGGTATTGAAGGTGAGCAGCTGGGTGTAGTAAGTATTGCTGAAGCCATTCGTTTGGCAGAAGAAGGCGGAGCCGATTTAGTAGAAATTAGCCCGACAGCCGAACCGCCAGTGTGTAAGTTGATGGACTACGGTAAGTTCCTGTTCGAAAAGAGTAAGGCTCTTAAAGAGCAGAAGAAGAAGCAAAAACAGATCCAGATTAAGGAAATAAAATTCCGGCCTGGAACTGATGAAGGCGATTACCAGGTAAAACTACGCAACCTGCGTCGCTTCATTGAAGAGGGTGACAAAGCTAAAGTAACGCTGCGGTATCGTGGTCGTGAAATGGCGCATACTGAGATAGGCATTGAGATGTTAAATCGGATTAAAGAAGATTTATCAGACATTGCTGTGTGCGAATCTTTCCCTTCACGGGTGGAAGGTCGCCAGATGATCATGATGCTGGCCCCAAATAAGAAGTAATAAGTGCTTTCAAGTGTAACCCCACACTGTAAAGGGTGGGGTTGACGCCTTATTATTCGTTGTAACTTAACAATGCGAGTTTTTAACTATGCCAAAGATGAAAACCAATAAAGGTGCTGCGAAGCGTTTCAAAAAAACAGCTTCTGGTAGCTTTAAACGTAAGCAATCACACCTTCGCCACATTTTGACGAAGAAGACCTCTAAGCGTAAGCGTCAGTTAGGTCCAAAAACCTTAGTCGCTAAAGTTGACATCGCGGGCTTAGTCCGTTGCATGCCGTACGCATAATTAATTAGGAGTCTGACATGCCAAGAGTTAAACGTGGTGTAACGGCGCGCGCGCGCCATAAGAAGGTGTTAAACCAGGCTAAAGGTTACTACGGTGCCCGCAGTCGTGTTTATCGTGTTGCTTTCCAAGCCGTTATTAAAGCCGGCCAATATGCTTACCGTGACCGTCGTCAACGTAAGCGTCAGTTCCGTCAATTGTGGATCGCGCGTATTAACGCTGCGTCACGCATGAACGGTCTATCTTACAGCCGTTTCATTGATGGTTTGAAAAAAGCCTCAGTGGAAATCGACCGTAAGATTTTAGCTGACATCGCCGTATTCGACAAAGCAGCATTTACTGCTTTAGTTGCCAAAGCGAAACAAGCCTTAGCTGCCTAATATAGCCGCTAATAAAAAAGCCACCGTAAGGTGGCTTTTTTTATGGCTGATAGAGCCGAAAATACAACTTAATTTACTGCGGGTTTGAACTGCAAAATAAGTTGATTGTTTTTGAAGATTTGTAACGTATCACCATTTACTTCTGCTCGATCTGCAGATTGCAATGATTGAGTGAATTGTGATTCTAACTCACTGCTGTCAGCACAAAACTTACGTGTGCTGACTAATGGTTGGACGTTAAGCTGGTTAGAGCGTTGCTTGTAGCTACCATTGAAATTATTGCAACCAGCAAAGCCGTATAAACGGTCATTTTGCTCGAAGATTACTCGCACATTAAGCTGCTGTGGTACATAGCGGTTAGCTATTTTTTCAGCACGCCAAACTATACCTTGCATCTTACCGGGTTGAATTTGGTCCGGACAGACCGCTCCGGGCCAAAATTGCTCAAACTTATCGATAAACAGCAAATTGGCTTGGTCATCCTGTCCACGCCTACCTAGCATGGTCGCTATAACATCATTACCGCGAAGCCGTTCGTCTTGCTGATATTGGCGCATTACCGGTAAATGGTGTTGTGTGTTAGCTATCGCGAGCATCTCGCCACTAGCGCAGCTGGTAAAACTGGCCTGGTTATCGCTTAGGGTATAAATACCCAGCATGGCTTGGCGCGTATCCAGTTTTTTAAACTCTGTTTCTCTTGTGAGCTGGTAGTTCACGTTGGATAATAAAGGCTTGCCACTCATATCCAACATGGCTAATTGGGTGTTAGAAAGAAAATGAAATGCCGGTAATGTTTGCTGCTGGTTTACCAGGTGCAGACTACGTTTTTCCAGTAACCAGATACCTCGGACGATATTGACCTGATTACGATCGATATATTCCTGCCGAGCCGCAAAACGGCCATCTCTAAATAAGTTAATATGATAGGCAATACCCGGGCAGTCAGCACAAGGCAGAGTTCCGCTGAATGTCATATCTGTATCGACAAAGATATGCTCAAAGTCTGTTGCCATGGCTTCTGCTGTGGCGTCATTTTCAATAACGATATCTTGCTGAGGCTCAGTAGTAATTTGCTCTGCTGCAGGCGCTGACAGCGTTTGAAGGTCAGCACTGCGCTCTTGAGGCAACTGGCTACAGCCTGATAACAGCAGTGCAGTAAAAATTAAACGCTTTTTCATCTGGTGTTCCAGGTTAACATTTTCGCTATTATAACGGAATTAGGTAACATCTTTAACCGTTATTTCGACTGGGAATTTAGTGAGCTAATCGCAATGGCTATACGCTCTGCGGCCAATATTGGCTGCTCTTGCATAAAGCAGTGCCCACCGTCGAGAGATTCAATATTTATTGCATCATTAATTGCTTGCCATTTACGCAAGGATTTTATGACAAAGTCATAGCTGTCTTTACCATAGAGCACCTTAACCGGTGGGCAAGGTTGCGCCAGTTGTCGCCATAATTTGTTCGGATAGGAGGCGAATATTTCAGCTTCGCGTTGTGGTTGGCATTTTAGGCTTAAGCCATGCTCCGTCGGTTTAAGCGCGTGGTCGATATAGGCTGCCAGTGCGTCTGGATGCCAGTTGGCAAACATGCCTCTATTGGTGAGGTAGCTTACAGCACTTGGTCTGTCTGGCCAATGTTGTCGCCGTCGCAATGCCGCTTTGGCCATTGGGTTTCTATGGTAAAGCCGCACCCCATTTAGCGTGGTCATTAACGTGAGCATAGCTGGAGTAAATAGCACCGGGTCCAGTAATACTGCGCCTTGAAAAGGGCTTGGCGCTGTGGTGTGAATGAGTGCCGTTAACACCCCACCAAAGCTGTGGCCTATGCCGTATACAGTAGCGCCTGGATAAAGATGGCGATGAGCTAGCCAGGCATCGCTTGCTAGCGTTGCACTTTGGTTCCAGCCAACGAAAACACCACCGTGATCGCTGTCGCCATGGCCCTGAGCGTCGGATAAAAACAAATCATATTGTTGCGCCAGATGCTGTAGCATGGGTTGGTACATGCGGCTGCAAAAGCCATTGCCATGCAACATGTGTAGTACAGGTTTGCTACTGGCCTCGGTACGATAGCCGCGTAAAGTAAAACCTAATGATGTGTGATATGACCATGGTACTAACTGCACGGAGGGTTCCTTAACAAAGAAAAAGCGCTTACAGTGGTATAACTAAATACAGAGGACAAAATTTAGCAGGCCTATTTTGTGCCAAATAACTTGTCACCGGCGTCACCTAAACCCGGCAGTATATAGCCGTGCTCGTTCAGGCAGCGATCTGTTGCTGCGGTGTATAGTTCTACATCTGGATGAGCTTGTGCTAGTGCATTAATCCCCTCAGGTGCGGCGACTAAAACCAGTGCCTTTATGTGTTTCGCACCTTGTTGTTTTAATAAATCAATTGTGGCAATCATCGATCCGCCGGTTGCCAACATTGGGTCTACTACGATTGCGATACGCTGCTCCAAATTAGCGGCTAATTTTTGAAAGTAGGGCACCGGTAGCAATGTTGTTTCATCGCGGTAGACACCTACTACACTGATCCGCGCATTAGGTAGTAATTCCAATACACCATCCAACATACCCAATCCCGCTCTGAGTATTGGCACTATAGTTACTTTCTTGCCCTGTATTTGTTCAATTTCAACTGCGCCACTCCATGTTTCTATGCTCACCGTTTCGGTTAACAAATCCTTCGTTGCTTCATAGGTAAGCAGACTGGCCAATTCAGCAGTGAGTTGACGAAATTGCTTCGTGCTAATATCCGCTGCCCGCAGTAAACCAATTTTGTGTTTTACCAATGGGTGTTTAACCTGCAAAAGTTTCATAAGCAAAATCCTCCGTTTAACGCGGCTAAGCATAACGTAATCTGCTTTTACTTGCAGTTTACATTGAAGCGTTATAAAAAAGCGGCACAATGATAAAGTAAGTTATCACAGGGATACACTATGAGAATTACACTGCCGAGATATTTATTGGCACTATGTTTACTGTTTGGAGGAATAACTGTGGCTGAAGCAAAGCAACTGGAACTCGAACGTTTGTTTGCTGATCCTGCTTTAAGTGGTGCTACGCCGCGTTCTTTGAGCATGGCGCCGGATAGCAGTCGGGTTACCTACTTAAAAGGTAAGGCTATTGATGCTAACCGGCTGGATTTATGGGAATACCATATTAAAGACGCTAAGCATCGGTTGTTGGTTGACGCTGATAGCTTGGTAACAGGTCTTGAAACTTTATCGGATGAAGAAAAAGCCAGACGTGAGCGTATGCGTTTGTTTGCCTCGGGAATTATTAGCTATAGCTGGGCTAAAAATAGCGATGCGTTGCTATTTCCATTAAATGGCGATTTGTATTACTACCAATTAAGCACTAAAAAAGCGAAGAAACTGACGGATACCAACGAATTTGAAACGGATGCGACTATTTCGCCTACCGGCCGCTATGTGGCATTTATTCGTCAGCAAAATTTATTTGTCTTAGATATTGCTACTGGCAAGGAAACCCAGCTGACTTTTGACGGTGGCGGTAATATTAAAAACGGTATGGCAGAATTTGTGGCTCAGGAAGAAATGGGCCGCATGACAGGATATTGGTGGGCGCCAGATGACAGTAAAATCGCCTTTACCCGCACCGATGAAAGCGGTGTGGCAGAAGTGGTGCGAAATGAAATCTATGCTGATGAAATTAAACTTTTTAATCAGCGCTATCCCTACACCGGTACAGCTAACGCCGAAATAGCTCTGGGTGTTGTTACGCTTGCTGATGGTAATGTCAGTTGGATCTCACACGGTGAGAATCAGGATATTTATTTGCCCAGGGTAGACTGGACCAAAAACTCCCGTTTTTTGACCTATCAATGGCAAAGCCGTAACCAGCATCAGCTGGAGCTCAGGTTAGTTGATCTGGCGGATAATAAGCAAAAGGTCTTACTGACTGAAACCAGCAAAACCTGGTTAAATTTGCATGACGATCTTCACTTTCTTGATAATGATCAGGGCTTTATTTGGGCCTCAGAGCGAGATGGCTTTAAACATTTGTATTTATACGATTTTAACGGCAAGTTACAGCGTCAGCTAACGCAGGGCGATTGGATTGTTGATGAGTTGGATGCGGTGAATGAAAAACAGGGTTTAGTCTTTTTCACTGGCCGCAAAGATACACCGCTTGAGCGTCATTTATATCAGGTAAGCTTGCAAGGTGGCCAGAGTAAACGCTTAAGTGAGACAGGTTTTGACCATGCCTTAGTGATGGCAAAAGACGGCAGTAGTTTTATCGATAGTTTCTCCAGTGTCAGTGCGCCTAATCGCGTTGCGTTGAGGGGGCTCACCGGTGAGGTGTTAACCTGGCTAGAGCCTAATTCACTCGATAATTTGCATCCTTTAACACCTTACCATGCAGATTTACATCCACCTCGGTTTGGCACTATAGCGGCAGAAGATGGCCAAACAATGCATTATAGGATGTTTGAACCCGCAATCTTTGAACCTAACAAGCAATATCCGGTAATTGTTAGCGTTTATGGTGGGCCGCATGCGCAGCGTGTGACAAACAGCTGGAGTCCCCGTGATTTATATCTGCACTATTTAGTTCAGCAAGGCTACCTTGTGTTTCAGCTGGATAATCGAGGCTCTTACAACCGCGGTAAAGTTTTCGAAGATGCGATTTATAAAAAATTGGGCATGGCTGAAATAGCTGATCAAATTAAAGGCGTTGAATATCTGCGAAGTTTGCCTTATGTCGATGCAAAACATATCGGTATTTATGGTCATAGCTATGGTGGCTATATGGCCATTATGGCGATGTTTAAAGCGGGTGACTATTTCGCTGCAGGTGTATCCGGGGCACCGGTTACCGATTGGGCATTATATGATACGCACTATACTGAACGTTATTTGGGGCATCCGCAGCAAAATGCCCAGGGTTATACTGACAGTGCGGTGTTTCCTTATGTAGATGGCTTAAAAGGTGATTTATTGATCTACCACGGCATGGCGGATGACAACGTCTTGTTTACTCATAGTACCAAGCTATATAAACAGCTACAGGACAAGGGGTTGTTGTTTGATATGATTAATTACCCTGGTAGTAAGCATTCCATGTTTGGCCAGCCAGTGCAGACGCATTTACATAAAAGTATTACGCAGTTTTTTAATCGACATCTGAAGTAGCGCCAAAAGCCGGTAAATTTTACCGGCTTTTTTATGTGCTTCCCTGAATATGGTAACTCACCTGTGCTCTTGGGTTTAAATACTCTGCGATGTGTTGCGGTAATGCCTGAATTTTAATAACCTTACTAATATTAAGTTTATCAGGTACTAAGGTTATTATTGGTGCTTCCAGTCGCGGCACATCTGCGTCGTATACCATAACATTGGGACAGAGCAGGTTTTCACTATTTACCGACATTACAATACCAAGCCGTTGGTCAGACAATAAAACAATGGTGCCAGGCGGGTAAACGCCCATCATTTTAATCATCACTTTCATTTCCCGCTCTTCTAATCGCCCTTTCATCGCGCGGTATAAATGGGCTAGCGCCTGATGAGGCGAGCGTGCTTTACTCATATCGCGCGGGTGACACAAATTATCAAATTCATTAACCACGGCAACAATTTTTGCCAATGGATCAATGGCGTTTCCTTTGAGTCCGTTGGGATAACCACTGCCATCGATATATTCATGATGCTGTTCAATAATGGCATAGGCTTCAATAGGATAGGTTTCTACTAGTTTGACTAAATCAGCACCATATTTGGTATGTAATTTTAGTAAGTTTTCTTCGGGTGTGGTTAATGGGGTTGTTTTGCGGATTATCTGGCTGGGAATTTTAACTTTGCCAATATCGTGAAACAGTGCACCCAACCCAACGAGTTTTATTTGTTCAGCGGATAAATTTAAATTTTTTGCCAGCATCATTGAAAGGGTAGACACGTTTAACACGTGGTAGTACATCCCTTCCTGCTCCTTATTGGCATTAGATATAAGATGTAAAACTAAAGAGTCAGAACTCAACAGCACGTCTGCCATTGCACCAATTAAACCGGTCGCTTCATCAATAGCATTAAGTGGCCGGCTTCCTAGTTTGCTCATCAGGTTTTTTACCTGAACGAGTGATTGTGCAAAGGCTTTTTCAGTTTTTTGAATATCACGCCGATGTGCTTTAGCTTTCTCAATGCGCGCCATTTTATCTTGCTGCATTTTAATCTGAGCTTCACTGGCGGCCATATTAAAGCTAGCGCTGTCTTCGTCGTTCAGCTCAGCTGGCATATCGATTTTTTTACTTTTATCCGGGTAGAAGAACACATATTCCAAGTCAAGAGAGCGGATAATTTGTAATTGCTGCATATTTTCGATAATCATATTACCGGACAAAAACGGATGTTTTAACCAACCGCCCGGCAATTTAACGGCATATCCAAGCTTTAAATCGGCAGGCTTAATTTTCAGTACGGACAAATAAAACTCCAGAACGTAATGAGTACAATCATTAGTTTATGCACAAGCGCAAACATTACCAATATTAAAACAAAAAAAGGCCAGAAAATTCTGGCCCTTGCTAAGTTCTGTTATCTTAGAAGCGCATAGTGTAGCGTACTGTCCACAAACGGCCTATCCAGTCATGTACTGAGCTAGCGTAGCCATTAGTTGGTGATGACGCGTAAGGGGGTTCTTTGTCAGTAAGGTTTCGAACTGAAAATAACAAGGATTGGTTGTCAGTAATGTCATAGCCTACGCTACCGCTGAAAACCATCCATGAATCAACAGTCTCATTGTCAAATTTGAAATCGCCATCACCCAATGAGCTGATATAATGTGCAGATAAACTTGCTGACCAGTTTTCCATAGACCAATCTGCGCCGAAGTCAGCTACCAGCTCTGGGCGTGCTATTTCTGATGCACCGCTTAACTTACCCAATAAATCTTGTTTTGGGCTGTCAGCCGTTATTTGACGCTCGTAAGACAGCGTTTTGGTAGCATTCACAAACAAATCGAATGTGCCGATACTGCCTGTATCCAGACGGTAATTTACTTTAACATCGACACCATCAGTTTCCTGGCTACCTACGTTAAAGAAGCCAGTACGCAAAAATACTAAGTCGTTACCGCTATCAACAACGCAACCAAAAGCGCCCGCAAGAGCCGCTTCACTACTTGCGACAGGCGCGTTGCCATTGGTGCAAGCGCGAAGCGTTGTATTGGCATCAACATCAACAATATCGGTGTGATCATAGCGCCAGTAATCTACTGTTAGTTGAAGATTATTAGTAATGTTCCACGATGCACCCAGGTTAACTGCTTCTGAGCTTTCGGCGTCTAACCCAGTATTACCAAGTGTTTCCTGATCAAATTCGAGCTCGCCAAATTGAGCGCCAAAATCACCACATAGACCATCAAAAGGTTGGCCTGCACCGCAGTCAATATAGTTTGCAGTCAAGGAGGTACCAGCGCCCAACTGAGATAACGATGGTGCTCTAAAACCCGTGCTCCAGGAAGCGCGAAGGATCAAATCATCCGTTGCACGATAACGTAGTGAAAGTTTTGGATTAACGTCACCGCCGAAATCACTGTAATGGTCATAGCGCAGGGCAGCAATCGCGTCTAAGTTTTCTGTCAGCGGAATATTAAATTCGCCATACAAAGCATACTGGCTGCGGTCGGCTTTCGCATCAGATGCACCTAATCCATAAATACCGTCGCTTTGCGCTACAGCAGAAGGGTTGTCTGAAATTTCTTCGCTACGTACTTCGCCGCCAAACACCGCGCTTATAGCACCAGCAGATAGTTCGATAGGTAAGTCACCAGCAATGTTAAAATCTAAAGACATTACTTCTGACTCACCTAAACGTGGTGCCAATTCACGAATAGTTGCTAGAACAGCTTCGCTGTTATCACGGCCTAAGTTAAATGGATTGAAGCTACCACCGGCGATGGCGGCATCCAATTTATCTTTGCCAATGTAACCTGAAACATGGGTGATTTCATTTTCTGTTTTGCCATAAATTGCTGCTGTTTCCCATGACCAGTCAGCAACTTCGCCGCGTAAACCTGCCAGCAGTCGATATGATGTTGTGTCGTAATCTTGGATGCGACGTTCAGGAAAACGCGAGCGTACGCGAATGTTATCTACCGTGCCGTCTTCAGCATTTGCCGCTGCAAAACGTGCCGGTACGAACGGTGAGTCACCCGCAATATCTATATCAAACGACGCTGCAGAATCATAGGCTGAACCGGTATTGTGTTGATACATGGCTTCTGCGAAAAACTCTTTGCCGTCATCAAATCTATAGATATGGTTCAGTGTAGTACCCAGTGCAGAGGTATCGGGTTGAATAGCACGTTGTATAACGTAGTCATAATTACAACGACCGCCACTATTTCGGGTGTCATCACCACACCAGTCTTCTGCGTAGTCGACGCCGTCAACGCTAACACGTGTGTTAGATTTAAACGTTACATCAATTGGACGGTCGCTGTTAAACAGCGCCTTTCTGTCAAAGTAATCAACGACTAAGGTTGTGTTGCTGTTAGCAGTATTAAAACCACCAACATAAGTCAGATTGTAACGGCCAAAATCGCTATCTTCGGTATCATCGCCGTAAGATGCTGATATTTCATGGCCTTCTACGTCTTTACGCAAAATGAAGTTTATTACACCGGCAATAGCATCAGAGCCATATACAGATGACGCACCATCGGTAAGAATTTCAACCCGTTCAAGTGCAGACATTGGGATGGAGTTAACGTTAACAAACGAATCAAAACCGTTAGTGAACGAGTCAACTGCGACACGGCGACCGTTTACCAATACCAACGTAGAGCTGCTGCCTAAACCGCGTAAACTGACACCAGCTGAACCCGCTGGGCTTCCATCATTGCCACCTACACCACCATTTTCAGTGAAAGTTCCTGCACTGGAAGCTTGGGGTAAGTCACGTAAAAAATCACTCAGTGTACTGTAACCACGAGAGGTTAAATCATCCCGGTCAAATATCTGAACCGGGTTAGCGCCTTCCATATCCACACCTTTTAAGCGCGAACCGGTAACCTGTATTTTCTCAACTTTTTGCTCTTCAGCGGTGGCTTCTTCCGCCGCATATGCCGATTGTCCTGTTGTTGCCATGATAATGGCGACACTTAAGGTTGATAGCTTCATTTTTGCTTTAAAGTACATACACATTCCTCTGGATAATAAACGTCGCTTTAACAGCGATCTGATTAAAAACGGGTAGAAAAATGCGTCAAAACAGAAGGCATAGCCAAAGCTTACCGAATCGCTAAAAATGCGATGTAAAGTGAGATTAGCTTTTTAGATATAGAATATGACCTCTGCCAGACGCAGAGGGAGAACTAATTATTGAACCACTCGGATAAATAGTAGGGAGAGACGTAATAGCTACGATGGTTTATTGCACATTTTTGCATCACTACGCCTCCTTTGAATAGATTGACAGATAAACTGACCGCTAACGTCGCGGATCTGCGTAATTCTGTCAAGCAGTATTTAACATTTGGCGAAAATGTACCCAAAAAATTATTTTTTATTCGATGAGGTAAGACCAGAGAGTGATTTGTCGCTTGACAGTAATTTAATTCAAACGTACATTTCAAACAGGTGTTTAAATTGATGGTTTGAAAATGGCAAATAAACACAGTACACAACATAAAATTCTTGATGCAGCGCAGAGTCTGTTTGCTGAGACGGGGTTTAATGGCACATCTCTTAGGCAAATTACCAGTCTGGCTGAAGTGAACTTAGCGTCAGTGAACTATCATTTTGGCTCAAAAAAAGAATTGATACAGGCGGTATTACAGCGTTATTTAGTGGTGTTGATGCCGCGACTTGACCAAGAGTTTACGCGTTTGTTGGCAATGCAACAGCAAAATAGCCTTAATCAGGTGTTGTCGGTATTTGTCAGCCCGTTGTTGGAACTAAATAAAGTTCATCAAAACGGTACTCGTGTGTTTTTGCAGTTGTTAGGTCGGGGCTATACTGACGTACAAGGTCATTTACGCTGGTTTTTTAACCATAACTACGGCCGGGTTCTCGATAAGTTGGTCCTGCTCGTGCAGCAAGCTTGTCCACAGCTGCCTGCAAGTGAATTATTTTGGCGTTTGCATTTCTCATTAGGTACCGTTGTTTTTACCATGGCATCTAACGAAGCCTTGGTTGAGATTGCTGAAGCCGATTTTGATGAAAGTATTGATATTGAAGGTGTAATTTTAAGGTTGTTACCGTATTTGTCCGCGGCTATTGCCGCGCCGGTATCCACCGTAACGCAGTTTAGTCAAACGATGCCAATGCTGGCGAGTGAAGGAAGGTAGTATGTTAATTTTATTAATATTGGTAGTTGCCCTGGCGGTAATTTTCGGTGTGGCCGATATTCGCCGCAGCCTGATCACAAAACCGATTTTTGCGGTTTTTAAGCGTATTTTGCCACCACTGTCAGACACTGAGCGCGAAGCGATGGAAGCGGGCGATGTGTGGTGGGATGGTGAGTTGTTTAAAGGTAAGCCGGACTGGCAGAAACTGCATAGTTTCCCTAAAGCGGAGCTGAACGCTGACGAGCAGGCGTTTATGGATAACCAGG
This sequence comes from Rheinheimera baltica, assembly GCF_030731985.1. NCBI lineage: Bacteria > Pseudomonadati > Pseudomonadota > Gammaproteobacteria > Chromatiales > Chromatiaceae > Rheinheimera > Rheinheimera baltica. The sequence goes on from NZ_JAPJDY010000001.1 coordinate 445,180, forward strand.
TCGAAACCCTGCTGAAAATGTTGGACGACTATAAAATTGTACAAGAACAACGAGATTTACCTAAAGAGGTGTGGGACTACCTAAAGCGCGAAGGGTTCTTTGCGATGATTATTCCTAAATCATATGGTGGTCGCGAGTTTTCTGCTATTGCCAATTCTACAATAGTATCGCGCATAGCTACCCGCAGTTTAACCGCGGCTGTAACGGTTATGGTTCCTAACTCATTAGGTCCCGGTGAGTTGCTAATGCACTATGGTACCCAAGAGCAAAAAGATCGCTGGTTGCCAACATTATCTAATGGCACCGATGTACCTTGTTTTGCGCTTACAGGCCCTGAGGCTGGCTCTGACGCTGGCGGTATTCCAGATACGGGCGTGGTGTGTAAAGGTGAATTTGAAGGTAAAGAAGTACTTGGTATTCGCTTGAACTGGGACAAGCGATATATCACTTTAGCGCCAGTGGCTACAGTGCTTGGCCTTGCGTTTAAATTATATGATCCGGAAAATTTACTGGGTGACAAAGAAGAGTTAGGTATTACCTGTGCGCTCATTCCGACCAGCCACAAGGGCGTTGAGATTGGCGACCGTCATTTCCCGATGAATATGGCGTTTATGAACGGTACTACCTATGGCAAAGATGTGTTTATTCCGCTGGACTGGATTATCGGTGGTCCCGATTATGCTGGCCGCGGTTGGCGCATGTTGGTTGAATGTTTGTCAGCAGGACGTGGTATCAGTTTACCGGCGCTGGCAACCGCTACTGGACATTTAGCGGCTCGCATGACAGGCGCTTATGGTTATGTTCGCCAGCAGTTTGGTATGTCTATTGGTAAATTTGAAGGTGTGCAAGAGTCATTAGCGCGCATAGGTGGTTTGAATTACAGCCTGGAAGCGATGCGGGTAATGACCGCAGGGGCAATTGACATGAAGTTAAGTCCGAGTGTCGTTACCGCTATTGCAAAGTACCATATGACAGAAATGTCGCGCACCTTGATGAACGACGCATTTGATATTCATGCTGGTCGCGCTATACAGGTTGGACCGAAGAATTATCTGGCACATGGTTATATGGGGATCCCCATTTCCATTACGGTAGAAGGCGCGAATATACTTACCCGTAACCTAATGATTTTTGGCCAGGGCGCAACACGTTGTCACCCATATGTATTAGCAGAGCTTGAAGCAGCGGCAAATCCGGATGTAGAACAGGGGCTTAAGCAGTTTGATAATTTATTGCTTAAACACATTGGCTTTGCCTTAGGCAATACGTTTGGTGCGTTGTGGCAAGGTATTACCGCGGGTGCGTTTAATGCAGCTCCGGTATCAGGTGAAACAGCTCAATATTACAAGCAACTAAGCCGAATGAGCCGCGGTTTGGCATTAAGTGCAGACTTTTCGATGTTGATATTGGGCGGTGAATTAAAACGTCGTGAAATGTTATCAGCCAGATTAGGCGACGTACTAAGTCAATTGTATATTGCATCAGCTGTGCTGAAATATTACGAAGATAATGGCCGTCAGCAAGGCGATCTGCCGTTTGTGCATTACAGTTTGCAACGTGCTTTGTTTGAAATTGGTCGGGCTTTTGATGGTTTCTTTGCGAATTTCCCTAACCGTGTTGTTGCTACCTTACTACGTAAATTAGTGTTTCCGTTTGGTATAGGTTACAAAATGCCGAATGATGATACCGCGATACAAATTTGTGAGGCGTTATCTAAGCCAGGTGTGATTCGCGACAGATTAACACACCTGTGCTACATCGGTACCGACGAGCAAGATGCTACCGGTTTAATGGAAAGTGCTTTTGTTGCGATGCATCAAGCGCAGCCGCTGATGAAGAAAATTTATCAGGCACAACGTGAGGGGAAGTTGGCACGCAAGCAACCTATGGTGCAAACCATTGAACAAGCACTAGCAGTAGAGGTTATTACTGCAGATGAAGCGGCGCAATTATCTAAAATGAATACACTGCGTTTTAGTGCCATTAGTGTTGACAGTTTTAAAGCAGGTAGCCTTGAAGCGATGGCAATAGCATCAGCTGACGCCGCTTAAACAACTTGCTACACTCAAACGCCGGCTAAGCATGTTGCTTCGCCGGCGTTTTTTTAACTGGAGAAAATTATGGTTGCAGAAATCCGTCTACGTTTAGCCGAAATACATGATGTTCCTGCGATACTTAACTTTATTCAAGGTTTGGCAAAATATGAAAAATTGTCTGACCAGGTTGTTGCAACAGAAGAAAAACTAACGCAAACGCTATTTGGTGACAAACGTTTTGCTGAAGTTGTTATAGCGGAGTATCAGCATCAGGCGGCAGGTTTTGCCTTGTTTTTTCACAATTACTCTACTTTTTTGGCCAAGCCCGGCATTTATTTAGAAGACTTATTTGTCTTACCAGAGTATCGCGGCAAAGGGTTGGGAAAAGCCCTGTTAAGCCACCTGGCTAAGTTAGCCATTGAACGTGATTGTGGTCGACTGGAGTGGTCAGTATTAGATTGGAACCAACCGGCAATTGATTTTTATCAGGCGCAGGGTGCTTCAATGCTCCATGACTGGCGGATAAACCGGGTTACCGGTGAGCAACTTATTGCACTGGCGAAGCAGTAAGCAGCACAGAGTTTCAAATGTTTGTATTACGCTGTAGCCAGCGGTAACTTTAAGGTAAAGCAACTGCCTTGCCCTTCAGTGCTTTGCACTAAAAGTTGTCCCTTATGTTGCTGGGCAAACTGCAACGCATCGTATGCGCCTATACCCATACCAGAATTACCTTTGGTCGTGTCGAAGGGTTTGAATAAGCGCTGCTGTATGAATTGTTCACTCATACCGCAACCGTTGTCCATGATGTTGATGCACACCAGCTTGGGTGTGCAGCTGTCAATAATATCTACCGTGATGCTTACTTCGCCGCTGGGCGCTGTTGCGAATTGTGCATTATCGATTAGGTGATACATCACGCTGCTAAAACGCTCACGGTCTAGCGACAGCTCACAATTGCGTATTATGTGTAAACTGGGAACCGGTGCTCTAATGGCGCATTTTTGTTGAATCACTTGTGCCAATTCGTCTGCAACGGAAAATCTACTGGAGCTGCTGTTATCATGGCGTTTATCGGTAAGTTGAGAAAGCATATTGCTCAGGCGGTGTTGCATCGCAGCAAGGGTGTCAAAGCTATCACGAATAAACTCTGGGTTATCGATATGTTTTTTGCTATTACTTAATAGTAAATCTAGTTGGGCTTTTACATTTTTTAAATCGTGCAATACAAACGCAGACATTCTGTTAAAGGCAGCAAATTGGGCATTTTCGCTTAGGGCTTTGCTAGCTTGGGTCAACAGCAAATAACTGCCAATTTGCTCGGTAATAATGGTCAGGTAGTCTCTTAATTCCCAATTTAACGTTAAACGCTCGGCGTTGGGAGTGTTTAGCATGCACAATCCCCATAGTTGCTGCTCATCGTATATCGGAATGATCAGGTGGCCATCCATTTTTCGTGTCGGCCCTTTAAATTGCACAAAGGCGTCGTCAGGATCAGATAAATCTGTGATCCAGCCAGTTTTGACGAAGCTCTGGCAATAGTGTTCTAGCAGATTAAGTTCATCTTGAGTTACAGCTAACCGATTTACCCAGGCTAACGGCTGCAGTTGATCTGGCGAAAACGTTCTGATTAACGCACCACGTTGATAGCCAGTGGCATTAAGCCAGGCCGTAAGATAGGCACTGTAGTCGATATCTTGTTGCAGTTTTAATGATTTTAGGTACTGCGTAAGGCTTAACCATTTAGTGCGGTAGTCAAATTTATTGGCGTAGAAGTTCTTTTCAATATACACCTTAAACTTGCGCCGTACTTTCCCTGATAACGCAATTAACGCCAGTAGCATAAAGCCTGCGGCAATAAACACGGCCTGCAACAAGCCGCTCCAACTAAGATCAAACAATTTGATGGAAAAGCCTGCCAAAGCAAGCACGCTTAAATAAATACCTGCCAGCAACACTATGGTGCTATTAACGACGATATCGCGTGATACATACACATTAATAGCCCAGGCGCGGATACGGCGAATAGCCAATACCAGCAGCGGCAAGCTTAATGCGGCTATGTAGCCTCTGGCTGCCCATAATTGCGGGTCTATACGGCTAAATAAAGCCGCTTCAGCCAGTAAGATGAAATCGTATAGGATCAGTACGCCGAAACCCAGCACCAAGGGTTTAAATTGCCAAACATATTGACCGGCCTGACGGTATAGGGCTTCAAGCAATGCCAACTGGCCAATGCAGAGCAGCAAATTAACACTAAAGGTAACGTTACTGCTAAGCGGAAATACGGCGTTGATTATGATCCAAGCCAGCAAACCGGGCACCAGTAGTTTAACGGTGGTTTGACTAAGCAGTGGGCGCCAGAGTTTATTATTATTGCTTAGACAAGATAATAATAATAATAGCACCGACATATGCCGTATTGACTCGGCGACAATGGAGTCGATATTAATAAAAGGCTGGGTGTTAACTAATAGATAAAATGCTGCCCAAAGTACCTGAACGGCTGCAAACGTAATAAGCAGGCTTTTGGTCCGGTTAGCGGCTTTATCGGTTAATAACAATAAAAACAAAAACAAATAACACGCTGTTGCCAGTACAAAGCCAATACTGCTTACATTGAAAACCAGATTAATGCTTTCACTAGTCAAGGCTTGGTCTCATCGTTAAGCAATGCCTGTAAATAGGCCACAGGAATTGCGTAGGTAATGCCACTTGGGTCGGACAATACGGCTTCTTTGGTTGTTTTAACATGTACTTGATTAATAATACCAATTACTTTGCCATCTGCCATGGAGAATAACGGGCTACCACTATTGCCGGGATAGGCAGTCACGTCCAGCTGGTAGACCAGATAGGGCGCTTTTAGTGCTCTTATCGCTCGGGTTTGTAATTCTTGTGAGTTGTGTGCCGGTATGACCACCGGGCTGTGCGCGGCAATAATGCCGCTATGCGTGGCAGGATAAAGCCCCAATACAGAAGTGATAGGATAGCCTGTAAGGCTTATTGCACTGCCTTCTGCAATTAACCCTTTGGAAGAGAGCGAAAGTGCTGGAAGGGTGTCGGCAATTGTCAGCAGGGCTAAATCGTGTGTCAAATCCTCATGGCGCTGTTTTACCGGATGCACATTAACCTTTTCGCCCTGACCTGACAGCACAACATACTGTTCCATCCTTTCCTGATCGACGGGTTTGGCAATAACATGATAATTTGTTGCTATCTGTGAACCATCGCCGACAACAAAACCGGTGCCTAACAATTTAATGCGAGGTGATGCTGTGGGGTTTAATAGACCAATGGCTACAATAGATGGCTTTATTCGAGCAATATGTTCTGGAAGATCGGAAGCGTAAACATGCAATTGAAAAAAGGAAGAGCATATTAATAATGGAATTAAAGAGAATAAACGTCGCATAACGTTACTCCAACGATTAGTGAGCTAATGTTTGATTAGCATGGCTAGCTGAGAACTAATAAATTGCATAATTCCCTGCCATTTCAAAAGATTATAATTGTTTCTGAAATACATTGGTTAGAGTTTAACATGCAGACGGTAATAGTTATATAATTCTAAACAACATTGACATCATAAGGAGTTGATATGTCAAATAATACTAAGCAGACAGTCATCCATGTAGTAAGCAGTCTGAAAGTGGGTGGCGCTGAACGCTTTGTTATTGATTTATGTCAAGAGCAGCTTCAGCTTGGCATGGATGTAGCAATCTTGTCGTTTGGTTTACCGGAAGATGCGCTTGTTAAGGTGTGTAGGGAGCTTGGACTTCATTTTTTTATTTTGTCTGGTAAAAGTTGGCAAGCACAGTTAAAACGATACCAACTTTTATCAAAGTTTGATGTTATTCATCTACATTCTCCTGCTGTATTAAAAAGTCTCATTTTTCATGTGATGTTGCTAAAAAATAAAACACTAATCTATACACGTCATGGTGCTGCGCCACTACGTGAAACGCATTGGGTTTGGTTGCACCGATTGGCACGGAGATTTATTAGCGCGGTTACGTTTGTGTCGGCAGATGCTCAGCGCACTTTTGGCCATCACGATTGGCACAATGTGCCACAGTATATTATTGATAATGGCGTTAAGTTGCCAACAGAGGTTATAACGTCAGAACATACAGGAATGGCAGCAAATATAGATATACTGAGGTTAGGTTCTGTGGGACGAATGGTGAAGCTGAAAAGTCAGTTAAGCCTGCTTCAGGCGGTATCACAGATGGATATTGAAAGTCAGCACAAGATAGAGTTGCATTTTTTTGGTGATGGTGAATTACGATCGCAGTTAGAAGCGTTTCATCAGCAACATAGCGGAATTAAAGCTGTTTTTCATGGCATGGAGACGAATAGAGAAAATATCTATCCTAATATTGATGTGCTTGTTGTGACCTCTAGTACCGAGGGCCTGTCAATGGTTATTCTTGAGGCTATGGCTTACGGCAAACCCGTTATTGCGACTAGAGTTGGTGGTAATCCAATGCTTGTTAAAACAGGTGAAACGGGCTTTCTCTATGAGTTCAATGACATAGAAGCTTTAAGTTCTCTTATTTCAGGTTTGCTGCAGAGAAACGAACAGAGACAAAAACTGGGCACTCAGGCTCGAGAGTGGGTAAATCAGCAGTATTCTCTTGCTAAAACGGCTGGGCATTACAAGGAACTTTATAGTGTCAAATAGGCTTTGGCAGAGTATGTTCTGGTTACGTATTCTGACATTGTTGTTTGCTTTACTGTTGGCAACGGTTTCATATTGGCCTCAGTGGCAATGGTTGCAGTGGTTAAGTTTATTAGTTCTGTATTCTCCTTCATGGTTGTATTTAGTTTTAATTTTGCCTTGGTTGTTAGGCTGGGCGTCTTTAACACGCTGGCAATCCCTAATGCTAGCTCCAATATTTTTTGTAAGTGTGAAAATGCTTGATGTTAGCCTGTATGTGTCTCGAGACACGCAGGATGCAAACTTTGTTCTGCTTTCAGCTAACTTAGGCAATATCACAGATACAAAACAACTGGCGAGTTTATTAATTCAGCACAATGTATCTGTGGCGTTGTTTCAGGAAGCTAAGCCTGCCATGCTGGTCGCAATTGACGACCTTGGTTGGCAAAGTCACTGTGAGGCAGGCCTATGTATCACCAGTCGTTTACCATTTACCCTTGAACAAACTATTTCCCGTGCACTATTTCAAGGGTACGGTAACTTTGTTGCGTTTTACCGCGTTCGCTTGGCAGAAAGGGATCTGATGCTGGCAAACGTGCATTTTGAGACGCCGAGGCCTGCATTAGAATCGTTAATAACACTTAACCCCGATAGTAAGACGATGCTGCAAAAACAAAGTGACAGAGCGCTACAAGCAACGATTGTAAGTGAGTGGGCAAAAGCCAGTACAACGCCACTTATTATCGCAGGTGATTTTAATATGCCAACACTATCACCCATTTATCAGCAGTACCTATCTGATTTTGGCAATGCATTGTCAGAAAAACCATCACAGATGTTTAGCTATACTAAGTACACTCGCTGGCACGGTATACGGATTGATCATCAGCTCTATCGTGGTCTGGCTATGCCATTAAGTGCTCAGGTGTTAGCTCTACCCGGTGCGGACCACCGGCCTGTGTTAGTAAAATGGAGGATTTAAGATGCATGGGATTTCGTTACTTTGTTTGATGTTGCTGATGTTTTCGCTACCAGGCACCCAAGCCCAGCCGCAACTTTGGCAGCCAGTACATGTGAAAGGGCAAGTCAACGTTGACTGGTATGTACAGCCGATGTTGCGTTATGCCAATTATATTACTAATCCAGACTTAATGGCAGCTGACAAGGTGACACCAGACAAAGCCAGCCAATATTTGTATGACAGGCCTCGAGTGCTAATGCAGTTGTACATGTTTACCGGTGACGTTAAATGGAAAAATGAAGCGATAGCCGCCAGTAAACATTATATAAGCCATATTGGTGAAGATGGTTTTTTCTCATTGGTAGCAAAAAAAGATATTAAATATCTGATGCCAAAGGGGCTGCACTATTATTTTCAGCTAACCCAGGATAATGAGGCGAGAAAAGCTATTGCCCGTATTTATCGGGCATCGCTGAATTGGGAACCTCAATATATAGGCAGTGGGGTATTTAGCACGGGTTTCTGGACGGAGCGCAACCAGGCTGCGGCCCTGGATGCTGCGGTAACGTATTTTGAATTAACGAATGATGAGTCTGCTCGTGTGCGTATTGAAGATATACTCAGCACGACAACTGCGATGGTTGAAACGCCGGAAAATAATTGGCCGCAGCGTTACTGTCCCCAACATAGCTTTAAATCGCATGAAGGCGGCGCTGAGGACGATGCAGTATGCTCTACTTGGATGCTGGCGCTATTGGCCGATCCGATATGGCGATATCAACAAATAACCAAATCTGACAAAGCGCGAACATTGTTGCAGCATTTTGGCCAGTTTATTTTGCAGTTTGGTACCTATACCGGCACCGACAAGTTTGCAGGACAGGTTTTTCCCAAATACTTGGTAGTGTTTGACAATCCCCAGTTGGAAGAGCTTAATCCCTGGAACGACATGCAGCATAGTTGTGATGTTGCGGCTTTACTGGGTAAAGCGTTATATCTTAGTGATACCGTGACGACAGAAGCAGCTGCGACATTTCACGCATTATTAGCACCCTGTAAAAATAAACAAGCTAGGCTAAAAGACAACCAGCCATATTGGAAAGTTAAGCCACCAAGAAAATTTGGCTGGGAGTACTCTACGACTAGTGAGTTACCTTGGCTTGAGCACGTTATTTCGTCGGGGCAGCAAGCACACTGATTTTGCCGTTTGTTGTCATGTGTAAATTCGCAATGGACACCGCAGAAAGGACAAACTTGTGCTAACGTTAATTCACCTTGTTCATCAACCCTATTTATTAACCTCTGCTGTCGCAGTATCGCAGGTGAAAGATGAAACATCTTAAAATCATACAAAAGATTCCTGTGGTTAAGCACCTTGTGAATAAAGCCATTTCCAGGCTTGCAAGTAATGATGCTAATGCCATTTCAAAGCATTTCTCACAATTCTTACGGGTAGAGCTTGCCGCCAGTGAGGATTTAAGGGCTGAGGTGTTTAACGTCCGTCATCAGGTATATTGTGAAGAACTTCACTTTGAAGATGAACGTAAAAATCAGCTTGAACAGGATGAGTTCGATAGTCACTCTTTTCATAGTCTTATTCGGCATGTGACAACCGGAAAAGTCGCCGGTACGGTTAGAATAATTACTTCAGGGCATGGTGACGAAAAATTGCCGATTGAAGCCAATTGTATGCATGCGATAACAGATCCTGCTATTTTTCCTGCTGCATTCCCGCGTCATGAAATTTGTGAAATTTCGCGTTTGGCTGTTCCTGAAACCTTTAGACGCAGAAAATTTGATCAGTTTAAAGGTGCCGCGACAGGTGTTATTAACGAAGTGTTTTTTTCTGAGCATGAATTGCGCTGCTTTCCTTACATTGCAATATGTTTGTACTTGTCTGCTGCGCTGATGGCGTTACACAACAATAAGCGTCATGTTTTTGTGATGATGGAGCCCAGATTAGCGCGCAGTCTAACCTTTGTCGGCATTGTGTTTAAACAGCTGGGAGATCCAATCGAATATCACGGCAAGAGGGCTGCGTACTATATCAATCCTGAAATGTTCAGAAAAAATTTGTCAGTAGGGTATGTTAAGTTACTTGAGTCTATAGAGCGTGAACTTTATCCAAATGATAAGCCACGACCACTAAAACGAAAATTCCCCGGGTTTGGTTGGGGTTTGCGTTTCAGTTAACTTGATCTGTAAGGTTTTGCTTTTAAGGGATTAGATAGTGAATACCAATTTCAACGGGGCATTAAAAGCCTGGCAACAGCTATTGTCTACAGAGCAAATTACACTTAATGAATCTGATTTATTAGCCGCCGCAACAGCGACCTTTGCTACCAATGCCAGTGTACTAGCAGTGTTGTATCCGGAGCGTAGCCAGCTCAAAGCCTGTTTACAGATTGCCCGGGAATTTAAGCAGCCCGTATATACTGTTAGCTCTGGTAAAAATTGGGGATACGGATCTCAGGTCCCTGTGGAATCTAACAGCGTAATCATCAATTTGAATCGTCTTAAAACCATTGCGAGTTATGACAAAAAGCACGGCGTGGTGAGCGTAGAGGCTGGGGTTACTCAAGCGGAACTTGCTGAGTTTTTAAAGCGGCAAGGGGATCTTCATTGGATGGATTGCACCGGCTCCAGCGCCAGCTGCAGTGTCGTAGGTAATACGCTAGAACGTGGTTTTGGCCATACGGTTTATGGCGAGCATGTAAAGCATGTATGCGGTATTGAAGTGATGCTGGCAAATGGCCAGATAATCCGTACTGGCCTGCACCGATTTAATGATGCCAAAGCCGCCGGAGTATACCAAGCCGGCCTTGGTCCTGCTTTAGATGGACTGTTTTTTCAGTCAAATTTGGGGGTTGTACTGAGTATTACCCTGTGGCTAATGCCTAAACCTGAGTGTTTCTTGGCGTTTTATGTCACATCGCCGAATGACGAGCTTGAAAAGTTGGTTGAAGCCCTCACGTCTTTAAAGCGTGAAGGTTATCTAACCAGTTTGCCCCATATCGCTAATACTTGCCGGGTACTACCCGGCTTGCAACAGTATCCTGCCGACGCGACGGATATAAAGGAATATCCTTTATCAAAGGCCCGATTGAGCGGCCTGAGAAAACACTGGCAGCTCGGTCAGTGGCACGTTTCTGGAGCCTTATACGGTAAACGTGCACAGGTTAAACTTGCAAAAGCAGCGCTGAAAGCTCAGTTTCGTAAATTTAACAATATACAGCTTAATTTTGTTAGTGATGGCCTGTTAAATGCTATCGAAAAATATCAATGGCTATTGTCAGTTTTGCTACGTCGGGATATGGCTCGGGTGCTTGCGGTCTTAAAACCCGTTCATTTAATGATGAAAGGTCAGCCCAGTGACACTTTTTTGTCCAGTGCATACTGGCGCATGCCAACGCTACCTAAATCGGGGTACGCGCTTGATACTGATGGTGTTGGTTTAATGTGGTGTGCTGTTGTGGCACCCGCAGATGGCGAGCATGCGCGATGTATTGAACAAATTGTACAACAGGTATTAATGCCTTTTGGTTTCGATGCTGGAATAACCTTTACGTTGCTAAGTGAACGTTGTCTCGACGCGGTTATCAGTATTAGTTTTAATCGTAACTCTGACGATGGTATCGCATGGGACTCGCGGGCAGAGACGTGCAGAAAACAACTTTATCAAACCTTGCTGCAAGCGGGCTATTACCCTTATCGAATTGATATTAGCATGATGTCGTTTATGGCAAAGCACAGTGCACAAGAATATGAACAACTGCTACAGCACTTAAAGCAGGTGTTTGATGCTGATAACGTGCTATCTCCTGGCCGTTATATTGCTAGCAAATAACTGTCGTAAAACTTTACACCTCCTAATTACCTAAAAAAGGTCTTTCGTTTAAGTTATTGATAAATATCAATTATAAATGTTGGCATAAATAGTGCTTAATTATCGTGAAGTGATGTAGCAGTAATGCCGCACGCGTTAACGAAGTGGGTTGTATAAACATGGAGACGTCATGAAATCAAAATTAGGTTTTTTGGTAGCGGCACTTGGAAGTGCAGTTTTACTGGTAAACAGCGCATCGGCATCAACATTTAGTCTGTCATTCGAGACTTCAAGTGGTTGGTTAGCAGACGGTTTAAATTATGGTGGTTACGCAGCGCAAACACGTTCACGCAATGGCGTTGAAACAGAGTATGACTGTGTAGCGGGTGCAACAGATGCTCTTAATGGCTGTGGTTTATCGTTTTACAATCCTGCTGATGGTATTGCCATGGGATATACCTCGGTAGACTGGGGTAACCCGGTAACAGCTGGACAGTTTAGTGGGTTGGATGTTGACTCCTATGACGGTGTATTAGATGCCGACGCTGGTTGGGTTGATACCGGTATGATTACTCACCGTAATCGTAAAGTAAGAAGCGGTAGCAAAACCCTGTCAGAGATAAATTTGTATACGGTGTTTGATATTGTTAGCCCGTTTATTGCGCAAAGAGGTGCAGCGTTCGGTATCTCTTTCACAGAAACATTTAACAATCAATATGGTATTTGTGATCCGAGTATCCAATTTACCGATACCCCTTGTGATGATTATTTCAATATTTCTGGTGTACCACTACCAATCGAATTTACGTATGATGGTAAAAAGTATGTCATTGAGTTTCGGTTATGGGGTGCTCCAGGGTCAGGTTTCTTAATTGAAGACAACTTGCTTCGTACTGCAGAAGGTTCGGACAATGATTTACTTGTGCAAGCACGTTTGGTAACAGTACCAGAACCGGCAACTATTGCTGTACTTGGTTTAGGTTTAATGATGTTAAGCCTGCGAAGAACCAGATCCTAATCGATACTTTAAAAAAGCCAGCATTTTGCTGGCTTTTTTATATGTTAAGGTACCAAGTTATCTCAGTATGAGGTAGCGTGGGTACTTTGGGGAGCATCAATGCGGTTGTCTGATTTACAGGTTAACATCAGCGAAAACAAACTTGTGATGAGTTGGTATGCTGATGATAGACATTTGCAGCTGTCATACACGGGCAGTGATGCGCTTCCTGGCGCTGCGGATGCAGCACTGGCCAGTTGCATGTTACCCGCTATGTTGCTTGGTGAAACGCTGGAAGTAGACGATACTTTTTCAATTAGTTCGACGTTAAGGCAAAACCTGAACGAGTTTCAACGCATTTTTGTCTCTTGGTTTGATGATGTACAGCTTATAGATATTGTTATTGCTGATAACCAGTTTCGTCAGATACCGCTAACGAGTTCTGATGCCGCGGTATTTTTCTCCGGTGGTGTAGACGCCAGCTATTCATTTTTTCAGCTTGAACCTGAAATTGACCATCTTATTTTCTGTCTGGGTTTGGATATCCAACTGCATGAATTGGCACGTTGTCAAAAGGCGCTTGAGGGGGCAAATAAGTTTGCCCAGCACTACGGTAAAAACTTAATTGTAATAGAATCCAATTTTAGAACGGCTTTTAATAATCTATCTGCGCGGCGTTGTCAGATAGTTTTGCTAATAACTTATAGCCTGGCATTGGGATTAGAAACCCTTTATGTACCTGCCAGTCATGATGCTAAGGAACTTGAACCATTTCGCTCCCACCCGCTAACAGACCCATTGTTATCTAATGGCGCAACTAAGGTAGTGCACCATGGCATGATAAGTCGGGTTGAAAAAACTATTTCTATTGCCCAATCAGATCAAGCGCTGGCATTTTTGCGAGTATGTAATGCGTCAGACCAATTTAATTGTGGTGAGTGCGAGAAGTGTTTGCGGACCATGGCGACTTTGGCGGTAATAGGCAAACATTCAGCGTCGTTACCGCCGCTGGATAATGTTGCCAAGTTGCGTTCGGTTAAAATTTGGACGCCTGGTAAGTATCATATGTGGCATGACATTAAGCATTATGCCCAGTTACACCGGTCTGAACCTATAGCCAATGCTGTTAGCAAGCTGTGTCGGGCTTATGAATGGAAGCAATTGTTCAAACAAGTTAAGCATCAATGTCGGCTTTTACTCGACGATATACTGCCAAGAATCACCAAATAGCCGTCTGCTTTTTTTACATCCCACCCTTAGTCATGTCACATTGAGTTTACTAAATGGCTAAAAAACATCAATAATTTACTATTGGCGCGCTATATGCAAGTACTGTAATTGTACCAGTCAGCAGAGCGCAGTCGATGACTGGCATAGACCCAATAACAAATGGAGGCGTTATGAAAAGTAAAAAAACTTTGCTCGCAACCGTTGGAGGTTTAGCATTACTCAGCGGCAGCGCGCAAGCGGCCCTAATCGGGGCGTTTGATTTTGATACAGCCAGCGGATGGTTGGCAGATGGCACAGCAGTAACCTATGATTCTGGTGCAAATGCTAATCTTAATTGTGCTGCGGGAGCTTTACCTGGTGCTAATGGTTGTGGTTTAACTTTTTCTGGATTACAGGAAATTACCGACGGCCATACCACAGTAAATTGGTTTAGTAATGGCGGTCAAGGTCCTAGCGGGTTAGATATACAATCTAATTCTGGCACCTTAGTAACGAATGGTGGTTGGTTTGATACCGGGGTTATTACTCATAGAAACTTCTCTTTGCCAAGCCCAGCGACTACGCTACGCAATTTGAATTTAGGTTCTGAATTTAGTATCACTTCACCATTTGCATTTGGTCCAGCAGTGGGGGCATTTAATATCGGCTTTACGGAGACACCAAACCAAGGTGGTTGTCCCGCGCCGAATCCACTCGGTTCTGCCTGCGATGATTTCTTTTCTATTTCTGGCATACCGCTGCCAATTGTTGTAGAAATTGATGGAATAGTGTACACCTTTACTTTCCGTTTACAGGGGGGAGAAGGATTTATTGTTGATGACAATACCTTGTACACTCGAGAGGGCGGACAAAATACCTTATTTGTACAGGCTATGGTTACAGCACGTGAAGTTCAAGTGCCTGAGCCTGCTACACTTGGTATTTTAGGTTTAGGTTTGTTGCTGTTAAATCGTCGTAAATTTATCAAATAGAACAACGTAAAAAATAAAAAAACTGGCATGCGAAACATGCCAGTTTTTTATTGTGTTAATTACAGTTTATACATTGCTTTAAACGCGGCTACCTTATCGGTGAACTCTTGGTTTTGTTCTACTTGTTGTAATATAGCTTTGGCTTTTTCATTATTGCCTGAACGAACTAAAGCCTCTGCATAATGCAATTGTACTTGAGCATCTTCAGGCCTGGCTTTTAGTGCTGCTTCCAATATGGTTTTTGCTTTCTCAATGTTGTTATTATTGAGAAGTACTTTGCCATAGGTATCCAATACATCGGCATTATCTGGGCGTAATTGGTAAGCTTTTTCGGCATGAACCAAAGCATCTGTGACATTATCTTTCTCTAACATCAACCATGCTAGATTATTTAGTGCCAGAACGTTGTCAGGTTGGTCATTTAATATTGTCTGATAGGCTTTGACTGCGCGCTCTGCATCGGTGCTTAGCGAAAGCTGAGCCAGCATTGTTTGTGCTGCAGTATTATTACCGTGCGTTGCGATATGTCGCTCTAGCAAGGCGATGCCTTCAGCCGTTTTATTAACCCTGCTGTAGAGTTCTCCCAGAAAAATGACTGTATTTACCTGCGGCTGTTTCGCATAGCTTTGTGTTAATAATTGTTCGGCTTCACCATACTGTTTTAAGCGTGCCAAAGCCTTGCCTCTCACCAAGAGTACTTCAGGCCTTTGTTGAACAGCTACAGGTAAGCTTTTGGCATAATCGAGCAATGGCTGGTTCATTGATGCTTCATCAAGCATTTGTAATTTAATGTTGATAAACCGGATATGCTCAGGCTGTGCGGCTAGTAACTTATCTACGATTTTAATTGCAGCAGGAATATCTTTGTTGACATACAGTGTTTGCATATAGGCTTGCGCTGCTATATGTGAATTTGGTTGTATGTTGTACCATTCTTCTGCTGATTGCAGGGCTTGTGCGAAGCTTTTTTCCCGCAGTTGAGTATCAATCAGATACGCCCAATGCTTGGGGGATCTGTCTCGGGAGTCGCCATCAATGTTATTCAGCAAACCTAAGGTCGTTTTATAATCGCCGCTGCTATGTTCTATGCTAGCGAGCAACAATGTAAGGTTGGCATCGTCGGGATTGGCCTGATGTGCTTTACGGGCTCGTTGTAAAACGTCCGTTGTGTCACCTTTGCCGCGACTCAATGCTAAATATTGTTCTAGTGCCTGCACGTTTTCCGGTTCATCATCCAATAATGCTTGGAATAGTTTTTCTGACTCAATCAGATTACCTTGTGCAGCTAGTAAAGAAGCGTTTAGCAATCTTCCCAGGCTGTTTTTCGGTTCAGTTTGTAACACAATTCCAATATTTTCGGCCGCAACGTCGAGTTGTTCACTTACCAGTGCGACATAAGCTTTCATATTATGACCAGCCGTTTTACGTTGTTCATTCGCAATCCATTCGTCAGCCAATGCCATGGCTTTACTATATTGTTGCTGACTGATGTAGGCACTTAACAACATGATCCTTGCTTGATCGGTGGCAGGGTCTAACTGTAGCGCTTGTTCTAATGAGCGAATTGCCGTGCTGCGCTGGCCTGTCATTTGTAGCTGAACGGCGCCTAACGTTGCTAGTTCGTTGGCTGATAAAGGTTTATTAGTTTTGTATTGCTCGAGTAAGTTTTGCGCTGCTTCGACACTACCTTGTTTTGTCAGTTCAAATGCGGTGGCAGACAATAGTTGAATGTCAGTATTTTGCAGCTCTTTTTCTGATAAGAATTGACGTGCAACATCGGTATTACCGGTCTTGAGCATTAACACAGCGTAAAGGCGCTGCGCAGGCGGATAGATATGCAAAGCGTCTTTAGCGACATCCAAATGGTTTAGGGCGATATTATCTAATTTCAGGTTAACGGCTACTAGCGCTGCTAAAATTCTGGCCTGAGGTGAACTAAAACCGTTAGCGATGGCGGTATCAATATAAATACGGGCTTGTTCAAATTGTTTGTTTTCATAAGCTAATACCGCTGCAAAATAATTTGCCAAAGGTTGCTGAGGTACTTTTTTTAACAGTGGTTTTAGTAGCTCATCAGCCTGATCCAGTTGCGCGGTTTTGACCAGAGATTGCGCCAGTAACAACTGCGGCAATAATTGGTATGGGTGTACCTTGGTATATTCACGAAGTAATGTAACTGCGCTGACCATGTCGTTTTCGGTTAGGGCTATCTTACTTCGTAAATATATTGCCTGATAATACAAGCTAGATGTGGATTCAATGTTTGTAAGTAGCTGCTTAGCTTCATTAAATTCATTTTTTGCTAGCGTTAAAAATGCTGAAGCAAAGTTAGAAATGTCGGCCTGATCTGACGTTGATAATTCAGTGAATAGCGTTGTAGCGTTTTCGTTGCTACCAAGCTCTGCTTCGGCCAGCGCTTTATAAAACAGCAGATAATCGCGCAAAGGCTGTGGATAGTTATCGATATTATCGACTATTTGTAAAATGTCGCTGTGGTTTCCATTCAGATATAAGGTACTGGTATATCGCTGAATGAAAGATTGATGGTCAGTGCTGTATTCAAACGCGCGTTGATATTCTTTTACTGCATCATCCAATAAACCCGCTTTACTGTATACATCGGCTAATGCCAGCCGGTATTCAGCGCGTTCAGGGTCTTTTTGCAGTGCTGATTTAAGCTCGATGACTGCACTGTTTAACTGATCGTCAGCTAAAAATACCTGTGCAGCCTGAAAATGCTCCTCACTGCTTTTTTGGCCGCAACCGGCTAGTGATAAACCGACAATAACCGCTGTGCTAAGAATGGTGAACCTTTTCATGTCCGCTCCTTGTGTTATTTTAATTGTCCGAATCTACAGTTAATGCCACGTTGCTGTGGCGTGCTACATAAATTACTGCCCAGAATGATTTTTTGTCGCCAACATAGTTAATATAGTGGCTTCATCAGTGCACAGCGTAGTCTGACACAGCACAAACTGCCACTGCATGGCGGAGTACGCATTTAGCTTGAACGCCTGGTGAATTCTATACCGTTTATAAACAGCCAGAGAACCGGTGCTATTCCCATTGGCCTCATACCAATATTGCAAGATGGCGTGTTCTCCGGCCAAATTGGTCAATCTCACAAGGCGGCTAGTAGCGGTAAGGTCGCTGTTGACCTTATTCCAGCCTTTCGGAATAACTTCGTTGAGGTAATAATCTGGACGATTGGCCTCATGCTGGCCATTAAATTCAAAGCGAATATTAATTATTTCATGGTCATTAACCGTAAGGTGTTGCAGGGTTTTATTGCTATAAGCTGCAATATACGCAGATGGCTGCATGGATGAAGCTTCTGGTGTAATAGTAATAGGCGTGTAACTAAACAGAGGATGTTGATTTGTTAGCGCTCTAAGACTTAATCCAGAGCAGGCGACTACCATGAAAATGACCACAATACTGCTGCGAGCACTTAATTGCTGTGGCTTGTAGGCATTGTTATCATCTGTTGGCTGGGGTTCCAGTTTACCGACCAGATAAAAAAGCGCCATGATAAATGGAATATATAAGAACCAACCAAACATATTATGATCTTTAACAATGCTGCTTTGCATATCGCTATAGTACCCAATAAGGATAATCATCACTATCCGTATGCCATTGACCAAAATTGCACCAAATATCGCACATAAGGTCACCAGCAGCATGTTTTTAACTTTACGCAACTGAAGGTGGCATAGCAGCGTACTTAGTGCCAGTGAAACAATGAAATAGCGCAGCCCGCTACAACCCTCAGCTATTTCAAACACGCCCTGTGGAATTTGAACAAAATTACCTTCGACATAAACGGGAATATGCGTTAGCTGCATGAAAAAAGTGGTTATTACAACAGCGATGTACTGCAGTGGTCCGATAAGGCTGCCCCATACCGGTGAAATAAACCACAATAAGGCCAGTGGCACTATTAAGCCTTTACTTGGTTTAACCAAACTACAGAAAAGTAAAATGACATACATCGGAAATAACAGTCTGGTCAGGCTTATCAATTGCGAGGTTATGCTAACCGCTAACACAAGTGCTAAACCTAAGGTAGTAGCAAGAAAGAGGAGGTTGAATCGAAGTTGGACGTTATTGCGTTGTTGCCATAGTAAGGTGATGATAATAAACGGCATCAGGTAGGCGTGAGAGTAAGTTCCATCATCAAAACTGTAAGTGCGCCAATCAACCACGATTTGAGGATAGAGTAGTAAACTACAAGCTAAAAGAATGATTTGCAGCAAAAACAGGGTGTTGGCATGTTTAATTGTCATCCATGACGCTCCGTGAATACTAACGGCCAGAGAGTATTAAGCTTACTCAGGCATCCTTCGCTGAGTTTGAACTGTAAGTCATTAATAATCAACTGTTGGTTGTCTCCTTATCTTTCGTTTATACTCAATTTTGTTGGCTCAGTGATTCACTGTTATAAATGTTTTGTTAGTTGAAATTGCGAATGGATGCGTAATATATGAAATTGTACCCACACCTATTACAAGGTGTTGTCTTGCCATTGCTGGCAGTGATTAAAGGTAAACCTTTAATTCGCTATGTAAATGAGTATTCCAAGCATATCGCTCTGTCGCCGGATGAACTTAGCGCACTGCAATGGCAGTCGTTAACACGCCTTTTAAAACATTGTTTTGACAATAGCCCTTACTACCATCAGCGCTGGCAAAAAGCCGGTGTTGACGATATACGTACTGTAGATAGTATGGCGCAGTTTCAGCAATTGCCGATACTGACTAAAGCGGATATTCAGCAGCATTATGACCAGCTAAAAGCAAAAAACTTCGATAACAATATTGTTAAATCTACTGGTGGCTCTACGGGGACACCATTAAGGTTTGAATTGGACGCTAACAGCAATACCCGGCGTGAAGCAATTATGTGGCGGGGTTATGACTGGCTTGGTGCAGGTTTAGGGGTTCGCACGTTGTACTTGTGGGGCGCCGGTATTGGTCAGGTGTCCTTCGCCAGGCAAATAAAAGAGCGTCTTTATCATGGTCTTTATAACCGCAAAATGCTGAATTCATTTTCTATGGCACCCGACAATATGCATCAGTATATAGCGCAAATTAATGCGTATCGACCCGATGCAATGGTGGCCTATGTCAATCCATTATATGAGTTATCAAAACATATTTTGCAGCAAAATATTGTAGTTCACCGACCGAACAGTATTTTAACCGGTGCTGAGCCGCTATATGAATACCAGCGCGACACGATTGAAAAAGCTTTTTCCTGTCCGGTTTATAATACCTACGGCTGTCGTGAAGTCATGCTTATTGCTGCTGAATGCAAAACACATAAAAAGCTGCATATAAACTCTGATCATTTACTGGTAGAAACTGTCAATCAAGATGGCCAGGTTAACAATGGTGAAAGTGGCGACGTACTGCTGACAGATTTATTTAACTATGGCATGCCACTTATACGTTATCAAAATGGTGATCGGGCTACCTTGCATAATGCTGCTTGTGGCTGTGGTAATCCGTTGCCTCTGATGTCTAGCATAGACGGACGTAAGTTGGACGTTATAAAAACGCGCTCAGGCAAACTTATCCCTGGCGAGCTGTTTCCACATCTGTTTAAAGAATTTGCCAGTATTGATAAGTTTCAAGTGAGACAATCAGATATTGACGAGCTTATTATCTGTATTGTGACAAAAAACGGTTTAGCCGATGGCGATAAGTTGGCCATTTGCAATGAAATAAACCGTTATGCAGCGCATGAGCTTACGTTAACCTTTAAGTTTGTTGATGATATCCCGCTAACGGCGAGTGGTAAGTACCGGGTAACTATATGCGAGGTTTAAATTGAAGTCGCGCACTCGATTAGTGGTTATATCTAATTTGTATCCGTTACCTTGGGAGCCTGAAAGAGCCACATTTAACCGTCAGCAGTTTGCTCAACTTGAAGATGCCTTCGAGATGTCGGTGTTGGTACCAGTGAGTTTTATTGTATGGTTTAAAAACATCCGGCAAATTAAGCAAAGTGCTACTTTGCGCTATGTACCTTATTTTTTTACACCTAAATTTGGCCGTCGCTTTTATTCTTATTTTATGTATTTATCATTGTTGCTGCACTCGGGCCTTTGGATACGCCGCCATAAGCCAGAGATTATTCTCGCTAGCTGGGCATTTCCTGATGCGGTAGCAAGTAGCTGGTTAGCCAAACTGTATCGATGCAGGTTCTTTTTTAAAGTTCATGGCTCTGATATTCATCTGCATGGTGAAGAAGAGGCACGGGCTAGGCAAATTGTAGCAGCAGCAAAGCAGGCGAAGGGTGTTATTTCGGTTTCAGCCGAGCTCAAGCAGCAAATGGTGCAATTAGGTATTGCAAGAGACAAAATTCATGTAGTGTATAACGGCGTTGACCATAATTTATTCAGCCAGAAATGTGAACGTCCGATACCAGAGAACTATTTGCTGTTTGTTGGTAACTTAAAAAAAGATAAAGGTGTGATGGAGCTGTTGCAGGCGTTTGGCGAAGTTAGCCTGCGTTATCCAAAACTGAAACTGCTGGTGGCAGGTCGGGGCGATATGCGCCAAAGCATGGAGCAGTATCTTTGTGGGCAGGTATTTAGAGATAAAGTTGAACTGCTTGGGAGTGTTGCGCATAGTGTGTTACCTCAGTTAATGCAGCATGCAGAGCTTTTGGTGCTGCCAAGCTATCATGAAGGTGTCCCGAACGTTTTACTGGAGGCGATGGCTGCTGGTACTCCCGTTGTTGCTTCAGCTGTAGGTGGCATACCTGAAGTTGTAAAGCCTGAACTCAGTGGCTTATTAGTCCCTAGTGCCGACGCAGCGGCTTTAACACAAACACTAATACTTGCGCTGCAAAAAGACTGGTGTCGGTCTGACATTGTTCAGCATGCCTCGCAGTTTACCTGGCAAGAAAACAAACACCGATTACAGTGTTTATTAAATGAAAGTAATTTCAATGCCTGAGTTGGTAGGGGCATATCATTAATAAATTAGTATGCCCAAATAGCTATAAGTTAAAGAAGGAGAAAACGATATATGTTGGCAGGTAGTGATAAAAACTTAACTTATCAAAGTTTTTTTGATCCATTTCTAATACTTATGTTCGATCAACAGACAACATCAGAGTGATAGCATGAACATTTTGTTCCATCACCGAACACGCGGAAAAGGTGCAGAAGGTGTGCATATTATGGGTGTGACTAATGGCTTGCGTCAGCTAGGCCATAAGGTGCACTTGTTATCGCTTCCTGGAGCAGACCCAGAAAGTACGCCACAAAATAACACTTCTACAGCAACTAACCCCGGGGCTAAAAAGGGCAATCCGGTATTACGATGGCTGCTTGATTTAACGCGTTATGTACCAGAGGCGGTGTTCGAGTTATTTGAACTGGCTTACAATTTTCCTGCATTATTACGCTTGCGCAAGGCTGTGCATACTCACCAGATTGATGTTATCTATGAGCGTTATTCCCTGTTTATGTTCACTTCGGTATGGTGGGCCAGACGTAACAGCAAGCCTATTATTTTGGAAATAAACGACTCATGTCTGGTACATCGGGTTAGGTCGCTGTTTTTTCGGACGCTGGCACGGAAAGTTGAAGGTTGGATTTTTAAAAATGCGACCGGTTTGGTGTTTATTTCTGGCCATTTTCAACAAGTTGCCATGACAGGGCATCCCCAGATTGCGCCGTCAGTGGTGTCTCCTAATGCCGCTGATTTATCACAATTTATCATTGATGATGCTGCATCGCTGCAATTACGACAGCGTTTAGACATAGCGGATAAAGTGGTTTTGGGGTACGTAGGGGCCTTCGTTCATTGGCATGGTATAGATTGGTTTGTAGATTTAATGGTTGATAAAATCAAAGCCTATCCAAAGTTAGTCTTGCTATTGGTTGGTGATGGCGTGAGTTTTGAACCAATAAAACAACGTATTGAAAGCGCCGGAGTTTCATCACAAATTTTGCTAACAGGTCGGGTTGAGCATAGTGAAATTGCCACTTACATTGGCGCAATGGATTATGGCATTTTACCTGATTCAAATGATTATGGTTCGCCGATGAAGCTGTTTGAGTTTATGGCTATGGCAAAGGGCATGGTTATTCCAGACTTTTCGCCAGTGGTAGAGGTGGTTGCTGATAACGAGACGGGATGGTTGTTTCCGGCGAATGATCGCCAAGCCTGTATAGACAGAACATTAGAGCTTGTCGAAGATACAACGCAGCAGCGTCAGGTTGGTAAAAATGCCCGTATTTATATCGAGCAACATCGGCAGTGGAAACATAATGCTGAGCAACTGCTGGGTCTACTGCCAAAATGAAAAATTTAAAGGCGGATTTGATAAGAAAACAGCAAATTTTTCATAACGATGGCGCACCTGTTAGCATGCTAAGAGTGGTAATGGCAGATGGCACCTTAGCAAACGTTTTATATCGACTGATGCGCTGGTGTGCTGTCACCAGATTATCGCCGTTAGCCTACCTGTGTTACCAGCTCAACAAATTTTTCAATGGTTGTGTTATTGGCGTAGGCGCAGATTTTGGGCCCGGTTTCGTTTTAATGCACCCCATTGGCGTCGTGATTAACTCTAAAGTGCGTGGTGGCGCTAATATCACAATTGAAAGTGGCGTAGTAATAGGTGATGAAAAAGGCCGTTCTCCGGTACTTGAAAACGATATTTTTATCGGCGCTGGCGCTAAAGTCATTGGTGCGGTAAATATTGGTGAACACGTGAAAATAGGCGCTAATGCGGTAGTAACTAAATCGGCTCCAGCGGCAGTTACTATGTTGGGTATTCCGGCTAAACCCTATGTGCGTTGAATTAACATAAGGAAATTGCATTACCATGGAATGGGTTTTTTGGGTCAGTATCATTGCGATACTCTATAGCTATGCTTTGTATCCACTACTGTTAATGTGCTGTAGTGCAGTACTGCAATTGTGGTGTGACAATCGTTTTGTCTGGAGTGCACAGCCAAGGCGTGTTGTGGCGGTTCATGATGATAATTTACTACCCGATATCACGGTTGTTATTGCTGCATATAATGAGCAAAGCTGCATAGCTGCAAGGGTTGAGAACATTCTTGCCCAAAACTACCCTGCAGATAAATTAAGATTAATTGTAGGTTCTGACGGAAGTCAGGACGACACGGCTAAGATTCTTGCGGCAATAACCGATCCTCGATTAACGGCATGTTTGTTTACTCAAAATCGTGGCAAGGTAAGTGTACTTAACGATTTGATGGCCCAAGTGAGCAGCAATATAACCGTGCTAACCGATGCCAACACCGTTTTTGAGCCAGATACTATCCGAAACTTAGCACGGCATTTTAGCGATGACAATGTAGGGGTAGTTTGTGGCGAGTTACAACTTGTCGATGCCCAAAGTGGTAACAACCGCGACGGCGTTTACTGGCGATACGAAAGAGTGTTGAAATTTCACGAAGCTCGATTCGATGCACTGTTGGGGGCAAATGGTGCGAATTATGCCATTCGTACTGAGCTGTACCAGCCATTAGCTACCAATACCATTATTGATGACTTCCACATTGCGATGAATATCGCGCGCCGAGGGTTTAAGGTTAAATATGACCCGGAAGCTGTCGCTATCGAAGATAGCGCGCCAACGATTGGCGCTGAAATGGGCCGTCGCATACGCATTGGCTTAGGTAATTATCAAGCATGCTTTCAAATGGGGTGGCTAATGAACCCGTTTAATGGATGGCGGTTCTTTAGCTTTATCAGTCACAAATTATTGCGTTGGTTTGTACCACATTTAATGATACTGACATTAGTGAGTAACCTGTTTCTATTGCAGGATAGCCGTTATATCGCACTATTTGTCTTACAGATAGTTTTTTATTGTTTAGCAATTTACGGTTATGCCCAGCATATTAAAGGACGACGATTATCCACGATAATGTCCCTTATGGTGTTTTTTACGTCGATGAATTATGCACTTTTAGTTGGCTTTGTACGTTATTTCACCACAAATATTCAGGGTAGTTGGCAGAGGACAGAAAGGTAATGTTGATGTTATTTGTATTGGGTGTAATGCTTTTTGGTGCGGTTTTTTGGGCCATTGTTCGCCAGAAAAATATGGAAAACTGGCTGGGCAATTATATCCGTCATATTTTAAAACGGCAGGTTCCCGTTAACGGTCCTAAGCATGTGCTATTTTGTTTTGTCGATCATTACGAACCGCAGTGGGGGCGTCAGATTTCTATTGAACAGGAAAGGGCCCGTGTAGACCGTTGGTTCAATGACTACCCGGCTGTTGCAGGCCAGTTTAAAGATGCAGATGGCTGCTACCCTAAACATTGCTTTTATTATCCTGAAGAAGAATATCGATTTGAGCATCTTGCCAAAATATCTGACTTATGCTACCGCGGTTTTGGCGAAATTGAAGTGCATCTGCATCATGACAATGATACCAGTGACAATTTACGGAAGACACTGACTAATTTTACCGAGTTACTGCATCGTGACCATGGTGCTTTTGTCAGAGATGAGGCTACCGGAGCATTAAGTTATAGCTTTATACATGGCAATTGGTCACTAAATAATTGTCGGCCAGACGGACGTTGGTGCGGCGTTAATGATGAACTTATTGTATTAAAAGAAACCGGTTGCTATGCCGACTTCACGTTTCCTTCAGCGCCAAGCAATACTCAACCTGCGATGGTTAATGCCATTTATTATGCCAAAGATAAACCAGGTCAGCCAAACTCACATAACACCGGGCGTTTGGTCGAGGTCAACGGCAAGCCATGGGGTGATTTAATGTTAATCACCGGGCCGATAGGGTTGAACTGGAAGGTCAGAAAAAAGGGTATCTTTCCACAAATAGAAAACGCCGACGTGCGCAAAAGTATGCCGCCAACGCCTGAACGTGTTGATCTATGGGTTAACTCTAATATTCATGTTGCCGGCAGACCAGAATGGGTGTTTGTTAAAGTACACACTCACGGTACTCAGGAAGAAGATATGGACACGCTGTTGGGGGCGCCATTTGCCAATATGTGTGCGCATTTACAAGCCAAGTACAATGACGGCGACAATTATGTTCTGCATTATGTAAGCGCGAGAGAGATGTATAACATTGCGAAAGCGGCAGAGGCTGGCGAGAGTGGAAATCCTAACAATTTTAGGGATTATCTAATCGCAAAGCCGAAGAATATGCCGCTACTCAAAAAGGAATTGGGTACAAAGGGAATGTAATATGAATTTTAAAGGCTGCAGCAGATCTGCGATTGAAGTCTTATCGGGGCACATGGCGTTGAAATGGCAACGTCGCCCTGGTGGGGTCTATTGTTTTAACTATCATCGCATTGGTTCTGCTGCCGACTCCGAGTTCGATCCCAACGTTTACAGTTGCACGCCTGAACGTTTTGAACAACATCTTCGCATGTATCAGACGAATTTTGATGTGATTAGCATTGATGAATTAATTTCATTGCACAACAGTCAGCAGCGTGTGTCTGAGCGTCTGGCGCTCTTGACCTTTGATGATGGTTACATAGATAACTATCAACTCGCATACCCGATGTTGAAATCAGCTGGATTAACAGCCGTTTTTTTTGTCTCGACAGATTATATTGATAAACCTCAGATCCCTTGGTGGGATGAAGTGGGTTGGATAGTACGTCATTCTGGTAACGCTAGTGTTAAGCTAGCGCATTGGCCTTCAGCGATCAATATTGTCGACGGCGCAATTGGGATGCGGGTTCGGCGTTTGCTAAAAGCGGTTAAGCAAGACAACAGCCTGCCGATGGAGGAGAAACTGAAGCAAGTTAAGGTTGCCTTGCATTTAGACCATATTGGCATGCCTGAGCCGACAGAGTTGTTAGTTAACTGGCAACAACTAAAAGAGATGGCAGATAATGGCATGCATATCGGCTCTCATACCTTATCTCACAACATACTTGCGCACCTTACACCCGAGCAACAGTTGGTTGAGCTAACACAATCTAAGCAGCGTCTGGAAACCATGTTGCACAGAGAGATATTGTCAGTTGCGTATCCTGTAGGTGGATCAGATACTTTCACTCGCAACACGCTGAATGTAGCACAGCAAGCCGGCTATAAATTGGCATTCACATTTATCCCCGGGATAAATGCAAAACTAGGATTTGATAACCGTTATTCCCTTTGTCGTTTTTCTATTGATGAGAATACGTCTGTCTGGCAATTGAAGCAAATGGTCAACAAGTCTTTTTCGTTTATGAGCAACTGATATGACCCCTTCCGTTGTCGTACTCAGTGCTGGCCCAAACGGACTAGGGGTGACACGAAGTTTATACCTCAAAGGAATAAAACCTTGGGTTATCAGCACCTCGTCGTTGGATGTTATTAATTATTCCCGTTTACCTGAAAGAAAAACAGTGCTTGACGCCAACTCAGAAGCTAGTCTGCTGGCGGTATTGAGTGATGTAGCTTTTGGCACTATTGTCATTCCAACTTCCGATTGGTTTGTGAGTTTTTTATCTGAGCACACCTCACAATTAAAACCCAGGTTGCTGTATCTGGAAGCTCCTGCGCAAATTACAGAGATGCTGATTGATAAAGCATGGGAAACGCAGTTTATCGCAAGTTATTGTGCCTTACCTAAAACGGTACAGGTGTTACAGGATGCGTCGTCATTGTTAGCCTGTTTAACTTTGCCCATAATTATTAAACCACGGTCGCATAAG
Organism: Rheinheimera baltica; assembly: GCF_030731985.1. NCBI lineage: Bacteria > Pseudomonadati > Pseudomonadota > Gammaproteobacteria > Chromatiales > Chromatiaceae > Rheinheimera > Rheinheimera baltica. The sequence continues at coordinate 472,558 of NZ_JAPJDY010000001.1, forward strand.
CATATGGTATTGGGAAGTAAAAACCGGATCTTGACATCTGTGACTCAAGTGAAAACGTTTTTTAGCCAATACAAGTTGCAATTACAGCACTTAATTGCTCAGGAAATTGTGCCGGGTGATGACAGTTGTCAATGGGTATGTAACTGTTTTTTTGATCAGAATAATGAATTGGTGCAGGCGTTTACTTTTAACCGGTTAAGATTGTCCCCATCGCACTTTGGTGTTACCAGTTATGCACGAAGTCAGCAAAATGAAGAGGTTGTTCAGCTATGCCGGACAATAGGGAAAGCGCTGGGTTATGTGGGTCCAGCAATGTTAGAGTTTAAAAGAGACCCAAGAGACGGAGAGTATTACTATATTGAACTTAACCCAAGGCTTGGGATGTGCAATTACTTTGATACCTATTGTGGTATCAATAATGCTTTTGCGAGTTATCAGCTGTTGCAGGGCGAAACTTTGCCTGTAAACCCTAAGATGCAAAGTAATGTGATATTTGTCAGTTTGTATGAAGATTTTTTTTCCAGGCGTAAGGATGGTGAGAGCGTAATGGAAATATTACGAGATTATTGCCGTAACGCTCGGCAGAAGCATGTATTTATCTACTTTGTCTGGTGGGATCCTTTACCTGCGATGTACATGTTGCTGCAGCAAGTGAAACAAATGGGTAAGGCCTTGCTGAGCAGGTTAAAACAATGATTAATGATAGCAAAGTATTTCTTGGTAACGAGTATCTGCCTAACGCGCCGGTAAAATGCACAATTGGTACTTATCGGGTGTCAGCCTTTGCTCCCTCTCAATTTGCCGAAGATAGTACAGCTGCAGTGCTGATTTTTGGCTATATCCATAATCCAGAAGTATTGATAAGCCCTGCTTACTGGTTAACGTTGTTACAACAACCCGCACCGATGTTAGTGGCAGCACTAGACCAGCTAAACGGTGCCTATAATCTATTAGTGTTAAATAAGGTTAATAATAGCATCTCCGTAGTTACTGACCGGCTTGGTGGCCAGCGTATGTATTACTGGTCGACGCAAGAGGGGATTTGGTTAAGTCCAAGCCTTACAGGACTTGCCAATATTGCGAACTTCGGTCACGGTACCCCCACTAATTTTTCTGTGCCGGCTGTTATGGAACTGTTAAATTATCGCTGGTTAAGCGGAACAACAACGCCATTTGCAGATATTAATAAGTTGCCGCACGCTGCGGTGTGTCAGTTATCGCCAGGCTCCTCAATTCATACTTTAGTCCGTTATGGTATTTTGCCAGAGGCGCGAGCTGGAGTAACTGATGAATCGTTGCAAGTTCATGCTGACAGAGTTCATCAATTATTATTGGCAAATATCAGAGCATCTGTTCGTCCTGGCGATCGCGTCGCGGTTCTTTTGAGTGGTGGTGTTGATTCTTCCATTTTGCTAGGAATATGCTGTGATCTTAATCTCAATGTAGTTGCTATTACTCCACAACATGAAGGACATCACAATCCTGAATTGGAAACGGCAAAAACGTTTGCTGCTGAGCTGGGCGTAGAGCACAGAATTATAGCGGTAGAGGAAGCTGACGTTGCCCGTCATTATGCTGACGTTGTTGAGTTGCTTGGTGTGCCACCGCGTTGTCATAGTGCGGTATCGCTGTTAATTCTTCTAAGGCAGCTTAAAGGTAGCTTCGATAAAATTTTGTACGGTGAAGGCGCTGATACATTATTTGGTTCCAAAGCCGTAAAGCATTTTGCTTTACGGTTTAAAAAAAACCAACGGCTTAAGAAGGTGTTTCGTTATATACCTTATTGGCCCTGGCTGTTTAAAGTTTTGCCTTTACCTTATAAATTGAGGCACTTATTGCAGTTTGATGCGCTAAATGAGGCTATAGCAGTAAATCAGATTGTGTTGCAGAAACCGCTAAAGGCAAGTTTAAATGACCGCTTGGTTTTAGACAAGGAACTGATAAAAGCGGGGCTTAACGTCAGCAACGTTACAGTAGATACTTATGAGCGTGCTCTGCTTCAGTTAAAACAAATTATCTTTTCCAGCAGTGTGATAAATCATTTCTATGAATTGGAGTCTTTAGCTGCAGATAATAGTATTCAACTTATAAGCCCTTTTGTTTGCCAGCCTGTCATTGCCTATGCGGCTAGTCTGAGCGATACCAGCTATTTCGGTATTGAATCTGTTAAGCCAGTACTACGTAAAATTGGTGAGCGTTATTTTACACCATCACTAATGTACCTACCCAAGTATGGTTTTCCGGTGCCGCACAGTAATTGGTTAAAGGGCCCTCTGGCGACATGGGGTAGGGAAGCTACGGTGTTTTTTAGCTGCCCGATAGAGTATCTTGCTGACGAAGAGTTTGCCTGGTGCATAATTGGTTTATATTTGCTAGCTAAACGCAATCACATTTTACCATTGCGGCTGTTTGAAATCGATGGGGGAGTAGATGCTCCCCCTGGATAAATGGTATAAAATCAGTAATTTAGAACAGCTTTACTCTGTGGTGTCAGCTTGGTCAGCGCTAAATCAGCAATGTGACAGCAGCTTATTTTGTGACCCAAGATGGATCTGTAATTGGATATCAATTTACTGGCAGGATGACTGGAAACTGGAGGTGTGGGCTTATCAGCAGCAGGGGCAACTTGTCGCGCTGCTGCCTACATACAGCCAGCCAGGCACAAGAGCTGGGCGTGTATTGTACCCGTTGGGACAAGGTGAGTCAGAAGAAGCTGAAGTTGCTTCAGAATTTATTGATTTACTGCTGGCTCCTGAATTTCCGCTAATGGTACTGCATGGTTTGGCAGCACAGCTAAATGCTGAGCATTTTTACCACATAAGTTGGCGAGCTATTCTCGCCGATGCCAACATTTTGCAGCTAGCTCGTTTGCTTCGTTTTACACAGGTTAAACCTGCAGGGTTAAGGTATCAGGTTGTAGGTGGACCGTTAACACTACAGTCATCTCAAACTCGGCGAAAGTGGAAACTGTTTGAAAAATTACAGACTAATGGCCGTGCGACATTTAATTGGATTGATGCACAGCAAGTTGAAACATTTTGGCCTACATTAACCAATTTGCATCAAAAGCGCTGGCAGGCGAAAGGAAAAGCAGGCGCATTTATCGCGCCGGCATTTACCCGCTTTCATTTGGGGTTTGCCAGAAAGCAGCCAGACTGCATAAGATTGGCAATACTTCGGATAGACAATGAAATAGCAGCAATACATTACTTTTTGCTAGACAGAGATAACGTACATTTTTATCAGGCTGGCTGGCACGATAATTTTGCCCGCTGGTCCCCTTCGGCTATGTTGCACTGCTGGGTAATTGAACAAAGTATCGGAGCGAAATATGATTTTATGCTTGGTGATAAATTCAGCTACAAAGCCGACTATGGTACTGAGCAGGTTCAGTGTTATCAGCTTAACGGCTATAGCAATGTGATTCGTTATACTTTAGCGCTGCTAAAACAATTGAAACAAAGGATGTTGCAGTAAATGATGGGAACAAACACTAATAGACGAATTATTCAGCAAGTACAGTTGGACGCACTGGTCCCGTTTTTATTTCTGTGTACCTATATGGTACTGGTATTAGTTCGTCCACAGGAATGGATGGCAGAGTTAAAAGATCTACCTATAATCCGTTTGTCGCTTCTACTTGCTTTTTTTAGTTACATTGCATTGCAAAAAAACAAGTATCTCGCACCCCAAACAATATGCTGTATGGCGTTGACGGTAATTATTTTACTGTCAGGAATTCGTAATGGCTGGGCGATGGGGGGGGTGCAAAGTGCATCTGATTTTATTATTTCGTCAGTCTTGCCGATTGTTATATTTAGCGGGTTAGCGACAACAGTAAAGCGTAGTAAGGTATTGATGTTAATAGCGATATTGGCCTCTTTAGTTATGGTGAATAATGGCATTTCTCAAAAAAACAGTCCAGTTGGTATTGGCTGGAGTGGAAGTGCATTATCCTGGCTTGATCGAATAACCTATGTCGGTGTGTTTAACGATCCAAACGATTTGGGTATGTTTTTTGTTATGACATTGCCTTTTGCGTTGTACTTTCTATTTCAGGGTAACTTCATTACCAAGTGCATTTTTTCTGCGGTTGCTGCTTATATTTTGTATGGTGTTTATCTAACAAATTCTCGAGGTGCTTTGGTATCGTTGGTTGCGATGGCCGGAGTCTTTAGCTATTTGAATTGGGGTAAAGCAAAAACGATAATAACTTCGGCTTTGCTTTCACCAGGGCTTATATTTGTCTTTATGAAGTTCCGCTCGATTGATGTAGACGAAGAGTCGGCAGCTGGGCGGGTGGATTCATGGTATGAAGGTGTGCAGCTGTTTTTATGGCGACCGGTACTTGGCATCGGGCAGGGAAACTATTTGGAGTACAACTACATTACGGCCCACAATTCATATGTTCTAACACTGGCGGAGCTAGGGTTCTTTGGATATGTATTATGGATGATTTTTTTGCTGCTAACACTGTATATGGTTTACCCTCAACGCAAAATTAATACTCTTATGTTACCGGTTAAACCAGAAAAGTTTGGCACTGACCGTGAAGAAGAATTATTTAACCACAATTTTACACGGGTACGCGCGCAAAAGCGGTTAAGTGACTGTTTATTTTATTCTATGTTAGGTTTTGCCAGTACCATATTTTTTCTAAGTCGTACATATGCCGTGGTTGGTTATATTTTTGCAGGTATCGCAATTGCACAGTACTACCAAATTGCGAAATTTAATGCAGTTGCTCTACCGCGGTTAAATTACATTATCTGGCGTATTGTTGGAATTGCTGTACTAAGCATCCCAATGTTATTTATCCTAATAAAACTACTGTTGTAATTAACGTGTTGAAATTGCTTGTTTAAGTTCTTTCAATATTTTTCGTTCCACGACAAACAATGCCAGGAGGTAGCTTACTCCGCCCACTGATATCAACAGTAACAAGTTTAGGATGCTCGGTGTACCCAACAACTGTTTGGTCGCTATGACACTGATAACCATCAAAGCCGCACTTAACACTATCTTGCTGATGCTATATAGAAATGTACCTAACTGGAAATTAAACAGCCGACTATATCTTATAAGTACAATAATATAGATGAGAGGAAAACCAAGCAGCCACGCCATTGCCAAGCCAGTAGCGCCTAAATCTGCTGTTATAAACAGTGCTAAAGCAATTATCGCTATCATTATGAGAGTATTGGTAATCAAATAAGATACCTTACCTAGCGCTTTAGCGGCTGGCTGAAATAATTCGTCACTAAAGCGTAAAGGCATCAGAACTAAGATTAACATGGTTGGAAGAATCGCTGCTTCCCATTTTTGGCCTAGAATAATAGGTAAAATATAATCACTTACTGCAGCTAAACCCCAGAAAATAGGTAAGGTAAATAGTAAACCTAAGCGTTGGGCTTTAACAATAAAATATGAAATCTTAGCAGGCTCATCTTGTAATTGTGAAAATGCGGGAAACGAAATTTCTTTTATTAGAGGAAGTATTTTTCTCTGAGGCATTACTGCAATGTTAAGCGCTACTGTAAATATGCCAATTTCTGTAGTGCTGAGTAGTAAACCACCAATTGTAATATCTAAGTGGATAAAAATGTACCAAAGCAAGGTGAAAACTGAAATTGAACCGCCAAATCGAATGAGTGGTAGAGAATGTTTAACGTTGAAGCTTGGTAAACACGGTGCTGGGTGGTGATATAGTAGCAATGTTACCCTCACTGCAGCAGCAACAATTCCTCCATACACTAATGCCCAAAAACCGTATCCGTAAATTGCAAAAAGCAAAGTGCTAATAGCGGCTATAATATTTGACATGGCGTCTATTAATGCTAATTTTTTAAACGCCATTGCACGTCTTAATAGCGCTGAAGGTATTGTTTCAAAAGCCATTAGCAAGAAACACCAAGCGCTGACCTTGAGTACCTCTGCTACATATGGAGTTTTGTATAAAGTAGCAATTGGTTCAGCAAGTAAGTACTGAAAGCAAAAAAGTAAAAAGTATATACAAAGTGTTATACCAAAATAGGATGAAATAGCAGCTTTGTCCAACGTTCGCGCTTGTACAAGAGGGCTTATCGCGATTGTTGAGGCCATCGTGACCAATAAACTCGACAAAATGTCTGCTATTGCTACTATCCCATAGTCTTCTGGCGTTAAAATGCTAATGACCCAAAAGGTAAGTATCCAACGCAGTATTTGGGTTGTCGCTCTACCTAATGCAACCCACTTCAGCGAGTGCAACACGCTACTTTTTAGCGCTTTATCATTTGTCATGCTAAGTGAGACGCCTATCGTAAAAGTAAAGTCACATCATTGGCAACCGCAATTGCCTTTACCGAATCTAAAGTTGCAAGGTGCTAAGCTTGCAAGCTATTTGCATCGGTCTTCGTTCATCTGCCTCTACCAAATAACACGACTTCGACAGTCCTGATAAGAATAACGAGATCCAATATTAAACTGCGATGCTTAATGTAATATAAATCAAACTTAAGCTTTTCTTGTGCATCTTCAGCTGTTGCACCATAAGGATATTTAAGTTGCGCCCAACCGGTTAATCCTGGTTTTACATTGTGACGATTATTGTAGTAGGGAATATTCTTAGCAAGTTCCACAACAAACTCAGGACGCTCAGGACGAGGGCCAACAAATCCCATTTCACCTTTTAATACATTGAATAACTGCGGCAATTCGTCAATTCGATAACGGCGAATATAATGACCAACTTTGGTTACCCGAGTGTCATTTTTCGAAGCCCATTGCGCGCCGTCTTTTTCCGCATCGGTTTTCATACTACGAAATTTCAAAATATAAAATGGGCTGCCATCTATTCCAACACGCAGTTGTTTATAAAATACGGGCGCTGATGTTTTTCTACCATCTTCTAGATAAATCAGTAAAGCCGTAATCAGCATGATAGGCCAGGTAAAAAGCAGTAACATAACGGCGAGTACAACATTTAAAACATAACCAAGACTGGTTCTGAATCTGCGGTTAGACGTTAAGCCATTTGAATGAATTATCCAGCTAGGATAAATCAGATTTACGGCAATTTGTCCTGTTTCATTTTCTATAAAATCAAGTATCTCTATTATATCAACGCCACGCGTCTTGCATTTGAACAAGTCTTCTACCGGGAGTTTGTTACGTCGCTCGTCACAGGCAATAACCAGTTGATCAATTTTGTTTTCCATAACGAATTTAAACAAGTTATTACTGTAATCCAGACTTATTTGCCGGTTTTGCTGTATCGAAGCTTCTTCGTCACCCTCTATTGGAACGTAGCCGAGGATTTCGAAATCGCGACGGTCAACGTTACGGCGCATACGACGCTCTATTATGGAAGCGCGCTTACCTGCACCCAAGATTAAAATACGGCGGCGACTGATTCGATTAATGTCATGCATCTGACAGAACGCTCTAAACAACGACACACTAATTGCTGCGATAACTGAGGCGCACAGCAGGTATAGTGCGCTTATGTAAACGCTGGGGAATACTTGAAACACGATAAACTGAAGTATTATCGTACTAAACACCTGAGTAATAATAACACGCTTAACTACACCCTTGTGGCCTTCACGTAGCTTGTGATCGTATAACCCAACCGACAAGGCACAGAGCATTACCGTAGCGGCAAAAACAGAAATGTTAATTAAACTCGCTTCAGCGGAGACAACAACGTGGCTGGTATTGTGAATTAATATAGCAATCCAACTTGACAGGCAAAGCAGTGTCAATTCACCAAACAAAAAGAGTTTGTCAGCGACAGATTTCCTTCCATACCGACTTGCATTCATTTGACAACATCCTTGTGCATCCATTGCGATAAGACTATCGAGACATAGTCTCTGTACTAACTAGGCTAGTTTAGCTCAGTTCGGTTGAAGTTTACAGAACGAAACGAAAAATTAATTTGCATTTTCTGCAGCAAAAGCGCAGATTTATGCGCTATATTAGTAATGCATTTGCAAAAGGATGAGCATTATTATGGCATTAGCAATATTGGCAAAGCGTAGCTTAGCGCTATTTTTTTGTTTTTTAATGGTAGGTTGCGGCAGTACGTACTTGCCAAACGCTACCGTACACAACTCTCTGACAACATCTGTCGATAATTACCAATATTTGATAGGTCCAAACGACAGTGTTACAATTTTCGTTTGGCGCAACCCTGAGCTTTCTGGCAGCTTTATTGTTCGCCCTGATGGCAAGATATCAACTTCATTAGTAGAAGATGTGCCAGTTAGTGGTAAAACGCCAACTCAGCTAGCACGGGAAATGGAAGGAATATTAAGCAAGTATATTCGCGACCCTGTAGTTACGGTGTCAGTGACTAACTTCGTCGGGCCTTACAGTGAACAAATTAGAGTTATAGGCGCCGCAACAAACCCTCAGGCAATAAGTTATCGCGAATATATGACGTTACTGGATTTGATGATCGCTGTTGGCGGGTTAACCGAATTTGCTGCAGGTAATAGTGCCAAGTTAGTTCGTGTAACAGATGGCTCTCAAGTCACGTATGATTTACGGTTAGATGATCTTATCCGCGATGGAAATATTGCCGCTAACGTAGATATACTGCCAGGTGACGTAGTTATTATTCCTGAAGCTTGGTTTTAAGCGCGATTATTTTTTGTAGTACCGTCATGGAGTGACAGATGAAACAACTCACAGAGGCTATTGAGCAAATTACAACCTACAGCCGGGGGGTATGGTTACATAGACGTTATGTAATTATTACTGCCTGGTTGGCATGTTTGTTAGGTTGGTATGTTGTACATCAGCTTCCACCTGTTTATGAATCTGAATCAAAACTCTACGTCGAAACACAAACAATGTTGGAGCCGTTGCTTAAAGGTATTGCGATTCGTAACAATCCGGATCAGGAAATTAAGTTACTCGCTAAAACCCTGCTCAGTCGCCCTAATTTGGTGAAAATAGCGCGAGAAACAGATCTGGATTTACAAGCGGTAAACGATAAACAATATGAATCGCTTATTGATACGCTTATGGAAGACATAAAAATACAATCTTCCGGTCGTGAAAACATCTATGTGATTCGTTATCACAATAAATCCCCCCAGTTGGCACTTAAAGTCGTGCAAGCAACATTAAATACTTTTGTAGAAAATCATCTGGGTTCTTCCAGAGCTGACTCTAAGGGTGCTGAAAAGTTTTTAAGTGAACAAATCGCTGAATACGAGACCAGATTGGTTGAGGCTGAGCGGAAGCTATCTGAATTTAAGAAAAACAAAATGTTTATGATGCCCAGTTCAGAAAGCAATTATTATTCTCGCTTAAGTGCTGAGAAGCAAAACCTGGAATCTGCTACGTTAGAATTGCAGCAACTAGAAACACGTTTAGTTCTAGCTAAGGCTCAGCTTGCTCCTGGCTCCTCTGACGGTGGTTCGACGGTATCACCAGACTTTGTTACACCATTTGATGAACGAATTGCTTCACTTAATACCAGTCTTGATGGTTTGTTAATTAAGTATACCGAGAACCATCCTGATGTTGTTGAAACCCAGCGGTTGCTTAGTTTTTTAAAACAGCAGCGCCAAGAAATGTTGACTCAGGTTGCATCCAGTGACCAGAGTGCCGGTGTGGCAAATGAGTATGTACAACAACTCAAGATGAATGTGTCAGAACTGGAAGCGCAAGTGGCGTCAGTCAGAGTAAAAGTGGCCGCGTATTCACGAAAAGTTGTTGAGTTTGAAAGCAGATTAAGCCAGATACCAGAAATTGAGGCAGAATACACTGGTTTAAACCGGGATTATGAGATTAACCGCTCACAATATGAAGCGCTTTTGACACGTCGTGAAGCGGCCGAATTGGCACGAAAAGCCGACGTTTCTGAACAAGATGCCCAATTTAGAGTGATTGATCCACCGCGTGTTCCCATTACACCGTCAGGGCCAAAGCGGTTATTACTCTATACTGCTGTATTGATAGGTGCATTTGGACTTGGTGTCATGATCGCATTCATTCGTAGTCAAATATCGCCTACGCTGATATCCGTGTCTCAACTTAGAACGATTTCTGAAATTCCGGTATTTGGCTTTGTATCGCATACTAATAAGCCGCAGTTGTTGCGCCGTATTCGTTTGCATTTCATCTATTTTGTATTGTTAACAGGGCTGTTACTAACGTTGTATGCCACCATAATGGTTAATGAACTGCTTTTTGGTGGTACCGCTGAAGCAATATCGAGGGTTTTAAAGTGAGTATTATAGAAAAAGCACTTGATAAACAGTTGTCAGCGAAATCTACAACTGTGAAGCAAGAAGCAAAATTTTCAACCATTGAGTCGATGGAACAAATCGATAAGCCTGCGGAGAGCAAGGTTACACAACCTGCTTCGTTAAATGTTGCAAGTAAGTTTAAAAATGATATTTCTCGCAGTATTGAGTTGGACCTTGAAGATTTAGAGCAGCGCCATTTCGTGTCCTTATCGTCCAAGCGTCGCGCTATCAATGAAGAATTTAGCGTAATAAAGCGCAAGCTTATTAATAATGCATTTGGTCAGTTAAGTTCGTCTCTTAAGCATCCAAACCTTATTTTGGTGAGCAGTTCACGGCCGGGTGAAGGAAAAACGTTTACGTCTGTTAATTTGGCGCTGAGTATTGCATTGGAACAAGACAAAACCGTTCTGTTGGTCGATGCGGATGTGTTGCGGCCACAAGTGGCCAAGACGCTGGGTTTTGAAAGTGGTATTGGCCTTACAGACTATTTATCTTCTGATGACATAGACGTGCAAGATATTATCTTATCAACGAATGTTGAGCGATTGAAGATTATCCCAGCCGGCAGAGCGCACCATTTATCAACCGAGCTACTGGCAAGTAAGAAAATGGCTGAGCTGGTAGATGAGTTTGCTACACGTTACAAAGATCGTATTGTGTTGTTTGATGCTCCTCCATTACTCGGCGTAAATGAAACGGCAGTTGTAGCAATGATGTGTGGTCAAGCGCTTATTGTGCTTGAAGAAAATAAGTCAAAATTGGCTGAAATTGAACAATCTATCGCGCTGATACCACCTGAAATTGCTGTAGGTTTTGTCATTAACAAAGCGCATCGGACTCAGGTTGGAGAATACGGATACGGATATTACTATGGTGGTGCCTAAACTGCCCAGAGTAGTATGGTTACTAGTGCCCCTATGCTTGATAAGCAGTAACATGTTGCTTGCTGGCGATTTGCAAATTAAGCCTGGTATTGTCGTTGATATGTATGGCTACCAGATTAAGCAAGCCCAAAGTAGTGAGTGGGATGAGGGCGCCGCCCTCGCAGCAACGCCAAATATTGCATTTCTTTTTGATAGTAAATATTTAGTTTCAGTACTGGATTGGAAGCAAAAAAATGTTTTTTATGATGACGCGCAACGGTCAGACAAAACATTAGATTATATTGATTTTAACAGCCGATTATCTGCCTGGGATGATAGGGTAGCGCTATCGTTGAATGCCGGAGAAGGTTACCGTCTTAGAAATACGCAGCGCGGTGTTTTTGCGGATGAGATAACCGGGTTTTCGCAACTGAGTAAAACTCGTTATATGGGAACTTCGTTAGCGTTAAGCACTGCCAGACACCGTGCGACCCAAGGCGTTGTGAATTTTACTGCCAGAAAGATTAATTCTGAACTTCCTGTAATTAATGATGACGATCCTCAGTTTAACGAAGCCACATTTGATAATGCGCTTTATGAGTTGAATTTCGCTTTAGGCACTGCACAGCGTACTGTCGGTGTTTTTTGGCAAATAAGTGGCCGTTATGCAGAAAATGTTCGTGAAAATGCTATCGATCTTACGTCTGAAAACATTGAAGCGGTGTTGGCTTTACCTTTATTAGAACAATGGGCGTGGGTCAGTAAAGCCCGTTATGAGTCAAATGAGCTGTACGCAAATGCTGACAATGAATTCGGCTCAGTGGGTACCGGTTTAGAATACAGAATCGGCAAAGCGTCTTATATAAATTTGACATACAACGTGTTTCGGCGGGATCAGCTTCTGCTTGAGGACGGAGATTATTGGGCGTTAGATATGTTGTTGGCGCCCACGCGGCGTTCGTCAATTAAAGTGAGTTTAGATCAGCGCTATTATGGCCGTTCAGTTGAAGTCTCAGGTCGTTATCGCTTACGACATGTCTCTGCTCAGTTAACATACAATGAGCGCCTTAGAGTTATGAATGGTTTAGAAACTGAGGTTAATAATCTTGGTGTGCTTGTTTGTCCCGGTGGGTCGAGCGCTGCTGCTGATTGTTTTTTACCTCCATCGGCTAATTATGAATTATTACCTGGCGAGTATCTGCAAAACGTCTACGCCAATGAAATAGAATTCAACGAAAGTGTTGTTTTACGAAAAAGTGGGCTCTTCAATCTAGTTTATGACAAAAACAGACTCGTTTACGGTTTAAGTCTCAGTCGGAGTGAAGACGAGTATGTCGAAACAAACCGCTTTAATATTACAGATAACGTAACCGTGTTTGGTAAGTGGCGATTATCACCTACGATGCAGTTATCAACGGAATATAGCTGGTATGAATTGCAGTTTTCTACTGAACAGCGAACAGATAGAAGCATCAGAATTAAAGCGGGTATTAGCTTTGAAATTAATTCCCGCTCAGATATTTCACTGAATGCACAACGCGTTTCACGTGATTCCAATCTGCAAGAGTTTGATCTTGAAGAAAATCGGGTATGGGTTACTTACGCCTATAACTTTTGATTCGACTAAGTAAATGTCGAAGTGGCAAGGTTTATCTAGATAAAACGCAATACTTATTGCGTTTTATCTTCACGTTGTTGTAAGGCTTTATGTTGTTTCTTCAGCAACTCATCCATTTCCTGTAATAACCTAAGTTTCTCCTCAATAACAGAATTTAATGTTGAAGATAAAGTCGTCTGGCTTGAAATGGCTTGTTGAGGTTGCTGGATTGACGGTAACGATTGCTCGGGTGCGACATTAGCAATCTCTTGGTTTATTTCCTCAATAACAAGTTGGATATCTTCGCAGGTAAGTTGCTGCTTGTCTTCCAGATAGCCGTAAAGTAAAACCCTGTCCATTAACGTATTTATTTTACGCGGCACACCTTTACTTTGTCTATGTAACAGCGCAAAGCAGTCATCTTGTAGCATGGTAGTTTCACCACCAGCCTGATTAATTCGATATTGAATGTAGGCTTTAGTATCATCCAACTGGAAAGCTGACAAATTGGATGAAGCAATAATGCGTTGTCTGAATTGCTCCATATTGGGAGCTTGTACTATGGCGTTAAGTTCGTTCTGGCCAAGTAAAAAACTTTGTAGTAAAGGCTTACCGTTAAACTGAAAGTTAGACAACATTCTCAGCTCTTCTATTGAGGCAAGTGGCAAGTTTTGTGCTTCATCGACTAACAACAGGGCACGCCGATGTTGCGAGTGTAAACGCTTAAGATAATTATAAATAGCATCCAGGTAACTGGCTTTACTATGCTCAGTAACGACCAGATTAAAGCAGGATGCAATCATGCGAATTAAATCATCGGGCTCTAACTTAGAGGTGACAATTTGTTTAGCGATAATTTCATCCTGGCTCAACTGACTAAGTAATTGGTTAGCTATGGTCGTTTTACCGGTCCCGACATCACCGGTAATCACAATAAATCCTTCACCTTGCGAAAGACCATATTGTAAATAGGCTAGGGCACGTTTGTGTAATTTACTCGCATAGAACCAATTAGGGCTAGGTGTGAGCTGAAATGGTCGGTCCTTGAATCCATAGTACTTTTCGTACATCGCTGATCATCCTTTCATTATATGCAGCCACTAAGGCTTGAGCTTACACGTCGTTGTTAGTGTATACAAAAAGTGGCACGAACACGATGCAATCTGTCAGTTCCGGTAGTCGTTTTTTGTTGTTACATTTCTCTGTTGGGGCATTGTCGTTGTTTTTGTCAATTAAGCTATTAGAAAAACAGTATTTTCAATGGCTATTGTTGAATTAAACAGCGTTGCGTTTAAAAAATATCCGAACGCACAATCGAGCTGAAAAAACTGTTGACACATTTTCGGTGGCACCCTAGAATGCGCCCCGAGTTCAGCGCTAACGTAAGTTAGTTCGCGGCTCAAAAAGTGTGGGGCTATAGCTCAGCTGGGAGAGCGCTTGCATGGCATGCAAGAGGTCAGCGGTTCGATCCCGCTTAGCTCCACCAAGATTTTTTAGTGCGTCCCCTTCGTCTAGAGGCCTAGGACACCGCCCTTTCACGGCGGTAACAGGGGTTCGAATCCCCTAGGGGACGCCACTTCTTTTATTACCCAATTCTGTAAATACATCTAATAACAAATTTCGGTATTTGTACTTATTTCATTCGGTTTGAAACTTTTCCAATAAATTGTACATAAAATCGCTTATAAGCGGTTGAGCATCAATGTTGGGGTGTATTCCATCTCGTAGCATCAGATCTTGATTTGTCGCAATGTTATCCATGAAGAAAGGCCATAACGTTATCTGATGTTTTTCTGCCAGTTGCGGATAAATATTACTGAACTGTTGTCCATAACGTGGTCCATAGTTTGGTGGTATGCGTATTTGCATTAGTACAGGCGTAGCTTTATGCTGTTGAACTAATGTAATTATTTCACTCAAATTTGATTTAACTGAGTTTATGGCAAAACCACGTAATCCATCGTTACCGCCAAGTTCAATCATTACTGCGTCTGGCTGGTGTTGTTCAAGCAGTGCGGGCAAACGCGCTAAGCCTCCTGCTGTTGTTTCACCACTAATGCTGGCATTGACTAACTGCCATTGTGTGCGTTGTTGAAGTAAATGAGGCCAGCCTTGCTGCTGCTTCATGCCGTAGGCGGCACTTAAGCTATCGCCGAGGATCAGTATTTTTTGTGCTGAAGCAGTCAAACTTATTAAACTGAATAATATAAAGAAGAAAATACGCATCATGAATACACCTGAAGTTCATATTAAAGCGGTTAACGTGGCTAAGAGTGTCAAAGTTACCGATGGTTCCCTAACTATCCTGCACGATATCAGCCTTACAATCAATCGTGGTGAGTCTGTTGCTATTGTTGGCGCTTCGGGCTCAGGCAAGTCAACGTTACTGAGCTTGTTGGCTGGACTTGATACGCCAACTCAAGGGGAAGTGTTTCTGGGGCAGCAGCCTTTGCATAGGTTGTCTGAGGATGAGCGTGCCGGGATCCGCGCTGCAAATGTCGGTTTTGTGTTCCAATCTTTTTTATTATTGCCCAGCTTAACTGCACTGGAAAACATTACGTTGCCGGCCGAATTAGCTGGCGTTAAAGACGCCCGCAGTCGAGGGCTCGATTTGTTGCTGCAAGTGGGACTGTCTGAGCGAGCTGATTTTTTTCCAGCACAATTATCTGGTGGCGAGCAACAACGTGTTGCTATTGCACGGGCATTTATTACCCAGCCAGCGGTCTTATTTGCTGATGAACCATCAGCAAACCTCGATGCCGCAACCGGGCAAAAAATTGAAGACTTGTTGTTTAAATTGAATGCCGAGCAAGGTACGACTCTGGTTTTAGTTACTCACAATAATGAATTAGCAGACCGCTGCCAACGCCAGTATCAGATGCAAGCCGGACGTTTTCTAGATATCAATACTCAAGGAATAGCTGATGTGGGCTAGTATTGCATGGCGTTTATTTTGGCGTGAGCTACGCCGTGGTGAATTATGGGTCATCGCCTTTGCTTTGTTTTTGGCAGTTGGCTCGGTAGTAAGTTTAAGCGGTATTACCCAGGGAGTGCAAAGCGCATTGATGCAGCGCAGTGCACAGTTTACTGCAGCTGATAAAGTGCTGCGTTCCAGTCAGCCTTTTAATATGGAGCTTATCGCACAAGCTGAGCAGTTTAATGTGCAAAGCGCAAGACAGATGCAATTTGACTCTATGCTTTTTGCCAGCGACATGATGCAGTTGGCGACGATTAAGGCGGTTGACGATGCATACCCCTTGCGTGGCACATTAGAGTTAAAACAGTCGGATAACATTAGCGTTGGCGAGCAGGCGCAACTTAGTCCAGGTTATTTGTACCTGGAAGCGCGGCTATTTGATTTGCTAAAGCTAACCGTTGGTGATTCTCTGGAGCTGGGTATGTCTAACTTCATTGTTGGCGGTGTTATTGTAAATGAACCCGATGCGCCTCTTAGTGTGTTCGGTGGTGCTCCCAGAGTCCTGATGCATATAGATGATGTCGCTGCCACACAAATTGTTCAGCCGGGTAGCCGAATTGCGTATCGCTATTTATTTGCTGGAGAGAATGCTGATTTAGCCCAGTTTGAAGCGCAGGTCGAACCGCAATTGTCAGTACATCAACGCTGGCAAAAAATGGATCGAGAGTCGGCTATTGGCAGCGCGTTGGAACGCGCAGAGCGCTTCTTGTTGCTTGCTGGCTTACTCGGTATTGTTCTGGCTGCATGCGCTGCCGCCGTAGCAGCAAGTCGTTACGCGCAACGTCATACTAAAGCAGTTGCCGTCATTAAGGCATTGGGGGCGACAACAGCACAAATCCGTCTGATTTATGGTAGTCACTTATTGTTGGTAGTGCTGTTCAGCTTGCTATGCGGGGTTATTGCAGGCCAATTGGCTGTTAGCGGGGCACAGTTAGGTATTCAGCAGTATTTAACTGATTATAGAGCTGAATTTAGTTGGCGACCGTTGTGGCTAGGCTGTTTAACCGGTCTGGTTTGTGCAACGTTATTCGCCGCCAGACCAATGTGGCGGTTGGCAAATACTGCTGCAATTGAAGTGCTTAAACAACCCGAAACGCAATTCGTGCTGGATAAGTTGCAATTAATCACCGGCGCTCTGGCGATATGGGGGTTGATGTGGTTGTTTAGTGGTGAGCTGGTATTAAGTATTGGGCTGTTTTTATTGTGTGCTGTTTTTGCGGCGTTACTAATGGTTACTGCGGCAACGTTGGTAAAGCTGACTAAGCCTGCATCTGCCGGACAAAGCAGTGCTGGTAAACTGGCGTTGGCAAATTTGCGCCGAAGGCTGTGGGCCAATAGTTTCCAACTTATTACCTTTAGCCTAGCGATATTTTTAGCTTTGTTGTTATATTTTCTTCGTGCAGAGCTCATTGGCCAGTGGCAGAGACAGATCCCGCAAGGCGCACCCAATCATTTCCTTGTTAACATTACTGAGCAGCAACGTAGCATCCTAAATGATTTTGCTCAAACCCATCAGATAACATTGGATAAGTATTATCCTGTGGTGCGTGGTCGTCTGTTGTCGATTAATGATGAAAAGTTACAGCAGGAAAGTTCAAAAGAAGACCGAAGTGAACAACGCGTTGGTATTGGCCGGGAATTAAACTTAACGTGGTTGGCGGCACTCCCTGAAAATAATCAAGTAACGTCAGGTAGTTGGTTTAGTGCCGATGCGCAAGCACAGGTATCAATTGAGTCTGAGTTAGCACAGCGACTAGATATATCGCTTGGTGATAACCTGGCTTTTTCTATTGGCGGTCAGCAACTGAGCGCGTCAGTAAGTAGCATACGTAAAGTAGATTGGAATAGCCTGCAGCCTAACTTCTATATGATATTAAGCCCTGATTTACTTGCAGAGTTTCCTGCAACCTATATTACGGCTTTTTACCTTGAAGCGGGTAGAGAGCAATTGCTGAATCAATTAGCAAGGTTAATGCCTACCGTTACCGTTATCAGTGTGGACAACATTATTAAGCAGGTAAATGGCATTATCGATCAGGTTACTATCGCGTTAAGTTTTATCTTGGTGATTATTTGCTTCGCAGCGGGTCTGGTGTTGGTCGCGCAGGTACAGGCAACCTTAGAGCAACGTGAACAAGAGCTGGCTATTCTGCGAACATTAGGTGCACGCTACGCATTTTTACGAAATGCGCTTGTATTAGAGTTTGCTATGTTAGGCGCAATGGCGGGTGTTTTTGCTACGGTGTTAGCAGAAGCTATGCTACTTATTGTACAACAGCGTGTGTTTAACTTGCCCTTTACATTGCATTATACCTTGTGGTGGCTCGGGCCTTTGCTAGGTGTCATATTGGTAACAACATTGGGGTGGTGGCAACTAAAACGCTTACTGCGGATCCCCGGAGCTCAGTTAATGCGTCGCGTGCTGCAAGGTTAATTTACTGCGCAAGAGCTGCTTATTTAAGCAGCTCTTGCAATGCCGGTGTTAAGGTTGGGAATGTAAACTCAAAACCAGCTTTGCTCAGGTTTGCTGGTATTACCCGTTGGCCCGTTAACAATAAATCGGCCATTTCTCCCATGGCGAATTTTAATATAATGGCTGGCATGGGTAACAATGTTGGGCGGTGTAATACCTCTGCTAGCGACTGACTAAATGCGCTGTTAGTTACCGGAGTAGGGGCGGTGGCATTAAATGTGCCTTGTAAAGTTGGATGGAGTAATAAAAAATCGATTAATCGCAACATATCCCGCATATGGATCCACGACATATATTGCTCACCACTACCGATACGACCGCCTAAACCCAATTTAAATGCCGGTAACATTTTGCTCAGTGCACCTCCTGCTTTAGCCAGCACTATACCTGTGCGAAGAATACATACACGAGTTGATGGGCTTTCGGCTTCCAAAGCAAGCGTTTCCCAACGCTGGCAGAGTTGATGCGCAAAATCATTATGATAGTGGCTGTAGTCTTCGGAAATACATTGGGACTGTTGTGCACCATATACCCCAATGGCTGAGCCGCTGATAAGCAGTTTGGGAGGCTTGGAGGCAGCTTTAATTGCTAACACAATTTGTTCAGTACAATGCCAGCGACTATTGCATAACACCAATTTTTGCGCAGCAGTCCAACGTTTACCCACGATAGGTTCGCCCGCTAGATTTACCACCACATCAACAGTGTTGAAATCGACATCAGTCAGCGTCGAAATAACTTTAACATTAGTCCCCAAACGGCGTTGAGCCTTTTCAGCTGATCGGGATAACACCGTAAGTTTGTGCTGCTGTTGCCATTGCGCTACCAGAGCGCTGCCAATAAGGCCTGTACCACCGGTAAGTAATATGTGCATAGTGCTCAGTGCGGTTTACCACTAACGTGGGTTAAGTATAGAAGTTATTTATTAACTGACAGTGTTAACGATACGGAATCAGCAAATCGTAAGGCATGGGGTTTATCAATTTCTACTTCAGCATAGCGTACCGATGCATGTTCAGAGGCAATAGCGAGTACATCAGCGGTTAACTTTTCTAATAAAGAAAAACGTTGCTGTTCTACTAAAGCGATGATTTTTTTTGTGATAGTGCGGTAGTTCAATGCGTTTTCCATGTTGTCACTATTAGCAGCGTCTGCAGCGCTATAATGTATTTTGGCGTTAATGACAACATCCTGTTTATTGTTAATTTCGTCGTCTTTAATACCAATATAGGTGCGTAAACGCAGGTTTTTAATTTGTATAATTGCTGGGTTATTCAGTTCCATGTATCTCATTCCACTTAGGTTTACTGCTAGGGGTTAATGCTACGTAGACTTTACGCTGGGTTCCGATGTTTCGATCAGCGCACTTTATTGGATTTAGCTAAAGCGGAGACTAAATCGTGCCCCACCTAATTCACTGTCATCAAGTGCAATATTGCCGGAATAAGACGATACCAGTTCAGCCACTATTGCTAAACCTACGCCATGGCCCTCGTGATAAGTATCTAGCCGGGTACCCCGAACAAAGAGTTGTTGTCGCTTATCTACAGGTACACCAGGTCCATCATCTTCAATACACAATACTAAGTCTGGCAGCTGGTTAATAGTAACAGAGACTTGATGACGACAGGCTTTACAGGCGTTATCCAATAAATTGCCCAGTATTTCCATTAAGTCTGTCTCATCACCGCGAAATACACTGTTCTCGGGGCAGTTAAGCTCAATCTGAATATTCTTATCCCGATAAATTTTTGTTAAAGCTGAAACCAGTTTGTCAAGCAACGGCTTAATCGCAATCTGTTTTTTCCAAACGTCTTGCCCTGAACTGGCCGCTCGTTTTAATTGATGTTCTATCATTGAGGTTATACGGTCGAGTTGTTCTTTTAACTCAGGTTGCTGACTCAGTACTGAGGTTTGCAATACCGCTACCGGCGTTTTTAACGCGTGAGCAAGATCACTTAAATGATGCCTATATCGTTGTTTTTGCCTATTTTGGTTCGCAAGAAGTAAATTAAGATCTTCTTTTATCATGGACAATTCAGCCGGATATTTGCCAATAAGTTTTTCCTGCCCCCCGGTTTCCACCTTGCGGATCTCATGGTCAAGCTGAGATAGGGGTTTTGTTGTCCAATAGTAAGCCAATACCATCAACAGCAGTAACACAAACCCAATACCGAAAAACCACTGAATTAATGTTGTTCTGAATGTCAATTGAGGGGCGATAAGGCGTTTATTGGTTTGTACAACATGGACTGTCAGCGGTCTGGTGTAGTCTTCTGCATCAAACAGCAGTGAGATGGATAGCACCCAGAATGTATCGCCGTGTTGCTGTACTGATTGAAATAAATGCTCTCCCGGCGGCAGCGCTTCAATAGGAGGGGAAAACTCTTGATTGAGCGAAGAGTCCGATTGCCACACAGTGCTTTGCTCATGAGTAATGTAGGCACTTAGTCCTGAGTCTGGTCGATAAAAGTCTGGTGCTAATGCGTTGTTTTGCAGTTCAACTTTGTCCTCTGATACGCCAAGCTCAGATAATATTGCGTATAAGTGTACTTCAAGTTTCTGCTCAGTACTGGTCAGTAGTTGTGTGTAAAATGCTCGGTCTATGGCAATAAAAGAACTAGGCAGCAAGAAAAGTAGCAAAAATACACTTACCAGAAGCTGCCGCAGTTTTAGCGAAAGTGACATATCAAGCTACGTTCATGGTAAAGCGGTAGCCTCTTCCGCGAAGTGTCTCAATAGGCTTATGTTCACCCTCAGGATCTAACTTTTTACGTAAGCGTAATACAAACACTTCGATCACATTACTGTCTAAATCAAAATCTTGATCATAGATATGCTCTGTTAACTCTGTTTTAGAGATCACTTTGTTTGGATTAAGCATAAAGTACTCCAGTACTTTATACTCGTATGCCGTAAGGCTGACCTCATTTTCAGCTAGCCAAACTTGTTGCGTACGGCTATTTAACGCTATCGGACCTGCCGATAATGTCGGTTCCGGCTGTCCGGCAGCCCTTCTGATCAGAGCGTTGCAACGAGCCAATAACTCTTCAGTATGGAATGGCTTGGTAAGATAATCATCTGCTCCAGCATCAAGCCCTTCAACTTTTTCTTGCCAGCTACCGCGTGCTGTTAACACGATAATAGGCGTTTTTAACGATTTTTGTCGGACTTTACGAATGAGTTCCAAACCATCCATCTTAGGCAAACCAATATCAATAATGGCTAAATCATAAGGATACTCGGATAATTTAAACCAACCTTCTTCACCGTCTGCGGCCACGTCAACACTAAATTGTTGCTGCTGTAACTGTTCTTTAATCTGCTGCGCTAGCAGGCTTTCATCTTCCACTACAAGTAGACGCATTAATTCCCATCCTTTTTAACCCGGCCTGATTGACCGTCCACCAATACGGTAACTACGCGACCATCGGCCTGTAACACTCTAATTCTGTAACTTTTCTGCTCTGCCCGCACCTTAACAACTTTACCCGGAAAGTACTGTTGAGCTAGCGCAACCGCTTGCTCTCGGTTCACCTGGGCCTTCTCGGCTGCTACAGATATTTGAGGTACTGTAGTCAGTATTAATGTCAGTGTGAGCAGAATAAATAGGGTTCGAAACATTGTTCTCTCCATCTGAAGTAGTGTTACTTTACCGAACTATTCAATCAGCAGCAATTATCTTAGCTGTTGTATATCAGCACCTTGTAGCGACCTTCTCATTGTCTGCATGTTCTTTACATTGGAGAAGAATAGGCGGCTTTTACTTAATTAGCGCTGAACACAAAAATAAAGGCAATAAATAAAGTTGCAAATATATTGCAAATGTAAAAATATTGACTAATTTAAATTAGTTGGCAGTGAATTCTCTCCAATACTTGTTGTTTAGTTTGCCTGTGTGGTAACAAGCCAACCCGCAAAAGGCAAGTGTGGTTTTAGTGGTCATCAGGGAAAGAGAGCAATAAAAAGGAAAATATCATGAAGAGATTACAGTTCGCATTAGTGATGACGGCGTTAGTTTTCACTGTGAATGTATGCGCAGCACAAACAGAAGCCCCGGCGCAAATAACCAAATCAAGCGCTTCGTCTCATAATGTACAGAAAGTTCAGGTCAATAAAGCGACGTTAGAGCAACTGGAAGCTATTCCTGGTCTTGGAAAAAAGAAAGCGCAAGCCGTTATCGATTACATTGCCAGTAATGGCAGTATAAAGAATCAGGCGCAACTTACTGAAGTAAAAGGCATTGGTGACAAGCTCGCCGCAAAAATAAGTCCGTATTTAAGCTTTAATTAGGCTAATTTTTGTATAAAGCCCTGGCAATTAATCGCCGAGGGCTTTCATTTGCTCATTGGCCCATTGTACCGCTGTATGGTATGCGTCTGGTACTTTTTCGTTGGGTAATTGCAAGGCAACAATGGCCTGATTGGCTTCTTTCCAATGTGCCGATTCATAGTGTTTAATCAGCGAAATATAGTCAGCTAATAAACCTTGGTTCTCTACCAGCGCGTCTTTAATCTCTTTGGCTAACGGCAATTTACTCATTACACTTTCAATGGGTTCATCCAAAATAGCATCCATTAAAGACATTAGTCCGGTAAGAAACGCCTTGGCAGTGTCAACTTTTCCGTGGAGTTGGGCCAGACCTTCGGCAAACCGTGCCCGTGTCATTGAAAGCCGCATAAGTTCTGCAGGTTTATCGCTACTGATTTGCGCCGTAAACAGTAATGACAAAAACTTTTTCAGTTCAGCTTGCCCCAAAACCACCAAGGCTTGTTTAATGGTTTCGATTTCTGCGCGGCGCTTAAATATTGCTGAGTTGCTGTAGCGAAGCAGTTTGTAAGATAAATGCACATCACGCTGAAATACGTCTGTGATTTTGTTAAGATCCATTTCTGCTTTAGAGGTTTCGTAAAGTAATTCTGCTAATGTCATTTGAGCCGGGGATAAGGCTTTACTTTGCATCATCTCTGGCTTGGAAAAGAAATAGCCTTGAAAGTAGCTAAACCCCATATCCATTGCCAACTGGAATTCTTCGTTTGTTTCTACTTTTTCTGCTAGTAACTTTATATGAGGAAAGTTTTCGATTGCTTGTTTAATTTCACTGATGGTGTCTGTTGACGTAGAGCGAAAGTCGATTTTTATGATATCAATGTGCGGGTAAAAATGACGCCAAACGGGCTGATGAATATAATCATCCAGAGCGATTACGTAACCTTGTTCCTTCAGATCCTGACATTCAGCTAATAGCCTTTTTCCTGGCTGCACTGTTTCCAGTATTTCCACAACTATCTGATCTTTAGGTAACATGCTCGGGTATTTTTTAATTAATGTATCTAAAGTGAAATTAATAAAACCAGGTTTATCACCAAGAAAATCGTCCAGGCCGTAACTTAATTGGCTACCTTCAACAATACGTGATGTTGCTTCATCACCATCAATGTCTGGAAAAGCATTTTCCAGCCCATCACGAAACAGCAGCTCATAGGCATACAGTTCTTTGTTGCGGTCAAGTATTGGTTGTCGTGCGGCATAAAAATACATAGATGTTCTATCTCGACATGAACACTAAAGTGATAATTTAGCAAAAAAATGAAAGCGGGGCATATAATTTTTGTCAGCCCCGCTAAATCTTTGCTGATATGGTTAAATTATGTACGTTGTAGTTCTGTTTTCATTTGTTCAAACAGGCTGGTCACATTTTCTGACGGTGCTTTTGTCAGTTTACTTACCGCAACGATACAGAAGCTACTTACAAGCACACCAGGTAGAATTTCATATACCAAACTACTAAGCGTTGCGTTGTTTTCTAATATTGGTGCATAAATCCAGAACAGTACCGTTGCTGCGCCACTAATAATACCAGCTAACGCGCCGCTAAACGTCATACGTTTCCAATATAAGCTAAACACAACAAGTGGGCCAAATGCCGCACCAAAACCGGCCCACGCATTGCTCACCAGTGTTAAAATAGAACTGTCTCTGTCATAGGCCAGATAAATGGCAATCAAAGCTACAATTAATACGGATACTCGGCCAACTAACACCAATTGTTGCTGTGAGGCATCACGTTTAACAAAGGTTTTGTAAAAATCTTCAGTCAGTGAACTGGACGTTACCAATAGCTGAGACGAAATAGTGCTCATAATTGCGGCCAAAATGGCCGCTAACAAAAAGCCCGAAATAAGCGGGTGAAATAGAAACTGGGAAAAAATAATAAAAATGGTTTCAGGATCATCTAATGTCATCTTGGTGTTTGCTACATAGGCAATGCCCACCAGGCCAGTCATTACCGCACCTAGCAATGTAACCAGCATCCAGCTCATACCGATTCGGCGTGCGGCTTTAATATCTTTAACAGAACGAATTGCCATAAACCTCACAATGATGTGTGGTTGGCCAAAATAACCAAAGCCCCAGGACAGTAACGAAATAATGCCTAATACAGACAATGCTTTGCCAGTACTTGCGTCGACAAAGGGATCGAGAAATGTAGGATTAATGTCCTGAACCTGAGTCATCACTGCGCTAAAACCACCTAAATGATCCAGTGCTACCACCGGTACCAGTATAAGTGAAACAAACATAATGCAACCTTGGACAAAGTCGGTAATACTTACCGCCATAAAACCGCCAAACAAGGTATAAGCGACAACGACACCTGCCGTAACATAAAGCCCTAATTCATAGCTTAGGCCAAAAGAGCTCTCAAATAGTTTGCCGCCTGCAACAACGCCTGAGGACGTATATAGGGTAAAAAACAGCACAATAACAACAGATGATACGATTCGTAGAATGCGAGTGTTGTCTGCAAAACGGTTTTCAAAGTAATCAGGAATAGTAATAGAGTCGTTGGCGACTTCGGTATACACACGTAATCTTGGCGCAACAATCAAATAATTTATCAAAGCCCCCGCTAACAAGCCTACGGCAATCCAGCCGCTACTTACACCAGATAAATACATTGCACCCGGTACACCCATCAACATCCAACCACTCATATCTGACGCACCGGCGGAAAGCGCGGTTACGGCAGGCCCCATTTTTCGGCCGCCTAGCATATAGCCTGATACATCGCTAGTTGAGGTTTTATAACCATACAAACCAATAGCCAGCATCACAATAAAGTACAATGCTAATGAGATAATTGTGCCTGTTTCCAAAACAGATTCTCCTTTTGACAGCTGCTAAGCTTTGGTTAACACGGGCTAACCAAAACTCAGTTAAAAAAATACCCGATACGGGATCAGGCTTTCAGTGAAGCTTCATGCTAACAAGATGTCTGCCTGCTTACCAGCGTTAAGCGGTCGGCAGGCAAAGTATATGGGCATCAAAAGTATCAACTCTCGGCGGTATACTCACTGCGGGTATAACGTTGACAGAGTGTTCGTTTCACTCGGTGAACCGGCGTTTGCAATGTAGTCCTGCCAGGCTTGCCATAGGGCTTCACCTTGCCATTCAGATTTGTCACCACTGTAAAGTACTTTGTTTAACTGGGCAAAATGGGGCGTCAGTGTTGCAGAGTTAATAACTTTACTTAATTCTGAAAGAGACTGGCATCGGGTATCAAGTTGTTGATGACCAAAGCGAAGTAGTGCTGTTTTAGCCAACTGCGGATTGCCTTGCTGACAAGCACGTTTAAGATCTGAGCTATTAAATGCAACACGGTTCTGTAGTTGTGATTTGGTCACTTTGGGAGGTTGAAGCTGGCGCTGTATGTACAGCACAAACAGACTCACTAACCAAAGTGAAAAGAGTACGCTGCTAAGGTAGTTCCACTGCCATGGTGATACAGAAGCAGTTGGCGTTATCAAAGAGGGATTTAAAGATGGACTTGAATTTTCGCCTGGTGCTAATGCTGGTTGTGATGGAACAACAGCACTAGCGGGACTAGCTGGCGTGCCAATCACTTTTAGCTTACGTGCTGGCAGGGTAGCGAAATTGAGCTCATCGGTCTGACTGTTCCACCATGGCAATTTAATCTCTGGCAGTTCTAGTTCACCCGCTTTGTTGGCAATAACAGCAGTAGTAAATACCTTCTGAGCTACAATACGGCCATTGCGCTCTGCGCTTTTTGCCTGCGGTTGTTCTTGATACAGCTTAATACCGTCTGGAAAGCCTTGCTGAAGTTCTGGTAACTGGTTTTCGGCTACATCGACGGCAGAGATCGTGATAATGCGGGTTACCGGTTCACCTTGTTTTAGTTCATCAAGATCTGGCACCCATTCTTCCGTCAACGTTACCAAACCAGCAATTAACCAGTCGCCAGGGAAGTTATCGGGCAATGGACTTATTGTTACATCAATCGGTTGAGCCTGCTGGCTAACTCTTTTAGCGCGCGCATAGTAGTTATATCGGGCATTGTCTCTGTCAATCAAGTCGCCAACAAAGGTGGGGGGCTCTATAGTAAAATTACCACTGTGCTGAGGTTTAATTGCATAACGCCGGGTGAAAGTACGATAGCGAATACCATTTACTAACTCGCTACCGTCAACATCCTGGCCAAGCTCTGCAATGGAAGCGCCGTCTAACTTTGGTGCTGATAGCGAGCCTCGTTGCAAATCGCCATTGTAATAAATTCTTACTTGATAGTAGCTAAGCTGTTGAATATAAAGCTTGTCATTAGAAATGCTTGCTTCTAAAAATAATTCAGGTGTCGTGTTCGATGGTGTGCTGGCTGCGGCATCGAGCACGGTTAAATTGATAGGCTCGGAGCTTGCACCCCGAAGGGTAAAGGCCGGTATTGTGATGTCGCCACTGGTTTTGGGTTGTAATACCACGCGCCAGATTGTACTTTGGCTTTTTTGACCATTTATATCCATTTTGTTACTGCTAACTGATGGCAGCATTACCGTAAAATCTCGCTCCAGTGCTCTAAAACTAAGGGCATCAGCGGCAACAGCATCGTCAGCAATAATCTGGAGTGTCAGAGCTTCGTTCTGTAAAACAGGGTTTTTATCTACACTGGCGCTAAGTGTCGTCAGCGCTTGTAAGGGCAAACTCAACAACAGGATTATTGTCAGTAGTGCACGTTTTACCATTGCTCATCAACTCCTTTGGGCAAACGCTGTTGTTGCCGCTTCAAATACTCCTGATACATTTTACTGCGCAGTAACAGGGCAGGGTCATCTTGTACTTTGCGCAGTAAACTATCCAATTGTTGTTGTTCTTCAACAGATGCATTGGGCCACGCTTCATGGACGGCTTTTAAATGTTCATCCGGCGCGGTTTCATCTATGTTTTTATCCGATTCATTTGCTGCTTGTTCTTCAGCAGTTTGCTGTTCTGTATTCTGCTTAGATTCAGCTGTTTCAGCGGATGTTTGATCTTGTTCAGATGGTTGCTGCTCTGATGAATTATTGGCCTCATTTTCGCTACCGGCATCTTTTTCACTTTGAGACTCGCTGTCGGATTGTTGTTCGTCGCCTTCAGATTGCTGGTTTTCACCCTGTTGTTTGTTTTGTTGCTGCTGTTCTTGCTGCTGTTGCAGTAATTGCTGCATCAGTTCGGCATTTTGCTTTGCCGGAGCAAACGTATTGTCGAGTTGTTGCGCCTGTTGGTAAGCGTCTAAAGCTTCTTTGTAACGTTGTTGCTGCGCCAGACTATTACCCAAATTGTGCAGTGCATCTACTGACGGATTAAGCTCTAATGCGCGCTTAAAATCGCGCTCTGCTGAAACATAATCTCCTTTGCGATACGCGGCGTTACCTTGCCATAAGGGGTCTGTAAATTTTTCTGCGGCAGCGCTAAAGTCGCCTTCACGGTAATCTTGTTGCGCTTGTTGATCTTTTGTTTGCCAAAGATCTCGCCACTCTACTGCATTGGCAGGGTGCGGCAGCAACATCAATACACTAATGGTCAATAAACTGCTGTATTTTTGGTTAAGCAGTACTAAGGGTAGCAACAACCAGACTAAATAAATGGCGTTATCATGCCATTGGTCGCCCTGAATTTGACGTTGCTTGTCTGCCTCATCAAGTGCGATTAGAGGCGGTAGTTGCAGCAATTGTTCTGCGCTATCGTCGTTAGTAGTTGCCTGCACATAGATACCACCACTACTTTTGGCCAGCACGGCCAGCTGTGCTTGTGGCAGTTTAGGGATCACAACTGCACCAGTAGCACTTTTTAGCAGCGTGCTGTTTTTCAATTTTACCGGGGCGCCTTCCACAGTACCAAATCCGACAATTGACAGTCTGTGTGGCCAGTTATTAATGACGTCTTGAATGTCCCTGTAACTGTTATCGTCAAAACCATCGGTCATAACAATCACGTCACCCTTTGGATAACCCGCTTGCTTTAGCAATTGATCAGCTTGTTGCAACGCCGCCAGCATATTTGAACCCTGAACCGGCATAATCTCAGGTGCTAAATCTGAAATAAGTAAGCGAATGTTATTTGGATCTGCCGTAAGCGGAGTAATAATAAAGGTGTCACCGGCAAAGGTGAGTAGTGCAATTTCACCTTCGCTGGCCTGGGCGACGAAATCTAATGCAGCAAACTGCATTTGCGTTAATCTGTCCGGTGCCATGTCTGTGGCGCGCATTGACATCGACATATCTAACACCAATACAGTGGCTTTTTTTAATGCAAACGCAGGTTGCGGCAATTTTTGCCAGCTGGGACCCGCAAGTGCAAGCGCTGTTACCAACCAGCAGATCAGAA
This sequence comes from Rheinheimera baltica, assembly GCF_030731985.1. NCBI lineage: Bacteria > Pseudomonadati > Pseudomonadota > Gammaproteobacteria > Chromatiales > Chromatiaceae > Rheinheimera > Rheinheimera baltica. Next base: position 501,374 of record NZ_JAPJDY010000001.1, read on the forward strand.
CTAACGGTAACGCGAGCGGCTGTTTTCTCAGCAGTCGCTGTCCACCCAGCAAAGCATTGTGTAAATGAGGTGCAATTAAATGATGCCATGGGCTTTGTTCGCGACGGTAAAAATACAGCATAAAAGCAAATGCCAAGGCCGGTATTACTGCGCATAGCCACAGGGGGCGTAGAAAATGAAAATCACTCAGCATGTTTAAAGGCTCCGCGCCAATCAATGCTGCGTAACGCGAGCAAGAACGACAACAATAATGCCAAAGCCAACGGCCAATGTAGCAAGCTTGTTTGTGGTCGGTACGTTACGCTATCGCGCTCTATAGGTTCTAATTGGTCAATTAACTTATAAATTGCATTAAGTTCGTTAAGGTCGCGCGCCCTAAAATAGCGACCGCCAGTTTCTTCAGCCAGATGTGTTAACAAACGCTCATCCAAATCCTGCGAATTGGTCATTTGTTCTGCACCAACGCCGACAGTATGAATTTTAACCCCTGCAGCTTTGGCCAACTGGAGTGCTTCCAGTGGTTGAATGTTGCCAGCCGTGTTGGCACCGTCACTTAATAGGATGAGTACTTTGTTCGAGCTATCGTAGGTGTTTAGCCTTTTAACGGCCAAACCAACGGCTTCGCCGATTGCAGTGCGACTTCCAACCAAACGTAGCACGCTTTCATCGAGCATTTTCTGAACCGTAACTAAATCAAACGTTAGGGGTGTTTGTTGATAAGCGGCATCGGCAAATAAAATCAAACCGATGCGATCACCCTGACGGCGCTTGATAAAATCGCTAATCACAATTTTTACGGCATCTAGTCGTTCCAGGCGCTGACCTTGATAGCGCATATCGGCTATTTCCATTGAACCGGATAAATCCAGCGCCAGCATTAGGTCCCGGCCTTGTTGCGGTAACGTTATAGGTTCACCCAACCAGCGAGGCTGCGTGGCGGACAAAACCAGCATTAACCAGACGGAGAGTGCCAGAATTGAGCGTAGAGTAAAGCCGCGATACTCAGTTTGTGGCGAGGTTGTTGCTAGTTTAGCCAGTGCGGGTAAGGTTAAAGTGGCTTCCGACGTTGCGCGCCGTTTTAGCCGCAGCAATAGCGGTAAAAACACCAGAAATGCCAACCAGGGATAACCAAATTCAAGCATTACTGGTCTCCTTTTGTGGTGTTACTAGTGGGGCGTTAGCGTTGTAGTGTGTTAGCCAAACTTTGGCAAACTGATAAAACTGCTCAGTGCCAGCCCTGTCGGTGCCAGCTTGATACAATAAACGCGTTAAGTCGGGTAGTGGCATGTCTTGCTGTGCCGCCAACCATTGCTGCCATTGTTTGCTGTTCAAGCTAAGTGCCGGATGCGCAGGTTGATAATGCACTAATACGCGTTTAATTAGCTGATTGAACATTGATGCGGCATTTTTTTCAACGCTGGCTTGTTCTAAAAGCTGCAATGCTTGTCGTTTAGCGGCGTAAAAACGCCAGCGTTGGTAAAATCGAAGCGCGACGTAAAATAAGCCTGTTATTAGTACCAGACTTAGCAACCACCATATTGGCGTAAACGCAAAGCCTAACGCTAGCGGTGGCTCGCTAATATCGGCTAATTGTGACAAAGGAGAATGTGTTTCAGCCATGCCAGGTTCTCTCTAGTTGGCTTAAAACCGGTTCAGCAGCATTCACGGCTAACCACTTACATCCAAGTTGGCTAAGGTGCTGCTTTAACTGTTGTTGCATTTGCAGTTGCTGCTGCGCATAGCGCTGCTTTAACGCTGTATTGCCAAGCTCAATAAAGCCTTTACGCTGGCCATCACTGATGGCGGCAATGCCATGGCTATTTGCTGGCAGCATTAATTCAAGCGGGTCCGTTAGGGTGCAACAGTTAACCTCGTTATGCTGACGCATGGCCCGAATATGCCTTAAACCGTCTTCGTTAAAATCGCTAAAATCAGACAATATATGTACCAGACTGCCAGGTCTTACCAAGCGTCTTAATTGGCTAAGTGCTTCGTTAAGGTTGAGGCCTTTATCTCCAGACTGTGCTTCATGCACTTGCGTCAAGGCATGAAAATAACGCAACACACCATGGCTTCTGCTTTGTGGTTTTAGCTCGATATGTTGATGTTGGCTAAATACCAAACCACCCAACTTGTCACCACGATGCTTAACATGCCAGGCTATGACCGCTGCTAAATGCGCCGCCTGTACTGATTTAAATAATAAACCAGAGCCAAAACGCATATTGGAACCAAGATCGGTAAGAATAAATACCGGCCGTTCTTTTTCTTCACGAAACAATTTGGTGTGCACCTTGCCCGTGCGGGCGGTGACACGCCAGTCGATGGTGCGCACATCATCACCGTTTTGGTAATGGCGCACCTCATCAAACTCCATGCCACGGCCTTTTGTCTTTGCCAGGTAGGTGCCGGCTAGCTTGTTGTGGATAGCAACGCCGGGGGTTAAATCCAATACCTTAGTATAACGTTGGTACCACAGCAGTTCAGCCAGCCCGAGCGCTGAGCCATTGGTGCCATTTTGTTCCAGCCACTGCTGGGGGGTTAACGTCTGGCTCATATCAGGCAGAAGGTACCAAACGTAGAATTTCTGTTAGCACATCATCGGTGCTAATGCCCTCTGCTTCAGCAGCATAAGTTAAGATTAAGCGGTGACGCAGAGCATTGTGAAACACAGCATGAATATCATCGGGCGTAACAAAATCTCTGCCTGCTAACCAGGCTTTAGCACGGGCACAGCGTTCTACCGCAATAGTGGCACGGGGGCTTGCACCGTAACCAATCCAGCTGGCCAGTTTGTCGCTATACGCCTTGGCATTTCGGGTGGCCATTACAAGCTGCACGATATAGTGTTCGAGCGTGTCTGCCAGGTGCAGCTGCAATATCGCTTTTCGGGCGGCGAAGATATCAGCTTGACTAATAGGTGATACACTCGTCGTGGTGCCGGCAAGTGCTTCACCACGTGTTAGCTTCAATATAGCCAGCTCTGTTTCTGCGTCAGGATAATCCACTTTCAGGTGCAGCAAAAACCGGTCGAGTTGCGCTTCTGGTAGCGGGTAAGTACCCTCTTGCTCTAAGGGGTTTTGTGTTGCCATTACCAAAAATAATTCTGGCAGGGCATAGGTGTTTCGCCCTACAGTAACTTGTTTTTCTGCCATCGCTTCAAGCAAGGCTGACTGCACTTTGGCTGGAGCTCGGTTAATTTCATCAGCCAAAATAATATGGTGAAATAACGGGCCGCTTTGAAACTCAAACTTGCCGGTTTCCGGACGATAAATGTCGGTACCAGTTAAGTCGGCGGGTAACAAATCCGGGGTAAATTGAATGCGGTGAAATTGCCCCTCTACGCCATGTGCCAGCGCATTAACCGCACGGGTTTTGGCCAAGCCCGGAGGCCCTTCTACCAGTAAGTGACCGTTTGCCAACAGCGCGAGAAGTATGCCTTCTGTAAGTTCGGATTGACCTAATACCTGGCTATCTAGATAGGCTTTTAAACCAGAAAATGCATTCACCATAATGTTATCAGTCTTAATTAGTTGGTTTCATTGATTGTTTTATAACCACAAGCCTGTAAAACAAGCTAGGCTATGACGTTATATCTTAAATAAGGTTCCGTTTGCATTAAAACAAGTGTTTTAATTTTTAACGACTGTCGTTACAATCGACTGATACCATACAGGTCAGACCTGTGATGCTGATAACAAGAGGAACACTATGAGCTCGCCAATCAATCTTACAACTCGTCAGGGAGATCGTATCGCGATTGTCTCTGGTCTGCGTACGCCATTTGCTAAACAAGCGACAGAATTTCATGGTGTTTCTGCGCTGGACTTAGGCAAATTGGTGGTCAATGAGTTACTGATCCGCAGTGAGCTTGACGTCAAGCTTGTTGAACAATTGGTGTATGGGCAGGTTGTGCAAATGCCTGAAGCACCTAACATCGCGCGTGAAATTGTGCTGGGCACGGGTATGAATGTTCATACTGATGCGTACAGTGTTACCCGGGCCTGTGCGACCAGTTTTCAATCGGTGGTGAGTGTAGCAGAGTCAATGATGGCGGGTATTACGCAAATTGGCGTTGCTGGTGGGGCAGATTCAAGCTCGGTGTTACCCATTGGTGTAAGCAAAAGGTTGGCCCGGGCGCTGGTTGACTTAAACAAAGCGCGTACTTTTGGTCAAAAGCTGGCCATTTTTCGTCGTCTGGGTTTGAAAGACCTGCTGCCGGTGCCTCCGGCAGTTGCTGAATACAGCACAGGGTTGTCGATGGGAGATACGGCAGAGCAGATGGCAAAAAGTCACGGTATAAGCCGGGCGGATCAAGATGCACTGGCGCATCGCTCACACACGTTGGCGGCACAGGCCTGGCAAAGTGGTGTAATGCAAGCGGAAGTGATGACAGCGCATGTTGAACCTTATGGTCGCTTTTTAGCCATCGACAACAATATTCGGCAAGAGTCAAAACTTGAGTCTTATGCCAAGTTAAAACCGGTGTTTGACCGGGCCCACGGCAGTGTTACTGCAGCAAACGCTACGCCATTAACCGATGGTGCATCAGCAGTGCTAATGATGACAGAAAGCCGGGCAAAAGCATTAGGCTACACACCGCTGGGTTATATCCGCAGCTACGCTTTTGCTGCTATCGATGTTTACGATGATATGTTAATGGGCCCATCGTATGCGACGCCTATTGCGCTTGACCGCGCTGGAATGTCACTTAACGATTTAACCTTAATAGAGATGCATGAGGCTTTTGCAGCGCAAACTCTGGCAAACGTAAAAATGTTTGCCAGTAAAAAGTTTGCTGAACAGAAACTGGGCCGAAGCAATGCGATTGGTGATATTGATATGACCAAATTTAACGTGCAGGGCGGGTCATTAGCCTATGGACACCCGTTTGCAGCAACTGGTACACGTTTGATTGTACAAACATTAAATGAATTAAAACGTCGTGGTGGCGGAGTTGGATTAACCACGGCGTGTGCTGCAGGTGGTTTAGGTGCAGCTATGATTGTGGAGACAGAATAATGACAACGAACAGTTTTAGTTTGCAAATTCGCGATGATCAAATTGGTGTTATTACCATGGATATCGCTGGCGAATCGATGAATGTATTAAAAGCCGCCTTTGCTGATGAAATAAGTAGTCTACTCAGTGAGATTAACGCCAATACACAACTTAAGGGGTTGGTATTTATTAGCGGGAAAGCGGATTCTTTTATTGCCGGCGCTGATATTTCCATGTTGGATGCTTGCCATACGGCAGCCGAAGCTGAAGCCATTGGCCGAATGGGCCAGCAGATGTTTGATCAGCTAGAACAGCTAAAAATCCCGCTGGTAGCAGCCATTCATGGGCCTTGTTTAGGCGGCGGTTTAGAGCTGGCGATGGCATGTCATGCGAGGGTTGCAACCTCTGACAGCAAAACCGTAATGGGATTACCTGAGGTGCAGCTGGGTTTGTTACCCGGTAGCGGTGGCACGCAGCGTTTGCCGCGCTTAGTGGGTTTACAAAAAGCCTTAGACATGATTTTAACTGGCAAGCAACTGCGTGCAAGTCAGGCCAAAAAAGCAGGTTTGGTAGATGAAGTGGTGCCACAGAGTATTTTGCTTGATGCGGCAGTGCAACGTGCCTTAAAAGGCAAAATTGTGCGCGAGCAACCCGCATTAAATTTAGTGGGTAAAGTACTGGAACGCACCCCGTTTGGTCGAAATGTGCTTTTTAACCAAGCTCGTAAACAAACATTAAAGAAAACACAGGGCAATTATCCCGCGCCTATTAAAATTCTGGATGTAATAAAAACCGGTGTTGATAGCGGTATGCAAGCGGGTTTGGCAGCAGAAGCCAAAGCCTTTGGTGAGCTTTGCATGACTAAAGAATCAGCGGCGTTACGAAGCCTGTTTTTTGCCACAACTCAGATGAAAAAAGAAACGGGTGCCGGTGATACTAAACCGCAAAAGGTGACTAAAGCTGCAGTATTAGGCGGCGGCTTAATGGGCGGTGGTATTGCTAATGTTACGGCGACCAAAGCCGGTGTGCCGGTGCGGATAAAAGATATTAGCGAAGAAGGTATTAGTAACGCACTGAAATACAGCTATTCGCTGTTGCAGAAAAAGTTTAAACGCCGTTTCATCAGCAAAGCTGAGATGCAAAAACAGCTACTACGCATCACCGGCACCACAGATTACAGTGGTTTTCATGATGCAGATATTGTGGTTGAGGCAGTGTTTGAGGATTTAGCTTTAAAACAGAAAATGGTATCTGACATTGAGCAACATTGTCATGACAGCACAATTTTTGCCAGTAATACCAGTTCATTACCAATTAACCAAATTGCGGCCAAAGCAACTCGTCCTGAGAATGTTATTGGGCTGCATTACTTTTCACCGGTAGACAAAATGCCATTGGTGGAAGTTATTGCGCACGACACCACATCTGCGCAAACTATCGCTACTACGGTTGCTTTTGCGCGTAAGCAGGGTAAAACGCCCATTGTAGTTAAAGATGGCGCAGGCTTTTATGTAAACCGCATTTTAGCGCTTTATATGAACGAAGCAGCTAACATTTTGCTTGAAGGCGAGCCGGTTGAAAAGATAGACAAAGCGCTGGTTAAATTTGGCTTCCCTGTTGGCCCGATAACCCTGCTTGACGAGGTAGGCATTGATGTAGGTGCCAAAATATCACCTATTCTGGCGCACGAGCTGGGAGAGCGTTTTGTGGCGCCGGCGGCTTTTGACAAATTACTGGCAGATGGCCGAAAAGGTAAAAAAACTGAAAAAGGTTTTTATCTGTATGGCAAAAATGCGGCAAAAGGCAAAAAGCAGGTCGACGAATCTGTTTATGGTGTTTTAGCACTAACGCCAGCTCCGAAGCTTAATACTGACGAAATTAGCAGTCGCTGCATCGTGCAAATGTTAAATGAAGCTGTGCGTACCTTAGAAGAGGGGATTATTGCTTCACCTCGCGATGGTGATATCGGGGCTATTTTCGGCATTGGTTTCCCACCGTTTCTGGGCGGGCCTTTCCGATATATTGATCAGTTGGGTGCTGACAATCTGGTGGCGCAATTACGCAATTTAGAAAGTCGTTTTGGTTCTCGTTTTAGCCCGGCGGCATTGTTGGTGACCATGGCAGAACAGAAGCAACGCTTTTATAACTAACAGTAATCACGGTTGAAAAACAACCAAAAGTTAACAATATTTGCTTAACAAGGGCGCTATAATAGCGCCCTTGTTGTATTGAAGGAGCTAATAAGTGCTAGTGTTACCTGTCTTGTGGCTGATCACCGCCGCAGGGATCTATATTGCAGCGTTACGTAGTGGTATGAAAGCCATGAAATGGGCGCTGGCAGCGCTTATCACGGGTCCATTGTTATTACCGCTGTTTAACAGCCATAAACAGCTACAATTGCGCAAAATACGTGCCGGAAATACGGTACTATTCCGCCCCTGATTTACCGCTACTTTGCAGCGCTGTGCGCAATTGTGTGACGATATCACTAATTTGATTGCGCTGAGCGGCTTTAGGTAAAGAAATGGCGAAAAGCTCCCGTGTCATCACGGGTGCATCGTTAATCAGCGTTAAACTTTTATCTGCCAGCAAGCTGTGTACCATAGTATCAGGTAGATAAGCAGAACCACCACTGTGCTGCATTAGTTCAAGCGCGATACGGGCACTGCCAGTTCGCAAATAGGGCGGTGGTAGTTCAGGGAAAAACCGGGCATGTTGAATGTCAAATGCAGTGCCCCAGTCAACCAGAATATATTGGCGTTGCATTGCCGATTTTGCGCTGGTGTCATTAAAGGTCGTTACGGGAAGCAGCTTGATATCTCCCAGCTTTTCAATCTGCATTTCATCTACTTTAGGGGCATCAAATAGCAAGGCTAAATCCAGATGACGCTCTAATACTTGTCTTGCTATTTGATCTTTACCCATCGACTCAGCGCGCCACGAAAGGCCCGGTAAGGCGTGCTGAATGTTAATAAAGCCTTGTAGTAAAAAGGCATCCCAAACATTCGCTGTTGCAGCTATAGACAACTGTATAGCCTGTTCTGCGCTAACAGCAACCTCCTGCTTTGCACGCTGCAACGCGGTCAACATAGCTTCAGCATGAGGCAATAGGCGCTCGCCTGACGCCGTTAGCTGTATGTTATTGCGATAGCGGCTAAACAAGTTTACACCTAGCTGTTGTTCCAGCTGACGGATGCGAAAGCTAACGGCAGACTGAGTTAAATATAGATTTTCAGCGGCTTTACCAAAATGTCGTGTGCGTTGAACTTCAATAAAGGTCTTAAGCAGTTCGGTATCCAAATCGAATCCTTTTATAAATTTATGGTGTCGATAAAAAATTTTTGTTTTACGACAGTAATTTTGTTAACCATACTCCGCACAGTTTAAACAGGCTGGCTTGATATTCAACGAGATTAGAGGAAAAAAGTGATGCAGCAAAGTTTTGTCGCTAACCGTCGCTTTTTCGATGACGGTAATTTCCCAAAAGGATTTACGCGGTCCGGGCGCTTTACTCTGGCAGAAGGCAACATGCTAGAGAAACATGGGGTGGCAATGCAGGATCTGGAGCAGGGTAAACGTGCGCCAGTGAATGATGAAGAGCAACGTTTCATTGCAGTGTGTAAAGGCGAAGAGCCTGCTACTTCAGCGTTTGAAAAAACCTGGATGAAGTATAAACAGCGATTGGCGGAGAAGCGTAAGTTTCATACCGTGTTTGGTAAGAAACGTATTGCTGATGGCAGTGACGATTTTTCTTACGTCGAAACAGACTCCGACTAACTAGCTTAAAGCCCCTCTGACAGGGGCTTTTTTGTTAGTGCGAGTCTGCAAACACTAACTGGAGGCTGGAACTGCGGTGAGTTTAGTGCGCTTGTGCTTCTGCTCAAGCAAAAATTGTTTAAACCCATCTTCTGATAGGGGCTTACTGTAGTAATAGCCCTGTATTACGTCACAGCGCAGTTTACGCAGTATCTCAAGCTGGGTTTCAAGTTCAACCCCTTCGGCAACCACACTCAAGCTCAGGTTATGCGCTATCGTCATGATGGTATCTACCATATTACGACCACGAGCGGTGTTCATATCGTCGATAAAGGCTTTGTCAATTTTAAGAGTATTAAGCGGAAATTGCTTTAGGTAAGCTAATGAGGAATAGCCAGTTCCAAAATCGTCCATGGCAAGATGAATGCCTCGTGCCCTTAGTTTTTTCATTACCTCAATGGCTTGAGGTGGCGATTGCATAACTGTTCCTTCAGTTATTTCCAGTTCCAAATGGTAGGAAGGGAGCTCTGTTTGCTGCAGCGTGTCATCAATTAGTTCACATAAAAAAGGCAGACTAAACTGGCGTGAAGATAAATTAACCGCTACCCGTCCCTGAAATAAACCTTGATCAATCCAGCTTTTAACCGCAAGACACGCTTTACGTAGAACGACTTCGCCAATCTCAATAATTTGGCCGGTTTCTTCGGCCACAGGAATGAAGTTGGCCGGGCTTATAATACCGCCTTTTGGTGTAATAAATCGTACCAGTGCTTCCATGCCAACAAGCTGTCCACTGAGAATATCCATTTTGGGTTGGTAGTAAACAACAAAATGATCCTCTTTTAAGCCGTGACGGATTAAATTTTCTAGCTGTAACCGTTTAACCGCCTGCTTGTTCATTGAGTCATTAAAAAATAAATAGCGGTTTGCGCCCTGGCTTTTGGCATGGTACATAGCCGTGTCAGCGTTACGCAGCAACGCTTGTGGATCTGCGCCATCGTCGGGGAACAAGACTATCCCTACGCTACTGGTAATGGCGAGTTCATGCTGAGAAACCAATAATGGTTGATTAATTTGCATCAACAACTCTTTGGCCAGTGTGGTGATTTGATGCAGGTCATTAGTTTGATCGAGTAAGATAGCAAATTCATCCCCACCTAACCGATATAGCTTGTTGTGGTAACTGCTGTAGCCAGTAAGCCGATTTGATAACTTGCACAGTAAGTTGTCACCTAGTTCGTGTCCAAGTGAGTCATTGATTTTTTTAAAGTTGTCTAAATCGAACACCAACAGTGCGTGTTCTGTTTCTGCCTTAACCAGTTCAGCGAGTTTTTGCATAAACAACGCTCTGTTTGGTAAACCAGTGAGTGTATCAGTACTAACAAGCTGCTTGAGTTCTGCTTCTTGTTGCTTACGTTCGGTAATATCAGAGAATACAGCGACGTACTGGTTGACATTGCCTTGCTCATCTTTAATTTGAGCAAAGGTCAACTCTGCCTGATACAACTCGCCATTGACATGTTGTTCCTGAATTTCGCCGCTCCAGGTGCCTGTTATTAACATTTGCTGGCGAATATCTTGCATAAAACGGCTGGGGTAAAGACTTAGCTCAAAGCGTTGATTAAGGCTTTGTTCCCGGCTTTTACCTGTGATTTTACTGAATGATGGATTCACTTCGAGGATTTGAAAATCGGTGTTACAAATCACTACGGCATCAGAAATTGTTTGTAAGCAACGGGCAAATAATTGCAATTGCTCTTCAGTTTGCTTGATCTGGTGAATATTTTTTAAGGTACCGGTCATTCTGCTGGGTTTACCATTGGCCGTAAAGGCGACTGCTTTACCTCTATCCAGTACCCATGTCCAACTGTTGTCTGCGGTTTTAAGCCGGTAAGTTGCTTCAAAATGACCGGTTTTACCATCAAGGTGATTTTGCAGCAGCTCTGCAACCCGTGATAGGTCTTGTGGATGAATTTGGGCTTTATTCGGTGGAAAGTCTTGTGCACGTGGGCGCAGTTCAACGGGATCTAACCAAGAGCTAGATCGATATAACTCGCCGGAGCTTATTTTCCAGTCCCAGAGTTCGTCACCGCTGCCCCACATAGACAAACGCAAACGCTCTTCACTATGCTCAAGTTTAAGCTGATAGCGTCGCATTTTAATGATACTGACATGCGCCAGTATCAGGGCCGCGAATGAAAACAGCAACACAAGTGTCAGTGTGTAATTTTGTGAATAATCCCAGCCGATGGCGTATAAACCAAAAGAAAAAGTGCCCAATAAAAAGGCACTGATTACTATGGTTATTTTTGTTTTTAATATCACTTATAACAACTACGTGACGATAACTACACTCACGTTATATAACTTTACTATTAGTGTCAAAAGCAATTTGTGTTTTCTGTAATTGTTGTTTTAGGCTGGCTGCATCACAAAATTGTAGATGGCTATGTTTCGGTTTACCATCGGTTGCCAGAAAAATTGCATCGTAATCGGGTAGCAATAACTGCTGCAAAAATTCAATAAATTTTGTCAATGTAAGTTGGCGCATCGCATCAATAATGCGATCGCTTAGTGCAAAACTATAATCTTGTTGCCCCAGCGCCAGCCAATAGCGTTTAGCCCTTGCACCCAAGCTGGTATCACGTTCATTAAGCTGAGCTAACACACCCTGTTTAATTTCGATAAATTCTTCCTGGGTCAATGCCTTTGTATCCGCCAGAAAAGAGCGAAAAAATGTTACCGTAGCCTCATACAGTTTTTCGCAGTCTGCATTAGGTGACTGAATATAAAATGCTATACCAGGCAACGTATTTATTGGCACATAACCGGTACCTACCAGATAGCCCAGTTGCAGTTCGGTTCTTAATTGATGGAAGTACTCTGGGGACAACACATGGTTTGCTAACATAAAGAGTGCCATTTGCTCCGGGGTGGCCTCTGGTGCCGGTAAATAAATGACTAATGCATGATCGTTATGATCGACATCCTGATTTAACCAAACGGGGCCGTGCCCCTGTATGTTAAATGCTGGATTGGTCAGTTTAGGCCCGGTACTAACGAGTTGAGATTGCCATTGCGTTAGCATTTTTTCTAACTGCAGTGCATGGTCATTCGTCCAGTTGCCCAGCAGTAAGCTTTCAATATGCACCTGGCGTAATAATTGCTGATGAAACGCGATAAATTGCTCAAAGCTCAGCTGTTCTAATGCATCAGCTAGCAAATCTATTTCTGGGTTTAAGGGCTGTAAAACAGCCGAAAGTTGGCTGAATAACCGTGCTACCGGCTTGTTTTTAGTGCTGTTGCGCCAATGACGACCCAGCTGACGCTTTAATTCTTCAAAACGCGGTTCAGAAAAGTGTTGGTGCAACATCTGGCCAAGTAAGTCTTGCAGCAAGCGTAATTGATTGGCTGCCAACCCGCTGGTATGAAGGCTAATACCCTGGCGTTGTACATGCAGATGATACATAAGTCCTATGGTGGTAGCGGCGTAAAACTGCTGGTTAATATTATCCTGAAACAGTTCTACCCATAATCGTGTCGCGGCAAGCTGTTTGCAGTCGCCGATGCTGCCCGGCAGACTTAATTGCACGAAAATATGGCCTTTTGGACTGGCAAAATCTGTGTCAGCTTTGTACCACACGCTTAACACGTCAGTTTCTCTGATACAGCGAGGACTGTCCATGTGTTCGGTATCTGTTAATAATGAAATGTCACCGTCGATATAAGGGTTAGGTGGGGGGAGCTGCAGCTGGGGTATGGGCTTAGCCATATCAAGTTGCTTTAACAGCTCGGCGGGTAAGGGCATGACGCTATAGGGCGTGTTATACCAACGGGCTTGCTGATCAGTTTGTACGCCAGGCGCAATTAGCATTAAACGCATATTGCTACTGGTTAAATAGCTCAGTATTTGTTGATAAAGTGCCTCTGTGGGCAGTTCCATCCTGTAGTCGCCAAAAATGATATCTTCTACCGGATAGTGCTGCATGCTAACCGATAAATGGTTAGCCGTTTGCAGTGCTGTTGCAGGTTCCTGGTACAAATAGGCCCAGCGCAATAGCTTTTGTCGCTCTGCAAACAGTGCTTCAGGAAGAGGCTGTGCTTTAAGAGCGGCCAGCGCGCTAAATAAGGTTGATAATATGTCATCGCGGGCGTTAAGGCCTTTTTCAGTAAGTTCAAAGGCGATGGTAAAGTCTTTGTAATTGCTTCCATCAATACCCCCACCGGCGCTGAGTTGGTTAACTAAATCTTGTTCTTTTAAGCAACTTAACAGTGAGCCAGGGCCTTCATCACCCAGTAAATGTGCGATAAAGCTAATCAATTTATGCTTATACCAGCGCTGAATATCCGGCATGGCGAAACTAACCACAAGTTTTTGCGTGTCTCTATGTGGCTGAATATTGAGTTGAACGGCCTGATGTTCAGGCAAGTACAACGGCACATCTAATGCGGTTTTTGCGGGTAAATGCGCAGGCAGGGCGCTGAAATACTGTTCAACCAGACGTTGTTGCAGAGCTAGCTCAAGGGATGATACCAGTGTCAACGTCATGCGACTGGTACTGTACTGCTGCACAAAAAAATCCAGTAACGCCTGCTGTAAACTACTTTGTTCGTTGTCGGCCAGTGTAAGTAAGTTGCCAACAGAAAATTTCGAAAACGGGTGTTCGGGGTTGATAGTCTCTTTGTGGACTTGATAAATACGTCTACCGTCATCTTTTAACTTAAGCGAAAACTCTGCCTCAATGGCATGCCGTTCTTTTTCAACATATTCACTACTAAACAGCGGCTGGCTAAACATGTCTGCAAAACGGGCTAAGGCCTCGTCATAAAAATGTGTATCAATATCAAAGAAAAAGCTACTGTGTTCAGTGCCAGTCCAAGCATTATGACTACCACCATGATGATTGATAAATTGCTGATAGTCGCCTGCGCCCGGATAATTTGCCGACCCCAAAAATAACATATGCTCAAGAAAATGCGCTAAACCTTCCCGACACACCGGATCATCAAAATGCCCTACATTAACGGTTAACGCTGCTGCACTTTTTTCACTGTCTGCCTGATGGACCAACAGCACTGCCAACCCATTTGCGAGTGTCAGATATTTATAGCTGCTATTGTCGTTAGGGCTTTGCAATATTTGGTTATTTTCCAATAGAACTCCCTTTTTAAGCTATGGTTATGCAAGCAGATAACCACAGTGTCATAGCAATAAGTAATAAACAACTTAAGTTTTATGCGTTAATAGCAGTTACGCTTGGAGACAACTTTCATTATCATAGCGCACAATTTTTACCCGGCGTATTGTTATCTGTCTACTGTCAGTTAACAGGGAACCTTGAGCAGTATGGTGTCTATTAAATGGTAAATCTCGTTATTATGCGTCACGGCGAGGCTGAACCGCTATCGTCACAAGACAGTCAGCGTCAGCTAACTGCTCGTGGTCAGCAAGAAGTCAACCAGATGGCCGTATGGTTACATCAACACTATGCTCTGTTTGACTGGGTATGGGCCAGCCCGTATCTGAGAACCCGTCAAACCGCCGAACTAATGGTAGCCAAGCAAGGTCCGTTTAGCCAGCTTGAAATTTTGCCTGAATTAGTGCCCGAAGGTAATGCGGCCCTATTTAAAGCGTATTTTGACGCCCGTATCAGCGAAAAACCTGATGCCAGAGTATTACTAGTGTCACACATGCCATTGGTTAGCTTTTTGGTTGAGGCTTTTACTCTGCCTGATCAGGCGCCGATATTTAGCACTGGGCAGTTGGCTTGTATTGATTACCGGCCGGGGGTATCTGGTCGCTTGTTAGAGCGTTTATCACCCCAGGAACTTTCACTGCTTAGCGTATAGCTGCACATTTACTCTTCCAGGCGTAGCAACAACAATACTGCACCGTGCTTGCCCCAGCTTTTTGGGGCAGTATGAAAAGCTCGGACATGTGGATGTTGAATTAACCAGTTAGGTACTTTTTTGGCTAGAATACCTAAACCTTTGCCATGCACGACACAGGCACAGTTTAGGTGTTGCTTATGACAATAGGCTAATAAACCAGCGAGTTCAGTTTTGGCTTCTAATGTTGTCATACCATGCAAATCCAGCACAACCTGAGGCTGAAACTCGCCACGACGTAAACGGCCCGGCAAATGAGGGTCTTCGCCACTACTCAACCAGCTGAGATTTGGGCCATTTGCAATGTAACCTTCAAATTCATCAGAAAAATAGAACAAATTATCGCCAAGCTGTTTACTTGAGACGTCTGTACGTCTTTTTAGCTTGCGAGGGGCGGCAACAGGCGGTATCTTGTCTTGCGCCATAGGGCGTGCGCCTGTTATCGACTGACGAAACAGCTGGCTGTCTTCGGCACTAATGCCTGCTGTAGTAACATTGACTTTTTTTTGCATGGCGCAAGTCTACTCAAACTGACCGGTTTTTACAAAAAGAGCTTAAATCCATCATGTCCGATACTGGCGAATTGCTGTTTACCCCCGAACTGATAAGCGACGCAGTCGCTGAACTTACTACTGTACATGACTGGCTGCGTTTTGCCGTTAGCCGGCTGAATCAGGCTGATGTCTATCTTGGTCATGGCACGGATAACCCCTGGGATGAAGCAGCCAGCTTGTTGGCTCATGTTCTTCATTTACCGCCATTTACCGATGAAAAACTGTTTAATGTTCGCCTAACCCGGTTAGAGCGACAGGCGTTTGTCGGTCTGCTGCAGCAACGGGTAGAACAGCGATTGCCTGCCGCTTATTTAACGCAACAAGCGTATTTTGCCGGTTTACCATTTTATGTTGATGAACGGGTGCTGGTGCCGCGTTCTCCCATCGCAGAGCTTATTGCAAACAAGTTTATTCGTCAGCTTGGCAGTAACACACCAAAGCATATTCTGGATTTATGTACGGGATCGGGCTGTATCGCTATTGCCTGTGCTTACGCCTTTGACGACGCTGAAGTCGATGCCGTAGATATTAGTGCCGACGCATTAGAAGTGGCTCAGTACAACATTGAAAATCATGGCCTTGAGCATCGTGTGTTTCCTATTTTGTCTGATGGTTATCAAGCGCTTGCGGGCGCTAAGTACGATTTAATTGTAACTAATCCTCCCTACGTCGATGCCGAAGACATGGCCGACTTACCCGACGAATATCGACATGAGCCTGAATTGGGTTTAGCGTCGGGTGAAGATGGCCTGGCACTGACGCGGCGCATTTTACGTGAAGCCGCAGCTCATTTGTCTGACGCCGGCGTTCTGGTGTGTGAGGTAGGAAACAGCATGGTGCAGTTACAACAGGACTTCCCTGATGTCGATTTTGATTGGCTTGAGTTTGCCCATGGGGGCTTAGGTGTATTCGCAATTACTAAAGCAGAACTTGAGCGTTGTCAGCATTTATTTAAGGAGTAGACATGGCCGGGAACACGATTGGACAGTTATTTAAAGTAACGACGTTTGGTGAAAGCCATGGCCCTGCCATCGGCGGTATTATTGATGGCTGTCCGCCTGGTATGGCGCTGACTGCCGAAGACTTACAACTTGACTTAGACCGGCGTAAACCTGGCACCTCGCGCTACACCACGGCACGTCGGGAAGAAGATGCCGTAAAAATTCTATCGGGCGTGTTTGAAAACACCACCACCGGTGCCAGTATAGGGTTGGTTATCGACAACACAGATCAACGCTCACAAGATTACTCCAACATTAAAGAACAGTTTCGCCCTGGACATGCCGACTATACCTATTGGCATAAATTTGGTATTCGCGACTACCGTGGTGGTGGCCGCTCTTCTGCGCGTGAAACAGCAGTGCGTGTTGCCGCTGGCGCCATTGCGAAGAAGTACCTGCGTGAACAATGCGGTATTGAAATTCGCGGATATTTAGCCCAGCTTGGCCCGGTTAAAGTGGAAACATTGAACTGGGATGAAGTGCACAACAACCCGTTTTTTTGTCCGGATCCAGCAAAGTTAGCGGCATTGGACGACTATATGCGTCAACTGAAAAAAGACGGAGACTCAGTAGGCGCCAGAGTTAACGTGGTCGCCAGCAACGTACCCGTAGGGTGGGGCGAGCCGGTTTTTGACCGGCTGGATGCCGATATTGCGCACGCCATGATGAGCATCAACGCGGTAAAAGCGGTAGAAATTGGCGATGGCTTTGCGGTAGTGGAGCAGCGCGGTTCTACCCATCGTGATGAGCTCACGCCACAAGGGTTTACCGCGAACCACTCCGGCGGTGTATTGGGCGGTATTTCGTCTGGTCAGGATATATTGGTTAGCATGGCGCTTAAGCCCACCTCTAGCATCAGTATTGCCGGTAAAAGTATAAATATTCAGGGTGAAGTTATCGATGTGGTTACTAAAGGTCGGCACGACCCTTGCGTAGGCATCCGTGCGGTACCTATTGCTGAAGCGATGTTGGCGATAGTGCTGATGGATCATTTTTTGCGCCACCGTGCACAAAACATGCATGTACAGGTTAATACGCCAGATATCGCCCGTTTCAATAGAGACTAACCAGACAACATGTTCGGTATTTCAGCCCGGCCAGCCTTAGTACTGGCGTACTTTACGTATTTTGGTGTGCTGGGCATTTTTGTACCGTACTTCGGCCTGTTTCTCGATGGCCGGGGGTTAAGCTCGGCAGATATTGGTCTGCTATTGGCAATAGTAACCGCCAGTCGAATTGTAGGGCCTAGCGTTTGGGCGCTGGTGGCAGAGCGTAGCGGTAAACCGTTATGGGTCATGCGTATCGGCGCATTGCTGGCAAGTGTTGGCTGGCTCAGTAGCTTTGCCGACTATGGTTTTTGGCCATTACTAGCAGGGTTTGCCTTGTTTAGCTTTTTCTGGACGGCTATTTTGCCGCAACTGGAAGTTTCTGCTTTTACCTTCCTCAATGATGATACGCAAGCTTATAGCCGCATTCGTACCGCTGGCAGTGTTGGCTATATTGTATTGGTCATGCTGGGGGGCTGGTTGTTCGAGCGTTATGGTAGCGAGTTTTTGCCCATATCGGCGTTATTATTTTTACTGCTGTTGTTAGCCAGCCTATTCTTGTTGCCTCATGTCAGCGTAGCTGCCGAACTCACTAGTGAAACCGTATCCTTTAGTAAATTATTGCAAAACAGTGTGTTACTGCGTTTTATGCTGGCTGCGTTGCTGTTGCAAATGAGTTTTGCTCCGTTTTATGGTTTTTTTACTTTATATAGTCGTGATTTGGGTTACAGCGGTACCGAGACAGGTTTGTTTATAGGCTTGTCTATCGCAGCGGAAATAGCGGCGTTTTATTTTGCCGGCAACCTGATGCGAAACCGCAGCTACCGTTTGCTGCTTGGAATATGTTACGGCGTTACTGTGCTGCGCTGGTATCTGTTGGCCACTTTTGCCGACAATGTGTGGTTACTGTGTTTTAGTATGCTGCTGCACGCGGGCAGTTTTGCCATTGCACACAGCTGTGCCATGCAGTTTATCCAGCAGTTTTTTCCGAAGAAATTACGCAGTCGTGGCCAGGCATTATATGCCGGTATTATTTTTGGCGGCGGCGGCGCCATTGGCGCTTACTTCTCTGGAATTCTTTGGCAAAACGGCAATGGTGCCAGTTTAACGTTTAATATTGCTGCTTTATTAGCGCTATTGGCAACAATATTGGCACTAAGCTTACCCAAACAAAAGCCGGTCGCTTAACCGAACTAAACCAAACCAAACCAAAACACAGCCCAGCCAACTTACCAACTAAATGTTTTGCTTAATGTCAGCAGAATGGCGGCATCACCCCAGCGGTCTTTTAAACTGGTGTCATGATAACCAAAAGCGATATCTAATCCTGCATATTGAGTTTGCAGCATAATTTGCCAGTGTTCAAAGCTACTACCACCTTCCCAGTTATACTTGTCGGTATCGGTTGAAGTAGATTGGTCAACACCCAGTAACAATGACCAGTTATCGTTAAGCGCAATAGTTTTATTTAGCATAATAACGTAATGGCCACCGCCAAAACCAAAGTAGTCGTAGCTGTACCATAGGTTCAGGTTAAAACCACTGTGAGCCAGTTTCAGATAAAGCTCTGGAAAATTCAGTTTATCGCTTTCGCTCATGCCATGATAAGTGTATTGGGCAAAACCGGCGTCAATACCCAAACCATTGCTCAGCTCGGTGTAGTAGCCAGCATAAACATCCCACTCCAGGTTAGTCCCTTCACCAAAATCAACATTTGATGCCCAGCTGCCGGCATAAAAACCATTGCCGGCATCCCAATTCAAACCTGGCTGTAGTGCAGGATTTTTGTCGGTCTGGCTTACGCCATTAAACAAGTAATTATTGGCACCCGTTAAAGTAAAGCTCCAATTTTCTGTGGCCGCTGCGGTACTGCTTAATAGCGCGGTAGCTAACAACATTGCTTTCATCGTGTTTACCCTAATTGGCTAATATTTGAATTAGCGACATGCCCTCAACTGCGTAACTTGTTCAGTTGTGTCTCAATTTTCGCTGTGACCTTATCAATAGAATTGCTGATCCCCAGGTTTTGCTGAGCCAATGCCTCTAACTCTCTGGTGGCATCACCAATGGCGGTAACATTACGGTTAATTTCTTCACTAACCTGGTTCTGTTGCTCTGCAGCAGCAGCTACCTGGAATGCATTGTCTGAGATTGTCGACATACCCGCTGTAGCCATAGACAGCTTTTCATAGGCTACTTCTGCTTCAGCAACGGTTTTGTCTACACTTGCCGTGCTTACACTGATTTGTTGAACAGTGTCTTTAACCTGACGTTGCAAACCGTCGATTAACGTTTTAATTTGATCAGTCGAGCTGTGCGTCCGAGCGGCAAGAGAGCGCACTTCGTCAGCCACAACGGCAAACCCACGGCCTTGTTCGCCGGCACGGGCCGCTTCAATGGCCGCGTTCAATGCCAACAGGTTTGTTTGCTCGGCTATAGCCTGAATAACTTCAGTGATCTGGTTAATTTCCTGACTGCTGGTGGCTACTGCTGCCACTTTCTTACTACTGTTATCAAAATTGCGTGCAACATCTTTAAATTCATCCACCGTGTTTTGCAATAAACGGTTGGCTTCATTCAGATCTTGTATTGATTGCTGAGCACCCGACGCTGTACTACTGGCAAGACTGGCAACTTCATTTGCTGTGGCGCTCATCTGGTGCATAGCGGTAACCACATTTTGAATTTCACTGGCCTGTACTGAGGTAGATTGGCTGGTCTTGTCGATGGTGCTAACCATTAAATGGCTTTGTTGCTGCAATTCACCCGATGCACTTTTTAGCGATTGGATCATGTCGCGCAATTTAGCTGCGAAAGCATTAAAGCCCTCAGCCATCAGGTTTAACTCGCTGTGGCTGGTAGCCGAAAGTTGAACCGTTAAATCGCCATCTGCCCCAGCCAATTGATGCATTAATTGGCTCATATCTGCGATTGGGCGTGTGGCAGCGCGTAACCAAATAGTCAAAAGTACCATGATGCCTAATAGCAGCAATACACCAAAACTGACCATGGTTAGCGCTGTGCTGCGCGCATCAGCAGCTAGCTGCGTCGCCAATTCGTCGGCCGCGCGCAATGCCAGTTTTTTGGGTACGGCAATAATGCTAAACCATTGTGAGCCGGATGCTTCAATGCGAATGGGGCTTTTAATCACCAGTTGGTCGTTATATTCAAATACATCTGTTCCCGCGTTTTGTAGCTGGTTATAAAGATTGTTATCGAGTTTAGGCATCGCACTGCCAAGTTGGTCGGCAAAGCGGTTACTGGCTAATAACATGCCGCGCCCGGTAATTAAATACATCTGTGCTTTGCCGTCGTATAGTTTGCCAGCCTGTTGCATCAGTCCCTGTTGTAATACGGGCAAGTTCATATCAACACCAGCTACGCCACGGAAAGTCCCTTTTGTGACAACCGGATACACCAGTGATGTTAAAAGCGCTTCATTGCCGGGTTCAATTTCAAATACATAGGGTTCCATTAAACAGGGTTTTAGCGTATCGCGGCTGCATAAATACCACTCTGCCTCTCGTAGCCCCAGTTCATTACGGTTGTCTAAATATTTAATAGACGGGTCTTCGGTTTGAATAAATTTCAGGCCATTGTTTTCCCTGATCCAATATACTTCCAATGTGCCCTGTTTTGAGCTGTGTGGGGTATTGGCGTCAAACTCGCTGTCGCGGTTATCGTAACCATTAGGTTCATATTGGCTGTATATCGACGAAATACCGTCATTTACCTGGAGTATGTTGCCGGCAATTGCCTGAGCTTGTTCACGAGAGTAGGGTGTCTGGCCGCTGCCAATAGCCGTATTCGCCATTATGCTGGCTAAATTCTTGGCAATGTCATAATTACGGTTCAGCAGTGCAGCAGTTTCTAACGCTGTTTTTTCTGCTTCGGCACGAAGAATATTTTGTGCCGCTTGCCCTACGGCCTGACGCACGTTATTTACGGCAGACTCGCTTGAGCTGTTCATTGAGTACCAGCCAATTAACGTCATACTGCCAATGCTAATAGCGGTCAATATAGCCACGCCAGCGGTTAATTTAAATCTTAGAGAATTCAATAACATCACACTACCTCTGCTGGGGCAGCTGCTTCGCCCACGGTGTAAATGAGTAAAGCTTAAACCTATTAGATATGCAATTAAGTCCCTGAAAAAACACTTGGATTTACGGTGTTCTCGCAGGATATTGCTTCTAAGCTGTGAAAGTTGTAGTGAAGGCATTACAATAGCGACCTTTTTCTATGCTGTAAAAGGTGTCTGGCTATGGCAAGTCGGTTTCAACTGGGGCTTATTATTAACCCACTGGCGGGGTTAGGTGGCAGTGTTGGCTTAAAAGGGTCTGATGGTCAGGCACAGCAGGCTTTGGCACTGGGTGCAGTGCCGCAGGCGATGAATCGGGCCAAAACGGCTTTGGAAGCGTTACTAGAGCAACGCGATAAATTTGAAGTGCTTACCGTAGCTGGCGACATGGGTGAGAACGTCTGCATTGAGCTGGGCTTAACCTATAAAGTGCTTTATCAGCCGCTAAGTTCACCTTCTACGGCACAAGACACCGAAGCTGCAGCGAAGGCCTTATGCCAACAAGGCGCCGACTTATTGTTGTTTGCCGGCGGTGATGGCACTGCGCGTAACATTTGTGCGGCAGTTGCTGAACACACTACTGTGCTGGGGATCCCTGCTGGAGTGAAAATTCACTCTGGTGTCTATGCTATATCGCCGCAGGCTGCCGGTAAGCTGGTAGCAAAATTGGTGGCAGGGGAGCTGGTTTCATTAAGTGAAGCCCCCGTAATGGATATTGATGAGCAAGCGTTCCGAAGTGGGGTAGTAAAAGCCCGTCGCTTTGGTGAAATGCGTATTCCTGCTCAGCTGCGTTATGTACAAAGCGTTAAAATGGGCGGGCGTGAGTCTGAAGAGCTGGTGCTTGCAGACTTAGCCGCCTACGTTGTTAGTCAACTGGAAGACAATGTACGTTATGTCATGGGGTCGGGCTCAACGGTTGCTGCGGTGATGGCCGAGTTGGGTTTAGACAATACCTTGCTGGGCGTCGATGTGATTGAAAATGGCAAGCTAATCGCCAGTGATGTTACAGCTAAGCAACTGGCCGACCTGGTGACAAATTATCCCAGCAAATTGATCATTACCTTAATTGGTGGGCAGGGACATGTGTTTGGCCGAGGAAATCAGCAACTCTCGCCTGATGTGATCCGAGCGGTAGGTCGCAACAATATTCTGCTTATTGCCAGTAAAGCCAAATTACAACAACTGGATGGCAGACCACTGCTTGCTGATACCGGCGATGTGGAATTGGATAAACAATTAACCGGGCTTATCAATGTGTTGACCGGATATAACGACTATGTAATGTACCGCTTAGGGTACGAAGATGAGGAATAGCATGACAGCCCTATCTACACTTGAAGCTACACATGAAACCTTTATTGATGCTGTAGCAAACTTATTTGATGCCCTGGTTCCGGTAGCAACAGATGACGAACTGTTCGCATCGGGGTATTTGCGCGGCCATTTTGATTTAGCTGTAGGCACCTTGCAGGTAGCCGGCGAGCCGTTTATTGCACAAGATGTTGTTAGTCAGGTTAGCAACAGCTTACAGTTTGCCATTGAGAATGGTGAGTTAACTGAGCAAGACCAGCAACATGTCAATCGCATTTGGCTACAGGTACAACAACTGGCCGGTTGAGCTGGCAAGACATTCGAATGCATTTGCGCTAACATATGCGCACTTTTAACCTGAAGCTTTGCGCTTCAATAGTATAAGTGGAACTCATGTCAGATAAATATACAACGCTTGAACAACACGCCAGCTATGGTATTGGTTTACAAATGGGTCAGCAATTAGCTGACAATCCGTTTGAAGGTTTAGACATTGACGCGGTAGCGGCGGGTGTCATTGCCGCATTTACTGAGCAAGCACCTGAGGTAACGGATGAGCAAATTCGTGCTGCCTTTGGTGTGATCAGCGAGCGCATGCAAGCTGAGCAAGCAGAAAAAGCAGAATTATTAGCCGGTGCCGGCGAAGCTTTCCTGGTAGAAAATGCCAAGCGTGCTGAAGTAACCGTAACAGCGTCTGGTTTACAATACGAAGTATTGGTTGCAGCTGAAGGCGATAAGCCATCGCAAGCGTCTACAGTGCGCACGCATTATCACGGTACCTTAATTGACGGTACGGTATTTGACAGCTCTTACCAACGTGGTGAGCCGGCAGAGTTTCCGGTATCAGGTGTTATTGCTGGTTGGACTGAAGCACTGCAAATGATGGCCGTAGGGTCAAAATGGCGTTTATATGTACCGCATAACCTTGCCTACGGCGAGCGCGGCGCGGGCAATGCTATTGCACCGTTCAGTGCACTGATTTTTGATGTAGAACTGTTAGCTATTGTGTAATCGCTAGAGTCTACGTTTTTTACAAGGCCCTGCATTGCAGGGCTTTGTTGTTTTTAGCTGCAGTTAAACCATTCAGCTATATGTGGCCACGATGAGAAGTGTACGCTCTGCAAGTACAAGCCCCGATGCCCATAAGACTGATGGCACTGTCGATATCCGTTGGGCCGACGTCATTTTGGTGATGGAACAAAAGCATAAAAATAGGTTAGCTGCTGAATTTAGTCGTCTTTTAGATGGTAAGCCCATTCATGAGTTGGATATCCCAGACGACTACAAATACATAGCCCCTGAGCTGGTGAGCATATTACAAGATTCGGTCGCGGCTTATCTTGTTAGGTAATACTGTATTGCTGTCGGGTGAATGTCGGGTACATTACGTACCTGACAGGCAAAAAAATAACCCATACTGCTGGTTCAGGAGCACAGGAGCAACTTAATGGTTTTAAAACAACTGCGTCTTAGCCGACACATCTCTCAAGAACAATTAGCGCAAATGTCCGGGCTTAATGTTCGCACCATTCAGCGTATTGAGAGCGGCCACAACGCCAGTGTCGAATCGTTAAAATGTCTTGCTGCTGCTCTTGATGTCGATGTAACTACACTGAACCAGGAGACATTTATGATTGATAAACACACCAATGATTGGCAAAGATTACCGCTATTTTTAAAAATATGGTTTTGGTTAAACCTGTTACAAGTGCGGCCAGAACGCAATACAGCAAAGCGGGCAGAAATTATGTCGCATTGTGCTGGTTTTATTTTTTGCTGCCTTGGGTTGGTAAATGAAGCGGCTTTAGCCGGTGGCCTTATCATGCTGGGCGTAGCCTACTTTTACTCAATGCTAAAGTGGCAGGGCGATAAATACGGCATCTGGTATGAGACTGAAGCCGCAGCGAATACGTCAACGAAGTAACAAACGGCTGTTTGCAAACACGAAACCAATGTAGTTGCGGCAAAACAACGTTTGACATTAGCCCGCCAGGTTGTAAAAATGCGCAAGTTGTAAAATTTATGTTTAGAAAAAGCGCTTTTTATAAACAAGGTGGCAGGATGCAAGACCAGCAATACAATGGCGTAGTTCTGGAAGATAAATGGGGTAAAACCTATCTGTGCAGCAGTTGTTTGCTCGCCAGGGCGGATTTAGGTGACGACTGTCTACCAGATGTCAGAGATAGAGAGTTTGGCCGCTATTTTCTGCACGATCTTGAACCGTCCGGTACTTTACGCCAGCTGTGGGTAGACATGTATCAGCATGCTAAACCCTGGGTGCACGACTTATCTAAGTTAAACGACTTTCAGCTGCGCGATGTGCTGTTGCAACTCTTTGCGGCGGATGAAATGCGTATTTGGCAACTCAGCGACGGCTGGGGCCAGCCACCAAAAGGTAACGGCATAGGCGACGGCGGCTTAGTTCCAGCCAGCGGCAGCAGCGCAGGCCCGGCACCGGTAGCTAAAACCGCCAAGCCCAAAGGCGGTGGTGTGGCAACAGAGGCGCCTGTAGCGGCTAAAGCAGCTTCGCATGAGGCGAAGAGCCCACCAGCAGCTGCAGCCAAACCTGCTGCATCAAAAAAAGTGGAACCCGAAAGCCTGGAACACGCGCAGCAAATTCTGGCCGAACGGCGTGAGCAGATTGAGCAAAGTGGTTATCAACCGAAATATTCTGATGCAGAGTTACTAGCGATGGCGGAAGCCGGTGATATTGCCAATGACCGTTTCCATGTTCGCTTGATAAACAAGACCGCAGAGGATATTAAAGCTTCTACACTCGGTTTTAAACGCCCCACGGACAGAGCACCGTATTGGGCAACAACCTTTGATATGGTTGAGGCTGCAGATTCAGATCCAGAGCTACTAGCATGCATTTTGGGCATTAAAGACTATTCACCTGATAACGAGTATTCTCTTGTTATCATCGATACACACAACATGCCACCGAAAGCTGAACGACAAACTTTTGTGCCAACCTTCGATAAGATGACAGAGTTTTGTAACAATGAGCTGACAGCAAAAGAGCTGGGGGCTATTGGTGATGTATCTGCAGTATTAAATGATGAGTTTTCTGCAGAGTACGAAGCATTTATGGCGGATTATGCAACTACTGGAAAAAGCGAGCACAACGCCGATGCAGTAAAAGAACATTTGATGGCAGTGGATGCCGATGACGAGAAAATTAACACAGTTATGTTACGACATAAGGTTCAATCTGAGTGTGGTGCTAACTCTTTGTATTCAGGAAATGGTCTAACGAAAGTTAACAGTAAGAATCGCTATGGTAAAGACGTGCCTCAACAATTTGGAGCTGCAGAAACATTTACCTTCGAACGTGATCCATTAACTGTGAATGAGCTAGGTTCTTCTATAGCCATATCACCTGCAACCCCTCTCAGAGGCTAAGCTATGTTACTTCATACTGACAATTTACCCAGCGGCTATCAAGTTAAAGCTAGCATGGATTATTTACTGTTTGACGATGAAAAACTGTTTATTGTCGCGTCTGACGATGAGTTGGTTTTAATTAAAAAATCTCCCTCACCATATGAAAACAGACAGGACGAACCAGGACTATTGCTTTACCAAACCGAATTTCCGCGTGTTGCAGCCTCTTGGCTAATTAATACTATCGAAAATCGGTTATGGAAGTCTGCTACTGAAGGTGGCGAGCCATCAGGCAAAAATTCCGTTACAGAAGTAGTTGCGGGTGAAGAGTTGACCGTGCGTCGGGTAATGGCAGTTGGTGACGACCGCAGCAAAGGTTTTGTTTTCATAAATGCCAGCCGTGATAACGTAAAATTTAGAGAAGATTTCCAGGAAATTCAGGTTTCCGACCGGCTGTTAAAAGAAGGCGGCTTGCTTGACGTGCTGCGCCAACTTTAACTTTTTATCCTGACTTAATGCCGTCGATAAGGCCGCTTATAGACCTGATCCTCTGAGTAATAACTAAAATCCCCGGCCAGCGCGTCGGGGCTTTTTATCGCTTAAATTGGCAATTGCGGTGCGTATTATTTAAGGCTAAGCTGTTCTAATGTTTCAAATATGCATACATTGGTTAATGTGGTTGCCGGTAAAGAGCCTGTTATGAAAAAGCTAACTATCAGAATGCCGGATGATAAAGCCAGCAGGCTTAAAGCCCGGGCGAAAAGCCGCAAAATCAGTGTTAATAAGCTTATAGAAGAGCTATCTACTATTGCGCTGACTGAATATAACGCCCAAGTCAGGTTTGAGGTACGTGCAGCGCGAGCTGACGCAGGTCAGGGACTTGCATTGTTTGATGAATTAGAAAAGCTGGAACTGGCTGACTAACCGTTCGGCGGCCATTCTGCAACAGACAACCTGACCAGTGGCTGGTTTCTATTATGCAGTGCTGAGGATTTTGGGTTAGAAATAACAATGGACCAGCCTGTTTCGTGCCGTATTTTTTATGCAATTAATCAGGTCTTACTCTTAAGGTTATGATTTAAAGATGTTAGCTCACTATAACTTACACCTAATAGCCTATAGAAAAATGAGAAATAATATTTAGTTATGCTATTTTTTGCTTTCTCAGAATTAATAAATTTATAGGCGCCTAAAAAACCAATTAATAATAGAGCTTTGTCTAGTAAATATGCGATCGGTTCCAGTGAATCCCAATGTTTGGTCGCATAATCTACAACATAAGGTGATATATAAGTTAATAACCAGCATATTGCTAAACTTCCAATAACAGTGAAAAGTAGGTTTAGTCTTTTAATCATCTTTTCATTGATCACGCTGATTTTTTTGTATATATCTATGCTTTCTGATTTTTCATATTGGGACCAGATTAAAGAAACTGCCTGTTTTACAACGAATAAGTCAAATAGGTCTGTTATCTTTGTCACGCAATTTCCAATGTCATTCTGAGTAATTAATTCATTATTTAATATTTTTTTTGCAACGCTGTCGACAGTGGTGTTAGGTTTCAGATCTAGATTGAATTCTTTATTTAATGCTTTGCTAAATATCAAAAGATCTCGACATGAATGCAAGTTCAGGTATTTATATACATTTGAAGATTCGCTTTCCTCTGATGTCAGTGAGGCAGCTATTAAAGTGATTAAATTGTTTGAATAATGAAACCCCTTGAATGGTTTTATCTTCTTAAGTTCTTCAAGTTCAGATATAGCATCTTCACAGGAAAATGCTTTAGAACACAGCTCGTCTTCTAAATCATTTGGCTTAGCTTTAAAAGAATGTCTTTTCCCTTCTAAAAAGCGAAAGAGAGCGAGCTCTCGATCTGAAGACTTGTTTAACAAAGTTCTCTCAATCTGTTCTATATGAACCATAATTTGTCTCTCATGCCATACAGCGAATCAATATCCCAATGGTTAATAGCCAACAAGTCGCTAGTCAGCTGAGCTAGTCTGTGGGGATAAACCACGGTTACTGGATTTTTTCCGGGAGAAAATGATCTGTGAGATAGATGAGAGAAAAACAAAATTTGTTTAGTTAATTCAAACAAATCTTTATATGTTGAACGTGAATCTAGTTTTACAAGTAGAGGCGTACTTCCTTTTCCTCCCATGGACATCAGCGCTTGGTTTGCACTTAACTTAATAAAGCATCCTCTATCCAGTTGATCTTTTATGTTCTTGAATAGTTTAAATGGATGGTTATAGCTAACAGACAAAATTGCGAATTCAATTTCATAGTCAGTGAATTCTTCTAGGCATTGATTTATAGCCGATAGTTCATACTTCCTGCTTGCGTCTTTAAAAAGATGAAATGTAAGTCTTATTTTTGAACCTTTAGGTATGCTTCGA
The DNA here is from genome assembly GCF_030731985.1 of Rheinheimera baltica. NCBI lineage: Bacteria > Pseudomonadati > Pseudomonadota > Gammaproteobacteria > Chromatiales > Chromatiaceae > Rheinheimera > Rheinheimera baltica. Next base: position 529,805 of record NZ_JAPJDY010000001.1, read on the forward strand.
ACTTCAACTACTTCAGTGATTAACTGAGAAATGTAGTTTTGCAAATTAGCGCGATAATCACTTATTTTGCATAGAGGGCTACAACTACCAACTATATATGAACCTAAGTGATCAAAAACACTGGCAAACCCAATATTTCTTGTACCTTGTTCATCAATAGTGGATCCAACTCCAATCACAAATTCGTTAATTGTTGAACTATCCTTTTCTATTGACCAAGGAGTGCCACCAATTTTTGCGTATACGTTTAACGACAAGTTTCTCAATGTATATTCGTTGTTGGTTCTAGCGTTTTCTACAAGAACAGTTTGGGACGGAATCTGCTTGCTAATTAGTTTTGCTTTAAGTCTGTTGTATGCAGATTTTGATTTCTGTTGTTCTTTATCATTTCGGTATAAGAAAATTATTGATAGATCAAACTGCTGACTACTGAACTTTGAAATTATGTCAGCATGTTCTCTTCTATCCTCATCAACATAAATATGATCAATATTGATGTCTGTTAAGTGAAATATGTTGACTAAATTCTCATGAAGAGTGCTAAGCATTCTTTCACATTGCTTTGCATCTGATTTTGGTATAAATGCGCAGATAGATACAGGTTTTCCATAGAATTGATCAAAGCTAAGTGGTTTTAACTGGCTGATTGCAGTGTGTGTATAGCCTTTGGTGGTGTTTTTGTTGTAATAGTATTGGATCGGCTTTTGGATTAAACTTATGTCAAATTTGGTGTTTGGAAGAGACAAGAAATTTACTTTTGATATATTTATTCCCCCGATACCTATGTTGCTAGAATTTTTTGAAATGAATTCGAATGTTTTTTCTATAAAATGGTGCTCATTTGTTTTGCTTGATATTCTTTCCATTTCACTGTCATACTTTGCTTGCATGTTTGTTCTTTCAAGATATTTTTTTACGTTAGATCTTGAAGCAATTACTCTGTCGTTTTTTATATCAAAATCTCTAGTATCTACACCTTGCTTTTCAATTTCATTGAGTTCTTTTACAAACAGAGGCTTGTACTCTTTTGCTAGTGTGAATATGAATATTACCTTATTATTTGCAAAGACATGATGAACAGAAAAGTAACAGTTTGGTGTAAGTTCGAGAGCATCTAATTGGAATGGCGGCTCTGAAGCAATGTTAAAGGTGTAAAGCGATGAATACTTCACCTTAAATACTTTCCGGTTGTGAAGCTCGAAAAAGTGCTTCAGTGACATTGCAATAAGTTTTGAAATGACACCGGGAGAAGATTGACAATCTATTAACACCGTGTCAAAGCCTATCGGCCTATCGGCCACTTCAGGTTCGGGTAAAGCGTAGAGATACCTGCCATCCCTATAGTAGAAGTATGATTTGTTATCATCGCCAATACATTCGTCGAACAACTCCTTCGAGTATTCTGTCCTAAACACTGCCACTTCGTCTTTTGATAATTCTATTTCTGCAAAGTTTGGTTGAAGTAGGTTACTTGAAATTATATAGCTCAATGTAATGCCTCGATTTTTACGTATTTATCATGTTGCGCCAAAATATTAAATAATTTATATAGCCCATTAAATTATTTTTAATAAAAAATTTAGTTTCAGCTCATCACCTTACACTTACATTTAAGGTATGAATATACATGACCCATTTCTTAGGTTGCTAACTTCTCACCACAATCTTTAACCGCTCATTCTCACAAACCAATATACCTTTATCGCACTGAGTCTGCGCCAGTTTACTCATCCGTTCTGTTGCCTGAGCCGTTGCGCGTTGGAAGCCTAACAGACCCAATGCTGCTGAAGCGGCATCCGCTACGCTGATTGCGTGGGCGTCTTGCACTGTTAGCAATAAGGCATTGGTTAGCTCGGCATCGCACACATTTTCCAACTTGCGTGTGGCAATATCTGCGCTGTTCCAGTTTCTTAGTTTGACTGTGCTGCGGCCTTGCGGCCATAGCACTTCGTCTGCATCTACCTGGATCAATCCTTTTGCGGCAGCGCTTGCTATTGCTTGGTCTACAGTGCGTTTAATTTTGGCGCCAACACGGGTTAAGCCTGCGGCATTGGCTAAACGGGTAGCAACCAAAGATGAAAATATCGGGTATTCGGTTTCAACAATACGCTCTACGGCATAAACCAAAGTGCTTAAGGGGATGGCACTGAAATCATCCACGTGGGGAATATTTAGTTTAGACACATCAGCTTTTTTATACGGCGTAGTGCAGGCTTCAAATTCCGGTTGTTCTTCTTCAACCCGCAGAATAGGCGCTGCAACGGGCTCTGGCGCGGCAGTTTTGTATTTCACTTGCTGGGTATTGTTAGCTTGCGCAGCCATCGATACCATCAGCTCGTCGTGTTGTGCGATTGCATGGTCTATCAGCACCTTCAGCCTGTTTAGCTCAGCCTCAGGGTCTCTGAACCAATCGGTAGACCAAATGCGCTCAAAGCTCCAGCCCAGTCCTTCGAGCACACTCTGGCGCAGCCGCTCACGGTCGCGTGCCGACGCTGCCTCGTAATAGCCTGCGCCGTCATACTCCAGTGCCAACACAAATTTATCAGGGTTGTCCGGATGCCTTATAGCTAAATCGATGTAATAACCCTGGCTGCCGACCCTGGTGGCTACCTGATAACCTAAGCGTTGGATTGCCTGATGCAGCAGTGCACCAAACGCAAAGTTTTGTTCCTGTTCTTTTTCATGAGATTTGCTTAACTGGCCTGATTCGGCAAATTGCAAAAAGATTTGCAGTGAACGAACTCCGAAAGGGCTGTCAGCTCCAACTTTCAGTTCATCACCTTTGAAATTGGCAAACACTTCCATCGCCAGTCGCGCACGTGAGATTAATACGTTTAACCGCCGTTCACCGCCGGGTTTGTTCAGCAGGCCAAAGTTCTGGCTTAGCTGGCCGGTACTTGTTTTGCCGTAACAAATGCTGATAAAAATAACGTCGCGTTCGTCGCCTTGTACGTTCTCCAGGTTTTTTACAAAAAACTCATCACCACCTGCATGTCTTGCAAAGAACTCATCGGTTTCAGGGTGCAGGCGGCGCTCTTTTTCCAGTTCCAGCAATATGGCATCACGCTGCGAAAGACTAAACGCGACCACGCCTAAAGATAAATGCGGTTTGGTCAAAGCATGGTTCAGCACTTTTGCTACTACTGCTTCTACTTCGCCTGCATTGGTACGGGAGCCGCCCTTGTCGTAGTGGGTGTCCGGTAAATAATGAAATTTAAGCCCTGTTGCATCGGGGTGAAAGCCAGGGCTTGGAAAGGCCAGCAGCTTGTTTTTATAGAATTGGTCATTTGATACGGCAATTAATGAATCGTGGCGAGAGCGGTAGTGCCAGCGCAGCATTTTACTGGCTGCACCGCGAGCTTCCATTAGCGCCAGAATACTTTCCATTTCTGCAGTAGCGCTGTTTTCCAGCTCTTCTTCTTCCAGTTCAACGGCTTTACCAAACAAGTTGCTTGGCGGCATCTGCTTACTGTCACCCACCACAATTACTTGCCGTCCGCGTAGCATGGCGCCTAAAGCATCGGGTGCCGGAATTTGGCTGGCTTCATCAAAGATCACCAAATCAAAATCTAAAGCACCTTGTTTCAGGTAAGTGGCTATAGACATAGGGCTCATCATAAAAATGGGCTTTACTTGCTGGATAACGTTACCGGCTTCCGCCAGAAGTTTTCTGATCGGAATATGGCGTTTTTTCTTACCAAGCTCGCGCAGCACCAGTTCCATTTCACCTTTAGCTGTCTTCTTGGGCAAGCGCTCGTAAAGGCGGTTTACCAATAGCTCTTGCGCGAAAAATAAACTGTCGCCATCTATGCGTTTAAAATCGCGCAGGCTTTGCTCATGTTTATTGCGGTCAAATCGGCGTATTGCTTCCGAGCTGTCGTAGGCATGATCAACTAAATCGCGATAATAGCTAAGTTCGAATGCTGTCATTAGCTGTTCCGGGGCGGTATTCCATGAGTAAGCCAGTTCAGTGAGAGCCTTGATTTTATAAGGTTCAAGTGCCTGAATAATCTGGTTATACCGCGCGAAATCGTAAAGTAGAGCTGAGTTCTTCCAGCCTTCTAACCAGACATTGAGTTGCGAAAATTGCAGTAACGCTAAGTCGCAGTTTGGATTGCTGTTATCTATCTGTATCAGGTCTTTCAGCGTTTGTACCTGTACAGCAATGCCGTCACAAAGTGTTGTCAGAGCGTTTGCCTGGTCGCGTAGCAGTTTTTTATCAACGCCTGTATCAATCAGCTTTGCCAGTGACTGAGGCAATTCAAGACGGGCAACTTTGGTATAAAAGGTACTGATCCAGCTGTGAATTTGAGTTAAGTCACTGTGCTCTGAATATTCGCCTTGCCACTGAGAGCCAAAAACTTCAGCTAACAGCGATTGGTAACTGGCGAGCTCTTTTTTGGCGCTTTGATAGGCTAAAGCAGTGTCTAACGAGGTTAGCCACTCTGCAGAGGAAGCGGGTATAGTGCCTCGCCAAAGTCCGGCTAACTTTGCTTTTGCTTGTCGGTAGTCAGATGACAGGAAACGCCACCATTTATCTGTTTTTCCAATCAGCCCTTGTCGGATACTCAGTAGATCGGCATCCAGTGCCTGAGCGATAAAGTGCTCTTCACAACTGGCCTTCAGTGTTAAGAAATTAGCTAAACAGGCTAAGCCGTTATCGATCCTTTTTTGCTCAGAGCCCCATAGCAGGTTATCCACTTTGACGCCTTTGAGATCCGACACTTCCGATAGCCAGGCTGAAGTTGAAATCAGAGGTGTTACTTGCTGCAGGTTTTGTGGTTTCTCAAGCTGCAGAAAAGTACTGGCTGTTTCAGTTTGCACATCAAGTTGGCTAAGTAACTGGCTTATTTGTGCCAGAGTTAAGGTTAATGCCTGCTGCAGTGCAGGAGAAAAGTCAGTGCGGCCCGACATAGCAAACGGATGCACTGCAGGTACGCCAACTCGCTCTAATTGCTGCACTAATTCCGCAACAAGCTTTTTGGCATTGCTGTATTGCTCTGCAGTCCATTGTTCGAAACAGCTAAAGGGTAAGACAGGTAATGAACTGTCTGGATCTTTTATCTTTAGTTGCAGCAGGGAACCTAAAGCTTCAATGTAATTGACAGCGCTGTGCAGAATCGGAGCCCGGATCGCATGCACGTAATCATCAAGTGAGGCTTTCGATTCGGCTAAATCCAAAAACTCCTGTTCACGATTTTTTGTTTGCGGCCGTCCTTGCTCAAGTGATTCTGCGATAGAACTCAATACAGTTTTTTTGGTGCTTTTATGACTGTGCAGCTCGAGTACGGCAAAGCCCATGTGAGTTTCATCAAGGCGTTTTTTCACCACATCAAGCGCGGCCATTTTTTGCGCAACAAACAGTACTTTCTTACCCAGCGCAACCGCTTCAGCAATGATATTAGTGATGGTTTGCGATTTTCCCGTGCCTGGGGGGCCTTGAATAATCAAGTCTGCGCCAGACTTCATCGCTAAAATAGCTTCAATTTGGCTGGAGTCGGCATCTTTTACCAGATGGAGCTTTTCCGGGTGATTGAGATCTACCGGATTGATGTCTGCAGTCTGGTCAAAACCATCACGGAACAAGCGGTCAATTAAAGGCAACTGCGATGGTTTCTTTCCTTCAGGCCAGCCAGCCGGGTCAAGGTCCATATACATCTGAAACTTGCCGAAGGAGAATAGCCCTAAACCAATTTTATCCTGATGCACCCGCCACGATGGTTGTGCGGTAATCGCATCTGATACCGCCTGATAATAATCCGAGATTGTCATTTCATCGGAATAGGCAGGAAGCATTAACTTGAACTCTGTTCTTAGTTTTGCCGCTAAAGTCAGATTTGAGCCCAGATCTTCGCCGGTGTAACGTAACTTGAAGCTGTCTCTGGCCGAAGAACGGTTAAGCTCAACAGGCACAAGAATCAAAGGTGCGTACCTTGATACAGATGAGTTTGTCGGTTCATTCCACTGCAAAAAGCCAAGTGCCAGATACAACACCTCCACACCTTGCTCCTGCAGCATAGTATGAGCTTCAGTCTCAAGTTTTAGCAGCGCCTTATCCAGCTTGGCGGGTATCAAACCCGTCTGCAGATATTTGTCGCTAAAACGGGATACACCTTTCTTTTGTTCTAAATATAAATCAAGCGGGGGGAGTTCGGACACTTTATCAGACTGAAAGAATGTTCCTTCGTCCTCGTTGTCGGCAATTTTTTGTTGGTACTCTTCAGGAAGTGGTAAAAAACTGAGCGTAGTTTCTTGCTCAACCAGTATTTCAAAAATTTTTGCTGATTGTTCATCAATAATATCGAGAGATTTGCTGCCGCTGCGGTAATTTAGTTGTGGGTTGGATCTAAGACCCATATCAAGTAATTCAAGACGCGCACGCTCCAGTTGCTGCTCAACAACCATAAAATTCCCTCTTTGGCTTTATTGATGAACCATCGCCTTTATTGTTTGTTATGGTGGATGGTTAAAAAACTAACATAACACGGTTGTTTCTAAAATCAATATTGGTGCTTGTATAGAGCTTAAGATAAAGCAGCAGCCTTATGTTGTTATCGCTTCACCAATCCTTTAACCACTTCCAGCCGGTAAGCAGCAATTGCTTTAGGTTTACCGGTATTAAAACCAATAGCGCTGTGCCTTGGGCGAAGTTGGGGTTTAGCTGGCAGTAAAACGCAATTTCGGCTTTAGTGCTGGCCTTTAACCTGCTGATGTCTTCAGCGGTGTAATTGCTGGCGCGGCCTACGGTTTTTAAACAGTTAAGGTTTTGCCAGCTGCTGGGTTCGGCATTGGGTACCAGGGCTTGATACCTGGCAATATCAGCTTTGCTCATGTAGGGGTTGGGGTAGATAAAGGCGACTTTTTTGCCCATTGCCCGGTACATGGCCGGGCTTAGCATGGTGTCAAGGTAGTACACCTTATGCCTAAGGTGGCGCAGCCAGGTGCGGATTGCCGCAGAGAATGAAAAGCCAAAGGTACTGTTGTTGCCGCGATAACCCGGTGTGAACGCCGCTGAAGCACCCATTACAATGCTGTTATTGGCCTCTTTACAAAATGTCAGTAAACAATAACCCAGTAACTGTTCGCCCTGATAAAACAGCCGCACGCGCCTTTGGTAATGCGCTTTGTTGGCAAAATACTTGTTGAAGTACTGCTGGCTGTCGACGCCATTAAAGCTGGCGGTAATGAGTAGCCTGATCTGCTCAGCTTCTTTGGCCGTAAGCCAGTTTTTGCTGCTGGTTTTATCTACCTGATAGCGGTGCATAAGGGTTCACATAACGAAAAATTGGCTTAATCAGGCCAGTTTTTGCAATTATTGGCAATTATTTTTTTTGAGCGCTTGTTATTGTACCACTTGGTACACATATAGGTTTAAGCCGTAGCGTTTGCTGCGATAACTTATACACTGCTGTGCAGTAAATTTTAACATTGAATTCAGGACGTACTATGCCCACTTTATTTGACCCCGTCAGCGTTGGCGATTTACAGCTTGCCAACCGCATTATTATGGCGCCATTAACCCGCTGCCGTGCTAGCGAGGGCAGGGTGCCGAATGACTTAATGCTTGAATACTATGTGCAGCGCGCCAGTGCCGGCCTTATTTTAACTGAGGCCACGTCGGTAACCCCGATGGGCGTAGGTTACCCCGATACACCGGGCATTTGGTCTGACGAGCAGGTGGCTGGCTGGCGTAAAATAACCGCTGCTGTGCATCAGGCTGGCGGCAAAATTATGCTGCAACTGTGGCATGTTGGCCGTATTTCAGACCCACATTATTTAGATGGCCAGCTGCCGTTAGCGCCAAGTGCTATTGCTGCCGATGGCCACGTTAGCTTAATGCGGCCGAAAAAAGCTTTTGTCACGCCGCGCGCACTTCAAACTGATGAAATTGCTGGCATTGTAGAAGCGTACCGTTTGGGCGCAGAGAACGCGAAAAAAGCCGGTTTTGATGGCGTGGAAATTCATGGTGCTAATGGCTACCTGCTGGATCAGTTTTTACAAGACAGCACCAATAAGCGCACGGACAACTATGGCGGCAGCATTGAAAACCGCGCTCGCTTAATGTTAGAGGTTACAGATACCGTGATCTCAGTATGGGGTGCTGGCAGGGTAGGTATGCACCTGGCGCCACGGGCCGATGCGCACAGCATGGGTGACTCGCAGCGCGCTGATACCTTTGGTTATGTGGCAACAGAGCTGGGTAAACGCGGTATTGCCTTTATTTGTGCTCGCGAAGCACAGGGCGAAGATAGCTTAGGGCCCATGCTGAAACGCCAGTTTGGCGGTGTTTATATTAGCAATGAGAAATTTGATAAAGCCACTGCTACAAAAGCACTGGCCGACGGTATTGCTGATGCAATCGCCTTTGGCGTACCTTATATCGCGAACCCGGATCTGGTGCAGCGATTGAGAGCAGATGCGCCTTTGAACGACGCTAAGCCAGAGCTGTTTTATAGTAGTGGTGCTGAGGGATACACTGATTATCCGCAGTTAAGTCGTTAGACAGTTAACACACGAACCGGTTTCGTCCCTGCAAACCGGTTCTCGTTCCTAAGCTCCTAGCCCCGATAAGGGTTTGAACTAAGCTTGGCAACCTGGGCGATAAGCAATAACGCAGCAACTGCAGCATAACACCACAGGGTTAGCGCACTCCAAAACGCCATACTTTTGCCCAAAAACTGCCAACTGGTGTCACCACAACTGCCGGTCGGTTCGAAAATAGCCGGTAACCATTGATCTAACGGCATCCAGCTGGGGAATTCGGCAAACAATGAACAGCTAAAAAAGCCACCTTCAACCAGCAATTGCTCAATACTCAGTAATTCATGCGCTTGTAACGCACCAAATACTGCGGCAGCACCGACGCCTAACAAGGCTACAATACGTAACAGTGCGTTTTTCGGTGCCAGCAAGCCAATAATGCCCGCTAATAAAATACCGGCAAAGCCACTGCGGACATAGATACATTTAATACAGGGCTGTAGATTCAAACCGTATTGAAAGTAGAGTGCTGTGCCAAGTAAGCCAAGGCTGGACAACACAACAAGCGCCCAGCCCCAACGCTGAGTAGTTAAAAATTTTAATGTTTGAAGCATCTTATATCCTTCTGACGGGGATTTATTACTAGCCTCGGTTAATCTACGGTATTTAGCCTTAATGTACAATCTGACTGTTGTATTAGCCTAATTTAAGGCTGCGGCTTGTTAACTGATGGCGCTCTGGTACAATCAGTGCAAATTTTTCACCAAGAAGACGGATAGATCCGCATGACCAATCTGATTAAAGCGCAAAGCCCAGCCGGGTTTGCAGAAGAGTATATCGTAGACTCGATATGGAACGGAAAGTTTGCCCCCGGCTCAATATTGCCTGCAGAGCGTGAATTGTCTGAGCTTATTGGTGTTACGCGCACTACGCTGCGTGAGGTATTACAACGTTTAGCACGCGATGGCTGGCTAACCATTCAACACGGTAAACCCACTAAAGTTAATAATTTTTGGGAAACGTCCGGCCTTAATATTTTGGAAACCTTAGCGCGGCTAGATGAAGAGCGTATGCCAGAGCTAGTGGACGAGCTGCTGTCTGCCCGTACCAATATCAGTGCTATTTATATTCGTGGTGCCATTAAAAACCATGCACAGCAGGTAGTAGAAATTTTTGCTGGTGCAGAAGCGCTGGAAGACACTGCCGAAGCCTTTGCCGAGTTTGACTACAATTTAAACCATGAGCTGGCACTGCATTCAGCCAACCGCATTTATGTCCTTATTTTAAATGGTTTCCGCGGTTTGTATAACAAAATTGCCCGTTTTTACTTTTCGCACCCTAAAGCCCGAGAGCTGGCGCGTAAGTATTATCATCAAATAAAGCTGTACGCTGAAAACGGTAAATTCGATGAAGTGGTATTTGCAGTTCGTAAATACGGTAAAGAAAGTGGCATGGTGTGGTCAGAGTTACGACCGCAGATCCCCAAAGATTTAGTTGAATAAACATTTATAAATAAACCGCCTACGGGCGGTTTGTTGTTTCTGCAACAAACACTAAGCTTGAGCTATGGGTTTATGCCAGTTATTATTGCGTGGAATAACATATTCTTTTTGGTTATAACGCTAGGGGCCTTAGCATGTTTAGTCAGTTGCATCGTGAAATTTACCTCGATAATAATGCCACTACGCCGGTACTTCCTGCTGCTGCTGAGGCGGCGATGCACATTATGCAGCGAGGCTTTGGTAACCCGAGTAGCAGCCATGCCACCGGCATTAAAGCGAAAGCTGAGCTGGAAACCACGCGTGCGCTGGCGCGCCAGCTAATAGGTGCGCGTACCGGTGATATTGTATTTACCTCAGGTGCAACAGAAGGTATCCAAACTTCTATTGTCTCGGCACTGCTTGCAGCTCGTGAACAAGGTCTGACGGGCGCCGACACTTTGCTACTATACGGTGCTACCGAGCACAAAGCGGTGCCGGAAAGCTTGAAACACTGGAATAAAGTATTACAGCTTAACGCAACTGTTATGGCGATACCGGTTAACCAGCATGGTTTACTGGACACAAAGTTTATGCGTGATAACTTGCCAAAAACGGCAATGATTTGCACCATGGCAGCGAATAATGAAACCGGCGTAAAGCAGGATTTAGCTGCGCTTGAGCAGTTAATCCGCAGTTGTAACCCAGAAGTATACTGGATGGTAGATTGTGTACAGGCACTGGGGAAAATGTCACTGAACATTGCTCAAACCAGTATTGATTATGCTCCCTTTAGTGGACACAAATTATATGCCCCTAAAGGGATCGGTTTTTTATATGTGCGAAAAAACGCACCTTATCAGCCATTTATTGCCGGTGGTGGTCAGGAAAGTGGCTTGCGATCGGGCACTGAAAACTTGCCAGGCATAGCCGCATTACATGCTATTTTCACTGAGCTGGCAAAACCGCAGGGATCCGTATTTCAATCGTCAGCGGTATTATGGCAATACCGACAGCAGTTAATTTGTGCTTTAAAGCAGGTATTTCCTGCGATGGTATTAAATAGTGACGCCCCCTATATTGTGCCGACGACGATTAACTTTTCTGTGCCGGGTTTTTACAGCAAAGATATTATGGATTTGTTTGATGCGGCCGGTATTCGTGTCAGTTCAGGGTCGGCGTGCAGTTCAAAGGTACCCAGCAGTTTTGTACTTGATGCCATGGGACTTGAAAGTTGGCGTTCGCAAGGCGCCATTCGCCTGTCGTTTGGTCCAGCAATGACCACAGTAGAGTGTGAGCAAGCTTGTGCTGCAATCGCCGCGTTGGCGGAGGTGGTAGCGAAACATTGCTTAGTGTTAACCGACGCCACCCCTACGCTGGAGCTGCATGCTACAGGGCTGCTACAGTTAAAGCATGAAGCCTTATGCAGCTATGTATTAATTTGCCCACATAGCCGTGATGCGGTCGTGATTGACCCTGTTTTAGCGTTGGCCGGGCGCATAGCGAACATTATTCAGGGCTTGGGTTTGCATGTTAAAGCTGTGCTGGATACCCATTTACATCGTGATCACATGTCGGCCAGTAAGGAAATACTTGCCTTACTGGGCAATGCATATAGCACAGCAGCGTGTGATGTGTTGGGCTGGCCAGAACAGCAAACAACCATTGCGTGTGGCGACTATCAATTAACTAAAATTGCAACGGCAGGGCATACGCCTGAAGCGGTTAGCATTCTATTACACCGGCAACAAGAGCTCTGCGCCGTGTTTGTTGGCGATCTGATGTTGCCAGGTGGGGTAGGCCGCACTGACTTACCCGGCGGCGACATATCTGCATTGACCGAAAGTATTCGTTTATTAGCAAGTCACATTGATGATGCGACGTTAATATTGTCCAGCCATGATTACGCACAGCGGTTTTTTACTACGCTAGCATTGGCGCAGAAAGAGCAGCCCTTGTTAACAGGATTAATTGAACATCATCATATTGATAGCTGGCAACAACAGTTGCAACAACACGCTGTTACGTTACAGCAGCAAACTCAGCATTTGTGTGGCTTGGTCGAGGTAAGCCCATCGGACGCAACGGATGTTATTGCGGTTGAACAGCTAGAAACCTTTATGCTGAAGTGGCCGCAACTGCAAGTTGTCGATGTGCGGGAGCCACATGAACAAAGTGCTGGTGCGCTGTCACAATATTTACCTAAGCCTTATCCGGTATTGGAAATTCCGTTGTCGAAACTGGCTGATGCACTTATTAACAACGTGGTGCAACCAGAACAGCCGCTGTTACTGGTATGTCGCTCAGGCAATCGAAGTTTGGTGGCGTGTAAAGTGCTGGGACGCTTAGGGTTTAGCCAAGTGTTTAACTTAAAGGGTGGAACCGCATTACTTCGTTAAAAAAGCGCCGGTACTGCCGGCGCTTCAATATCACGATTGACAATGTTACTAATATCAAAAAGACGATATTAACGTAAAGACTAGTAGAAAAATTGCTGCAATGGATTCAATAGCCGTGTCAGGCCCTTTTTAAAATGTAAAGGTGCGCTTAGTACGGATAAACACAGGCAATCTTCATCAGCCATAGTTCGTGGTGTATGGGTGTCATCGGGCGAGTTAATTAATAAGTCGCCAGCGTGGTACTCACCATTTTCGTCAACAATTTTGCCTGCCAGTACCAGCGTCATTTCCAAACCCAAATGAGTGTGCTGCGGCACTTCTGTGTCTTTACTGATGTAAAGTAATGACACATGGTGATCATTACCCGTAGGCAGTTTCGCTGTGGCAATACCCCCTAAATGCAACCACTTACCGTGGTTTGCACCTAACCGGCGCAGCGCACGGGGAAGCTCAAACTGACGTTGTGATACTTCAATCAGCTGTTGCGGACGTTCAGCTTGCGGTTTGTCTTGTTGCGACATATCCGTATTAGCTACGATATTGCTTAACATCGCGTTCCAATCGGTATTATCGGCTTTCACCGGTTGCAACAGAACCTGGCTTGCTAAGTCTGCAGTAACGTCGTTGTGAAGTTGCTGGCAATGCGGGCACAAGTCAATGTGGGCAGCAACCGCCAGCGCTACATCAGCACTTAAACAGCCTTCTGCAAACTGCTCCAATAACGACATACCAGGATGAAACTTAATTGCGTGCGCCATCTAATGCCTCTCTTAATCTATCCAGCGCTAAGCGGATCCGTGATTTAACTGTGCCTAAGGGTATTGCCAATTCGTCAGCGACTTCTTGGTGCGTTTTTTCCTGCAAATACACTTTTTCCATCACTTCTCGTTGTGCCGGTGGCAACTGATTAAAGTGGGGAGCTAACTTTTCCGTTAACAACTGGTTGTCCCACTGTGCTGCTGCATCATCTGCTGCTGGCTCAGGGTATTCGCCGTTTAACCACAAATCGTCAGCGCTTATATCATCTTTACGACTTTGCTTTTTTCGTAACATGTCAAAGCGAACATTACGGGCGATGGTAAAAATCCACGTAGAGGCACAGCCTCTGGACGCATCAAACAAAGCCGCTTTTTTCCACACATTCAACATGGTGTCTTGCACCATTTCCAAAGCCTGTTGTTCATTGCCAAACATCTTCATACCAAAAGCTCTTAGCCTTGGCGCGAAATAATTAAAAAGGTCGGCATAAGCTTGCTGGTCGCGTTTAAGTGCAACAAAAGTAAGCGCTTCATCCCACGGCTGGGCCGTTGTAGTTGTGCCTGTCATAGGCTCTGAGGTATCCGCTAAAGAATAATGACCTCTATCATGCCTTGATGCTGTAGCTAACTTCAACATGTTTCAGGTTCCTGATTAGGCGGTTGGCCTGCTGGCAATATTGTTGTTGTGACATTTACGCAATAACTCTGATTGTGGATTAGTTTTTTAATCTGCCAATAAATCGAATGGTTTATGCGTATTAATGGTGTTTTTTTTCTAAAAAATAGCTTTATGATGTTTGTATTAACAGTAGGAGACCAACATGAAAAAAATTCTTTTTATCAGTAGTTCAATTAGTGGCGATAAAGGTCACTCTGTCCAATTAGCGCAGCAATTTATTGCAAAATTACCGCAACAAAGTGTCGCGCTGGATACGTTAGACTTAAATGCAACACCGGTACCCCATCTTGATATGGCCGAAATGGCTGCCTGGATGACGCCCGTTGAACAACGTAATGATGAGCAGCAACGTTTAGCAGCGGTGTCTGACGATATCGTGGCACGTGTAAAAGCGGCGGACGTTTTAGTACTTGGTGTTCCCATGTACAACTTTGGTATTCCGTCACAGTTAAAAGCCTTATTAGACCGTGTTGCACGTGCGGGGATTACGTTTAAATACACTGAGCAAGGCCCAGTGGGGTTGCTTGAGGATAAACCGGTTGTTATTTTTGCTACCCGTGGTGGTATTTATCAGGGCACCTCAATGGATAGCCAGACGCCGTTTTTACAAACATTTTTTAATTTTGTCGGTTTGAAAGACATACATTTTGTTTATGCCGAGGGATTAAATATGGGAACTGACGCACAACAAACGGCACTTAACGCAGCTAAGGCGCGTTTAACAGAAATTAGCGCTAAGCTCGTGGCTTAACTTCTCTACAGCTGTTCGAATACCTCGTATTCACTCTGTTTTAACCGGCCGTTACAGGCCGGTTTTTTTATGTCTGTTAATCTTGTTTGTTACGCCGTCAGCCGCATCTGCTGTCGCGACAGTTGCGTTGCAGGCACAGGCTTTGTATAACAAGGCGTGTTTTCTCATTATAAGAATTTTGATATGACCCATATTCGTTTTTCTGTGTTGGCTATAGCACTATGCAGCCTGACACTTTCTGTGCCGTTACAGGCAAAAAAAACTGAAGTACAAACTTATCAGACAACAACCGTTAGTGTGCCCACGGTATACGCTGGCAATAGCGAAATATCGCTCAGCTTAGAGCAAATTATGTCAGATCCAGATTGGCTTGGCCGCCAACCGGAAAATGCACATTGGAGCTTCGACAGTCAACAGGTGTACTACCAGCGAAAGCAGGCAGGTTATCAGCAGCGAGACTGGTTTGCCCGACCACTTTCAGCTACAGACAACGGCTCTGAGGTTGCGCTGTCACAATTACATCAACTAGGCAGCAGTGAGCGGGTATTTAACGCCGATCGCACTTTGCAAGCCTATGTGTTTGAAGGCGATGTTTTTGTTCGAAACGCATTGACTGCAGAGCTAACTCAGGTAACACGAGACAACGAAGCACAATTTGAACCGTCTTTTTTAGCCGATGGCCGCTTATCTTATCGCGAGGGCTGGACCTGGTACGCTGAGGATTTAGCCTCAGGTAAGCGTAGTGAGCTGGTCAGCTTGAAAACTGAAGATAAGCCTAAAGCACCCGCTAAACCGGCAGGTTACCTGGCGCAGGAGCAGCACAAGCTTATCGAATTTGTCGCACTGCAACAAAGCAATGCACAACAGCGTTTTAGCGCTCAAGCACAGTTGCAGCAGCAAAATGACAGTATTGCACCCGACGCATTTTATCTGGGCAAAGGGTTGCAGGTAGTAGCTGCCAGTTTGTCACCTCTGGCTGATTATATGCTGGTGTCGGTGCGTAAAGAAGGCAAACGCAATGACAAAGACATTATGCCAAACTACATTACCGCAAATGGGGATATTGCAGCGGAAAAGGTAAGGGCCAGGGTTAATGATGTTACTCCGGAGCCTCAGCGTATTGTTTTGTTAAACCTGCTTGATGGCAGTAGCACTGAACTTAGCTATACCAGTTTGCCAGGCTATAACGAAGATGTACTAGCCGAGGTTAAAGCAGAAAATGCTAAAGCCCGGGGTGAGAAATACAAAAGCGAAAAAATCATCCGCAACATTGGTCTGATGAATGATTGGTATTGGCGTCAGGGCCCGATACGCTGGCATGCGTCAGGTCAGCAGGTTGCACTAATGCTGCAAGCGCAGGACAACAAAGATCGTTGGATTGCTACCGTTGATTTAAAAAATAAAACCCTGGTGCCGCAACATCGTCTACATGATACAGCATGGGTAAATTACGCTTTCAATGATTTTGGTTGGTTAAACAATAGCGACAGTCTGTATTATTTATCGGAAGAAACCGGTTACTCACACTTGTATGTTAAACCTTTGAAAGGCAAAGCCAAAAAACTCACCAGTGGCACTTTTGAAGTCAGTGAGCCTATGTTGAGCAGCCAAGATGATTACATTTATTTTCGCGCTAACATGGCGCACCCTGGGAATTACGAGGTGTACCGTGTGGTATTAGCCACAGGTAAAACAGAGCAGTTAACTCAGTTAGGCGGCAGTACAAGTTTTACGTTGTCGCCAGACGAACAAAAGCTGTTGCTGCAGTTTTCAACTAACTTGCTGCCTACCGAGCTATATGTAGCTGATGCCAAGCCCGGTGCTGAAGTTAAAAGGCTAACCGACACCATCTCTGCTGAGTTTAAGCAGTTACCTCTGCGTGCGCCACAGATAGTGGCGGTACCCTCAAGTCATGGTAAGCAACCTGTTTTTGCCAAGGTTTATTTGCCAGACAATTATCAAGCGGGTGATAAACGGCGCGCGGTAGTATTTAATCACGGTGCAGGTTACTTGCAAAATAGTGATTTGGGCTGGTCTGGCTATTTCCGCGAATTTTTATTTCACAACTTGCTGGCTCAACAAGGCTATGTCGTGATGGATATGGATTATCGCGCATCAGCTGGCTACGGCCGGGATTGGCGTACCGCTATTTACCGTAGAATGGGCACACCTGAAATTGAAGATTTAGCTGACGGCGTAAACTGGATGGTTAATAATGCTAATGTTGATCGTCAACGTATAGGAACTTATGGCGGTTCTTATGGTGGCTTTATGACCTTTATGGCGCTGTTTACCCAACCTGATTTATTCCAGGCAGGTGCGGCGCTGCGTCCGGTAAGTGACTGGGCATATTATAACCATGCTTACACGTCGAATATTCTTAATACACCGGCGATTGATCCCATTGCTTATCAGCGCAGTTCACCTATTTATTTCACGCAGGGATTAACAAAACCTTTGCTGATTAATGCGCCGATGGTAGATGACAACGTGTTCTTTCAAGATGTTGTGCGTTTAGTACAGCGTTTAATTGAACAAGAAAATATAAACTTTGAAACGGCTATTTATCCGGTTGAACCGCATGGTTTCCGTCAACCGAGTAGCTGGCTGGATGAGTACCGTCGTATTTACAAATTGTTTGAACAACACTTGTAAGGTAACGATAACTCTCTGCCCAACTATGTTTACCCGCAGCAATAAAAACGTCTCCTTAGGGAGACGTTTTTATTTAACTGCGTTAGCTGGAATGCTAAGCTTGTTTTTTCAGTAAATCGCGGATTTCAGTCAGCAAAAGAACATCAGCTGGTGTGGCTTCAGGTGTCGGTTCAGGTTTCGCTTCCTCTTTCTTTTTCATCGAATTCATTGCTTTTACGCCAACAAATACGGCAAATGCAATAATGATAAAGTCGATTATTGTTTGCACAAACATGCCGTACTTAATTAGCACTTCGGCCTGGCTTTCAGTGGCTTGTTGGATAACAACGGCCAGATCGCGAAAATTAACACCGCCCAGCAGCACGCCAATAGGCGGCATAATAACGTCGCTGACAAACGACGATACAATTTTGCCAAATGCCGCTCCGATAATAATCCCCACCGCCATATCCACGACATTACCGCGCATGGCAAACGCTTTAAATTCATGTAGCATGCTCATTGTGACGCTCCTATTTTATTGTTGTTATCTGCAAGCAGGTCAATTGCGCGCAGTAATAGCACTATAGCTAGATGTTTACTATTTTCCAACAAGGATTATTGTTTAATCAAGTCAGATAATTAGCTTGCCATCAGCAGTAACAAAATCGTTATCCGCGTCAAACCGCAGCCATTCACCGTTGTAAGGTTGATGAAGCGCTAAACTGGCAGCGTGTAGCTGCAAACGTGGCGCAGCGTGCAGTGCGTCAAGGTGGGCATAAAATGCATCGCCCAAAATAGGGTGGCCAAGGTGCAACATATGCATACGCAACTGATGCGAACGCCCTGTAATGGGCTTAAGTTCAACCAGCGCACGGTCTGTTAACTGTTGAAGTACTCTGTAGTGAGTAATAGCCGGTTTACCTCTGCTTAGGCAGATTTTTTGCTTTGGTGCATTGGCCGTATCCGCAATTAATGGCATATCTATTGTGCCTTCGGCTTGCGCCAGTGTGCCCCATACCACAGCCAAATAGCGTTTACTGACACGACGCTCGGCAAATTGCTGTTTTAGCGCCGCTTCTGCTTTGCGCCTAAGCGCCATAACCACAACGCCAGATGTCGCCATGTCCAAGCGATGCACCAATTGCGCTAGAGGATATTGCTGTTGTACACGACTGAGTAAACAGTCGGCCAGATGTGCACCGCGGCCGGGATTCGTTAATAAGCCACTTGGCTTATTTAGCACGATCAAATCTTTATCCTGATAGATCACGTCAAGCCATGGTTCGGTAGGGGGCTGGTAAACAAAAACGTCAGTCATGCTTAGACCATTAAGGCGATAAAGTGGGTAGCTTAGCCGAATTTAATCGGCAGACAAATGGTTTTACGGCATAATGGCCGCCGTTTAAAGAATGGAGAAGCTTATGAGCGCCAGCCATGAGAATGATAGCCCCGTGAATGATAGCACCGTGAATGATAGCCCTGAAGATTTAACCATATTGCCAGCAACAACCGAGCCGTATCATATTGCTTATGAAGATGATGTTTTGCTGGTAGTGAACAAACCCGCTCATTTGCTGACGGTTCCAGGAAGACATCCTCAAAACCAGGATTGTCTGATTCGGCGGGTGCAGCGCGAGTTTTATAATGCTGAGGTAGTGCATCGCTTAGACTACGACACTTCAGGTTTAGTCATATTGCCATTGACCAAACGTGTGCTGTCTGACATCAGCAAACAATTTCAAGCCAGAACAGTGCAAAAACACTATATCGCTATTGTTGCAGGCAAAGTGGCAAAGGCCAGAGGGACTATTGAATTACCTATTGCCGCAGATGAAGCCAATCGGCCACTGTATAAAATTTGCCATGCAACCGGCAAACCTGCGGTAACCCGCTATCAGCTGCTTAGCTATGACAGTGCAACACACCAAAGTCGAGTGCAGTTGGAACCTATAACGGGTCGCTCACATCAATTAAGATTGCATATGCTCGCGCTGGGTCATGCCATACTCGGCGATACCTTGTATGCTACAGCAGACATTGCCGCTAAAAGCTCGCGTTTAATGCTGCACGCGCAATATATACGTTTTAACCATCCGCTGAATGGCGAAGTGTTAGCGTTTAGCGAGCCTGCACCGTTTTAACCCGGCAAACACACCAACGGGCAAGACAAAAGAGCAGGCCACTGATAACACCATAAAGATGCGCATCTATAGCGACATTGGCGTTAATCAGCTGTGCCAGCTCGGCATCAGGGCCTTGCCATTGCTCCCAACTTACTTTACCAATAATGCCAAGAAGCAGCAGCCAGCCGGTGGTCATGTTAAGCTGAATATCTTTTATCGCACCTAGTATTAGCATGCTATGCAGCAGGCCTGACAAGCCGACATAAATCTGAATATCGATAGAGAAAAAATACAAGCCAGCACTAATTGCTAAGCCACATAGCAGCCATTGCAGTGCAAGCTGTCCGTAGCTGAAATATCTACCATGCAACAGCATAACCATTGCTAACCCGGCACTATTCATTAATAAATGCCAGTAGTTGCTGTGTAACAAATGGCCGGTTATTAAGCGCCAATATTGGCCTTTATCAATACCAAGATGGTCAAAATACAGTGTGGCTTGCCAAGATCCTGGTAATAAAGCAAGCAACAGCATTGTAGCGGCTAGCAAAAAATAGGGTACAACGGGTTTCATCAAAGGTATTTGCACGGGTAACGACACAGCTTCAGCACAGGATTAAGTGTGCCTATGCAAAACTATCTGCGTGATATGGTCAAGCAAAATATATTTGGAACTGGTTGTTATGCGGCAAAAGTGCAAACAGGCCCGTCCAGTGGCGGTTGTCAATATTGATCTTGTGCAGCGAAGTGGTTAGGGTGTAGTTAAATACTGATCATACGATGCTCTTTTATGTTTGCAAACTTAATTCACCACCGAACACTGCTATTTTGGGCATGTTTATCAAGCCCACTGTTGGCATATTCCGCTGCGGTACAACAAGAAACCCGTGAGCCAGAAGCTGCAACTGGGATTTATCATCAGCAGTTAGTTAAAGGCAAACAGTATATGGTGGCCGCCGCGCATCCTCTTGCCACTGAAGCGGGCCGGGCGATATTAGCCAAAGGTGGCAGTGCCGTTGATGCCGCAATTGCTACCCAGCTTATGCTGGGACTGGTAGAGCCACAGAGCTCAGGCATTGGCGGTGGTGCTTTTATGCTGCATTGGCAGGCAGACAAACAGAAATTAACTACCTTTGATGGGCGCGAAGCTGCGCCAGCATCAGCCACGCCACTGCTGTTTACCGATAACCGCAAAACAATGGATTGGCGAGAGGCTTATGTCGGTGGTAAATCAGTGGGGGTGCCAGGCGTTGTAGCATTGCTTTATGCTGCCCATCAACAACACGGTAAATTGCCTTGGGCAGAGTTATTTGTCGATACCATTACCGCTGCGGAGCAAGGTTTTGCTATATCAAGCCGCACGTCCAGCCAATTGACTCAGGGCTGGAATAAAGGCGTGTCAGTATTTTTTGATTCTAAGCAATACTTTTACCCCAATGGCAAGCCTTTACAGCAGGGCGAAATAGTTAAAAATCCAGCTTATGCTGCAACATTAAAAGCCATCGCAAATGAAGGGCCGAAGGCGTTTTATCACGGTGAGTTAGCCAAGGCGATAAGCGAGCGGGTGCAAACAGCGCCTATTAATCCGGGCACACTAAGCGTTGCAGATCTTGCCGATTACCAGGCAATTGAACGTGAAGCTATCTGCATGCCATATCGGCTGTATAAAGTGTGTGGTATGGCGCCGCCAAGTTCTGGCGGTGTTGCCATACTACAAATTTTGGGTATTTTGCAGCAGTACGATTTAACAGCACTACAGCCAGTCAGTGTCAAAGCAACACATCTGTTGGCACAAGCCGCCAAGCTAGCCTTTGCCGACCGAGAACGTTACCTGGCTGATCCGGCATTTTCTAATGTGCCCATCAGCGGTATGCTTGCACCGGATTATCTTGCCAAAAGAGCCGCATTAATCGACTTAGCTAAAGCTGGGCAGCTGGCACAAGCCGGTGTGCCTGAAGGCGCACAAGCGCTACTATCAGCCAGTTCGCCAGAGCTACCTAATACCAGCCATTTCTCCATTGTCGACAGCCAAGGTAATGCTGTCAGCATGACCACCAGCATTGAAAACGTATTTGGTTCAGGCTTAATGGTTGGGGGCTTTTTACTCAACAATCAGTTAACCGACTTTAGTTTAAGCCCGATAAAAGATGGCCAACTCGTTGCCAATAGGGTAGAGGGCGGTAAACGACCGCGCTCATCCATGGCACCAATGATGGTATTTGATCAGAACAATAAGCTGATATTACTCATTGGTTCACCTGGTGGTAGCCGAATTATCAATTACGTTGCTCAAAGCATTGTCGCAGTTTTGGATTGGAAGTTAGACATACAGCAAGCGCTTAACTTGCCGCGTATTACCCACCGTAACGACTATCTTGCGCTTGAAAAAGGTAGTGCACTGACTCAGCAGCAAGCCGTGCTGGAAGATATGGGATACAAGGTACAGATTCAGGATTTAAACAGCGGGCTACATGCCATAATGATTACACCTAACGGCCTGGAAGGCGCAGCAGATCCGCGCCGCGAAGGCAGTGTTGCTGGCAAATAGCAGGAAGAACAATGAGTCATATTTTACAGCAACAGGACCAGGGCGTATTACACATTCGTCTTAACCGGGCAGAGAAAAAAAATGCCCTAAGTCAGCAAATGTACCGTGAACTGACAGAGGCACTTCAACAAGCAACAAATGATGCGGCCATTAACGTTGTCTTATTACAGGGGACTGAAAGCTGTTTTAGCGCGGGAAATGATTTACTGGATTTCTTAGGCGCAGGTGAATTAAACGCAGCGCATCCTACTGTGCAGTTTTTGTATCAGTTAGCTAAGTTCCCCAAGCCGTTAATTGCCGCCGTCAGTGGCCTGGCTATTGGTATTGGCACCACAGCGTTATTGCATTGCGACTTGGTGTATGCCAGTGATAATGCACGTTTCCAGTTGCCCTTCACGCAATTAGGCTTGTGCCCTGAAGCGGGGTCAAGTTTGTTACTGCCCAAGTTGGTGGGGTATCAGCATGCTGCGCAGTATCTCTTATTGGGGGAAGCATTTACTGCCAATGAAGCCCAGCAGATGGGCTTTGTGAATGAGGTTGTTTCTGCTGACAACTTAACTGAGTTGGCTAGACAAAAAGCACTTAAGCTGGCATCACTGCCTGCTGACGCTGTACAAACCAGCAAGGCCTTGATGAAAAGAGGTTTCCAGCAGGTTACTCTGGAGACGATCGCTGCAGAATTACAACATTTTCAGCGTCTTCTCGATGGCGATGAGTGCCAGCAGCGCATTGCCGCATTTTTCACTAAACGCTAGCATTAAGTGTTAGCGTGCGCTACTGCTGAATTTATCTATTTTAACTGACTGAACAACCCAGTTGCCATTTTGTTGGATCATCTCTACAACCCGCATTTCGTCAACTTTTTTGCCGTTATGCTGGCCTGTTAACAACAATTCAATGTCGGCTTGATCTTCATACTGTTCGCGTAAATTGCCGCCGCTACGATTCACCCTAATTTCGACGCTGTCGAATGATAAATTGATCAGTGTGCGCTCCACCTGGCGAACAGAGCCGTAGGATTCCATTAAATCGGCATATTTTGGCGTACTGAGTCGTTTCGCTTTCTCCAGATTATTCTCAATATACAGTGCATGAAAAAACTCTGTAGCAATATATTCGGGAGAGCCCCACTGCGCGTTAACGCTAGGTTGTTCTTCGCGGCATGCTAGCAGCAGCATTAATAGAGGTAGAAACCAAACGCGTGTCATAAAGGCGGTATCCGCTTACACAGTCAGTTTCTAGTGTGGCTTTTTTTTGAAAGACTGTAAAGAAAAGGGCTGAGATTTCAGCCCTGGGATGTACCTAATATTTTGATTAAGCTTGTAATTCTTGTTCAGTAAAGATGTCGGCAAACAATGGGCTGGTTAAATAGCGCTCGGCAGCACTTGCCAGTATAACTACAATATTTTTACCGGCGTTTTCTGGTTTTGCCGCCAAACGTTGTGCTGCGACCAGTGCTGCACCAGATGATATACCGGCCAGAATACCTTCTTCACGCATTAATCGATGCGCACCGGCAATGGCGTCGTCGCTGCTAACTTGTTCAACGCTGTCTATCAGGCTTAAATCGAGATTACCCGGGATAAACCCAGCGCCAATACCCTGAATCTTGTGTGGGCCTGGTTTTAATTCTTCACCGGCTTTGGCTTGCGTAATCACCGGTGATTCAGCCGGCTCAACAGCTACACTTAACAGTGGCAGTTGCTTTTCGTGTTTAAGGTAGCGGCTAACGCCAGTGATGGTACCACCTGTGCCTACGCCGGCGATAAAGATATCTACTTTGCCATCCAGATCATTGAAAATTTCTGGGCCAGTAGTATCAAAGTGAATTTGTGGGTTGGCTGGATTTTCAAATTGGCCCAATAGTAAATATTTATCCGGGTTTGACGCCTGAATTTCTTTAGCTTTTTCAATGGCGCCTTTCATGCCTTTAGGACCCTCGGTGAGAACTAAATTAGCCCCCAAAGCTTTTAACAGCTTACGACGTTCTAAGCTCATCGTTGCAGGCATAGTCAGCGTTAATTTATAGCCACGGCTGGCAGCAACAAATGCTAAAGCGATACCGGTGTTACCCGAGGTCGGCTCAACAATTTCTTTATCGGCAGTTAGGGTACCTTTTTTCTCAGCATCCCAGATTAATGCGGCACCCAAACGACACTTAACACTAAAGCTTGGGTTACGCGCTTCAATTTTTGCATATACATTTGCGCCACCTTCGATGGTCCGGTTTAATTTGACCAGAGGGGTGCGACCGATAGACAATGTGTTGTCTGCATAGACGTTTGCCATAAAAAAACTCCGTTTACGATAAATTGGTTATAAGAATACGCCAGCGTGGCAAAAATAACAGTAGCTTTTGGCTATAAGATATTACGTTTCACCACAAGCATAGAGGGTAACAATGGCCTTTGTAAGTACCGATAACTATATCGTGTCAGACGAATTAGCTCTGGCGGTAAATGCCGCTGTGACATTGGAAAAACCACTGTTAATAAAAGGCGAACCTGGCACCGGAAAAACCCGGCTGGCAGAAGAGCTGGCAGCAAGTTTAGGCACCGAACTTATTCAATGGCATGTTAAGTCTACCACCAAAGCACAGCATGGCCTGTACGAGTATGATGCGGTGTCACGCTTGCGCGACAGCCAGCTTGGCAGCGATAAAGTGCACGATATTAATAATTATATCCGCCCTGGTAAGCTTTGGCAGGCCTTTACGGCGGCTAAGCGGCCGGTGTTGCTGATAGATGAGATTGATAAAGCCGATATCGAGTTTCCTAATGATTTACTGCACGAGCTGGATCGGATGGCATTTTACGTGCACGAAACGGGTGAGCAAATAAGCGCGGTTGACCGGCCGATTGTGATTATTACCTCGAACAATGAAAAAGAGCTGCCGGATGCGTTTTTACGCCGCTGTTTTTTTCACTATATTCGTTTTCCCGATGCTGAGACTTTACGCGCTATTGTTGCGGTGCATTACCCGCAGATACAACAACAGTTGCTAAGTACGGCGTTGGAAGTATTTTTTGAGCTGCGTGAACTGCCAGGCATAAAGAAAAAGCCTTCTACGTCTGAACTACTGGACTGGTTAAAGTTATTGCTGGCCGAAGATATCCCTGCTGATGTGCTTACTGATAAACAGCAGAAGGGCGGCTTAATGCCAATGTTTGGTGCACTGCTGAAAAATGAACAAGATGTAGCATTGGTAGAAAAACTAGCATTTTTGGCAAAGCGGCAGGGCAGGTAACAAGTGGCCTATGCTGAATTGATAGAGCGGGTACTGTGTAGTCCTCTGGCTCGACTGCAATACTCCTTTTGGCTCGTCGCAGCAACTCGCTGCGGCTTGCGCCTGCGCTCAGACACTCTGCGCCGACCAAAACGAGTTTCCAGTCTCACCCTGATACATGAGCAAGCCAGACTGCGGAACCTGCCATGCTAATTGATTTCTTTTTTACCCTGCGCAAATACGGCTTAAAAACCAGCATCACTGAATTGCTGGATTTACTCAATGCACTAAAACAGCAGGTTATTTTTGCTGACACCGATGCCTTTTATCAGCTGTCCCGTTTGTGTTTGGTAAAAGACGAAACGCAATACGACAAGTTTGACCGGGCGTTTGCGGAATATTTTGAAGGTGTAGCTCAAGTAGACCTGGCTGCAACCATTCCGCCTGAATGGCTTATCCCCGATGTGCTGCGCAATTTAACAGAAGAAGACAAAGCCAAGTTACAGGCACTGGGCGGATTGGACAAACTATTAGAAACGCTGCGCGAACGTTTAGCCGAGCAGCAAAAAAAACACAGTGGCGGTAATAAATGGGTGGGTACTGGCGGCACCTCGCCGTTTGGTGCCTATGGTTATAACCCTGAAGGCGTAAGGATAGGGCAGCAGGGCAGCGGTGCACGTCGTGCGGTAAAAGTATGGGATAAACGTGAGTTTAAAGACTTAGATACAGACACCGAACTCAATAACCGCAGTATTAAATTGGCACTAAAACAGCTGCGTAAATTTGCCCGCAGCGGTGCAGAAACCGAGCTGGATTTGTATGGCACTATTCAGGCGACGTCAGAGCAAGCCGGTTGGCTGGATTTGCGCTTTATGCGTGAGCGCCATAACGCAATAAAACTGCTGGTATTTTTCGATGTTGGCGGTTCGATGGACGATCATATCGAACAATGCCAAAAGCTGTTTGCTGCCGTAAAAACGGAATTTAAACACTTAGAATTTTTCTATTTCCATAACTGCGTCTATGAAGGTGTATGGCGAGACAATAAGCGCCGCTACACCGAACAAATAAAAGTTGATGATATTATTCATACCTATGGCGCTGATTATAAACTGATATTTGTTGGTGATGCGACGATGGGACCATACGAGATAGAATATCCGGGCGGCAGTGTAGAGCATTACAATGAACTACCGGGTAAAGTTTGGTTGCAACGCTTGTTAGCACAATATCCTAAAGCGGTGTGGTTAAATCCGCAACCGCTGCCGTGGTGGCAGCATTATTATTCGATAGGCATTATTGAGCAATTAATGGCTAAGCGTATGTATGGATTGACGCTAGATGGCTTAAGTGCAGCGATTAAGGTTTTATTATAACAACTCAGCAATTCATCGTTGGTGTAATAGCCCTGACAACAGGGCTGTTACAATCATAATGTCACGGGCTGTTAGTTCAGGAACTCTTCGATACCCTCATCCAGTTCAGGTACATTTTCAAATTTAGCAAAGACATCTGACAAGGTTAGGTGCATTGAATGGACGAGTTTGGCAGGGAAGTCGTCTAAATTGCCGTCTGCAATTTTAGCCTCGTTTTCAACCATATAATGAGCAATATGTACGCAAGCGGCATAGCTTGATAGCTCTGGGCTGCCTGTAGGATTTTCCTGCCAACGAATAGCTTGTACTATTTCTTGTGGGAAATGCCAAAAATCAGTAAGTTCTGCACCAGCTTGCGTGTAATCAAAACCTAATAATTGTTGCTCTAAGCGCGAGCGGCTTTCACCGGTGTTCACCCTTTCATCGATAACAACAGCTTCTGCTGGCTTTACCACATGAATAAGATATTCACCAATGGCGTGCAATAAACCGCAGGTAAAGGCCACTTCGGCATCAATTTTCAGGGTTTTGGCTAGCCATTTACACCGATTCGCCATTTTAAACGACTTTAACCAGAACTCTCTAATATCAAAAGCTGCCGGACCGTCTAACGCTGAAGTAAAACCAACCGATAAAACCATTGTTCTAAGCGAGTTAAAACCTAACATCACCACGGCATCTTTAATTGAGCCTACTTTGCGATGCCCCCCGTAACGCACAGAATTTGCCATGCGCAACACCTTTGCACTTAAGGCTTGGTCGTTAATGAGAATTTGTGAGATGTGATTACTGGTTATATCTGGGTTACTGAAACTGGCGATGAGTTCTTGTACTACTTTGGGAATGCTTGGCAGATTTGTTGCGTTTGAGATCAAGTGCTTCATAGTTTGGCCTAAAAGAAGTAGTTTGACATATTAGAAATATTTTATTTAAGAAGTATAGGCAAGTTTTTATTCAAGGTGTTGTATTTGTTTTATAAAACGCTATTTTCACTCATTATGCAAGGGTCAGTTGTGGGTTGTGATGATTAATTGTATAAGTGACTAATATTATTTGGTTTTTTTCATGTGTTGCGTTAAACTTTTTTCAATCACGCCCCTGCGATGAGCATCCTTAATAAATATATCAAGCTGTTGCTTCAGTCCTGCCCATTTAGGGTTAAGCGCCAATGTTAAATCAGCTTGGTCTGCTTCAACGTTATTTCGATGAAACACCATAGTGCTGAAGTGATTATTAATTAGCCAGGTTGCGACATGTTCATTCATATAAGCTAAGTCGCAGCGCTGGTTCACTAACATGTTAAATTGGTCAAACTCTGAGTCAGAATCTACCCTGATAAGGCTACCCTTATCCAGCTCGATGTTTAAAGCGTCGTATTTATAATAGCGCCTTAAGCAAATACTATTCTTATCCAAATTGGCTAAGTTCTGTTGCAGCGGCTTTAAGGAATATAAAAAGTCACGATGATTTACAATAGGTTGAGAAAAGAGTAGGGCGCTAGCATCAATTGTCCATTTCGCCGCTAAAACGGTTGCGTCATACTTACCTTCATATACACCAAGCTCGGCACGTTGACGGTTCTCAAATACATACTGTAATTGATACGGTTGCCCGAGAAAAAATGCATTTAACAACTCGGGCACAACACCTTGTGGCACATTATCGTCTGCAGCATACATATACGGAGGGACTTGTGGATAATATATTGCGATTTTAAACGTTTCAACGCCCAATACCTGAAACGAAAATAACAAAATAGTTAGCATGAATTTTGTAAACACCCTGTGTTCCTTCGAAATGTTGCTGTCCAAAGGTTCACTGTCACTGCTATGTGGCTATTAATATATTCGCCAGATATGACAGTTTTTTAATGTGGACTACCTGATTTTATCACCACATGCCAGGCTGAAATATGCCAGTTAAACCGGTTATTTTGCAACATATACTTTAACAATTTTGACAATGAGTGTGCGGTCAAGATGCCTTAGTGCATAAACGTAGGGTTGGCGCTGCGGGCATGTTAATGCCAGCGGTAAAGCAAAGATAATGAAAAATGACGAGGCCTACCGGGGAAATAGCGGTCGCCGTCAAAAGCACTGAAGTCGGCACGTTCGGCGTAGGCACGGTTATTAACATTGATTACCCTGCCATAGAGTGTCAGAGCTGGGCTTATTTGCCAGCTGCCGCGCAGATTAAACAGGTTATGACCCTCATACTGATGCAAGTTTTCAGGGTCGGTAAAGTAGCGGCTGGTGTAATGCCATTCCAATCCTAACTGCGTGTTATCCGACGGTGTCCAGCCTAGTTGAATATTAGCAAGTAACTTAGGCGCGGTATCAATGTCATTGCCGTTAATATCGATGCCATTTAGCACTTGGCTATAGTTGTAGGTATGACGTGCTGAACTAGCTGCAACGGCGATATCAACTGTGTTACTAATATCGTACTGTAATTCCAGTTCAATACCACGGTGGCGTGATTTACCATCATTCACATTAAAAAAAGCACTGTCGCGAAAAATAAAGTTATGTTTAGACATCTGGTACACGGCGAGGCTGTAGCGTAGATGCGGCAGGCTTAAACGATATCCTATCTCCAGATTATTTGCGGTCTCGGCTGTTAAATCTGCTACGCTTTGATCGCGCTGCAATTGATACAATTCAGCGGTTTGTGGTGCGCGATAGCCTCGTGACAAATTGGTATAAAGCAACGAATTAGCCGTTAACTGATAACTGACGCCAAATTTAGGTGACAGATTATCAAATTGCTGAACACCGTTTTCCGGCCGATTAAAGCGACACCCGCCCATTGCGCATTCGCTGCCATCGTCTTTGGTGCGACCGGAGAGCATATTGTTGTGATAATTGTATCGCACGTGTTCATAGCGTAGTCCACCATGCACCAGCCAGTTATCAAACTGCCAGTTAAGTGCGGCAAAGGGCGCGTACACTCTGGCTGATACGTCATAGTCGTAATGTTTTCCCGTTGGCACGGTTGCCACAACAAAGGGCGAACCGGTGGCAGGAAAATCTTGCTGTTCCAGCATGTCACCGCGAGTGTATTCGCCGTCAAAACCCAATTGCAGTTGAAACGCAGACGTTAAATCCCGTTGCCATAATGACAGGATCCCTACACCTTGCTGGCTGTTTTGTTCCAAGGGTGTGCCGGGTAAGAAATGCTTGATAAAGGTCATTTTCTGGTCACGCAGATATGGGGTAACCGTCAACATATCACCGCTTTTTAAATCCCAACTGGCTTTACTCCATAACCTTAGTGCGTTGGCATCACGGTATGGTTTAGGTTGTTGCGTGTTGTCGGCAGGTTGTTTGGTGTGTGCATAGTTGCTGGCGTAACCTGAAGTGTCTTGGCTTAGATTGGTTAAAGTTACACCTGTTTGCAGCGTAAACTGCTGTGCGCTATAACGATGACGCAGGTTGATTTTCTGCTGCTCTACGCCTTCATCGACACGATAACCACTGTCTGACGTGATGCTAGCGTTGATGCCAAGCCCGGTATTGCCGAAATCTTTACCGGCACGTAGTTTGTAGCGGCTATAGCCATAGGAACCTAAATCCAGCCCCAGCATGGCATTACCATAGGTGGTGTCGGGTGTTATTACGTTAATGACACCGTGCACGGCATTAGAGCCATACAGAACTGAACCCGGTCCTTTTAATACTTCTAAGCGCTGTGCCATTTCGCTGTGCGCTTCAAACAATTCGTTAATGTTACAAAAACCCGCTGCGCGCAGTGGAATACCGTCTTCAGCTGTTAAAATGCCACCACAAGCGCCGGCGCCGGACAGCACTTGTGAACGCAGCGCCGGCAAATATTCCTGACCATTGCCGCGTTGCAGGTTGGCACCAGACACTAGCTTTAACGCTTCTTCAATGTGTGTTGGCGCAATCAATGCCAGGTCTTGCTGAGCTACCTGACTTAATGTCTGTGGCAGATTACTGGTTGATGCTGCTGTGCGAGACGCTGTTGTATTAATACGTTCTATTGGCTCTTCTTTTGCTGTGGCTTGTGCCGTAAGCATGGCACCTAACGTTGCTATTATAAGTTGTGAAACGTTCATAACACCTCATTAGCTGTGTTTTACCACGTTGACCTAAATTGTATGCCTACGCCGTTTAGCCCCGCTGTAGGTGTAACTTGCACACCATAAAAGGGTTCGGCAAAGTAAAAGCTGGCAGCAATACCGATTAATGCACCGGCTAGCACATCTTGGCTGTCATGATGGTCATTATTTACCCGGCTGTAACCGACATAGCTTGCTAACGCGTAAGCGGGGGCACCGTATTGCCAACCGTATCTTCGCTGTAAAAAGGCGGCACCCTGAAATGCCATAGCAGTATGGCCGGAGGGGAAGGCGTCATTGTCTGAGCCGTCCGGCCGGTTTTTATGGATTGCGCTTTTTAATGCGTAGGTACTGGCAATGGTGGTGGCAAAACTATAATAAAATTGTTTTGCGCCGCTATCATCGTTCAGATACTGCGTCATCCCCCACGCTGCAGCCGGGAGGGCAAGGCGCAGCACATCAGCCCCAGTGTCATCGGTGTTAGCCATGGCACTATGCAGCGGGGTAGTACTCAGTAGCGCTGCGACAGCGAAGCTAATAATGCGTGTATTCATCAATATTCCGTTAACGTTGGCAATAAAGCCGCATTACAATTCAATATATTGCGGCCAGCCCAACAGAGGATTAGTTAAACCTTGTTTACCTTCTAACGCATCCAGCTTTTCCGGGCTAGCATCAGTATGTGTTAATGCTTGATAGCTTTTGGCAAAATTTAAGGTGCGTAACAGGGCAGGTATAAAATGCTGACCTAAGTCTTCCCGAATGGCATTGGCATTCGCTTCTGGAAGTTCAGTTAGTGTGGCTTCGGTTTGCAGTTGAAAAAACGCATCGCTAAACCAATGAGGCTGCAGCGTAATGTTACGAATGCGCTTTTTTAAATCTTGTCGTACTTTATCACCACCGGTCAACGTACGGTAAAACACCACTTCTGCCAGCACTTCTTCTAATGAAAAGTGTTCAAATTCGTCAAAATGCGTGCGGGCGTAAAACTGTTGCTGTAGCAGTTGCATTGATTGAGTGCGGCGATGCTCTGTTAGTGCATGTTGATAATGGGCAACACCGGTCCATTCTTCGGCGTCTGGTGGGCTGGCAATATGTTGCAGTAGTTGCTCTTCTACATCACCATACAATGAGGCTTTACCGGTTTTTTTACTAACGGTTACCAGCATGTTCCAACCTTTTTGAAACGGTTTTACTAAGCCTTCCGGCGCTAACAATAGCGTTAATGCCTGATGTATATCGCTGTTGCTCAGCTCTTGCAGCCCCAGGCTTACCACACCAATAACGTCATGTGACGCCTGTTCAAGCAAATGCATTTTGTGTTTATTATAAAACTTGTCGGCAAACTTCAGGCTCATTAGCACTGCTTTACTTTTGATGTGTTTGAGCTCGTCTTCGCTAAGTTTATCTTCGGCTTGTGCTGTGGTAATCACCTGCGTTAGAAAGGGGCCCAAACTGCCATCGCGTAGCATTAGCTGCATGAAGAAGCTCCTTAATCCAAAAAGCTGAACATATCGTCCACTTCGCTGTATTCATCGTCTGTAGTTTGGTTTTTCTCTTTTGCTTGCAATACCAGCTCGCTGGCAAATTTATTGATAATACCTTCCCACGCTGAATTTTCGTTACGGATCAGAGCTTTAATTGCAGTTTCAACGTCTGGTGTTAACTGCTGAATAAGCGCCAACAAGCTGCGTGGATCGTCTATACCCAAATTATTGGCATCTTCGGTCTGACTACGCTCTGTATAGGCTTCAGCTTCTTCCAAATGTTCTTCATCTTCATACAGTTTGTCTTCCCAGTAATTTTCATACTCGAGAATTTCACCGCGGTAAATTTCAATAAAAGGGATGCTTAAGTAGAATAAACCAGCCGGATCGTCTGCTATACAACTCAAAATTGCGGCCTGTTTGTCTTCCGTATCCTGGGTGCGAATAAGGTAGGTAAGAAAATCAAACGTATGCTGTTTCAGTTCTTCAGCATTGTTTTTAATTTTTTCTTCCCAGTAAAGTGGTTGCTGACACACAATATCGCGAATGCGTTCTGGGCTCATTAACTCAGAAATAATAGATGGGAAAGATATATCATGTTCGCTGTTAATTTGGGTAAGCGTGACAATATCAATATTTTCAATAACCTCTACCAGCTGGTCATCACTCATAGTGTTGGCGATTAGCTCAAATTTCTTACTGGCTTGTTTGGGTTCGATAAGTGCCAGTTGCTTAATTTCAGCTACGGCGATTTCAATTAAATTCGTACTCATTACACTTACTCTCCCTTAAAGCGAATATCATCGAACTGATCATCGTAACCGTCTTCGTCGCTGTCTTCATCGGCGTCGTAATCGTCGTTGCCATCAGCGCCATAGCTATTATCGTCATAATCATCACCGTTTTCGTCTTCGCGTGTGTCGCTACTGCTGGCATCCTCACTGTAGGTTTCACTGCCATTGCGTCGTTTGGCCGTAATTTTTCCGTTAACTTCAAGTAAAAATAATACGGCACAGGCTTCAATCAGTACGGTTTCAGAATAAGTGCGAATGGCCTTTACCAGCTCGACATCGGCATTGTTAAATGCGACTGAGGTTTTAAACTCGTCCCAGCTGGGCGCGGTGGCGCTGTTGATCCATTGTTGCCATTGTGGCACGACTGCGGCGGGAAATTTTACCCGACCATATAGCGCCATCGGTAAATATTCCGGCAGTGATTCAAGCATTTGTGGGTCGGCCAGTAATATCGCTTTTATCTTAGCGGTAAATTGTGCCAAGGCGTTGGGGGTATCAGGGTCCATATAGGACTCAATGTTTTCCAATGCGTCTGTTTGCAATGCACGAATTCGTGCCATATTTAGTTTGGTAGTCATATCACTCTCAGAACGGTAATGTGCTTAGGAATAGTACTGATCCCATAACTCTTGCATCGCAGAAGTGGGGTCGGTAACAATGACATTATTGAAATCTTTAATAAACGCCGCTTTTTGTTTTGGATCTGACAACACAGTATAGGCGGCAGTGACCCGTTGTAGTTGCGCTGCAGCTTGTTCTTTTTCAACGTCGCTTTGCCCATGCAGTTTATCCGGATGGTATTTATTCGCTAAGCGCCGATAGGCCTTTTTAATGTCGTCATCGCTAGCATTGGTTTTTACGCCAAGTACGCGAAAGTGATTTATCATAGGTTGTCCTGAAAACTAAGAAGAGTTGCACCCGCCCACTGATTTTTACCGCTTAAGGCAGCCGTGAATAATAACAGATCGTGCTTAGCTGTGCAGCTTATGCTTAAGTATGCGCTATTTCTGCTGGTGAATAAACCATAGGGGGTTTACCGGTAGCGTAAACATTAACGGCGCAAACTTATTAAAATTTTCGGCATTATCAGGGCACTGTATATTGTCTGGATAGTGTTTTTTCCAGGCATCGTTAACCAGAAACAATGTATCGCTATGCACGGCAACGCCTTCAACCGCGGTTTGCACCATTTTTTCATATGCCGGGCAGGTGCTATTAGGTGTGGTTGGTGCGTAGTAGGCCATCTGCTGCACAAAAGGCCGCTGGTGTTGGCTGATGTCAATTATCCAGATTTGGTCATCGTTGCGCGCAACGGCTACCAAATATCCCGGATGGCCAATTTTGGGGCTGGGTAGATAATCAAGGTCATTAATCGGGTGATCTTTGGTATCAGGCAGCGGTAAGGCAAATGCAGAGTCCTGAACCTTGACATAGTCATCTTGTTGCCAGAAAGCACTGTCATATTTCGTTTGAAAAATCATCGGTGCGTTAGCCGCATTTTGCTCTAATGCCAGATAAATATTGCCGGCATTATCAAACGCTAAACCTTCAATACCATCATTGGGCGCATTACCAACCTCTGCTGAGGCTGGAAATTGGACAGGACGTACAGCGGTGATCTTTGCGAAACTTAATGCTTTATCGGTATTAATCTTCACCAATAATGTTGGGTAATCTGTTGAGTTGGTAACGCCATAACGTGCTTTGCACTCAGGGCTTAAAGTGATAAACGAGGAATCTTCGGTCACGGTCACAAGAACGGTATCGTCTAATCTGTCCCATGTCAGTGCTTCATAATCGGGATATTGGCTAAACAGCTCTCCAAAGCAGCCATTCAGTATATTGTCAGATACGGTGATTGATATTGGTGCCGCATTGAGCTGTGCTGTCTCAGGGTTTACCCGCAACAATTTATTGCGCATATGCTCTGCGGCACTGTTATCGCCCAAATGAATAATCTCATTATGCCGCCAGGTGAAGCCTGAGCTTTGCGGGTTAACCAATGTTTGGTGTTGTTGATCCATAAGCCACTTACCTGCTGCATTAAACGTCGTCACAGGGTGCTCGGCTGATACAGAAAAGGTTGTACACATTAATGTTGTTAGAGTTAAAACTGAAGCGAATACAGTGTGTAAGCTTTTCATAAGTTCATTCAAGTCGGTGATCTCCCTATCATTGTGCCAGTGAACGCATGCAAATTAAACCAGGGCTTTGCCAAGGTTAGCCAGGAAGTGCGTTTTGTAAGATGAAATTCGGTTAAGGTAGGTTTAGTGGCCTACCGCCATCGAGTTCAAGTACCTTTCCGGTTATGTATCGGCTATTTAGTAAATACGTAACGCAGTTAGCCATTTCATTTGCTCCAGGCTCAAGCTGCAACAGAGACTTATTTAGTGCCTTGGTTTTGTAAGCATCACTGTCGTCCTGATTAAACATCAATAGGGCTGGTGCAATCGCATTTACTTTTACTTTTGGCGCTAGTGCCCGGGCAAAACTAAAGGTTAAGTTGGTTAACGCGGATTTTGACGCGGCATATGCCATATGTTTACTGCTTCCTACACTGGCAACAAAATCGGTAATATGAATAATGTCAGCAACGGAATTGTTGGCCAGCATTGGCGCTAAAGCCCGGTTAATAATGTAAGGCGCTTTAGCATGTACAGCCTGCATCGCATCATAAATAGCGGCATCATTTGACACATTGTTGCTAACATCGGTTATAGCATCCGCACGCCAGTCAGAAGCATTGTGGATTACCGCTCTAAGTTTTTGATAATGCTGTTTAATATGTGAAATAAACTCACTGAGTTGCTCAGTATCACAGACATCGAGTTGATAACAGTTTATGCCCGCGTCCCGCATTTGCTGCACACCTGCCTTTTCACTGCGATAGGTTGCTAACACCTGAAACCCAGCTTGTTTTAGCGTTAAGGCGCAGTGCAAACCCAGCCGTTGGCCCGCACCGGTAATAATAATAACGTCAGACATGAGTATTCCTGTAATCGAGAAATCTGAACAAGCTGTAACCAATACGTTACGCGGCTGCTTTGGTTTAGTGTATGGCAAAGAAACTTGGTTTAAACCAATATTCAACTAAAACAGTATTAGTAATCAGTTAACAAAAATAGTAAGCGCTGTCTCAGTGCAATGACAAACAGAGGACACATTATGACGACAAGCAGACGACGTTTTTTAAAATTATCAGCCGGTGGTATTGTTGGCTTGAGTGTGGGGGGCCTGAGCTTAAGAGCGTTTGCCGCTGAACAAGTTGACCCGGAAAACCCGCAGGCTAAAGCACTACAGTATGTACATAAATCAGCCAAAGAGGGACAAAATTGTTCAAATTGTATTTTGCTACAAGGCGATGCCAGTGAGGCATGGCGGCCATGCGGTGTATTTCCAGGCAAACTGGTAAACGCCGAAGGTTGGTGCGCCGCCTGGGCGAAAAAGCCTGGTTAATATATTCCACTGATGGGCAAACCGGTTCGATTTGTTAAATCTGGCCGGTTTGCGCTCTACTCAGCAATCAACACTCGATAATATTTACCGCCAAACCACCGCGGGAGGTTTCTTTATACTTGGTTTGCATATCTTTACCGGTGTCCCACATGGTTTTAATCACTTTATCCAGCGAGACTTTCTGATCGCCACTACCGCGAAGTGCCAACCGTGAGGCATTTATGGCTTTAATTGAGCCCATGGCGTTGCGCTCTATACAGGGCACCTGTACCAAGCCACCAACCGGATCGCAGGTTAAGCCCAGGTTATGTTCCATGCCAATTTCCGCTGCGTTTTCTACATGTAACGGTGTGCCGCCCTGAATCTCTGTTAACGCAGCGGCTGCCATTGAGCAAGCAACGCCAACTTCGCCCTGACAGCCTACTTCAGCACCGGAAATAGAGGCATTTTTCTTATACAAAATACCAATAGCTGCTGCAGTAAGCAGATACTGTACGGCGATATCGGGAGTTACCGGTTGAATAAACTTGTCGTAGTACATTAACACGGCGGGAATAATACCCGCTGCACCGTTGGTTGGTGCGGTTACAACGCGGCCGCCTGCGGCATTTTCTTCATTTACTGCCAGCGCAAACAGGTTAACCCAGTCCATAACCTGTAACGGATCGCTGCTTTTCTCGGCCATCAGCTTTTTAGACAACGCTGGCGCGCGGCGTTTCACTTTTAAACCACCAGGTAATATACCTTCAGTTTTAATGCCTCGTTCAATACAAGCGCGCATGGTAAGCCAAATATTGTTTAGCTCATCAGTAATTTGTGCCGGAGTGCGTAACACTTTTTCATTTTCCAGCATCAGGCCGGCAATCGACAAACCATGCTCTTTACACAAGGCTAAAAGCTCTGCGCCCGACTCAAACGGAAATGGCGGCGGGTTAGCCGCAGCAAATTGGCTTGCCGCTTGTTTTTCTTTGGCAAAATCTTCAGCTTTAACAATAAAGCCGCCGCCAATAGAAAAGTACACATCGCTTAGTACGATGTTTTTATCTTTATCAAAGGCAATCAGCTCCATACCGTTGGAATGCTCTTTAAGCGTTTTACGACGGTGAAACACAATGGCACCTTCACGAGGAAAGCTAACCGGTTGCTGTTTACCCAGCCTGATTTGCTGCTCGTCGTTAACCTGCTTTAACAGGCCCGGCACGGTGTCTGGGTCAACAGTTTCGGGCAAATAGCCCGCCAAGCCTAAAATTACCGCTTTGCCTGTGCCATGGCCAATACCGGTTTGGCCCAATGAGCCATAAAGCTCAACCTTAACACTGGCTACCTTGTCGAGTAGGTTTTGTTCGGTTAAATCGTCGGTAAATTTTTTTGCTGCCCGCATTGGGCCTACGGTGTGCGAGCTGGAAGGGCCTATGCCGATACTAAACATGTCAAAAGCGCTGATAATCATAATAATGTCTGCTGTCTGCTAATCAGAATGAAGGCATTGTAGCCCAAGGCGGCGGGTTTCGTAAGCCGGTTGGTAACTGGTCGGTGCTTATTACAGATGAGAAAAACTAATGGGTTAGGGAAGCCATAAGTAAAATTTGTTAAACGCCTTTTCCTCAGTAAGTTATTTTGAAAAAATTGTTATCGCTAATAAAGCTGGCTTTAATTGACAGGACTCAGTCTAGAGAAGAGAATTATCCGGGTTTTCTTTTCAGTCATTCAACGTCTTGCCAGCACTTACTATATTGGCTTAGATATAGACTATAGTTAACCGTGTTGGTTATTTTGCTATCACAGCAGTATTGGCTATCAAATTAACTATTTAGTCAAAAAGCTATGTGGCTTTAACGCTGTAATCAAATGACGTTGAGTCATTAAAGGGATCACAATAATTACGCATGAGCCGTTGCCAAATGCTCTTAAGAGCAACCATTTTATTTATATTGTGTTCGTGGTCTTTTGTTGCGATGGCAGATGCACCATCACCGGACTCTCAAATAACACTGGTTAATAACCGCTTATTTTTACTCGATGACGTAAAATCCAGCTTAAATCCTCAGCAAGCGTTTACCGCGTTCAAACACAATGAGTTTACTCAAAATAGTCATAATAAAGTGAGTTTCGGTTTTACCCAAAACACAATCTGGGCGGTATTACCCGTTGAGAATGCCGCTGACGTGCCTCTGCCAAGCGTTATAAAAATTGACAATGCCTGGCTAGATAATATTGATCTGTATTTTTTTGCTGCCGACGAATTAATTAACCGGGTGTCGATTGGCGATAACGTGCCTCTTACGGAACGTTTGCGAAAAGAACGGATGCCCTCGGTTGCGCATGAATTTCCCACTGGCACGTCTCATGTGCTTTTTCGGTTTAACTCTCAAGACCCTATGACCATTCCTATCTATCTAGGTAGCGAAATGGCAATGGCCTCGACCTTTGCTAAAAATGCTTATTTTTATGGTGCTTTGTATGGTGGGTTACTGATACTGCTTATATACAATCTCGCCTTGTATTTTTATTTAAGAGAACTCAGGTATTTACTCTATCCCATCTATTTATTGGCGTTTACTGCATTCAATTTCACTTATACCGGACATGGTTTTTGGGTGGTTTGGTCAGGCTCGGTAACCATGCAACAGTGGTTAATGCCTGGCCTGATGTTCTGTTATCTGTTTTCGGCAGTAATGTTTACTTTAGGCTTTTTAAATACCCGTACTTTTTTACCCGCTTTGCATGGCTATAGGCACCGAATATATGTCAGTTTAATAGTCATAGCCGGGCTTATATTTTTGTCTGGCAATCGCTCGTTTATCATAATGATTCAGTTGGTCATGTTAACAATCCTATCTGTATGGATGCTAATGATTGGATGCTTGGCGTACAAAAACAAAGATCCCCTAGCCAAATTTTTTATCCCCGCAGTCATTATGGGAGCCGGAGGGGCTACTATTTCCAGTTTTGCGACCTGGGGAATTATTCCTTATTCGCATTGGGCGTTTCGAGGGATAGAAGTGGGTATGCTGTTAGAGATGTCATTGCTGTCTATATCTCTTGGTTTTAATTTCAAATTAACTCAAGAGGCTCGTATAAGCGCAGAAAGTAATGCACTGCACGATCCTTTAACTAACTTGTATAATCGCCGTGCATTTTCCCAGCTGGTTCACCCAAGTTGGGAGTTAGGAAAAAGGAACAATAACCCCATGTCTATCATGTTGATGGACTTAGATTGGTTTAAACGAATTAATGACCAATTTGGCCATGCTGTAGGAGACAAAGTGCTAGAAGGT
This sequence comes from Rheinheimera baltica, assembly GCF_030731985.1. Lineage (NCBI taxonomy): Bacteria > Pseudomonadati > Pseudomonadota > Gammaproteobacteria > Chromatiales > Chromatiaceae > Rheinheimera > Rheinheimera baltica. The sequence continues at coordinate 569,357 of NZ_JAPJDY010000001.1, forward strand.
GTGGCTAAAGAAATTAAAAGCCGCATACGGGATTCTGATATCCCACTGCGATGGGGTGGAGAGGAGTTTTTGATATTTTTACCCAATACCAATAGTGTTCAAGCTAAACAGCTAGCAGAAGATCTGCGCGCGAAAATTGAAAATATTAAAATTGATAACATAGGCAACGTGACGATGAGTATTGGTGTTGTTAGTGCGACGCCTGATCAAATCGACTTGGAGCAATTAGTTAATTTGGCTGACGAAGCACTTTACTCGGCTAAGGAACAAGGCAGAAATACAGTGATTGTGATGACTTATAGCAAACCTACTGCTAATGAGCGCAGATATTCATAATCTGGTGCCACTAAATCCCTTTAAGGCATTTTAAAAACAGGGCGTAGCTAATAAGCATGAAAATTAGTAGCAATAGAACCATTACTGAAAAAGAAGGGTATGAAGCGATGCTTTACATGCTACAAGCATACTTGGAAGCGACCGGTTCTAAAGACTTAACTGATATTCTTAGTGGGGGAGAGTACTGGTTGGGGCTGACACTCCTGCTGATTCTGCATTCTGGGAGTATTGGATAGAAGCAGTAAATAAGGTAAAGATTGACGGACCGCCTCCGTTAAAACAGTTGTTTTAAAATTACTATCCGTTTCAAACCATTAACAAGACATGAACGGATAAAGCAACCGGACGTTGAGAACTTTGGATCACCTAATGGTGCAGATACCACTCATTACCCGTTGGTTTTGGCTGTAAAGTTGTTAGCAACGTTGATAAGCTGACAACTACGCCTTAAGCCAATTGCAAACACAACCTATGTAAAATGGCGGCAGTAGCGCCCCAGATAAACTTATCCTGATACGGCATGGCATGCAAGTGTTGCAGTTTACCGCGTAGTGGCAGGCTAAACTGATGGCGGTTTTCTTGCGTTAAAAAATGCGTTAACGGCACTTCAAAAATACCGGCGACTTCGTCAGCTTGTAATATCCAGCTGCGCTGCGGTTTTAGCAGGCCTACCCAGGGCTGAATGGTAAAACCGGTGCTGGTGGCTTGCATGGGTAGGCGGCCTAGCAATTCAACTTCAGTGGGAAGCAGGCCAATTTCTTCGTGTGCTTCACGCAATGCAGCATCCGCGCTTAACTCGTTAAGCTCAATGCGGCCACCGGGAAAGCTAATTTGGCCAGGATGATGGCGCAAGTGCAGTGCGCGCTGGGTAAATAAAATATGCAGTTTGTCGCCGTAATCAATAACCGGTACTAATACAGCTGCCTGTTGTTCGTCGGTGCTTGGAATAGAGCCAGCTTTGGCCGCAGGTTGTAGTAAAAAGCGATAACGAAACTCTGCAACCTGCATGTTATTGTGCCTGCTGTGCCAAAACCGGCAATATCTTATTCACTTTATCTAGGGTTTCCTGGTACTCGCTGTCGGCATCAGAGTCGGCCACTATGCCGCCACCGGCCTGGCAGTAAATGTGGCCTTCACTACAAATAAGCGTGCGAATGGCAATATTGGTATCCATGTCGCCGTTGCTGTTAATGTAACCAATAGCACCACAGTAAACCGAGCGCCGTTGTGGTTCGAGTTGCTCAATAATTTGCATCGCACGTACTTTGGGGGCGCCGGTGATAGACCCTCCCGGGAAAGCCCCGCGCAGCAAATCACTGGCGTTATATTGAGGTGACAAGGTACCGGTAACGGTACTGACTAAATGATGCACCGCCGGAAAGCTTTCAACGGCAAACAGTTGCGGCACGGCAACGCTGCCTGGTTGGCAAACTTTGCCTAAATCATTGCGCAGCAGGTCAACTATCATCACGTTTTCGGCCCTGTCTTTGGGCGATAACTGCAGTGCGTCGGCTTCTGCTGCATCTGTTTGCGGACAGGTACCACGCGGGCGGGTGCCTTTAATGGGTTTAGTTTCAACCTGGCTACCCTGTAGTTGTAAAAAACGCTCTGGCGAGATACTGAGTACTGCGCCTTGTGGCAGGCGGATAAAAGCAGAAAAAGGTGCGGCGTTTTTATCCCGTAGTTGCAAATAGGCTTGCCACTCATCCCCTTGATAACACGCGCTAAAACGTTGGGTAAGATTAATCTGATAACAATCGCCACTTAGCAGATACTGCTGCACCTGATTAAAACGCTGCACATAACCGGCTTTGTCCATATTAGCCTGCCAGCTACTGGTTAAACTAAATGTATTATTTGGCGCTTCGGTATGCTGCAGTTTTTGCTGTAGCTTGGCCCACGCTTGCTCTGCATTGCCATAATAATCTACATACCACAGCTGCTGTTGCTGTTTATCCAGCACCAGTGCCCAGCTATACAGGCCAACAGCCAAATCTGGAAGGGCGATATCGGCATTAGCGGTGGCGGGTAGTTTTTCTATGTAGCGGCCTAAATCGTAGCCAAAATAGCCTAAAGCGCCGCCTATAAAAGGCAGGGTGCTGGATGTTTTATCCGGAAAGTAGCGCTTTAATGCGCAGTTAAGCACGGTGAAAGGGTCTTCATTGTAACTATGTGCGCCGTGTTCATCGGTTAAAATGCTAATGCCCGCTTTGGCTTCCAGCGTGGCCAGTGGCTGTGCGACTAAGATGTCATAGCGGCTGTTTACGTGCTCTGGCGCTGCCGAATCGAGCAGCATCGCCCAGGGTTGACCGGCAAAATGGCTGAACAATGCCAGTAAGTTATCCGGTGTTTTGCCAAAGATTTCAGATGGAATAAGGTACTGCTGCATGAATGGGACTAGCCGCTGTTTCTGTTGCGCGCTATCATACCAGCACCGACACTAATAGTTAAACACGGCGCTGTGAATGGCGTCAGAGGATAGATAAACATGACGGTTATTCGCCAGCAAGACTTTATCGATAGCATTGAAGATGCATTGCAGTACATTTCCTATTATCACCCGTTGGATTTTATCAAAGCACTGGAAGTGGCATACCACAAAGAGCAAAACCAGGCGGCGAAAGACGCTATTGCGCAAATTTTAATTAACTCGCGTATGTCTGCCGAGGGCCACAGGCCAATTTGTCAGGATACCGGTATTGTGACTTGTTTTGTAAAAGTTGGTATGGACGTCAAATGGGATAAAACCGATATGACGGTGCAGCAGATGGTAGACGAAGGCACCCGTCGTGCTTATTTAAACCCGGATAACCCACTGCGAGCCTCTATTGTTGCTGACCCTGCCGGTGCGCGTAAAAATACTAAAGACAATACGCCTGCTGTAGTGCACATCGATTTGGTGGCTGGCCACCATGTTGAAGTGATGATTGCCGCCAAAGGCGGTGGCTCTGAGAACAAAACCAAGATGGCCATGCTAAACCCGTCAGACTCTATTGTTGATTGGGTGCTGGAAACCCTGCCAAAAATGGGCGCGGGCTGGTGTCCACCGGGTATGTTAGGCATAGGCATTGGCGGCACAGCAGAAAAAGCCGCTGTACTGGCTAAAGAGTCGTTAATGGAGCCGGTAGATATTCAGGAACTTATTGCTAAAGGTGCAGAAACCGCCGATGAAAAACTGCGTTTAGAGCTATATGAAAAAGTAAACAAATTGGGCATTGGTGCCCAGGGGCTTGGCGGTTTAACCACAGTAGTGGATGTTAAAATTAACAGCGTGCCGACGCATGCTGCGTCATTGCCTGTGGTGATGATCCCTAACTGCGCCGCTACGCGCCATCTGCATTTTCACCTTGATGGTAGCGGCCCGGCTGATATTCAGCCACCCAAATTGGAAGACTGGCCTCAGGTGACCTGGGAGCTTGGTAGCAATGTGCGTCGGGTGAACTTAGATACGGTAACACCAGCAGATGTTCTAGAGTGGAAAGCCGGTGAAACGGTATTGCTTAGCGGTAAAATGCTTACCGGCCGTGATGCGGCACATAAACGTATTGCCGATATGCTAAATAAAGGCGAAGCATTACCCGATGGCGTAGATTTTAAAAACCGTTTTATTTACTACGTAGGCCCGGTTGATGCTGTAGGTGACGAAGTGGTTGGCCCGGCAGGCCCAACAACGGCGACAAGGATGGATAAATTTACTGACATGATGCTGTCGCAAACCGGTCTGCTGGGAATGATTGGTAAATCAGAGCGCGGCGATAAAACCGTTGCCAGTATTAAGCAGCACAAAGCGGTGTATTTAATGGCGGTGGGCGGTGCGGCCTATTTGGTTTCAAAAGCCATTAAAAAGTCACGTGTAGTGGCGTTTGCCGATTTAGGTATGGAAGCCATATACGAATTTGACGTACAAGACATGCCAGTTACGGTAGCGGTAGATTCCAATGGTAACAACGTGCACCAGCAGGGGCCGGCTATCTGGAAAGTAAATATTGAAAATATGGATACGGCGCCTAAGGCCTGATCCAGCAAAGGCCACAGCGAAACTGTGGCCTTTATTTTATCTGCCTCAATATGGGTAATAAATACATAATCAAGGGAATAGCATGAAGAAGACCTTAGTAGCGCTGTCGGTGCTATGCAGTTATGCCGCAATGGCAAAAGGCCCACTGACCGTAGAGCATTTAAACCAGTTTAATAAATTACACGATGTTGTCTTGTCTGCCGATGGCCGTTTTGTTGCCTACGGCCAGACCAATGCTGGCTTTAGTCCAACAGACAGCTCCAGTGATCTGTATTTAATGGATTTATCCAACCTGAATAAAGTGACCCGGTTAACGCAAAGCGCTGGCCGTGAAAGCCAGTTACAGTGGGCCGCTGATGGTCAAAGTTTGTACTTTGTTGCCAACCGTAGCGGCACAAATCAAGTGTGGAAGTTACCATTGTATGGTGGCGAAGCGCTGCAAGTAACCGATCTGCCACTTGAAGTTGAAGGTTTTAAGGTGTCTTCAGATGGTAAGAAAATCGCGCTGTCGCTGTCGGTAAAGCCAGGCTGTCAAAATCTGCAATGTACGATAGATGCTAAAGCCGCTGATGCTGCGAAAAAAGACACCGCCATGGTGTATGATCAGTTAATGGTAAGGCATTGGGATCACTGGTTAACGCCGTATCGCAGCCATTTGCATGTTGCGGCGCTTGGCAAAGAGGCAGTGAAAGACGCTACTAACCTGATGAGCGAGTGGAATACCGATATTGCCGGCATGAAAGAAGTTTCTTTTACCCCTGATAATGCCCGTTTAGTGTTCAGTGCCAAGATCCCAGCTACGGATCAAGCATGGCATACTAATTATGATATTTTTATGGTGCCGGTAACCGGTGGCGAAAAGCAAAATTTAACGGCGGCGAATCCGGCTTGGGATGCACAGCCCTCTTTTTCGGCTGACGGCCGTTTTATGGCATATAAAGCCATGACCAAACCGCAAGCCGAGGCTGACAAATTTGGCTTAATGCTGTTGGATATGGTGACCGGGCAGCGTAAAGCGCTGGCACCGGAGTTTGACCGCTCTGTTAGCGATTACAAATTTGGTGCGGATAATCGCACGCTTTATGTTACCACTCAGGATGTTGGTCAATACAGTATCTACGCCATTAACACCAGTTTTGGTGATCATCGCAAAGTCTTTGGCGACGGCACTGCCGGAGCGCTTAACGTTGCCAGTGACAAAATTGTGTTTACTAATCATAAACTGGATATGCCGGCAGAGGTGTTTCAGCTTAATTTAGATGGTAGCGGTTTAACCCAGCTTACCGATATAAACGCCGCCTGGCGTGAACAGGTACAATTTGGTGATTATGAGCAATTTAGTTTTACAGGCGCTAACGACGACACCGTTTACGGCTATTTGGTAAAACCATGGAACTTTGACGCTAAGAAAAAATACCCGATGGCGTTTTTAGTGCATGGCGGGCCGCAAGGCAGTTTTGGCAATATGTTTAATGAGCGTTGGAATGCACAAATGTATGCCGCCCAAGGCTATGCGGTAGTGATGGTAGATTTCCATGGTTCAACCGGCTATGGCCAGGCCTTTACGGATTCTATCAGCCGTGATTGGGGCGGTAAGCCTCTGGAAGATTTAAAGAAAGGTTTTGAGTATATTGTTAAAGCCCAGCCCTGGATTGATGGCGACCGTGCTTGTGCATTGGGTGCATCTTACGGTGGTTATATGATGAACTGGATAGCTGGTAACTGGGCAACCGGTTTTAAATGTTTGGTAAACCATGCGGGTTTGTATGATATGCCAAGCTTTTACGGCAGCACAGAAGAGCTGTGGTTTCCTGAGTTTGATTTAGGCGGCCCGGCTTGGCAGCCTGAGTCTGACTATCAGAAGTTTAACCCAGCCGCCCATGCGGATAAATGGCAAACGCCGATGCTGGTTATTCATGGTTTAAAAGACTACCGCGTGCCATATGCGCAGGGTTTAGGGGCTTTTACTAACTTGCAGCGCAAGGGTATCGACTCACGCCTGGTGATTTTCCCGGATGAAAACCACTGGATCTTAAATAAAGACAACCGCGTGCGCTGGTATAACGAAGTGTTTCAGTGGCTGGATAAATACACAAAGCAGTAGTGAAAAAATAGCAAGACAGGGTAAACCTGACTGCGACAAGAAGGCCGGCTTGTGCTAAACCAACCGTTGAAGGCATGGATGCCTGAATCGAGCCTACAGGGATGTATTCACGGCGTGTTGGTGTGTGCAAACCGGCCTTCTTTTTACATCACTATACCAGGAGCTATTTATGGCTTTCGATTTTCAGCAATGCCGCGATCACTGCCTGATGCAACTGCAAAGCATTGAGGATTTCCCGTTTGGTCCGGATATCTATGTCTATAAAGTCGCCGGTAAAATTTTTGCTATTTTAGGCGAAGAGCAGGGTGTGGCGCGGGTCAATTTAAAGTGTGATCCGGCCGAAGCTTTGATGCTGCGCGATATTTTCCCGGCCATTTCACCTGGTTACCATATGAACAAACAACATTGGAATACCGTTCTGCTGGATGCCAGCGTGCCGGATAACGAAATCAAACGCCAGATTGAAAACTCCTATCAGTTAGTTGTTAAAAGCCTGCCAAAGGCAAAAAGACCGCAATTAGTAAACTAGAGGTAGTAGGCATGAAAATATCAGAGGTGGTTATTTTAGCCGGTGCCCGCACCGCTATTGGTAGCTTTGGCGGTAGTTTAGCCAGTTTTAGTCCGGCACAGCTCGGTACTGCTGTGGCCAAAGAGGCTATCAGCCGCTCGGGGCTTACTGCGTTTGACGTTGACCATGCGGTATTTGGCCATATTATTACTACCAGCGCTGAAGATGCCTATTTAGCCAGGCATATTGCGTTAAATGCGGGGATGCCGCCAACCTCTGCGGCCTTTAATGTTAACCGCTTGTGTGGCTCGGCAGTGCAATCGGTCATTTCGGCGGCGCAACTGATACAGCTGGGGCAAAGCAGTATTGCATTGGCAGGTGGCGCAGAAAGCATGAGTAACGGTGCTTACTTGCTACCCAATGTACGCCGTGGTTTAAAAATGGGGCACGCTGGCATTATCGATCTCACCCTGGGTATTTTAACTGACCCCTTTGGCAGCGGCCATATGGGTATTACCGCCGAAACTATCGCCGCGCAGTATGGCTTTAGCCGTGCGGATTTAGATAGCTTTGCCGTGCAAAGCCAACAGCGAGCGGCTTTTGCGCAGCAACAGGGTTATTTTGACAGTCAGATAGTGCCGATCACGGTAATGCAGGGCCGCATAGAGCGCGTATTTAAACGTGATGAGCATATTCGCGCTGACACCAGCTTGGATAGCCTGAGCAAACTTAAAGCTGCGTTTAAACGAGACGGCATTGTTACTGCGGGCAATGCTTCTGGCTTAAATGATGGTGCTGCAGCGTTGCTGATAACTAGCCAAGCCGAGGCCGATAAACGAGGCCTTAAGCCACAAGCACGAATTTTGGGGTATGCTTTTGCTGGTGTAGAGCCAGGCGTAATGGGGTTGGGGCCAATACCGGCCGTGCAGCAAGTGCTGGCAGAAACGGGTTTAACAGTAGCTGATATTGATGTAATTGAATCAAATGAGGCGTTTGCATCGCAGGCGATGGCGGTAAGCCAATCATTGGATTTAAATCCTGCCAAAGTCAACCCCAATGGTGGTGCTATTGCACTGGGGCATCCGGTAGGCGCTACGGGTTCTATTTTGATCATTAAGTTACTTGCTGAACTTGAGCGCACCGGTGGACGCTATGGTTTAGTTACTATGTGTATAGGTGGCGGCCAGGGCATTGCGCTGCTGGTTGAATCATTGTTGCAATAAAGTGAACTTTACGTCGTGTGATGGGCCTTACAGCTGATATTAATGGCCTTACAAGGAGAGGTTTATGCCGGGGTCAGCTTTGCACCATTACATAAAAATCGCGATTTTACTGCTGTGTATAGTGCCAGGGTACAGCGTTGCCCAAACGTTTAGTGAGCAGTTAGTTGCAGCGGCGCTTCAACGCACTGAGCATCAGGTACGTTATGATGGCCGCTATTTACGTATTGCTTACCCTAACGGTGATGTACCAGCTGATATTGGCGTCTGTACGGATGTGGTGATCCGTAGCTACCGCACTTTAGGTATTGATTTGCAGCAATGGGTTCATGAAGACATGCGCGATAACTTTATGGCGTATCCGTCAAAACGAATTTGGGGCCTAACCAAACCTGACAGCAATATTGATCACCGCAGAGTACCAAACTTGCAAGTTTTTTTTAGCCGTCATGGTGAGTCACTGCCTCTCAGTAACCGGGGTAATGATTACCTGCCCGGAGACGTCGTTAGCTGGATATTACCAGGGAATTTGCCGCACATCGGTATTGTCGTAGACCAACGCTCAATCGACGGCGAGCGGCCGTTAATTGTGCATAATATTGGTGCCGGGCCGGTTCTGGCCGATATGCTATTTGACTATAACATTACCGGCCACTATCGATTTGCTCCCAAGATACTTGCACCCTAACAGCCTAAGCCATTTCGTTGGCAATTTGTCTTAGGCTGGCAGCCAATTGTGCTGGCTCCTGCGCACCTGAAATCAAATACTTGTTATTAATTATAAAAGCCGGTACCGATGAAACACCCGCCTGCTGGTATTTAGCAATGTCGCTTTTCACAGTGTCACTGTATTCATCTGTCTGCAAAATGCGAGCGGCATCGGCGCTATTTAGTCCTGCCTGAACTGCACACTCTGCCAAAATTGTGGCATCAGACACATCTTTAGCTTCACCAAAATAGGCGTTAAACAGCGCCAGCTTCATTGCGGTGGCTTTTTGCTGTGTTGCTGCCCATTTCACCAGTCGGTGCGCATCAAAGGTATTGCAGGTAAAGCGTTGTTGTAGCTTACTAAAATTGATTCCAAGCTCCGTTGCAATGTGCATCATGTTGCTTTGTGCTGAGCGCATTTCGTCTTCACTGCGACCATATTTACGGCTTAATGCCGGTAGGATGTGCTCTTGCGGTGCGTTTTTGTCTGGGTTTAATTCAAAGGCATGCCATTGCAGATCTACATTCAGCTCGGGTAAGGTTGTCAGTGCCTGCTCCAGCCTGGCGTAGCCAATAGCACACCAGGGGCAGGCAATGTCAGAAACCAGATCAATCTTCAGTGTTTGCATTAGCAGTGTCCTGTGCTGGTAATGTAAGCACATGATTAACTAAGGCGATAAATTCCGACTGTGTTTTAACTGACGTAACGATAATTTTGTATTTACCGTTGATAATAAAACTTGGTACTGAGTTAATCGCATAAGTTTGCTGCCAAGTGTTGAACTGCATAACTTGGTTTAATACCGGCACACTGTCGATATGGTTATCAAAGGTCGTAGCGTCTATGCCTTGCTCGACAAACAGTTGTCGCACTGCATCACGGTCACGTGGCGCTTTACGTTGCTGATGAATGACATTAAACAGTGCCGGTGTAATGTTATCTTCTGCTGCCAATGTTAACGCAAGGGCATACGCTTTTTGTAATTCTGGCCCCATGTCGGCACCAATAAAGGGTACCGGAGCACGAATAAAGCTGGCATCTTCAGGCAGTGTTGCTTTTAGCGCCTGAACTACAGGTTCAAAATTGTAGCAATGCGGACAGTAGTAAGAGAAAAATTCCAGAACCTGTTTTGACTCGGTACGTGGAGTCTCTAACGTTTGATAATGCACACCGTCGCTGTAAGTTTCAGCGAAGCTCAAAGGGGTAAATAACATAACAGCGATGAGGCAAAGCAATTTTTTCATAAGTTTATCCGCAAAGTTATCTAAAGTAGCCATCATAAAGCAGCTTGTGGTGTAAGCCAAATTTGGCGTTGGTTATGACGTTTGCTCCGGTAAAATGTTGTTAAACCACTACAAAGCTAAGTGATTAGATAGAAAATCCACTAACACCCTAACTTTGGCTGATAAATGCCGGTTTTGTGGGTAGATGGCCCAGATGCCATCGTCAGGCTGGCGTATATCATCTAACACGGAGAGCAGGCTGTTGTTTTGCAATTGGTCACGCACATAGTAATCCGGCAGTTGTACCAGACCCAATCCTTTTAACGCGGCATCAAGCAGCGCCACACCGCTATTACATAAAATTCTACCCTGTGGTTTAAAAGTGGTTATTTTTCCGCTTTGGTTAAAACGCCACACGGATAATGTGCCGGTTAAGCACTGATGGTGCGATAAGTCTGCAATTGACGTTGGCAAACCAAACTTTTGCAAATAATCAGGGGCTGCAACAACATATTGAGTGCGGCTAGCGAGTTTTTTGGCAATTAAACTGGAGTCTTCTAATTGCCCTAGCCTAATGGCTAAATCAAAACCGGCTTGGACTAAATCAAGACGATTATTGGTTAGATGCAGCTCCAATTCGGTATCGGGGAAACGCTGAAGAAAGTCATGTAGTAAGGGGGCTATGCGGGTTTCACCGTAATAGACCGGCGCGGTAATCTTTATTAACCCACGTGGTGTGGCGTTTAAATTAGCTAAGGTACGATTAGCTTCTTCTAAGCTACTCACTAAATGCCGGCAATGCTGCAAATACAATTGACCTTCTTCGGTTAGGCTAACGCTGCGCGTGCTTCGATACAGCAGTTTTATCGCCAAACTGGCTTCAAGTTCGGCGATATTGCGGCTTACTTGCGCCACTGAGATGTTTAATTGCTTTGCAGCTTTGGTAAAGCTTTGCAGCTCTGCCACGGCGACAAATTCACTAATGCCAATCCACTGTTTCACTAAGCCCCTCTGCTCCGTTAACCGGCTGCTTGCGTTACAACGCCCGCCCTGGCTCGCCACAGCAACTCGCCCTAATGCCTGCGGCAGGGCTCAGACACTCTGTGGCGACCAAAACGGGGTTCTAACCGCAGCCTATTGCTTGTTACGTTTTGCATATATGAAAAACTAATTTGCATTTTAGGGGTATTCATACTGATATGGCAAAAATAAAAATCAGGTTACACTTGCTGTTAACAGATTTTTTGCCCTGTGCGAACAACAAAAAGGACAACCTGATGCAAATGATCAAAACACGCGCTGCTGTGGCCTGGGGCCCCGGCCAGCCATTATCGATTGAAGAAGTGGATTTAATGCCACCGCAAAAAGGCGAAGTGCTGGTTAAAATTATTGCCACCGGCGTGTGCCACACCGATGCTTTTACGCTGTCGGGTGAAGATCCGGAAGGTATTTTCCCCGCAATTTTAGGCCATGAAGGAGGCGGTATTGTGGAAGCTGTAGGCGAGGGCGTAACCTCGGTTGCGGTGGGCGACCATGTTATTCCGCTGTATACACCTGAGTGTGGCAAATGTAAGTTTTGTTTATCAGGTAAAACTAACCTGTGTCAGGCCATTCGTGCTACCCAAGGTAAGGGCTTAATGCCAGACGGCACTACGCGATTTTCAAAAGACGGTAAGCCAATATATCACTACATGGGCACTTCGACCTTTTCTGAATACACGGTACTGCCTGAAATTTCATTAGCAAAAATTAACAAAGAAGCGCCATTGGAAAAAGTGTGTTTACTTGGTTGCGGTGTAACCACTGGTATGGGCGCAGTGATGAATACTGCCAAGGTAAAAGAGGGCGACACCGTTGCCGTGTTTGGTTTGGGTGGCATTGGTTTATCGGCAATTATTGGTGCAGTCATGGCCAAAGCCAGCCGTATTATTGCTATTGATATCAATGAAGATAAGTTTGATATCGCGAAAAAACTCGGTGCAACTGATGTAATTAACCCAAAAAAATTCGACAAGCCTATTCAGGACGTTATTGTTGAAATGACCGATGGCGGCGTGGATTTCTCCTTTGAGTGTATCGGTAACGTTAATGTGATGCGCTCGGCACTGGAATGCTGCCACAAAGGCTGGGGCGAGTCGGTGATTATTGGTGTTGCAGGCGCAGGCCAGGAAATATCTACCCGGCCATTTCAGCTGGTTACTGGTCGGGTGTGGCGCGGCACTGCGTTTGGTGGCGTAAAAGGCCGTAGCGAACTGCCTGATTACGTAAACCGCTATTTAAACGGCGAGTTTGAGCTGGACACCTTTATTACGCACACTATGCCGTTGGAACGTATCAATGAAGCCTTTGATTTGATGCATGAAGGTAAGTCTATTCGCACGGTAATTCACTTTTAATATCAAGCGAATGTAATTGATGGGCGGATTAGAACCCCGTTTTGGTCGCCACAGAGTGTCTGAGCCCTGCCGTAGGCAGTAGGGCGAGTTACTGTGGCGAGCCAAGGCGGGTGTTGTAATCTGTCCTTGTTGAACACTATGGGCAGACTATGACAATTTCAGCATTAACCAAAGTGAGTGAGCAGCTTTGCTTTGGTGGCAGGCAAATTCGTTTCACTCATACATCCACTGTACTGAGCTGCGATATGCAGTTCTCGGTGTTTTTACCGCCACAGGCCGAACATGGCAAAGTACCCGCGCTTTATTGGTTATCGGGTTTAACTTGTACCGACGAAAATTTTTCCAGTAAAGCCGGTGCTCAGCGTATTGCCGCAGAGCTTGGTATAGCGCTGATTATGCCGGATACCAGCCCGCGCGGTGATGGGGTTCCCGATGATCCAGACGGCGCGTATGATTTTGGCTTAGGTGCGGGCTTTTATGTAAATGCCACAGCGGCACCGTACGCCACGCATTATCATATGTATGACTACATAGTAACCGAGTTACCGCAATTGCTAGAGCAGCATTTACCGCTGTCTGATAAACGCGCTATTAGCGGCCACTCAATGGGCGGCCATGGTGCCTTAGTGATTGGCCTGCGCAACAGCGAACGTTATCGTAGCATTTCGGCATTTTCACCTATTTGTAATCCGGTTGCTTGCCCTTGGGGAGTTAAAGCTTTTAGTGGGTATTTAGGCGAAGATGAAAACCAATGGCAACAATATGACGCATCAGTATTGTTAGCTGTAGCGCAAGATCCGCTGCCATTATTGGTTGACCAAGGCACGGCAGACAGCTTTTATCCTGAGCAATTGCGCACCGACAATTTAATTGCTGCGGCGAAGCAAAGCGCTGCGCCGGCTGAGATCCGCCTGCAGGCGGGTTATGACCACAGCTATTATTTTATCGCCAGCTTTATTGAGCAGCATCTGAGGTTTCATGCGAAGTACCTGATTGATAAAATCTGCCGCGATGCTTGATTGAGCCCGGCATAATACTTTTTAGCCGGAACCGTTGAGCGCCCGGACGGCGCCGACAAATTCGTCAGGAACGAATTTGAACAGCTCTGCTGGCCCGCAGGGTGAACGTCAAGGATGAGGTTCATAATCGAGCCCCCAGGGATGGGTTTACGGCGCGTTCCGGTAAAAATGTATGGCGCCGGGTGATAAAGCCCGCGTTTGTGAGCTGTCAGGTGTCGTCAAAAGCTGGTTTTATGCCCTAATATGCTGGCATACTTGGTTGCATAAGCCTGCCTAAAGGAGAACTGCATGAGCTACGATAGCAACAATATTTTTGCCAAAATTCTGCGCGATGAAATTCCCAGTTTCAAAGTGTATGAAGACGACTACACATTGGCTTTTATGGACATTATGCCGCAGGCCGAAGGCCATACGTTGGTGATCCCCAAGTTTGAAGCAGAAACTTTGCTGGATATCCCGGCGGACGAGCTAACCCACACCATGACAACAGTACAAAAAGTGATGTCAGCACTTAAATCGACATTGGGGCTCGATGGCGTCGTATTGATGCAGTTAAACGGCAGTGCTGCCGGACAAACCGTGCCGCATCTGCATTTTCATTTAATCCCCGAGCATCTGTCAAAATTGAACCGGCATGGTGCGCAGATGGGAGATATGGACAAAATTAAAGCACTGGCTGACAAAATTCGTGCTGCGCTTTAATATGCCTGCAGCACTTATCAAAACAGAAGTTGCCATAGTATTTTCACTTGAGCTTAAACGGCTTTGTGTCTAAGGTAGCCGCTTTAAAAATGTCTGCGTGATATAAAGGTTAATAGTTATGCGATTGGGTGTTCCAGCAGTATTTTTTGCTTCCATGATGTTAGGATGCAGTGCAGTTTCTGAGCCTGATTCAGGGTTAACGTTAACCTTAATCCATATTAACGACACACACTCTCAGTTTGATGCCAGCCCCGCCAGTGTAAAAGATGCTAAAGGACAACCGCTATACACCTACATAGGCGGTCACCCCCGTTTGTTCAGTCATGCGCAAACTTTACGCCAACAGGCTAATGCACAAGAGAGCCCATCTTTGTTTTTGCATGGCGGGGACGCCTTTAAAGGCAGCGCCTATTTCGAGCTATTTGAGCAAAAAATAAATATTGATGTCTTAAACCGTATGCAGATTGATGCCATGGCACTGGGCAATCACGAGTTTGATATTGGCCTGAACAAGCTGGCTGACTTTGTTGATAAGATAAACTTTCCTGTGCTGGCCGCCAATATTAATACGGCCGCTGAGCCGTTGTTGGCCAATAGCCAAAACCTGAAGCCTTACAGCTTATTTGTGCTTGATAACAACCAACTGCAGCGCGTAGCCAGTGTTGACACTGCAGCAGGGCGTGAGCTGGTGGCGGTATTTGGTTTGGCGCTTGAGGATATGCGCGCCATAGCACCCGATACCGGTGCGCTGGTGTTTTATAACGAAATACAAAGTGCACAGCAAACAGTAGATGTGTTAACTGCGCTGGGCGTGAAACATATTATTGCACTAACACATTTGGGGCATCAGCGCGACTTAGCGCTTGCCAGCGCCGTAAATGGTATTGACGCCATTGTCGGAGGCCATAGCCACAGTTTACTGGGCGATTTCCGGCATTGGTATTTGGGAAATCAGCGTCCTTACGCTGAAATGGTGGCAAACCCCGATGGCAACAACCAAACGTGCGTAGTACAAGCAGGGCAGTTTGCACAAGCGGTAGGTAAAGCCATGTTAACGTTTAACCGCAATGGCCAACTACAAGCTTGTATTGGCGAGAATACCTTGCTGGCCAGTAAAGACTATTTTAATTCGCCGCGACGCGATGAATCCAGTCGCATTTTACCTGAGGTTCAAGCTGAAACTGAGCGCTATATTGCCGGTTTGCCTCGCACCGCCATTGTTAGTGAAGATAAAGCATTGCGCGATGTGTTGGACTCAACGTATTTACCTGCAGTACAGCAAGCATACGGCAGTGCAGTTAGCGTAACGCCGCGCAGTGTTAATCATGTGCGTTTACCGGGTACGGCTGGTAGCGATCGCCATGGTTCAGCGTTAGCAGGCTATATTGCAGACGCGATGGTGTACTGGCTAAATCAGCCGCAGCTGCAGGCAAAAACACAGCGTACAGTTGATTTTGCGCTCATTGGCGCGGGTAATATCAGAGCACCACTTGCTGCCGGCACGGTGTATGAAGGCAACGTGCGTTTGGAGGTACTGCCATTTAATACCCCTTTAAGCATAATGAGTGTCAGTGGCGCTGAATTAGCGGCGTTATTAACCGATACTATTAGTGCAACACTGGTACCGGGAGCCCATGCGGGGAAATTTCCGTATAGTGGCAAATTACGCTATACCGCCAAACAAATAGCACAAGGGAAGGCGCAGTTGTCTCAATTACAGTTGTGGCGAGACAACCAATGGCAGGATATTCAGCCAGAGCAAGTTTATACACTGGCCACAACGCAATATCTGGCGGACGGTAATGATGGCTGGCAGGTATTACAGCAGGCCCAGCAGCAAACTAGTGACCGGCTGGATGTGATTTTACAGGATAAGCAACCCCACGTTTATGCAGTTAAACGTGTGATAGCCTCACAAGATAGTAGCGGTGCAGTATCATATAAAGCAGAATATCTAGCTGTGCCAGCCTTACCCTGTAAAACATCAGCTAGTGATTGCAAAGCAGCGGCTCAGGCGTTTATTGAGTACCTGCAAGCCAACCCCGAACTATGGCAGACACCGCGCGAGCCGACTGTGACACTAATTAATTAGACTGATCACACCTACAATCGTTGATGATGCTTTACGGAGTTTCCGCAGGTCTCGCGCCAATTTTGCGCAGTCCAAGCTTAAACTCAGCTTCACGGCCATTATCTGGCCATCCTACAATCTGATGTATCACTTCCCCGTTCAGCATAAAATAGGCTGTCGGGGTTCCCCAATATCTTATCTGCGGCCAGAGCGCGCTATTGTATACGATATCGTATGCAATGCCGGTGCTGTTTCTATAGTCGCTTAATAACGCGGCATCTCGTTTGTAAACCGGTTTTGTTAACCATATAATTTCGGGTAAGTTTTTTTGCGTACTAAGCCAACTAGCCATGCTGCGTGAAAATGCACAAAGTGGCGATCCAATAAATACTATAGCGGAACCCTTGGTGATATCTTTGGAGATAAACTCTAAATTACCATCGCGGTGTAAACGAATTAGATTGGTATGCTGTGAATTGCTGGCATTGCTAATATCAGGTTTTTCAATATAGACAGAAAATTCTTTTTCCAGCGCTACGAGTTCAGACAAGTTTGCTTTAAGTAAATGATGTTCGAGCAGCGCCATGATATAGCGCTGTTTATTGCTGTTATTGTTCGGTACCATTTTCAGCAATTCCAGGTAGAACTGCTCTGGTGCTGCTCGCTTGTTATAGAATAATATTTTCTGCATTGTTAGCATCACTAAATGCAATTGTTCATTGCTTAGCGTGGGTATTAGTTCAGGCAAGAAGCGCGGTTTAGCACATCTTTCAAATAACATTTCAAATTTATTCAGCCTACCATCAACCAATATACCTTCTGCGGATATCTGCTCATCTTGGCTTAGTTCAATCGCAGTTGCTTGTTGCCAAACAGACTGAATATCTGCACATTGCCAGTCTGTTGCTGGCCCTTTTGGTTCAGGCAGTGAGCTGATTAGCAAAATGGATAATATCGAAAGGTACATAAAGCTTTCCGCTAGAATAAGGTCAGCTCATAAGTGATTATTTTAATATCACTATATGAGCTGACTAATTGGATTAACAACTAGACATGCATATTGCTCCAGCAGACTCCCTGCAAGTGGCACGCTCAGAGCAGGCATAACCTTTGTGGTCTCCTGGCGGCCCCATCGGAGTGATTTCTTTTCCACGAAGAGGTTGGTAAGGTGGTTGTTGGTTAAGAATTAAAATATCGGTTGATGTTTCAGTTCTTGCATTTGTCATGACACTTGCCAAATGCTGTGCACCAAAATAACCAAGTAATTTGTATATTTGAGATGGCGTTAACTCCGCCTCAAGCCCAATGTATGAGAATCCCGCCAATCCACGTTCATTAAAAACTAGGCTATCAATGAAGCGATTTCTTGTGTCTGATGAAAGTAGACTGAGTGGAGATTCAGCTACATCAAGTTTATAGATATCAGCAGTTGATTTAATTACAGCTAAGTCTAGTGCTATATGTCTTTCTGTGTTTTTAACGCTTGTATTCATTGGCTCAAAAGTATTATTGACAGCTGATGCGTTCGCATAGGCTGACAAACCAATACATACAGCTACTGCTAAGTTAGTTAATGTTTTCAATTTGCATCTCCTTTGTTTATTCCGTGTTAATTTTGCACGGTATACTGGATATTGTCAATTGTATACAATGTGAAGGTGTTGTGATCTCAGATCAGCTTGTGTAGGTGTTTACCTGTAGCTGATTGTTGGAGCTTAGTTTCTAAAATAACTGAAATTAAATGCGCTAATTTAGCGCTTTTGATAAAGCTACTTTTACTGAATAAAGTGCAGCTTGATACATGCCTGCTAAGGGGGGCATTATTTATCTATGGCTTACGCCTAGCATTAGCGCTTAAACTTGGTTTCCAGAATAACCGACGAATTGGTCCGCTCTACGCCGTCCAGGTTACCAATATCATCCAGGATATGGCTTAGTTGCTCGGTGCTTTGTGCCTGTACTATGGCAATAAGGTCATATTCGCCGCTAATGGCATAAAGTGCTGATACTTGTGAAATGTGTTTCAGTTCGGTATTAGTTTTTGCTGTTAGCTTTTGCCGCACTTTGATGCTGACATGAGCCGACACCAGTGAAGCGATATAGTCGTCGCCGTAATCTACTGAATAGCCTTTAATCACCCCGCTTTGTTCCAGGCGTGCAATACGGGTTTGCACCGTCGAGCGTGATAAGTCCAGTATCCGGGCTAAGTCAGAAATACTGGCACGGGCATTATGTTTAAGTACGGCTAATAACTTCTCATCTTCCTTGCTTATCATTTTGCTAATCCGTCACGTTAAATTGCTAAGTTAATCTTAAAAATTGCTGAAAATGATACTGCAATATGGCGAGTATTCGCAATATAATAGTGTCACTTTCGCGGTGCTTGTCACTTTAAATCTATATAAAGACAAGTTAGCACAGCAACGACAATGAGGTAGTTTATGCAGGTAACAAGAAGCTTATTTGATGACGTGATGGTTCCTAACTATGCACCATCAAAAATTATTCCGGTAAAAGGTGAATGCTCACGTGTTTGGGACCAAAATAACAATGAGTTTATCGACTTTGCCGGTGGTATTGCGGTTAATTGTTTAGGCCATTGTCACCCGGCATTAGTTACTGCATTAAAAGATCAAGCTGACAAACTGTGGCATTTATCTAATGTTATGACTAACGAACCGGCATTGTTGTTGGCAAAAGCCTTAGTTGATTCAACCTTTGCTGAAAAGGTGTACTTTGCCAACTCTGGCGCTGAAGCCAACGAAGCGGCATTAAAACTGGCGCGCCGCTTTGCTAAAGACAAATACGGTGAGCAGAAAAACCAAATTATCGCCTTTAAACAAGGCTTCCATGGCCGCACATTCTTCACCGTTACGGTTGGTGGCCAGCCAGCCTATTCTGATGGTTTTGGCCCTAAGCCTGACGCTATCGTGCACGCTGAATTTAATAACCTTGACAGCGTTAAGGCCCTTATAAATAGCAATACCTGTGCGGTAATGGTTGAACCGGTGCAAGGCGAGGGTGGTGTAATGCCAGCCACAGCTGAATTTATTCAAGGCGTGCGTGAGCTGTGTGATGCAAACAATGCACTGCTTATTTTTGATGAAGTACAAACCGGTGTGGGTCGTACAGGCGAGCTTTATGCTTATATGGGCTATGGTGTAACGCCAGATATTCTGACCACAGCCAAAGCGCTGGGCGGTGGTTTCCCTATTGGCGCTATGTTAACTACCACTGAGATTGCCAAGCATTTAGTTGTTGGTACCCATGGTTCTACCTACGGCGGTAACCCGCTGGCTTGTGCTGTGGCGTTGGCAGCAGTAAATACCGTGAATACCCCGGCCGTGTTGGATGGCGTAAAGGCTAAAGCGCAACTGTTTAAAGACGGCTTAACTAAACTAAACGAAAAATACCATGTGTTTAGCGAAATTCGTGGTTCAGGTTTATTAATTGGTGCTGTGTTAAACAGCGACTATGCCGGAAAAGCGCGTGACATTATGTTAGCCGCCGCCGATCAGGGTTTGATGGCCTTAGTAGCGGGTACGAGCGTTGTGCGTTTTGCGCCGTCACTGGTTATTCCTGATGCTGATATCATCGAAGGTTTAGCCCGTTTTGAACAAGCTGTTGCTAACGTGGTGCAGGGCTAAGCCATGTTAGTTATCCGACCTATTACGGCGGCAGATTTTGCGGCGCTAAAAAACATCGCTATTGAGTCTGGCGCAGGTTTTACCTCGTTGCCGGTAAACGATGCGCGCTTGAAGCAAAAAATTGACCATGCAGAGCACAGCTTTGCCGCTCAGGTTGATGGCCCTGGCGATCAGGGCTATTTGTTTGTGCTGGAAGATACTCAAACCGGTGAAATTGTAGGCACTACCGGTATTGAGGCTGCAGTGGGTACCAGCACACCGCTATATCACTTTCAGCAAAATACGGTTATTCACCACAGCGCTGAGCTTAACGTGTTTAATCAGCTACGTACCCTTACACTGTGTAACGATTACACCGGTGCTTCAGAAATTTGTACATTGTTTTTGCGCGAGAGCTATCGGCGTAACCATGCCGGCCGGTTTTTATCCAAGGTACGCTTTTTGTTTATGGCTGAATACCCAGAGCGCTTTAGCGACCGCGTCATTGCCGAGATGCGTGGTGCGGCAGACAGCGATGGCCAGCCGCCATTTTGGCATTGGCTGCAAAAGCTGTTTTTAACCATCGATTTTCCTACCGCTGATCACTTGATTGGTGTGGGGAAAAAGGCCTTTATTGCTGAGCTGATGCCACGACATCCCATTTATGTTGGTCTGCTGCCTCAATGTGCTCAGGACGTAATAGGGCAGGTGCATCAGAACACTAAGCCTGCACTAAAAATGCTGGAAAACGAAGGGTTTAATCATCGTGGTTATATTGATTTATTCGATGCCGGCCCAACGGTTGAAGCGCGTTTAAGCCAGATTAAATCGGTAGCGGCCAGCAAAAAAGTTGCAATTAAAATTGCCGATGTGCAAGGGGAGCAAACCTTAGCTGTAGCCAACACAGCACTTCAAGGTTTTCGTGCTAGCTTCTCAAAAAGCGCAAAGTTTGATGCAGATCAGCAGCTATTGCTGCTAAGTGCGGAATTTGCCGATACACTGCGCCTGCATGATGGCGATATGGCAAGATTTATAGTGTTAGACAAGGCCTAAGGGCCAGATAAGTAATAACCGGTAAATGTTAAGGCGGATAAAATATGCATACTGATGTAAAAGTGTTGTTTGCCAACCTGTGGCAAGACTATGTAGCGGTGACACCTTCTGCCAAACAAGTTCACCAGTTACTGGGCAGCTCGCAGCAGCAAGACGTTGTTAATGATCACATAGCGTTGCGTACGTTTAACCTGGAAAAGGTTGGACTGGAAAAACTGGCAGCGCATTTTAAAGCGTTGGGTTATGAAGAATGTGGTGAATATCATTTTGAGGCGAAAAAATTGTACGCCAAACATTATGAGCACCCTGATCGTAATCAGCCCAAAGTATTTATTTCTGAATTGTTGTTAGATAAATGCTCTGCCTATCTGCGTGACACCATTACCGAACTGGTAGCGCAAATTCCAGAAGAGGCCGTTACTGCTGATAACTTTCTTTACAGCGGCACGCATTGGCAGGTAAGCCAGGCTACGTATGAAAAACTACTGGAAGAAAGTGAATATGCTGCCTGGGTAGCTGCCTGGGGGTATCGCGCGAATCACTTTACTGTAAGTGTAAATGAGCTGCAAAACTTCAGCAGCCTGCAACAGGTAAATAATGCGCTTAAAGACGCTGGCTTTTTGTTAAATACGTCAGGCGGCGAGATTAAAGGCACGCCAGAGGTGTATTTAGAGCAGTCGTCAACGTTGGCAGACTTACACCCAGTACAATTTAGTGATGGCATGGCAACCATTCCAAGTTGTTTTTATGAGTTTGCTACCCGTTATCCTATGACTAATGGGTTGTTATATACCGGTTTTGTGGCGGCTTCAGCTGACAAAATCTTTGAAAGTACCAACGCGCGTTAAACTGTCGCGTTTTTAAAAAAGCCAGCGTCTTGCTGGCTTTTTGCATATTTGCTTCACTTGCCGCATACTTGCTACAGCGCTATAGTCAATTTATGTATTAATAGAAAGGCGGCTTAATGCCCGTGTCAAAATTGGTCCGCGTATTCTTTACTCTGCAGATTTTGATGAATGCTTGGCACGTTAATGCGCAACAAGATGTCGTACAACATGCATCTTGCCAACTTAGTGTGCGGGTTGAGTCAGAACAACAAAGTATTGCAGCGGGCTCACACAATAACAGCCAATTATCACAGCACTCTTATCAGCTACTTAGCGCATTGTTGGCAACACTGCCATGTCAAATGAACACGGTAGCATTACCGGCAGGGCGTGCGATTAAAATGCTAGAAGAGGGTTCTCTTGCGGTTATGATAGCCATGTCTGAAACTCCTGAACGCGCACAATATAGTTATTTTGTCGGACCACATCATATTGAACGGATGGTTGCAGTGGGGCGGCGGGATTTAGAGCATAGAGTAACCGACCTGTTTCAGCTGCTAAGCATGCGCGGGCTAATATCGGTTACTGAGGGCGCTTATTATGGCCCGCAGTGGCAACAACTTCTGCAGCAAGATGCGTTAATTGATCAACGGATATTCTATGCATCGGGTAATCAACAAAAACTGGCTATGTTGGCATCAGACCGGGTCATCGCCTCACTTGAAGATGAGGTTATAGTAGATGA
This sequence comes from Rheinheimera baltica, assembly GCF_030731985.1. Lineage (NCBI taxonomy): Bacteria > Pseudomonadati > Pseudomonadota > Gammaproteobacteria > Chromatiales > Chromatiaceae > Rheinheimera > Rheinheimera baltica. The sequence goes on from NZ_JAPJDY010000001.1 coordinate 591,914, forward strand.
GCTTTTACGCCAGGGCGATATGGCCAGTCGCTATGTGAAGTTGTTTGTACTGCACGAAAATCCGGTTTATTTTGCGTTTAGCCGCAATGCTATTTCTAAAGATATTTATCAGCAGTTGCAGCTAAATTGGCAACACATGCTCGACAGTGGTGAAGTAGACAAGATCAGGCAAAACCTTTAACCTGTTTAGTCATAAAGTGAACCAAAAGTGTTTACTACACGTTAATCAGTGTTAATTTTGCAAAGGATGTGTCTGCTTGTGAAGTCAGTTATCCCCTTGTTTTTACTAATGCTTGCAGCCCCTATTAATGCAGCAGACACTGAACTCAAAAAAATTAGCCTACCACATCCCCCAAACGGTGACATATTGCTGCTGCCTGAGCGAAAGCAGTTACTGGTATCCGGCTACAGTCAATTTTCCCGCTGGCTAAGTCAGGTTAATTTAACCGATTACAGCAGCCGTTTATTACCTGTACCAGAGACGGCGCAATTTTTTTCTAAGGCATTATTAGCAGGAGAAAGCCAATCACAACTGATATTTCTAGGCTTAAAAGGGATTAGCCGCTTGTCAGAAGATGCCAGTCATGCTCAGTTATTGGTTGCTTCTGAATCCATCTACCGCGTGCTGGACAAAAACCGGCTGCGAAGTGCCGACTTTGTTGTTGAACTGGGTTCCGGCTTAAGTGATTTTCTTGTCTCAGACTTTCAGCAGACCCATTTGTATCGGCAACAACAGGATGGCAGTTTTAAACATTATGCCTTGCAGATCCCCGCTTTGGTACAAAGCTGGAGAGATAGCCCAGATTACACACCACGAAAACATTATATTGTTGATGTTAATCAGGACTCCCGAAGTGATCTGGTATTTGTCTCGCAAGGTAAATTTCAGCTTTTCCTGCAACAGCCAGATGGCAGCTTTTCTACAGAACCACTACAAATGAGTTGGCCTGTGTCCTTGTCCACAGAGGAAGAGGCTGACCAGCGAAATGATGCGGGACGCAGCTACAATGGTCAAAATATTGATACTTTGCGCGATATTACCGATATCGACGGCGATGGCATACCGGATTTGGTAATTAACCGCGAGCAACTGGCCGATGCATTGGAACGTAACAATAGTTTTCGTATTCATTTCGGTGTTAAATCTGAAACTGGCCTGATTTTTAACGCAGAGCCAGATACGTTTATTACCACAGAGACATCGCCAATAGATGTCGTCATCGATGATATCAATAATGATGGCCGCAAAGATTTTTATATTCCAAGCACAGATTTTGGCTTAGGTACCATTATCCGTGTGCTGCTGCGGGGCAGTGCTAATTTAGATATTGATTTTTACTTGCTGAATGCACAGCGGCAGTACCCAGAAAAAGCCGATTTTCGTCAGCAAGCTACCATCGATGTCAGTATTAGTAATTTTCGCTATGATATGCCGCTATTTTTAGTCGCAGACACTCAAGGTAGCGGCCAGAAGTCATTACTGGTAGGTGATGGCGGGGATGAGCTGCGCATATACCAGCATGAAGATAAGCGGTTATTTAGCAGGCGCAGTGAACGCATTAAACTAAACCTGCCAAGGGATGCGCGTAAAGCGCGGCTGTTTGATTTAACCGGTAATGGTAAAGACGATCTGGTGTTACCGTTTGACAGCTTGGAAGACGAACAGCAGCGAAACCAATTATTGTTGCTACTTAATCCGTAAATACGTTTTTTTAAACGATATTCCTGGTTGAGATTTAGCTAACAAGACAATGTGAAATGTTGGCTACATAATGACATGTAGTTGTTGTTATTATGTTTACAGTACCGGTTTTAACTGCTAGCTTAATCGCAACAATATTTTATTGAAGGCGATTTCATGTGAGAGTTTTCAAGGGTTTACCAACATTACTGGCGCTGTCTGTTGGCCTGGTTTTACTTCAAAGTGCGCCTGTTAGCGCAGCCGGGACACAAGCACAAAGTTTACCCAAAGCATTACAGAATATCCCCATATCGGCTATTAGCCGGTTTGACCTTGGTGAGCAAAAAGGCGGGCACGGGCAATATAGTGCTGATAATTCGCTACTAGTAACAACGCTGGACAAGAGTGTAATGCAACTTAGCCTGCCGCAGGCGGGTGGCAAGCTCGATGTTAAAATTAAGCATAGTATCAGGCACGACAACGGTGATGTCACCGTATCCGGGGTGGTGCAGCTTAATGGTAAGCCACATAAGGTTATACTGACACAAGGTAAAACCGGCGCTATAGGTGAAATTGTCGGTGTATCAGGCCATAGCATGGTATTGCAGCAAGGAAATCAGGTCTATCTGGTTAACTTGAGCCAGGCTGGCCTGGCAGCGCCATCTTATGAAAATGATGTGGTGATGCCTGAGCTACATTTTGCCGCGACCACATCAAAGCAATCCCATCCTGCAACGACGCAGTATGATGCACAAAGCAGCTTTACCATTGTCGACATTATGATGCTGTATGCCAGTGAAGTGTTAGAGCAATACCCTGACGGGCTGGCCGATACGCTAATGAATCTGTTGGTTGCGAAGGCAAATCAGTCTTTTGTTGACAGTGGTATCGACGTACAGTTGCGCTTGGTACACAGTCAGTTTGTAAACTATAACCAGCCGTCAAATTTTACTGCGCTGGATGATTTACGTTTTGCCCTGGATGGTAATAACGCCACGCAACCGGATAGCAGCTTGAATAATGTCGCCGCTTTGCGTGAGCAATACGGCGCCGACATTGTGTCAATGATTAGGCTACATGAGTTAAATGAGCGAGGCGTGTGCGGTGTGGCTTATTTTCCGCAATCTGTGCCCGATGTTCTTATTAATATTAGTAACGTAGGTATTAGTGGTGGCTCAAATTGTTTAGACACCTTTACGCATGAAATTGGCCATAATTTTGGTGCAGGTCATCAATATAGAAACGGTGAAAGTGTCGGGGCATTACCTGCTGCCGGTGCTTTGATTGTAACGGGTAAATTTAATACAGTTATGAGTTCAATTGGTACTGGCGATATTAACCGTAATTATGGATTACCCCGGTTTTCAAACCCGAGATTAAATTGTGCAGCCATCGCATGCGGTGATATTGAGCAAGCAGACAATGCGTCAGCAGTAAACTTTTTTGCTGCAACCAATGCAGGATTACGTGCTGCAGTATCCAACGCTGTGGTTAATATCCCGCCACCAAGCGATCCGGATACTGATGGCGATGGTGTTACAGACTTATATGATGCATACCCCTTTGATGTAACAGAGACCGATGATTCGGACAACGATGGTGTTGGTGATAATGCCGACGTGTTTCCAAATGATGCCTCAGAATGGGCCGACTTCGACAACGACGGTATTGGCAATAATGCTGATCCGGACGATGACAATGACGGTGTGCCAGATGTGTCAGACGATCTTCCATTTGATGCAACGGCTTCAACAGACTCTGATGGCGATGGTGTTGGAGACAATAGTGATCAGCTACCGTTTAATGTTCAGGATACGGCTGACACAGACGGTGATGGTGTAGGCAATCGTTTCGATTATGATAACGACAATGACGGTGTGGACGATTTTGACCGCCGTGCTGATGGTATGCAGCAACTTATTGTTGTCAATGCGGGTAGTGGTAGTATTCAGTTGTTTAGTTTACCTGAAGGCGGCTTTGAAGATACGTTGTATCAGGCGCCTGCTGGTGGCATTACTTTCCGTTCCGATCTGGTTGATCTAGGTGCGGGGCAGTTAGCTTTTGTCCAGTTTAGTGATGTGCTTAGGCTTAACCGGCATACCAAAGAAGTTGATACTTTAATACCGCGGTTTGAGCTAAGTAGTAATTTTGCTGCTCACTTGGTAAAAACCGGTGAGACACAAACGCAAAGCCGACTGTACGTATCAAATGGTCTGGCACCGTCGTATATCAATGTATTTCAGTTTGGTAACAGCGCTACGTCTTCTGTTCAACTGCTCTCTAACAGCACCAATATTTATCGTGATACCTTGGCATTAACGGACAGTCATAACCTGTTAGTTCAGCGCGATACTAACCAGCTACTACGTTACTCAGTGACTACGACTAACAATCAATCAACGGTTTGGGCGCAGGGTGTTGGTTTAGATAAGCCTGAGCATTTGGCAAAAATGGCGGATGGTAGTATTTTGGTGACAAATGCAGGTAGTCGAAATGTCACGCGTTTTAGTGCATCTGGCCAATATAGCGGGGAATTTATCAGTGCAGGTAGCGGTGGCCTCGGTATGCCGGGTTGTATCGCAGTGGATAACGCCGGTGATGTTTATCTGTGCAGTTCAGACACCAACCAGATATTGAAATACAGCGGTAGCAATGGTGCGCCGATAGGCGTGGTTGCCTCAGCTGAAAGTGCCGGTGTAAATAATCCGGTGTCAATTGCCATTGTGGGTGCGTTGTTAGATTTGGCACCATTTGATGCGTCTAATGATACCGATGGTGACGGTGTGGGAAATAAGCAAGATGCATTCCCTCTGGACGCGACGCGCTCTGCGCCAGAAGTGCAACCCGAACCGACAGAGCCTGAAGGCGGTGGAGGCAGCCTGTTTTATCTGTTACCGGCTTTGATGTTATTAGCCTGGCGTCGGATCAGAGTGGTTAACTAACAGAGACAAAAGCTGCAATGCATTACACCGCGGCTAGCTGATAAAAAGCCCATCATCCGATGGGCCTTTTTATCATAGGTTGTTTATCGTGGCTCAAACTCAAAAGGTGCGCGTTTGCGCTCACGCAGACCGATTTCGTTTAAGGTATTGGCATCAAATAAACGGCCGTTCACCATGGTATGGCTAACGCGGTCACTCAAACGGATATCTTCAAGCGGATTACCATCGATAACGATTAAATCAGCCAGTTTACCAGCCTCCAGGGAACCCAACTGATGATCCATGCCAAACGTTTTGGCTGGATTAATGGTGGCGGTTTTCAACGCTTCCAGCGGGCTCATTCCACCCTGAGCAAACATCCACATCTCCCAATGGGCGCCTAAACCTTCGCGTTGGCCATGTGCACCAATATTGGCGACTACACCAATATCGCTTAGTTCTTTAGCCGTTTTTACTACGGCGAAATGGTTGTAGTGGTTATCAGGTGCTTTGGGGCGGCGCATGCTACGAGGGGCCAGCTCATACATTGGTACATAAGTGCGTAGTTTCGGATGTTTCCATACTTCGGTTTTGTCGTACCAGTAGTTCTCGCCCCAAATACCCCCATAGGCCACCACGAGTGTTGGCGTGTAGGCTGTTTTGCTGGCTTGCCAAAGTTGTTTTACATCGTCGTACACCTTAGCAGCAGGCAGAGCATGCTCAATTGTCGTATGGCCATCAACAATCATAGTAAGGTTATGCTGCATTAACGAGCCGCCTTCCGGCACCACCATCATATTAAGCTCGCGTGCGGCCTGTATTACCTGTTGCCGCTGGTTGCGTCTTGGCTGGTTATAACTTTTAACACTAAAGGCGCCGGCTTTTTGTAAACGCTCTAAATGAAACTTAGCGTCGTCAAGACTATCAATGTGCGATGTGTACCCTGCACCTTCAGCGCCATATAAAATAGTGCCGGTTGAGAAAATACGTGGCCCAACAATACGCCCGGTCTGCTGCATTTCACTGGCAGCAAACACTTCGCGGGTGTCATTTGACGGGTCGTGAATCGCAGTAACACCAAAGGCTAACGAGGCATAATTTTGCCAATTTTGTTGAGGTGTAATTTGATTGGTACCCTGACTGCCGTGGGCATGAGCGTCAAATAAGCCAGGCATTATCGTTTTACCGCTAATATCAAACACCTTAGCGTTAGTTGGCACTTTAACGTTTTCACGCGTACCAACGGCCTTAATTTTATTGTTTTCAACCAGCACTACGCCATCTTGTATCACCTCGTCGCCATTCATGGTAATCACCTGACCACCAACAAAAGCCACGGTGCCACGCGGTATGTCAGCCGGTACCGTAATACCAAGATTGATACCATTTTTGGCAGCGAAATCAGTTTGCTCACTAAAATCGAACAGGCCTTCAATGCTGGCATGGTAAAGTTCAGGGCCAAGGCTCCAATACAGGTTTCTGCTATTGCCGCTCCAGCTAATAAATTCCCCGGCACGCACTGAGAGTTGTTTCACTGGAAATTGTTTATCGTTACCGCTGATATCTATTGCACTGCCGCGCTCAGTAAATGGCGTAACAAATACTTTAAACCGGTCGGCAAAGGCCAGGTATTTACCGTCGGGAGAGAGGATAAACTCGGTGCCAAATTTTGCCGTGTATAGTGTCTGTTGTGTCTGTTTGTTAAGGTCGATACGGATAAGACTGGGCATTTTGTCATAATCCATGGCATACACCGCGTCATTGTCTGCGCCAAACATGGGGTTACGCCCATTGGCGCTAATAAGCTCGGGAGTACCACCTTTGCTGCTGATTTTGTACAAACCAGTTTTGAGTGACCACTGCTTTGGTAACAGGCTGCCTGCGCCTGTTTTACGATAGATCACTGTTTTGCCGTCCGGGCTAAATACAGGCTCAACGTATTTACCAGGTTCATCAGTTAACTTGGTTATACGGCCATTACGCAGGTTTAACGTGTTTACCGCGCCTTGCTTATTGTCATTCCAACTGACATAAACCAGTTGCTTGCCGTCACGGGAAAATTGCGGATAAAACTCAAAATCAGTGCTTTGTTTGGTCAAACGCTTGGGTTTAGGATCGTTGACATCGGTAATATAGAGATGGCCAAGTGCGGTAAATACCGCTTGCTCACCGTCTGGCGATACTTTTAAAAAGCGCAGCATTTTTGTCTCAACCTGCTCTTTGTCAATATCTTGTTTTACGCGCACGGCCGTCTGAATTTGCTTACTGGTTTGTACATTAAACGCGATGGTTTTAACGGCTTTGTCAGCTACGTTTAGCTGTTTAATGTCGCCACCGGCCCAGAACAACAGTGATGCGTTATCTGGCGTCCAACTAAGGGTGGGGTAAACACCATGAATCGCCCAGGTTTCTTGCATATCCCGGTCTAAGCCGTCATACAATTTTATATGTTCGCCGCTGGTTAAATCATATAAAAAAAGCGTACTTTGAAAATCTACCCGGCGAATATATGCCAAATACTTACCGTCAGGTGAGGGCGTTGGACGAATAGCGCCTCCGGCACCTTCTAACACGACATCCCATTCGCCAGTTGCTCGTTCGAAGCGTTTTATTTTATAGATGCCGCTTTCAGAGTCTTTACTGTAGTGAAAGGTTTTACCTGGCGTATCGTCTTGTGAAAAATATATGTATTTACCGTCGGGAGAAAATGCTGGCTCACCTAAATCTTTTTGATCATTTGGCCGGCCTGTTAACATAATGCCGCTGCCACCGGTTTTGTGGTACTGCCAAATTTCACCAGCACCTAGTGATCGGCTGGCAGTAAAGTGCTTACGGGCGACAATAAATTCACCATCTGGGCTCCACGCTGGGCTGTTGAGCAAGCGAAACGTTTCATTGGTAATAGCGCGAGGCGAAGAGCCATCGGCATTCATCAGCCAAATATTGTCACCGCCACCTTCATCACTGGTATAAGCAATATATTTACCATCGGGGCTAAAAACGGGCTGCATCTGCCAACCAATATCTGCCGTCAGTAAAGTTGCATCGCCGCCCGAAATGGGCATAGTGTAAATATCGCCTAGTAAATCAAATGCTATGGTTTTACCATCCGGGCTGACATTAATGTTCATCCAGCTGCCTTGGGATACCTTAATGTTGACTGTTTCAAATTGTCCTTGTGGCGCATTAACATCCCAGGTTGCGGCTGGTTCAGTTTCTGCCTGTAGCACAAAACTGCTAACAGCCAGTGCAAGTAAAGAAGGAGTGAAGCGTTTCATAGGGCGGTTCCTGTATAGTCTTAAGCTATTTATTATCATCGTTAGTATGCTGCTTTTGCAGAGTGACACAAACTGACAATAGAGTTAAGTCATTCAGATGGCGCTTGCGGTAGAATTCTCGCCAGAGCCGATAAATTTAGGAGTGTGGTCTTTGATTGAATCACCATGTGTCGCCTGTTGCCGTTTAAACAGTGAAAAAGTGTGTGTTGGCTGTTATCGCCATATTAGTGAAATAGTGGATTGGAATAGACGGACAGATGAAGAAAATTCCGCTATATTACAAAAGGTTGCTATAAGAATGCATGAGGCCACCAGCCAAAATTTACCTGACACGGAAACCAGCCCTATTACTCAGGCTGAATGGCAGGCGGCTAAAACCGCTGCACGTGTAAAGTAAGGAAGTATAATGCCAGACTGGCAAACCATTATTTCAATTGCCCGGCTGGGCAGGTCAGAGCTGCTCACCGCGCAATTATGGGCTGTTTGGCCGTCGCAAGGATGATACGCTGGCAGAAGGTCGTGCAGATATTGATGACCCACATTAATAAAGTTTAATTATTTTCAGATACCATATAAAGACAATGGTGCAATTAGGGATTACGAATGCTTGAAGCTGTCTGGATAGGGTTTGCGTTTTCATTAGGCCTTTTGGTTCGCGCTATCGGTTTACCGCCGTTGATAGGATACTTATTGGCTGGTTTTGTGATTTCAGCAACTGCCAGCCAAATGAGCCTGCCATCCGAAGGCCCTTCTATTATTCATCATGTCGCTCATTTAGGCGTTCTGCTGCTACTGTTTACCGTTGGCTTAAAACTCAATGTCCGCAGCCTGGCAAAAGCAGAAGTTCTGGGTGGAGGAAGTTTACATTTTGGCCTATCTATTCTGTTAACCCTGCCTGCAGTACTGTTTATTTTCGATGTTAGCTGGTACCAGGCGCTTATGCTGGCAATTGCTCTGGCTTTTTCCAGTACAGTGCTGGCAGCCAAGGTACTGGAAAGTAAACGTGAGCTGCGGGCTTTTCATGGCAGGGTGGCAATAGGTATTCTGATTGTACAGGACTTGCTGGCGCTTTTAGTAATGAGCGTGGCCAGCGGCACTGTACCATCTCCGTGGGCATTACTGGTATTTTGCTTACCGTTACTGCGGCCGTTACTCTATAAGTTGCTTGACGCCAGTGGCCACGAAGACTTACTTATCCTGTTTGGCCTATTGCTGGCCTTGGTTGCTGGCGGGCAGGGGTTTGAACTGGTTGGGCTGAGCTCAGAACTGGGTGCATTGGTATTTGGTGCAATGCTGGCGAAACATCCTCGCGCGGGCGAGTTATCAAAGTCGTTGTGGAGCATTAAAGAGTTTTTCCTGGTTGGTTTCTTTTTACAGATTGGCATAGATGGCTTGCCAGATGCCAATGCCTGGTTATTTGCCGGTGTAATGACTCTGCTCCTGCCGGTTAAAGCGCTGTTGTTTTTCTTACTATTAGTGTTATTTAAACTCAGAGCGCGTAGTGCATTTTTAACCAGCCTGAGCCTAACCAACTACAGTGAGTTTGGTCTTATCGTTGCCAGTGTGGTGTTGCCTGAGTGGCTGGTACCACTGGCGTTAACCGTGGCGATATCTTTTGTGATCTCAGCGCCGTTAAATCGCTTAGCGCATCCGCTTTATGATCGCCTGTGTAACCGGCTGCTGAAATTTGAGCGCAATATTCATCATCCGGATGAGCAACCAGTGTCATTGGGTGATGCTGATGTACTCATTATGGGTATGGGACGCACGGGCAGTGCTGCCTATAGTTATTTGCAAGGCAATCGAAAGATTATTGCGATGGATTCGGACCCCGCTAAAGTTTTTGATCATCAGCAACAGGGTATTAATATTTTTTATGCTGATGCTGAAGATCAGGTTTTCTGGCAAGGGCTGGACTATGGCAAGGTTGAGGCCGTTATTCTCAGCATGAACGACGTAGAAGCAAAAGTGATTGCTGCGAAAAAGTTACGTGCTTCTGGTTTTAAAGGCTTTATTGTCTCGCACAGTATGCACAATGACGAAGCGCGCGATATTATTGGTGCTGGTGCAGATCAAACGTATTTAACGATGTCAGAAGCAGGTGTGGGTATTGCTGAACACGTTAAACAGCATTGTTTTACGGCAAAGGTTTAACACAGCAGAAAAAACAAGGCGCCTTATAGGCGCCTTGTTTATTTAATCATTTGCTAGCTTAACTTGCGCTGCGCTCTTGGATGGCCGCGATGATTGGAGATGAACCAAAGCCATTGCTGTTTGCCCATTCGATATCGCCTGATGCCGCAACCTGGCTACCTGGTAACTGGCTGATAATGAAGTTTGCTGCATCAGCGGCGTTGTGTTTAATGGCGTGGCGAACTAACGGTAAACCGTCACATACGATACCATCGTATACATTACGTAAACGTAAACGGTTGTCAGTCAAGGTTTTACGCAAGTTGTTTTTGCTATCGGCAGCCACGTATGAACAAATTGATATTGCCAATTGATCATTCGCTTTTACAGGCGCGCTAATGAATGCGGTTGCAGCAATAACAGTGGCTAAAATAAGTAATTTGGCTTTCATAGTCGTGCTCCGAAATAAGTTATTTCACAATCATAAGTGTCACAGATTTACTATCTGAGGTGTTCATCACGAAAGGACATACAGCATGTCGAGCAGATAAATAACATCGCACTTGCGATGGCAGCCCAGCTATCGTAGATGCCAATTTATTGGCAACCCTTAGACCTGAAGCTTTGCGTGTACACCCTTTCGGATGACTTGCCTTTCGAGTGGGGCATTTTAATTAACGCTTTTTTTTTATGCAAGCTTAATTTTGAGTAAAGTGAAAACTTTATTAAATTTAGCTATTTAGACCTGTTAGCTGGTTGAACGCAGCATATTGTCACTGTGCGCCAAGCAGACATCTGCAGCCAGCTTTACCGCATTTAGGATCACGTCGATACTAATGCTGGCTGTGCCTGGCTGCAGGCAGGCCTGTTGCGGCAACAATGGAAATTGCAGTAAGCCGCCATGTAGGCTGATATTCTGATGTTTAATATAATGCATTAAACCATAGAACAAATGATTAGCGACAAAGGTCCCTGCATTGTAAGACAGTTGAACAGGCAGATTATTGCTGCGTAGTTTATCGGTAATGGCATTAACCGGCAGATTACTGAAATAAGCCGCCGGGCCATGTTGCGCGGTGAGAGTATCGCGTGGTTGTTGATTAATATTGTCGTTTTGTTTGGCGTCATTGATATTTAATGCAACCTTCTCAACACGAATATCTACCTGGCTACTGCACTGGCTTAACAACATTAAATGGCTGGGTTTGTGCTGATTAATAAGCTGCTCAAGCACGGTAAGACTGTCTTTAAACGCGCAGGGTAGCCGTTCTACCTGCAGCTGACACTCTGCATCAGCCTGATAATCTGTCAGACAGCGTAGCTGATGATAAAGCGCGATAGGGCTATCTGGCCCCACACTATCAACAACAGCAATCAGTACGTTACGCATTTAATTGCACTCCTTTACTTGTCAATGCTATGCATACTATAGCATTTAGCATTTAGCATTTAGCATTTAGCATTTAGCATTTAGCACTTAACGGTTAAAGTTCTAGCGCGATAAGCGCTTTGCAGGCTCTTTGCCAGCGCTGATACAGTGCTTGTGCGCTATCTGCGGGCAAAACCGGCTGAAATTGCTCGCCACTTTGCCAGATTCGGTTTATATCGGTGAGGTTATTAACATATCCCAGTTGAAGTGCCGCCAGAAAAGCCGCGCCCAACGCTGTTGTATCAGTAGTATGGCAGCGGGTTATCGGCGTTTGGCTCAAATCTGCCAGCGCTTGCAAGTACCAGCGGTTTGCGGTCATACCGCCATCTACACGCAGGCTGTCAACCCGAACACCGTCCTTTAACATGGCACTGAGTAAATCCCGACTCTGGTATGCCACACTACAAAGTGCTGCTGTAGCAAGCTCGGCACGGCCAGTATCGCGGGTCATACCAAATAACGCGGCGTTAATTTCAGGCCGCCAGTACGGGGTGCCAAGGCCGGTAAAGGCGGGGATTAGTAGTTCAGTTTGCTGGTAGCTACTTTGCTGAGCCAGCGCTTCAGTGTCACTGGCCTGTTGGATAATACCGAGTTTATCCCGCAGCCACTGCACAGTCGCGCCGGCCATAAAAATACTGCCCTCCAGCGCGTAGGTGCTTTGCCCTTCTAGCCGCCAGGCTAAAGTGCTTAGCAATTTATGCTGGCTGAGCATTACTGTGGCGCCGGTATTCACTACGGCAAAGCAGCCTGTGCCATAGGTGCTTTTGCTCATACCGGGGGAGATACAAGCCTGACCTAACAGGGCCGCTTGCTGATCGCCAATCATACTCAGAATGGGAATGTTAGCGCCAAGAATATGCAGGTCTGTAATGCCAAAATGTGCAGCATTATCCATTACCTGGGGCAATATAGCGGCCGGAATATCAAACAGTTGTAACAGCTCATCGTCCCAGCGTTGACTGTTGATATTAAACAGCAGAGTACGACTGGCATTGCTGGCGTCTGTGGCATGCACCTTACCACCGGTCAGTTGCCATAACAGATAACAATCAACCGTGCCAAAGCACAGTTCACCTGCCTCGGCCAGTGCCCGGGCGCCGGGTATATTATCTAATAGCCAGCCAAGTTTAGTGGCAGAAAAATACGGATCGGCCAACAGCCCGGTTTTTTGCTGCAGTATCGGCTCACAGCCGGTGTCTTTTAATTGCTGACACTGCTTAGCGGTGCGTCTGTCTTGCCAGACAATAGCCGGATACAGCGTTTTACCGCTTGCTTTGTGCCACAGCAACGTGGTTTCGCGCTGGTTAGTTATGCCAATAGCGGCAATATCGGTGGGTTTAAGCGCGAGTTGTTGCAGCGCCTGCTTAATGCAACCCAGTACACTTTGCCAGATATGATGCGGGTTTTGTTCAACCCAACCTGGCTCGGGGTAGCTTAGTGGCAGCTCTTGCTGCGCGGTGGTAAGGGCTTGCAACGCCGAATTATAAATAATGGCGCGGCTGGAGGTGGTCCCTTGATCAATCGCAAGAATATATTTCGACATGGCGCAAGCTTTTAGCGTTATGCTTAAGTAATTGTGCAGCCTAGCAGTAAATGCGCAGGCTGCCTACGGCAAACCGCAGGAGAAAATGATGATAGTGACATTTAAATCCAAAGCAAGTGGCGATCTAATTTACTTTAAAGACGCCGCTTTGCGCCTATTGCAGCTGATGGGCCGCGATAACAAAGTTCCTTCGGCGCTTTACGCTGAGGATGTATCTGCAGCCTTGACGGCATTGCAACAGGGGCTGGCCGCAATTGCCGAAGCTGAGCGCGTTAAGGCAGAACAAACTAAAGCAGAACAGGGCTGGGATGAACCGGCTGATAACGAGCAAAACAGCAAAGCGCACATTAGCTTAAATACCCGCGCGCTGCCACTACTGGAGATGTTGCAAAAAGCGCATAAAAAACAGTGTCCGGTATCCTGGGAATAACCTGTACCCTGGAAATAACCTGAACTCTGGTAGTCGTGCTAAGTAGTCTGGCGCGGCTGATGCTTAGGCAATAACAAGGTAACTTCCAGGCCACCTGCGTAATTACGCAGGCTAATATGGCCGCCATGGGCTTCAATAATGTCACGGCATAAGGTTAGCCCTATACCTGAGCCGCCACTTTTACTGGTGTAGAAGGGAACCAATGCGTGTTGCAGGGTTTCATCGCTCATACCACCGCCACCGTCCTGAACTACCAACAATAACGTGTCAGGTTGTTCAACCAGTTTTAATGTGATTTGCGCTGCAGCAGAGCCGGACTCATGGGCATTTTTCAACAGATTTAACAGCAATTGTGTTAGTTGTTGAACATCTGCCAGCCAGTCTGTGGCAGGCAAGTCATCGACTAACTCAAACTCGTATTGATCCTGCAGCTGGTTAATAAGTCTGGGCCAATTCACTACACCGGGTTGAGGCGGTGGTAGCTTGGCAAACTGAATATAGGCTTGAACAAACTGGTTCAGGTGCAGGCAACGTTCGCTTATTGTGTCAAATAGCTGGCTTAGTTGCGCATGCTGTTGCTGCTGTGCCAGTTGGCCGCCAGAAAATGCCAGTGATGACAGCGGGGCTAAGGTATTGTTCAGCTCATGACCAATAACCCGCAGCAGTTTTTTCCAGGCGCTAAGCTCTTCACGCTGAATTTCACGGGTTAGCGGTTTTAACAGATATAAATGGTGCTGTTTCTGATTCAACGTAAACTGGCTTATTGCCAAGTGCCATATACTGTTGTCCGCCAGATGCAGCAAACCGGGTTGCAAACTGGCAACAGCCTTAACCAGTGCTGGCACCGGGGCAATAAGGTCTTCCAGTTTATGGCCATTTAGTGCTTTACCCATATTGAGCAGCTGCCGCGCGGCAGGGTTACTCATTAGCACAGTGTTATTGGCATCGGTTAGTAGCATCGCCGTTGGGCTGCTTTGTAATACGGTATCCAGCAATAACTCACGCTGGTAAAGCGTGGCCCGCTCACTGCTAAGTTGAGCCGACATATTTGCTAAGCTGGTGGCAAGCTCAGACAACTGATGTATCTTCGTTTGGTTTGCATTGGTGTTAAAACTACCATCCTGCAGGTTTTGCGCGTGCAGGTTAAGCGCGGCAATTTCTTGCAGCAAGGGCTTCATTGCATAATGTTGCAGTATTGCCAGCACTATGCCCGTACTGCATATCGCTGCGGTTATCAGGCTGTTGGCACCAAAGGCACTAAACTGCACAGCTAGTGCAATTAAGGTGAGTAATAAACAAAGCAAATTGAGCGAACTTGCGCTGTCTGGTCGTCGCCAAAAGTGCGATGCTAAAGAAGGTGAGTGTTTAGGGCGCATCAATGCCGTAAAACTCCATTCGTCTATACAATGCCTGACGACTGATACCAAGCTGTTTAGCGGCCCGTGATACTACGCCACCTGCTTGTAGCAAGGCTTGCTGCAATTGTTCGCAGTCAATATCATCCAGCGCTCTTTTTGCCGCTGTTGTTACTTCGGCCAGCCCCAAATCCTGGCTGTGTATTTCATTACCGTTGGTTAACAACAAGGCACGCTGACAGACATTTTGCAGCTCGCGAACATTACCAGGCCAACTATAACGTCGTAGCAGTTGCTCTGCTGCTGGGCTTAACGTCTTTTTGCCAGCAAGAAAATACCGTGCCAGAGGCAATATATCGTCTGGCCGCTGCGCCAGTGCTGGCAGTTCAAGCTGTACAACATTGATACGGTAGTATAAATCCTGGCGAAAGGTGCCAGAGGCAATTGCAGCTGTTAAGTCACTGTTGGTGGCACTTATCAGCCGTACATCCACCTTGCGGGTAACACTGGAACCCAGCCGTTCAAACTCACCGGTTTGCAGAACCCGCAATAATTTGGCCTGCCCAGCCAATGATAAGGTGCCAATTTCATCTAAAAACAGGGTGCCGCCATCAGCCGCTTCAAAGCGTCCAATGCGGTTTTTTTGCGCGCCACTATAAGCACCGGCTTCGGCACCAAATAGCTCCACCTCCATCAAATCAGCGGGTAAGGCACCCATGTTTACTTTTATAAACGCGTTATTTCTACGCGGTGAATTGGCATGTAGTACGTTGGCAATGCCTTCTTTACCGGCGCCATTGGGGCCGGTTATCAATACGGCTGCGTTTGCGGGCGCCAATTGCAAAGCCATTTGTAGTAACTGTTGCATTTGCTCGCTGGCAAACACCAAACCACACAAATTTTTATCAGCAAAGACGGCGCTGCGTGCTTGCTCGGTGCGTTGTTGCTGTGCGGTTAGCTGCTTTAATTTTAATGCATTGGCCACGGTAAGCAGCAGACGTGCGTCATCCCAGGGCTTTGCAATGTAATCGGTTGCACCGGCTTTAACCAGTTCAACCACCATTTCCAGCTGTGTCCATGCGGTCATTAGTACCACCGGAATTGCGGGGTATTGCTTGCGTAACTGATAAAACAGGGTTTGCCCTTGTGCCCCTTGCATTTGTCCAGCGCTGAAGTTCATATCCTGCAAGATAAGGTCGATATCGTGATCTGCAAGGCATTGCCAGGCTTGCTCGGGCGAGGTAGCGAAAAGTACCTGGTAACCCTGCAATCCAAACAGCGTTTGCAGGGCATGACAGATTGGCTGATTGTCATCAATAACCAATAATTTCAGCATAGTTTATAAGGCTTTAGTGGCAGTGGCCGGTGATACCCGGGTAGCAATGGTCGCAGGATACCATGTTGCTACAGTGACACAAAGTAGCAACACAGTTATCGCAACTAGTGGCAAATATCCACTTAAAGCCGGTATCGATATAACTTGTGCCAGTGCATGATTCAGTAGTAGTGCTAAAAATACCCCCAATACTGATCCTAACGCCGTACATAACCAGTTCTCGGTTAACAGCTCTATAAAGATGATTTTTTTACTGGCCCCTAACGCGCGTTTAATGCCAATTTCTTGTTGCCGTTTAAGGGCGTGAAAATGCGTGCTGCTATAACTTGATACCATTGTTACCAGCAGCATTAATCCGCTTAACAGCGCCAGCAACGTGGCAAGACCATATTCGTTCCGGTACAAGCGTTGATGTTGCTCAGCCAGCGTGCGGATATTGTAGATTTCAATATTGGGTTCCACATTACGTAATGCACTATCCAGTTGTTGTCTGACGGCTGCTGTATGTTGTGGCTGGCTTCGCAATAAAATACTGTAGCCCCAATCTACGCCGTAGGGCGGAGCGACCTGCATATTGTTGTACATCACATGGCTGCCACTGCGCTGGCCATAAAAGTCACTTATAACCGCCGCAACCCGGCCGCGGCTAACCTGTTGACCGGGGGCAGAGGCAGAGCCAAACAGTTTCTGCGCCAGACTTTGGGTTAACACCACATCCGGTGTGCCTGGTGCATCGAGTGACACCGAATGTTGTGGCAGCTCACCTTGTAATACCTGGCTACCAAGGACTTTAAAAAAGTCTTTCGATACAAAGTACATTGGTACAGATGGCACATTCGTGCGCTCTTGTTGTTCAACAACGAAGATATTACCGTTGTTGCCGCCTTGCGCAATAGGAGACTGGTTAGAATACGCTGCAGCGATAACACCAGGAATGGCCTGAACGGCATCAAGCTGGCGGTTTAGTAAGTCTTCCAAGGCCGGATACACTCGTAGTGACGCTGTGGTGGGTTTAAGTTGTACTAACAAAATGTTTTCCAAATCCAGCCCGGTTGGTTGGTTGAGTTGTTGATGCGTTTGTTGGGCCAGCAGAATACTGTTTAACAACAATGCGAGTGTCATCGCTAACTGCAACAACAGCAGGCCTGTGACCACTTTACGGCTGAATAGCACTTTACAAAGCATATAAAATGACATGCTAATTATTCCTTAAGTTGCTGATTTAATGTGCCAAATGATGCGCGAAGAGAGGGATATAAGGTAACCAGATAGCTACAGACAAAGGCGATTACCAGTAAGCTGAGCAGTAACGGCAGATCCCAGTTTGAAAATAAGCTGTTGGCTGGCAATAGCTGGTTCATCAGTTTAATACCGGCAAACCCGGTAATAAGGGCGCCAATAATAGTAAATATTGCCATCAGTAGCACATCCGCCAGCATCTGCAATTGCAACTGGCTGCGGCTGGCGCCCAGTGCGCGGCGTAAACTGAACTCGTATTGATTACTTAAATAACGGTTTAACGATAAGTGACTGGCGTTAAACAAACAGACCAATAAAAATAGCAGTGTTACCAGAGCAAAGGCTTTAATGTCGCTACTTTCACCACCAAAGTAGCTAACAATATTACGCATTGCCACTAACTGATTATTGGGCGCAGAGGGGTGACGGCCGGCAGCTTTTTCATCCTGCACCAGGTTAGCCATAAATTGCCAATACCGCTGTTGTTGTGCTGGCGTATCTAATTGCACCCAGTATTGTAATTGATGCAGTGCGCCGGTGCGGCCTTGGGTACTCAGCTGGCGGTAGTCTGTATCATCAAACGTTTGTGATTGAGTGTTCGACAAATAATTCATGTCGTAGCCTGTTTCCAATGGCAGGTAGATATCGTCTGTATCGCTTAAATGATTCTGGTTATTCGCATCATATAACCGCGGTAGCATTTGCCAGGTATCCAGCACGGCCGCAACGGTAACGTTGCGATCATCCAGCAGCAGTTTTTCGCCAATAACGTTGGTGCGACCAAACAATTTCTCAGCGCTGGATTTGGTTAAAATTACCTCATGGCGGGTGCTATTGTCTGGCCAGATACTGCCATGTAATACCGGCACATCAAAGAGGCTGAAAAAGTCACGCTGGGTAATACGGATACTTACCGGTAAGGGCGCTTGTTCGGTACTTTGGCGCAAATAGCCATCGGCACTGTACATGGCTGCAGCCTGGGTAGGAATGTCTGTCTGGCTGAGCTTTTCAACATTGTTGTAACTTAATACCGAGGGCGTTTTGCAATCGGTACTGCATTCGTACGGCACCAGATTTAACATTGGAAAAAACAACTTATCGCTTTTATGCGGCAGCGGATCGCGGTTTAGCTGGTAATAAAACGTCGCATTGGCAAAAAAAACACCCAAACCCACACTTAAAATAAAGATGGTTAATGCATAGGGCAGCGGGGCTCGTTTAATGCCTTTAAAACTGACTTTAAGATAATAGATAAACTGTTCCATGTAACCTCCCTTATGCGCTGTGAACCGCAAGTGGCTCATACAAGGTGCTGTCGTGCAGCTGGCCGTCGATGATTTGGATGTTGCGCCCGGCGCGGCGTGCTTGATCCGGGTCGTGCGTTACCATCAAAATGGTGCAACCTTGCTGATTAATTTGCTCCAGCAGCTCCATAACCTGACGTGCCATTAACGAGTCCAGATTGCCGGTAGGTTCATCGGCCAGCAAGATGCGGGGTTTACCGGCAATGGCTCTGGCAATAGCAACACGCTGCTGCTGCCCCCCAGAAAGCTGGCTTGGAAGGTAGTGGCGTCTTGCATGTAAGCCGACTAATTCTAATGCGTGCTCAATACGTTGTTTGCGCTCTGCTGGCTTGAGGCCGCGATATCGTAACGGTAGCTCAATATTGTCATAGATGCTGTAGTCTTTAATTAGGTTAAAACCCTGAAATATAAAACCAATTTTTTCATTTCTGAGTTTGGATAGCGCGGAATCTGACAAACCATTTATCGATTTACCATCCAGCAGGTAGTCTCCGCTATCAAAGCTCTCTAAGGTGCCTAAAATATTTAATAATGTTGATTTGCCAGAACCTGATGGGCCGGTTAGTGCGGCAAATTCACCTTCTTCAACCTGTAAATTAACCTCGCGCAGGGCATGGGTTTCTATCAGTTCCGTGCGAAAAATTTTGCTTAAGTTAGTTAGTGTAATCATTGGTTAATCCTTGTTTTATAGCAAATTGGTTAGTTTAGGTTTACCCGCTCTACATCTTTAAAATCACTGAGGTTGGAGATCACCCATTGCTCGCCTTCAGTTGCGCCGCTAAGTATTTCAACCCACTGTACTGAAAGCGCGCCTAGTTCGATGTTTTTGCGCTGTGCCTGGTTGTCTATCACCTGATAAGCCACGCGACCGCCACCAGAGCTGACGAAGTCACCGCGGGCAATTTTCAATACATTGCTTTTATGTTCCATAATCACTCTGGCAGTAAGGCGTTGGCTTTGGCGCAGTGCGGTACTGTCTGCGTTGCTAAAGCGCACCCTGGCGGTTACCTGATTGTTGCGCACCTCTGCTGCAATGGTACTAATGCTGCCACTAAGTTGCTGATCACCAATGGTTATTTCAACTTGCTGCCCTGTCGCTAAATCCCGGGCATAAGATTCTGGCACTGCCAATTCGGCTTCGTACTGGCTTAAGTCTATGACGGTTAATAATGCCTGCCCTGGCAACACATGGCTTTGCTGTTCGCTTAGCCAGTTGCCCAGTTGTCCGGTAACGGGGGCGGTAATATTCAAGGCTGCGACTTTGCGTTCTAATTCGTTTACCACCAATTGCTGGCGATGAATGTCCTGCTGGCGAGAGCTTTGCTCAAATGTAAGTTTGTCTTTGGCCAGTTCAACCTTGCGTTTTGCATGGTCAAACTCCAGCTCGGCTTTCATTAAATTATCGCCGGCAATGTCAAAATCTAACTGGCGGATCACGCCAAGATCAATTGACTGTTTGGCGCGTTGTAGCTCTCGTCTGGCCGCAATTAAATTTACATGCGCGCTATTCATCACTTGTTCCATGTCCAGCTGTTGCTCGCGCGCAGATAATGCCGAACGCTCAGCATTTGAGTGCATTGCCGCAAGTACCGCCTGTTGTTGCTGCAAATCATTTTCAAGCGCCGGGCTGCTAATGGTAGCCAGCAAGTCACCTAGTGTTACGGCTTCACCGGGTTGCTTAAATAATTGCACTTGCCCGGTTTGCTGGCTGTAAAGGGTAGGGGCGTTAGCGGCAACGATGCGCCCTTGAACCGCAATGTCGCGCACCAGGTCACCTCGCTGCACGGTGGCAAATTGCATTTGGTTACGGGGCAGCACTAGGCTGGCTGACTCACCAATAGAGTGAAAAAATGCCATAGCCAATAAGGTTATTGTGATGACTATGCCTGCGGCAGGTAACATGCGGCGTATCCCACTTTTAGCGGGTTGTTGTAAAACGGTATCCTGCTGTTCGGTGCCTTGGATCATAATAATTCGTTATCCTGATAAACGTGTTGTGAAACGATTGCGTTATACATAGCAGCTTTAATGCCAACTTTTAACGTGTTGATATTTAAAGATATTAATGATTATTGTGTGATTATGCTGTGTCCGCGGACACTTTTTGTGTCCGGCAGTTTCACTCGGACAATGAGTGGTGTGTTAAAGGCGAGAACTAACATTGAAAGCGATACTAATAAAAACTGTGCTGTACCGGCGCAACGCCTGCTATTTTTATTGCTACCGCCAACTCTTTGCAGGGCATTAGCATATGGCACAACTACTGGACGTCATTATTGGCAGTTTTCTTGGCAGCAGTGTAGTAACTGCATTATTGGGCGTATTTTTTCTACGCCGCAATAAGACTATTGAAAAGCAAATTGAAACCCAGTTTAGTCAGGGTTTAAAAGTGTTTGAGTCTACCCGAAGCTGGAAAGAACAGGCACTTGGCGAGTTGTTTGGCCCAATGCAAATGCAGCTGGAGCGCACCAAGCGTGCTTTTGAACGCTGGGACAATAAAAACCTGCATTTAGAAGCCGAGGTTATTCAAAAGGGCAATATTGCCATTCGCGATTTATTACTGGGCAAAGGCCATTTAATCCCTGCGCAGTTAATGGCGCACGCCGTTAGCCTGATAGAGCACTACGACGCCTGGATAGAAGCGTACAACCGCATTCGCAGCGATACTAATCTAACCGCTCAAACCGATTTCGTTTTTGCCGGCCCGGCAGGTTATCCATTTCCGGTAAAAGCAGAGCAGGCGTTTAAAGACGAATTCAAAGCATTACAGCAAACATTGTATGGTGTTTAAGCCCTGTTAGTAGGTAACCAATGTTAACCCTATGCCTTAACTAACAAGGGTTGTGCTATGTTGCCTTTTACAGCAGCTGTGTACGATGCTTTTTACAGTAGCTGCGATAGCGGGCTTTTAACGCCCGAGGCTCCCCGGTTTAGTACATGAGTGTATATTTGCGTAGTGCGCACATCGGCATGGCCCAATTGCTCTTGCACGGTACGGATATCGGCGCCGGCTTCCAGCAAGTGGGTAGCGAAACTATGGCGCAGCGTATGGCAGGTAACATTTTTAGAGATTCCCGCTTTTTTCGCAGCAATTTTAATTTCGCGCCTGACACAGCTCTCATCAAGATGGTGGCGGCGCAGGAGCTTACTCTCTGGATCGACACTTAGCTGCATGGACGGAAATAAATACTGCCACCCCAGCTCTTTAGGTGCTGTGGGATATTTACGTGCTAACGCATAAGGTAACCAGACACCGGCATAATCAGGGTTAGCCAAATCGGCCTCAAAATATTGCATTACAAACTGGCTCTGTTGCTTAAGTGTTGTAACTAATTCTGGTGCCAGCGTGGTACGTCGGTTTTTATTGCCTTTACCTTGCCATACCATAACAGACAAATAGTCATAATCTATTGCATGCACCCGCAACCTAACGGCTTCCATCAGCCGCAAGCCACTGCCGTACATCAACTGAGCCAGCAGTTTATAGCGCGGATCAATAACCCTTAACAGCGCCGTTATCTCGGTGCGGGTTAATACCACTGGCAGCTTAGGCGCAAGCTGCGAGCGATTAAAATTAAGGTTTAACGACAGCGGTTTTTGCAGTACCGCTTTATACAAAAAGCTCAGGGCATTCAATGCCGACGCCTGCGTGCGCGGCGCCACATTACGCTGATTAGTTAAATAAGTTAAAAAGCGCTCGACATCCTGCTCAGTTAACTTTGCCGGATGCTGTTTTTTGTGAAACAAGATATACGCCTTTATCCAGTACACATAAGCATCAACCGTTCGTTTGGCATAACGGCGGGCATACATAAACTCAGCGATATATTGCAAAAATGGCGATGCCATAACTTTCACCCATAAATAAAGAAGGTTGTATAAATATACAGTAGTAGGTAAATTTATTGTTAGCAAGTAGATCGCAAGGTTTAACCCCGCTTTCTACAAGTAGAGATAATCACAACGTTAAAAATCTGTTGATTTAAAGGAGCTTATTAGATATTTTGCTGTCATTTATTAAAGATAGAAGGCAATATCCCGCGTTTTATAGAAGGGGCTTTGCAAACTATTAAGCTGTTAGCAGGTGTTCGGGGTTTTAACGGTTTCAGTCAGTAGTTTTATTCCGGCATTGCTCGCGTTTGGTATTTTTAGCGGCAGCGCCAAAAGTTAAAGGTCGCCAGTTTGCGGGTTTGTTGCAAACGGTGGTGGCGGTAGCGTTGTTCTTCTTGGCTTCGCTCAGTAGTTTTACAGGTTCCGGTTGGCTCGCCGTATCGCAGCTGGCCGGTGTAGTTTTAAATTTGCACAGTGGTGCACTTGTTCAGCTTCGCCAGTGCGGCAGTGCCGCGCGGGTTTTAATTCAAGCTGCTAACAAGGCGCATCACTCGCGGCCTGCGGCCGCTGGGATGCCAACCGCTACGCGGTCGTCACCCGTGTGCTTTGCGTTAGAGAGCAAATCAAACATGGCGGGTACTGCAAGCATTTTTTCCATTCTGGCGTTAATCGGCTTTATTTTAAGCTTGATAGCACACCTTGCAGGATACGCAGGGATTGATCGTCCTTTCGGCATCAACCCGTGGCCATTGCATGTTGGTATTTTCGTTGTTTGGTTCCCAGCTGTTATAGCTGCAAGGCAATTGTCCAAAGACTTTCCACAAAAAGACATGTGGAAAGCAGCTCTTCGAGGCTGCCCAAAATGGATGCAATACGCGTTCTATAGTCTCTTTGGTTATGCATTTCTTAGCTTTTTTGCGTTCTTTATTTCAGTGGGCGACGGGGAGAGTGAAGCAAGTACTGTCAGGGGCTTCTCTGGTCATTGGCTAATTTTCTATTTTGCAGCGTTCGCTATATTGCGTTCATATGTCAGCGTCTCGCAAGGCGACACCGCCCGGCGTTGTAAAAATATGCATGTAGTTGAACCCGCCCATGTCCATTGCCCTGAGTGTGGTGAACACGTTGGAAGGCAGTACTAAAGTTGCTCTCTAACAAGTCAATCAACTACGCGCCTGCGGCGCCGGACGCAGCATGGCTGCGCCGGTTATTGAGGCGTTATAGAGATAGGAACTAGTATGAAGAATGTAATATATTTAAGTGTCCTCATCCTTATAGGTTTCAAATGTTTTGCACAAGATCAAGATACCATACTTGCGTCAATACAGACTCAACTCGCAAAACATGAAGTCAAAATTTTAGAAAAATTAGAAAAGCTAAATTTGGAAAATATAAAAAGTTTGGATGGGGATTCTTTAAGTTTCGTCCCTGTAAATAATGTAGGTTTTAGTTGTGGTGTTATCATTTCCAATACTGAAATCCCAAAAATACTCTATACAGTCCAGTTTTCTAAAGATACTGAAGAGTGGATCCCAATTGAAGGTGAGTCCATTAAGAAAAGGTACTGGGGCGTATCTCTATAACAAGCCATTCAAGCAGGACTTTTAACAGTTGGTTAGGTTCCGCTTCGCTACACATTATAACCAACAATTAAAAGCCTTTTAATGGGGCGTTGAGGCTGTAGAAAAACCTCTTTTCACGCGATCGAGTTTGTGATCAAATAGCGTTGTCTGATTAAAAAATGGACAGCACCTAATGCCTAAATACATCCCTTACGATTACAACCAAAGTGCCATGGTGGTGATTAATTATCTCGACCAACTGCAGCCTGGCACTTTTGAACACGCCATCCATTACCTGATTGATAACAAGCTGGACCTGTCGATATTTCACAGCAAATACCAGAATGAAGATAACGGCCGTCCGGCGTATGACCCAGCAGTGCTTTTGAAAATCATCTTGTTTGCTTATTCCAAGGGCATCACCTCCAGCCGGGAAATTCAATGGTGCTGCGAAACCAATATCATCTTTAAAGCGCTGTCATGCGACACCGTGCCGCACTTTACGACCATAGCCGCCTTTGTCAGTAGCTCGTCGGTGCAAATTGCGCAATTGTTTGAACAGGTACTGCTGGTCTGCCATCAACAGGGATTATTAGGCAATGAGTTGTTTGCCATAGACTGGAAGGCCAGCCCCGGGCTGCAAAATGTCGTCTAACGCCGCTAAGGAGTGGTCTGGCACATTTAAGGAGTTGGCGGCGAAGCGGGATAAATTAAAGCGGCAAATTCGTTATCACCTGGAACAACATAAAAAGCTGGATGAGCAAGCCAATGCTGATGAAGTACGCAAAGCGAGGCATCAACAAAGTATCGACACGCTAAATAAAGCGCATGACAAAATCACCGTCTTTCTAAAGACCGCCAGTCCACGGATGGGCTAGGGCAAACGCAGCAAGGAAGTGAAAAGTAATATCACCGATAATGAGTCAGCCAAAATGACCACCAGCAAAGGCACCATTCAGGGCTATAACGGCGTGGCGGCGGTGGATAAAAAACATCAAATCATTGTGGATGCGCAAGCCTTTGGCGAAGGACAAGAGCATCACACCTTAGTGCCGGTGCTGGAAAAGATAAAACAGCGCTATAAAAGTATGGGGATTAGCGACAACATCTTTGCCAATAACACCATAGTCACGGCCGACACCGGCTTTGCCAATGAAGCCAACAACAGTTATCTATACCTGCAAAAAATTAATGGCTTCATCCCGGATAACCAGTTTAGAAAACGTGACCCGAAGTTTAGCGAGCAACAGAAAAAGTACGGCAAACGGCATATTCCGACAGCTAAGGGGCAGAAAGCCATTATTCCCTCCAGTGCTTTTACGTTTGACCCAATAGCAATGACCTGTATTTGCCCTGCAGGGGAGTTGTTACCCTTTAACCAAATTTCCCGATGGCCAGCTGTGTGTTTGTGTCGATGGTAAAGTAGTCGGCTGTGCGTTTTCGCTAATTATTGATTACAGTAAATTTAGCGACGAACACACTTATGATCAGATAGTCACGGGTTTTTCGTTTAAAAATCATGATCCCAACGGCGATGTGTTGTACGGAATAGAGGTGTTTATTCATCCGGATTACCGTGGCCTGCGTTTGGCAAGGCGCTTGTACGATGCCCGCAAAGAGCTATGCGAAAACCTGAATTTGCGCGCCATTATGGCTGGCGGCCGGATGCCAAACTATACCGACTACGCCGATAAACTCAGCGCCAAGCAATATATTGAAAAAGTAAAAGTGCGGG
The DNA here is from genome assembly GCF_030731985.1 of Rheinheimera baltica. NCBI lineage: Bacteria > Pseudomonadati > Pseudomonadota > Gammaproteobacteria > Chromatiales > Chromatiaceae > Rheinheimera > Rheinheimera baltica. The sequence continues at coordinate 617,688 of NZ_JAPJDY010000001.1, forward strand.
AAATCCACGACCCGGTACTCAGTTTTCAGCTGGCCAATGGTTTCCATGTGCGCAAATTACTTAAGGGTTATCTGCGTGGTGATACTCAGTCGCAGGAATATGCCACCTTGCTGGAATGGGCCAATATTTACTACACCAAGTCAGTTAAGCTGATCAATGTGCCCAAGGCTGAAGTACGGTTGGGGCTGGTGCAGTGGCAAATGCGCAATATGAAAGACATTAATCAGCTGTTTGAGCAGATGGAGTTTTTTGTTGATGCGGTATCGGATTACAAAAGTGACTTTATCCTGTTTCCTGAATTGTTTGCTGCGCCCTTAATGGAGCACTACAACCATTTAAGCGTGACCGAAAGCATTCGCCAGCTGGCAAAATATACTGAAACCATCCGTGATAAATTTATCGAATTTGCCATCGCCTACAACATCAATATTATTACCGGCAGCATGCCGTATTTAATTGACGGCAAACTGTATAACAGCGGCTTTTTATGTCGCCGTGACGGCAGTTGGGAGCAGTATGACAAGGTACACGTTTCGCCAGCAGAGAAACGCAACTGGGCGATGACTGGCGGCAGTAAGGTTGAGGTATTTGATACCGACTGCGGCAAAATCGGCATTATGATTTGCTACGATGTCGAGTTTCCGGAATATGCCCGCTTGCTATCCGATCAGGGCATGAATATTTTGTTTGTACCGTTTTTAACTGATACGCAAAATGGCTACACCCGGGTGCGGCATTGCGCCATGGCACGCGCGATAGAAAACGAGTGTTATGTTGCTATTGCTGGCGCAGTGGGTAACCTGGCGCGGGTAAATAATATGGATATTCAGTATGCGCAGTCGGCACTGTTTACCCCGTCGGATTTTGCCTTTCCGACTACCGGCATTAAAGCAGAAGCCACACCCAATTCAGAGATGCTATTAATAGTTGATGTTGACCTGGATGCGTTAAAAGAGCTGCATACCCATGGCAGTGTTAATACCATGAAAGACCGGCGTCATGATGTGTATCGCTTGTCACTGGTACAAAAGGAAATATCCTGATAGTTAGGTAAACTTATGCAGGGGCCAGTCAGGCTGGCGCTGCGGATGCCAGAAAAATAGCTGCGCAAATAAAAATTATTCTCAATTGTGTTTACACTGTTGTAATTGCGAATTATTATCATGCCACTTTTATCAGGAAGAGGCAGATAAGTTCCTATGGCTACAAAAAAAATTTCCATGCTTGGCTCACAAGCATTAATGACGGCCTTTGCATTTAACCTAATGGCTCCTGCCATTGCCGAAACAACCGAGCACTGCAATGCAAATTCCCAAGCGTGTACAGACGAAGCGATAGAGCTAATTAAGGTGCACGGCGTACGTACTTCGGTATACAGCGTTAAACAATCAGGCGACGTTCGCCGTTTAGCAGAGCTGGTCGATACACCCGCAACCATCACCGTGTTGACCAAAGATCAGATTGAAGAATCAGGCAAGAGCGATTTAAAAGACATTCTTGCCGCGCAGGCTGGCGTAACCTTAGGCACCGGTGAGAACGGTAATGCGTTTGGTGATCGCTATATTATCCGTGGCCATGAAGCGCGCTCAGATGTGTTTGTCGACGGTCTGCGTGACCCGGGTATGACCACCCGGGAAAGCTTTGCCACCGAGCAGATTGAAATAACCAAAGGGCCTAGCTCAACGTTTGCCGGGCGCGGCTCGTCGGGTGGTGCGGTTAACAGTATCACCAAAAAAGCCTCTACAGCCTATAACTTTGGCCGTATCGATGCGGCAATAGGCACCGATGAGCATCACCGTTTGGTGTTGGATTACAACACGCCGATAAGCAGCAATATCGCAACACGGGTTAACTTGCTACACACTGAAGAGCAGGCACCAAATCGTGACGGTATTGAACGAAGCCGTCGTGGCGCCTTGTTATCAGGCTTGTATGACAACGTGAACGATCTCCGTATTTTTGCCGACTATTACACATTAAAGGCAGAAGATACGCCTGACTTAGGCAGTTATTTTGACCTCGATACCCGAAAACCGGTATCGGATATCCCGGTTTATGCCCAAAACGAAGATTTTTTAAACTCAGACGTTAGCGCCTATACATTACGTACCGAATATGACATCAGCGATAGTTTAAGGTTTTATAACGCTACTCGTTATGGTGAAACGCAAAATGGCTATTTATCTACCGGCGCCCGCGGCACAGTGCGCCATGCCAGCGATGCCGATGCACCAGGGGCTAATACCATAACGCTCAGTACCCATCAGGGCTGGCAGGATGTGGAATACTTTGCCAGCCAATTCAATCTGTTCTGGGATGTAGAGGCTGCCGATGTTGCGCATCAACTGTTGTTTGGTGTTGAGTTTACCGATGAGAAAGTAAACAACGGGGTATATAACATTACTGCAAACGGCGCGACAAACTGCACACTCAGCGGCCGCGGTGGTGTAAGTCAAGGGTATTGTTTACTTGATCCAAATGGCCAGGTGTACCCGCAAGCGGGCAGCATTATTGGCAGAACCTACAGTAAAGGCGGCTCTGATGCGTTGTTTAACGCGCAAACTATCGCATTTTATGTAATGGACACAGCCAAAATTAACGAACACTGGCAGTTATTTGCCGGCGCGCGTATCGACAATATTGATTACAGTAATGATGTGGTCAGCGGCAATAACAACTTACTGTATGCTTACACAGACCACTTTTACAATGGACACGTGGGCGTAGTGTACAGCCTGACAGACGACGCTAATGTGTATCTGAGTTACGCTACTGCAACCAATATTAACGGCGGTGAGTCTGATCTTGGCGCAAACTGCGGTTACGGCGGCTTATGTGGTGACCCGGAGCAAGCGGCGCTGGCCGACCCGGAAACTGTAGAAAACATTGAGTTTGGTACCAAATGGTCATTACTCGACGAGAAACTGTTTTTCGCCGCAGCGGTATTCCAAACCACCAAGTCTGACGTGATGGAAAGTGTCGGCGATGCTTACTCTACGCTTGGAACCTTAAATACCGGTGAAAACCGAATTAGGGGTGTTGAACTGGCGATCAACGGAAACCTGACAGATAAACTGAGTATTCAGGCCAGTGCATCCTTGATGGAGTCTGAGGTTACTCAGTCGGTTAACCCGCAAAATCTGGGGTTAGAGTTAAGTAACTTTGCGGATAAAAGTTTTTATGTCCAGCTGCGTTACCAGTTAACGGAAGACTTTGCTTTTGGTGGCGATTATACCTACAAAGGCGAAATGTACGGTGGTCAACCCGATTCCGCCGCGGCCTTTGATGCGCAAAATGGTTACTACAGCATCGTGGTGCCAAGTTATGCTACTGCAAACTTATTTGCCAACTACAACCTGTCAAAAGCGGCCACTTTACGTTTAAATATAGAAAACGTGACAGACAAAGAGTATTGGACAGCGGCATACCGTTCAGGCAGTTTTATGTACCTGGGTGATGCCCGCGCGGTGCGTGCTACTTTGACTTACGAGTTTTAATCTCACTAACGCCCGGTATCTGTAAGACGCCGGGCGTAGTATTTGCAGGAATGCCACTTTGATTTTTATAAAGCAGCTTTTAAGTTCGGATGAGGTGGGTGTGTTTCGCCAGCAGCTTCAACAAGCGCGCTGGCAGGATGGTAGAAGTACCGCTATGGGGATGGCTGCCTCAGTAAAACGTAATGGCCAGGCCGACCCAACCGATCCGCAGGTGCAACAGCTTGCCAACACCTTACTGGCGAAATATGGCCACAATACGCAGATTATTTCAGCAGCACTGCCACACCGTATTTTTCCGCCTTGCTTTAACCGTTACAGACAGCAACAAACCTATGGCTTGCATGTTGACGCTGCCATTATGCGCTTGCCGGGCAGCAGCGAAGTGATGCGCTCAGATATGTCAATGACAACCTTCTTATCTTCGCCAGATGAATATGACGGGGGAGAACTGGTTATTAAAACCGAATTTGGTTATCAGCATGTCAAACTCGAAGCCGGAGATGCTGTTTTATACAGCTCAGGGTCACTGCATAAGGTAAACCCGGTTACTGCGGGTACGCGGCTGGCTGCGATAACCTGGATCCAAAGCATGATTGCAGATAACCAGATGCGTGAAACGCTATACCAGCTAGACCAAAGCATTCAGTCTTTAATGCAAAATGAAGCCATTTCACGCGATGAATTAGACCGGTTACATCACGTGTACCACAACCTGATCCGCCAGCACGCCAGGGTTTAGTGCCGGTGTATCACCAAAACAGACGTTTTTTTAACAGTAGACGGTCGCAAAAACATCTTAATTGGCACGGGCGTAGTACTTGTTTATCCATCGCGGGTCATTGATTTACTTCTCCGTGGAGCAGCAGGTTATGCCAGCGCACGCTAAGCGAAATTTAAAGACGAGTAACGACACAGACTAAATTGAACACGCTCCAAACGGGGCTTTTTTTATGCCTTTTTGCCAGTAAAATGCGGGTTAATTTGCTGAAATTAATCAACTTACTTAAACTGGTGCATCAATTAAGGCAAGAATAAGTTGGTAAGATACTGATGACGCAACAACTCAGCCAGATGCAAGCCATGCGCTATAGCCGCCAGCTAATGTTGCCCGCCATGGATTTTCGTGGTCAGGAAGCGCTGCTGGCAAGCAAAGTGCTGCTGATTGGCATGGGAGGATTAGGCTGCGCGGTCGCGCCTTATCTGGTCGCCAGTGGCGTGGGCAGCATTACGCTGGTAGATGATGACACTATAGAGCGCAGCAACTTACAGCGGCAAATACTGTATCGCGAAGCGGATATTGGCCTGAGCAAAGCCGGGCAAGCGGCAGCAAGCTTGAGACAGCTGAACTCTGAAATAGACATTCAGGCACTGGCGCAACGTTTAAACGCCGCGGAATTAGCTGCCCTGGTGCCACACTATTCGTTGGTGCTCGATTGCACTGATAATTTAGTCACCCGCAATGCGATTAACACCGCTTGCGTTAACGCCAAAGTGCCATTGATATCTGGTGCAGCAATCCGTTTTGAAGGTCAGGTAGCCAGCTTTAGCATGCAGGGCAACGACGCTTGCTATCATTGCTTAAGTCAGCTATTCGGCGAGCAGCAACTAACCTGTATGGAAGCTGGCATTTTAAGCCCTGTGGTTGGTATTGTCGGCACTATGCAGGCGCTGGAGGCCTTAAAATTCTTGCTGGTGTCGGCACGCCGCTGTATGGCAAATTACAGCTGTTTGACGGCTTAACCAGCCAGTGGCGCCAGTTTCGCCTGAATAAAGATGGCCGTTGCAGTGTCTGTGCTGGTCAGAGAAAATAACGCGGTTAAATAGCCGCTAACAAACTAAAAAGGGTTGAGATGAAGCTTCGATAACTGCAAAAAACTGCCGCCATAGCCATTAATATGGCTTGCTTGCTGGGCATCTACATGGCGCTGCAGCCAACGCCAGCGTTGGCTAACACCGTGTATTTGGTGCGCCATGCAGAGAAACACACCGAAGGTAAAGATCCGGCGCTGACTGCTTGCGGTCAGGCGCGCACCGATTGGCGGGCGTTAGTGCGTCAAGCAAAGCTTGATGCATCTTGCAGGGTGTAAGTCCCTGTCGGGTAAGGTGTAACTGACCACCCGTATCGAGTGTTGCGCCTATGGCGGAGCCAGTATTTTTTTACTGACGAACAAGATAGGTGAAGCGTACACAGAGAATTAGTTAGGCCACAGGGGATACGTGTCCCTGAAGGTTGGTATCGCTTCGATAAGCACAATCTGACTGACGAGGTTTGTAACGCCACCGAAGTCCATGCAAAGCAGCCGTTAAAGTGAGGCTGTGACGAGTCAGCGGAGTTATCAAGCCGTGGCATGATTAAAGAGATGTATCAGGAACTTGAGAGAGCCAGAAGTGTTCCATAAGGAAGTGGTAGAGACGCTAAGCCACAAGCAAGGCCAACGATGACCTTCTGGCAGTCAGACCCGCCCATAGTAGTCTGAGACGGTAACGCCGTTCACATGGCGAAGGGGTTGGCAGTTATATCCTGCGTTTAGCAGACACATAGGCCGGACAGTGTAGGGCTGGAATTGCTATGACAACCGAACTAAACGCAATCACATTTAAAGCACAGCACAACCCCAGGCACAGGTTTCAGAATTTATACGGATTGCTAAGTGAAGACTGCCTGTATCAAAGCTGGGGGCAACTCAATAAACAAGCCGCAGCGGGTGTGGATGGCATTACGATGCCGGAGTACCAACAGCAGCTTGTAAGCCACATTAGCCGGTTAAGCGATGCACTAAAGCATAAACGCTACCGTGCCAATGACATAAAGCGAGTGTTTATCCCCAAGGCGAATGGCAAACAACGCCCACTGGGCTTGCCAACGGTAGACGACAAGCTGGTGCAGCAAAGTGTGAGCCAGATATTACAACATATCTGGGAAGCGGACTTCTTGCCCAACAGTTATGGCTACCGGCCAAATAAAAGCGCCCATCAGGCGGTAGAAAGCACGGTGCTTAATCTCCAGTACCGAGGGTATGGCTATATTGTTGAAGCCGATATCAAAGGCTTCTTCAACAACTTAGACCACGACTGGCTGATACGAATGCTCAAGCAACGTATTGATGATAACGCCATTCTGAATGTGATTAGCCAGTGGCTGAAAGCCCGGATAAAATCACCGGAAGGGCAGTTCGAACGCCCGCAAAGTGGCACGCCGCAAGGTGGCATCATCAGCCCCGTATTGGCGAATATCTACCTGCATTACGCATTGGATTTATGGTTTGAAAAGCAAGTAAAACCGAGGATGCGTGGCAGGGCGATGTTAATTCGTTATGCTGATGACTTTGTGTGTGCGTTTCAATACGCCAATGATGCTGAGCGCTTTTACAAGGTACTGCCAAAACGGCTGAAGAAATTCAACTTAGAGGTGGCAGAGGATAAAACCTCACTGCTGCGCTTTAGTCGGTTTCATCCCAGCCGTAAACGGCAATTTGTGTTTCTGGGTTTTGCCTTTTACTGGGCAAAAGATGCACAGGGCAGGCCTCGCTCAAGACGACGTACCGCAGCGGAAAAGCTACGGTCGAGCCTAAACGAGTTCTACCAGTACATCAAAGCCAAGCGTTCAATAAAACTGAACCTGTGGCTACCGCAACTCAAACGCAAATTGCTGGGATATCGAAATTACTTTGGGCTACCAAACAACAGCCGAAGCTTAGACAGACTATACAGCTATGTACTACAGAGCTTATTCAAGTGGCTCAATAGGCGAAGCGGCAGGCGAAGTTATAATTGGAGTAATTTCAAACAGATGCTAATGTATTTTGGTATTGAGAAACCACGGGTGGGTAAGCGAATTATCCATGTTGACTGGTATTAAGGGCGTGTTTTACACGAGTGAATATATAACTGAAGAGCCGGATGCGGTAATTCCGCACGTCCGGATCTGTGTGGGGGCGGCTCAGTAATGGGTCGTTCTACCACGATTGTTCTTATGAAACTTAGAATCTCTTTTTCTGTAATTGTTTTGATGCTTCTTTGCGCTGTACTTAATGCATGCGCAAATATAAATGACGAATTTAACTCGTCGTATGAATTGACGATCTCCGCGATTGATGGCGCGACTCCTTCAAACAAGAAGTATAAGGGTGGGTATACTTTTATTTACCCTAAGCCTAAAACTGGTGGTGCTGCGCTAATTGACAAATACTATGGGCTTGGGATCCCTGGCTATGACTCTTTCCATCTTTACATAGAGGGAGATGAGACCGAGTTATTTTTGAATGCTTATGTCTATGAACAGGAGGTACTAGTCAAAAAAGTTAATCTCTTGGATAACATCGCATTTGAACAGAAAATAGACCTGAATATTCGGCATTCTGAAAATGGAATTTTCACAATAGAAATAAACGGCAAGACCCCTGTGGATATTCCAACAAAAGTTTATTCGCGTGATGGCGAATGGAGCGGTAACTCCGGAAGAGGAGCTTTTACCATAAAGAAGAACATAACACATATGAGCCTTCTCGGAGTCAATAGGTAAAACCGCTCTTCTGGCCGCGTTAGCGGCTAGTTTGTTGTTCCATCAGCAAGATACTCTGCTTCATCTGTCATCATGGTTGCCAGGCGATAGCCTGCAACAAACACATATCGGGGCTCTCTTATCTCATGCTCAATGAGTGCCTGCTGATTTCAGCATCCTTGCTGACAGCAGGGGCACCAGACATTCATCGGTTAACCTGTTGCTGGCACTATTCAATGCGTCGGGCTTAAAGCCAGTTAGTTTCAGGCTCAGCACAGGTGCAAACCATCTTGCTGATGGGTGTGCGCGGCGACAAGGTGTCTAATCAAAGCAACCTGGTTACGGCAGTGTGCCAGAAGGCGGGTGATTCAGCTTATTGCTAAGGGTTACCCAACCATCATTTGAGCATCAGCCATGGTGTTCCAGTTAGACGTTCAGCTCACCTTGTCCCGCGACTTAACCGGCTAAGAAACGTTTCTCATCGAACACCTTCTGATTTTTCAGCATGTAGTACACGCAACGGCCAATTTTATGTGCCAGTGCTGAGAGCGCTTTGGCTTTGCTCATGCGCTTTTGTAGCTTGAGTAAGTAAGATTTGGCTTTGTCGTTACCGCGCAAGTAAAGCACGGCAATCTCACCGAAGGCCCACTTTAGATGGGCATTGCCAATTTTATTACCCTGAGTGCCATAGCTTTTTCCGGCAGACTCAGCTTTACACTTAATAAGCCGACTGTAGGATGCAAAATCCTGCACACTGTTAAAGCGACTGATGCTGCCTACTTCGTAAAGTATGGTCAGTGCCAGGATGCGACCAATGCCAGGGAAGCTGGTAAGGATATGGTAATCACTACCGTTGTGGTGCTTGGCATGCTTTTCGATAAAGCATTCAATAGAACTGAGTTCATGGTTGTAAAAAGCAATGATGTTTAAATCCAAATCGATATTGCGCTGCACGAACTGATCATCAAAGCGATTGCGCATAGCTTCACGCGCGTTGGGGTAGCGTAAGTTCAGGTCATTGGGTGGTAAGTTATATTGGCTGGTGGTGTTTTTGACGTGAGCTTTTAAATCAGCGCCATGGCGGACAATACGGGTGCGGCGGCGCAGTAAGTCACGGGCAGA